>NZ_CP109000.1:6146171-6776696 GCF_036226605.1 Streptomyces sp. NBC_00704
GGCACGCGCGCGTGGATCCTCACCGGGATAGAGCCGATGGCCGAGTCCGGGGATGCGACGGCCGGCCCGCAGTTCCTGCGCGACCACGGGACCCGCGCTGCCGAGGTCCAGGACGTCGAGCAGCATGCGGTGGGCGAGCCCGCCGGCCGCGCCGTGCAAGGGCCCCTCGATCACGCCGAGCCCGGCGGACACGGCCGCGTAGGCGTGCGCGCGGGCCGAGGCGGCGACGCGCACCGCGAGCGTCGAGGCGGCCAGATCGTGGTCGGCGAGCAGACCGAGAGCCGTGTCCAGGACGTGCAGTTGCGCCTTGCCGGCGGGCCGCCCGCTGAGCCGCCCCCACAGACGGCCCGCGAGGGAGTCGCCGTCGCGGTGGGTGTGACGCTTGGGAGGCAGAGCGGCGACCAGGGTGGGGATCAGGACGCGCGCGGTGGCGAGTACCGCTTCCTCGGACAGGTCGAATCGCAGCGGGTCCGCGGCCGCCGCGGCGACGGCCGCGACCCGCAACCGGTCGGTGGGGCCGGTGTGTTCGGGCAGGGCGTCCACGACACGGCGGGCGGCTTCGACCGACGCCTCCGGCGCGGTGAAGACGGCCCCCTCGTGGAGCCGTCCCGTCCACAGCCACTCGGCGACCTCCTCGTAGGAGTGGCGGGCCGTCAGGGCGACCGCGTCGACGCCCCGGAAGTAGTAGCGGTCCTTGTCGATGAGGGTGAGACGCGTGCGCACGGACGGTTCCGCACCGGGACCGCCGCCCTCGCGCCTGGTGCGCCGCGCGAGAGCCTCGACCTCCCGGGCGTCGAAGGTGCTGCCCCGGCCGCCGCGCGCGCGTCTGCTGCTCAGCCGGCCGCGGCTGACGTACGCGTAGACGGTGTCGGGTTTCACCCCGAGCAGGTCAGCGACCTCCCTGGTGCTCAGCCGTCGTTCGGGGTGGCCGGGGCCGGTTTCCTGATCGCGCATGGGGATCACGGTATCGACTGGCGCAGGTGTGGAATCCGCGCCTGTGGACAACGGAGTTCCAGGGCGGGGCGTGCCCCCGTCGCCGGACCGTCGACCCGGACCGTCGACCCGGACCGTCGACCCGGACCGTCGCCCCGGGCCAGGCGCGGCGGGCGGGGGCCGGCGGTGAACAGCGGGCGTGGAGCCGCGGCGGCCTGGTCGGCTCGTATTCTGGGCCGCGGTCCGTCCCGTGGGTGCACCGGGCCGCGAACCGGTGCAGAAGCAGGCGCAAGAGAGGTCGTACGTACGTGTCGCAGAGTCGCAGTCCGCAGCAGATCCCGGTCGTCGTGCTCGCCGGATTCCTCGGCTCCGGCAAGACGACCCTGCTCAATCATCTGCTGCACCGCAGCGGAGGCAGCCGGATCGGCGCGATCGTCAACGACTTCGGCGCCATCGAGATCGACGCCATGGCGGTGGCCGGTGCGCTGGGCGACTCCACGGTCTCCCTCGGCAACGGCTGCCTGTGCTGCGCCGTCGACAGCAGTGAGCTCGATGCCTACCTCGAACGACTGGCCCGTCCGGCCGTCGGCATCGACGTCGTCGTCATCGAGGCGAGCGGTCTCGCGGAGCCGCAGGAACTCGTGCGGATGGTGCTGGCCACCGACCATCCGCGGATCGTGTACGGCGGACTCGTCGAGATCGTCGACGCGGCCGAGTTCGACGACACCCGGGTGAAGCACCCCGAGATCGACCGGCACCTGGGCCTGGCCGACCTGGTCGTGGTCAACAAGCTCGACCGCGCGCCCGACGCCGACCGGGTGCTGGAGCTGGTGCGTTCGCTGACCGACGGCGCTGCCGTCGTCCCCGCCACCTATGGCCGCATCGACCCGGAGTTCCTCTTCGACTGCAGACCGAGTGAGGAGCGCGTCGGGCAGCTGACCTTCGACGACCTGCACGACCGTGACGCGGACGACCACGCCGAGCACCTTCACACCGCCTACGACAGCGTTTCGTTCACCTCCGAAGTGCCGTTGGCGCCGCGACGGTTGATGGACTTCCTGGACAGCCGGCCGGAAGGGCTGTACCGGATCAAGGGATACGTTGACTTCGGTCCACATGATCCGGTCAACCGGTACGCCGTACACGCTGTCGGGCGCTTTCTCCGGTTCCACCCTGAGCCCTGGCCGTCCGGCGACGACCCCCGCCGCACCGAGCTCGTCCTCATCGGCTCCGGCATCGACGCCGCCGCCGTCGGCGGGGCGCTGGAGGCCTGCGTGAGCGACGCCCCGCCCGCGGGCGAACACGAGATGTGGGGCGTGCTGCGCTACGTCCAGGACCCCGAGGATCTCGAGAACCCTGAGGATCTCGAGAACCCCGGGGACCTCGTCGACCCCGAGGATTCCGAGCGGCCCGAAGTCCCGATCTAGACCGGTCCCGCCACCACCGCGACCGTCTTCGGCAGGGACACGCCCGAGCCGTCTCGGCGGGGGTCGATCTCGGGGAGGTCGGCCGGCAGACCGTTCTTCTGCGCCGCCTTGGCCGGGACGGGACCCGCCCAGGCCAGGGACAGGCAGTCCTCGCCCTTCAGGAACCGCTGGCAGCGCACGCCGCCGGTGGCCCGGCCCTTGCGCGGATACTGGTCGAACGGGGTGAGCTTGGCGGTCGTCTGGACCGAGTCGTCCAGCGTTCCGCGCGAGCCCGCGATGGTGAAGACGACCGCGTCCGCCGCCGGATCCACGGCCGTGAACGAGATCACCCTGGCGCCCTCGGTGAGCTTGATGCCCGTCATACCGCCCGCCGGACGGCCCTGTGGCCGCACCTGTGCCGCCTGGTAGCGCAGCAGTTGGGCGTCGTCGGTGATGAAGACCAGGTCCTCCTCGCCGGTGCGCAGCTCGACGGCGCCGACGATCCGGTCGCCGTCCCGGAGGCCGATGACCTCCAGTTCGTCCTTGTTGGACGGGTAGTCGGGCACGACCCGCTTGACGACGCCCTGTTCCGTGCCGATGGCCAGACCGGGGGACGACTCGTCGAGCGTGGTCAGGCAGATCACCGTCTCGTCGCCCTCCAGGGAGACGAACTCCGCCAGCGGGGCGCCGCCCGACAGGTTGGGCACCGAAGCGGTGTCGGGGAGCTGCGGCAGGTCGACGACGTTGATCCGCAGCAGTCTGCCCGCCGAGGTGACCGCGCCGATCTCCCCGCGCGCGGTGGCGGGGACGGCCGAGACGATCACGTCGTGCTTGGTGCGCCGGTCGTCCGTGTCCTCGGAGCTGTCGGCGAACGGCTCGGCGTTCGCGGTGCGGGCCAGCAGGCCCGTGGAGGACAGGAGTACGCGGCAGGGGTCGTCCGCGACCTGCAGCGGCACGGCCGCGGCGGTGGAGCCCGAGGACTCCAGCAGCACTGTGCGGCGCTCGGTGCCGAACTTCTTGGCCACCGCGGCCAGTTCGGCCGAGACCAGCTTGCGCAGCTCCGCGTCCGACTCGAGGATCCGGGTCAGCTCGGCGATCTCCTCGTTGAGCCGCTCCTTCTCCGCCTCCAGTTCGATACGGTCGAACCGGGTCAGGCGGCGCAGCGGCGTGTCCAGGATGTACTGGGTCTGGATCTCCGACAGCGAGAAGCGCTCGATCAGGCGCTCCTTGGCCTGCGCGCTGTTGTCACTGGAGCGGATCAGCCGGATGACCTCGTCGATGTCGACGAGCGCCGTCAGCAGACCCTCGACCAGGTGCAGCCGGTCGCGGCGCTTGGTGCGGCGGAACTCGCTGCGCCGGCGCACGACGTTGAAGCGGTGGTCGAGGTAGACCTCCAGCAGTTCCTTCAGGCCCAGCGTGAGCGGCTGTCCGTCGACCAGTGCCACGTTGTTGATGCCGAAGGACTCCTCCATCGGCGTCAGCTTGTAGAGCTGCTCCAGGACCGCTTCCGGCACGAAGCCGTTCTTGATCTCGATGACGAGACGCAGGCCGTGCGCGCGGTCGGTGAGGTCCTTGACGTCCGCGATGCCCTGGATCTTCTTCGAGCCGACCAGGTCCTTGATCTTCGCGATGACCTTCTCGGGGCCGACCGTGAAGGGCAGTTCGGTGACGACCAGGCCCTTGCGGCGGGCCGTGACGGTCTCCACCGCCACCGTGGCGCGGATCTTGAAGGTGCCGCGGCCGCTCTCGTAGGCGTCCCGGATGCCGGAGAGGCCGACGATGCGGCCGCCGGTGGGCAGGTCGGGGCCGGGGACGAACTTCATCAGGGCGTCGAGGTCCGCGCCGGGATACCGGATGAGGTGGCGGGCGGCCGCGACGACCTCGCCCAGGTTGTGCGGCGGCATGTTGGTGGCCATGCCGACCGCGATCCCGGAGGCGCCGTTGACCAGGAGGTTCGGGAAGGCGGCGGGCAGCGCGACCGGCTCCTGCTCCTGGCCGTCGTAGTTGGGCGCGAAGTCGACCGTGTCCTCGTCGATCGACTCCGTCATCAGGCTCGTCGCCGCGGCCTGACGGCACTCGGTGTACCGCATGGCGGCCGGCGGGTCGTCGTTGCCCAGCGAGCCGAAGTTGCCGTGGCCGTCGACCAGCGGCAGCCGCATGGAGAACGGCTGGGCCATGCGCACGAGGGCGTCGTAGATCGACGCGTCTCCGTGCGGGTGCAGCTTGCCCATGACCTCGCCGACGACGCGGGCGCACTTGACGTAGCCGCGCTCGGGGCGCAGGCCCATCTCGTTCATCTGGTAGACGATGCGGCGGTGCACCGGCTTCAGGCCGTCACGGGCGTCCGGCAGGGCGCGGGAGTAGATGACCGAGTACGCGTACTCGAGGAAGGAGCCCTGCATCTCGTCGACGACGTCGATGTCGAGGATGCGCTCCTCGTACGAGTCGTCGGGCGGCGGGGTCTTCGTGCTGCGGCGGGCCATCGCTGCCGGCTCCTTGCTGGGGCGTGTGACGGGATCTGATGCGGACCATTGTGGACCGTGGCACTGACAGAGCGGGCGAGGACCCGGCGTCGGCCGTCCGGGCCGGCACGCGAAGGCACCTCCTCCACGGCTGCCCGCAGGCTACGCGATCTCGCTCTCGGCGTACGTCGCCCGGGAACTTCGCCGACCGTCCGCACGCTTGCATACAGTGGCAGGACCGGCAGGAAAACCGCGGTTTCGACGACCGCGTCCGCGATCGGAAGGGACGTACATGCCCATGGGTCACACGGCCACAGCCCAGGCAGGCTCCGGGGGCCTGACAGCGACCGAGCACCGCCTGGCCAACGGGCTGCGCGTGGTGCTGTCGGAGGACCATCTGACCCCCGTCGCGGCGGTGTGCCTCTGGTACGACGTCGGCTCACGCCACGAAGTCAAGGGGCGTACCGGCCTTGCTCACCTTTTCGAGCACCTGATGTTCCAGGGATCCGGGCAGGTCAAGGGCAACGGGCACTTCGAACTGGTCCAGGGCGCGGGCGGGTCCCTCAACGGGACCACCAGCTTCGAGCGCACCAACTACTTCGAGACCATGCCCGCCCACCAGCTGGAGCTCGCCCTCTGGCTGGAGGCGGACCGGATGGGCTCCCTGCTCACCGCGCTCGACGACGAGTCGATGGAGAACCAGCGCGACGTCGTCAAGAACGAGCGCCGCCAGCGGTACGACAACGTCCCCTACGGCACGGCCTTCGAGAAGCTGACCGCTCTCGCCTACCCGGAGGGCCACCCGTACCACCACACGCCGATCGGCTCGATGGCCGACCTGGACGCGGCGACGCTGGAGGACGCGCGTGCGTTCTTCCGCACGTACTACGCGCCCAACAACGCGGTGCTCTCCGTGGTGGGCGACATCGACCCGGAGCAGACCCTCGCGTGGGTCGAGAAGTACTTCGGCTCCATCCCCGGCCACGACGGCAAGCCCGCCCCCCGCGACGGCGGCCTGCCCGACGTCATCGGCGAGCAGCTCCGCGAGGTCCTCGAGGAGGAGGTGCCCGCCCGCGCCCTGATGGCCGCCTACCGGCTGCCGGAGGACGGCACGCGCGCGTGCGACGCCGCGGACCTGGCGCTCACGGTGCTCGGCGGCGGCGAGTCGTCCCGCCTCTACAACCGGCTCGTGCGCCGCGACCGCACGGCGGTGGCGGCCGGCTTCGGCCTGCTGCGCCTCGCCGGCGCCCCCTCGCTGGGCTGGCTGGACGTGAAGACGTCCGGCGACGTCGAGGTGCCCGTCATCGAGACCGCCATCGACGAGGAGCTCGCCCGGTTCGCCGAGGAGGGCCCCACGGCGGAGGAAATGGAGCGCGCGCAGGCCCAGTTGGAGCGCGAGTGGCTCGACCGTCTCGGCACGGTCGCCGGGCGCGCCGACGAACTGTGCCGCTTCGCGGTCCTGTTCGGCGATCCGCAGCTCGCCCTCACCGCCGTCCAGCGGGTGCTGGACGTGACGCCCGAGGAGGTGCGGGAGGTCGCCAAGGCCCGTCTGCGCCCCGACAACCGCGCGGTGCTCGTCTACGAGCCGACCGCCGCCGAAGCCCCCGCCGACCAGGACGAGAACGAGGAGGCGGCCCGGTGACCGAGCTCGCCACGATGGACTTCCACCCCCAGCCCCGGGCGGGCGAGGCCAAGCCGTGGGCGTTCCCCGCGCCCGAGCGCGGCACGCTGGACAACGGTCTGACCGTGCTGCACTGCCACCGCCCCGGCCAGCAGGTCGTCGCCGTCGAGGTCATCCTCGACGCGCCCCTGGACGCCGAGCCGGCCGGTCTCGACGGCGTCGCCACGATCATGGCGCGCGCCTTCTCCGAGGGCACCGACAAGCACTCCGCCGAGGAGTTCGCCGCCGAACTGGAGCGCTGCGGAGCCACTCTGGACGCGCACGCCGACCATCCCGGCGTCCGCCTCAGCCTCGAGGTGCCGGCCTCGCGGCTGGCCAAGGGCCTGGGCCTGCTCGCCGACGCGCTGCGCGCCCCCGCGTTCGCCGACAGCGAGGTGGAGCGTCTCGTCCGCAACCGCCTGGACGAGATCCCGCACGAGCTGGCCAACCCCGCCCGGCGCGCCGCCAAGGAGCTCTCCAAGGAGCTGTTCCCGGCCACCGCGCGCATGTCGCGCCCGCGCCAGGGCAGCGCGGAGACGGTCGAGAAGATCGACTCCGCCGCCGTGCGCGCCTTCTACGACCGGCACGTCCGCCCGGCGACGGCCACCGCCGTGATCGTGGGCGATCTGACCGGCGTCGGCCTGGCGGAGCTCCTGGGCGACACCCTGGGCGCCTGGACGGGCTCTACGGCCGAGCCGCGGCCGGTGCCGCCGGTGACCGCCGACGACAGGGGCAGGGTCGTCATCGTGGACCGCCCCGGCGCCGTCCAGACGCAGCTGCTGATCGGCCGGATCGGCGCGGACCGGCACGACCGCGTGTGGCCCGCCCAGGTGCTCGGCACGTACTGCCTCGGCGGCACGCTGACCTCCCGCCTGGACCGCGTCCTGCGCGAGGAGAAGGGCTACACGTACGGGGTCCGCGCCTTCGGGCAGGTCCTGCGCTCCGCGCCGGACGGCTCGGGCGCCGCGATGCTCGCCATCAGCGGCTCCGTGGACACCCCCAACACCGGTCCCGCGCTGGACGACCTGTGGAAGGTGCTGCGCACCCTGGCCGCCGAGGGCCTGACCGACGCGGAGCGGGACGTCGCCGTGCAGAACCTGGTCGGGGTGGCGCCGCTGAAGTTCGAGACCGCCGCGGCCGTGGCGGGCACGCTCGCCGACCAGGTGGAGCAGCACCTGCCCGACGACTTCCAGGCGACGCTGTACCGGCAGCTCGCCGCGACGGGCACGGTCGAGGCCACCGCGGCGGCCGTCAACGCCTTCCCGGTGGACCGGCTGGTGACGGTCCTGGTGGGCGACGCGGCGCAGATCCGGGAGCCGGTCGAGGCCCTCGGCATCGGTGAGGTGAAGGTCGTCTCCGCGGAGTAGCGCGGTGACGGCACGCGCGTGGGGCCCCGGTCGACGTGAGCGTCACCGGGGCCCTCGCGTGAGGGAATTGAGACCCTCATGTGCCCGAATTGGGGTGGAGTCGCCGGTCTGTGCTGTGGGATGCGCTACAAAACCCGTGATTCGTTTGAGGATTGAAACCCGCGCCGCTTAGCGTCATCCGGGCTGTTCGTCAGGCACCGCGCCGCATCCGTGGCACCGGACAGCCATCGCCGAGTCCCCGCATGGCGCGAGCCAGGGGAGCCGGGGACCCACTTGTGAAGTCCCTGGGGTGAATCGGACGCCCGCGCGAACGCGAGGGGGTCCGTAGGAGACCTTCCTGCTCCGAACCCGTCAGCTAACCCGGTAGGCGAGAGGGAAGGAAAGGACACCGCTGACTTCATGGCGTTCACCTGCGCCACCGGGAAGCATCGTCGGCCCAGCCGGATGCAGCGCACCACCGTCCGCGCGGCGGGCGTCGCGGCGCTCACCACCACCGGTGTGATGGCCACCGTCGCCTCGGCCCCGGCCTTCGCCGCCGAGCCCACCCCCGAGCAGACCGGGCTGATCCCCGTCGTCACCGCCGGCGAGTCCGTCGTCGAGCAGATCGACGACCAGGTCGCCGTCCAGAAGCGGGCCGCCTTCGAGGAGGCCGCCCGGCAGGCCGCCGCCAAGAAGGCCGTGGAGGAGCGCGAGGCACGCGTGCGTGCCGCCCGCGAGGCCGAGCGCAAGCGCCTGAACACCTTCGTGATGCCGATCGCCGGCTCCTACGTCTCCACCGGCTACCAGGCCAGCAGCTCGCTGTGGTCCTCCGGCAGCCACACGGGCATCGACTTCCACGCCGCCAACGGCACGACCGTGCACGCGGTCGGCTCCGGCACCGTGGTCGAGGCCGGCTGGGGCGGGGCCTACGGCAACCAGGTCGTCATCCGGATGCACGACGGGACGTACACCCAGTACGGTCACCTGTCGTCCATCGAGGTGTCGGTGGGGCAGCAGGTCACCCCGGGGCAGCGCATCGGTTTCTCCGGCGACACCGGCAACGTCACCGGCCCGCATCTGCACTTCGAGGCCCGCACCACCCCGGAGTACGGCTCCGACATGGACCCGGTCGCCTATCTCCGCAACCACGGCGTGAACGTCTGACACGACGCACGACGGCAGATCGTCGAGCCCCGGCCCTTCGGCCGGGGCTTTGCCGTTTCCCGGGGCGCTCCGTCCAAAAAATATTCATGGATTACGGCCCGCCGTCGGAAATTCCCGTCCGCTGCAATAGAGTCGATGAAAGCGCGCCGCTCGTCGGCGTTTCACGGGGATTAAGGCGGAGGTCCGTCATGCGTATTCCGGCGCACTCGGTGTGCACGGCCGTCCGGGACGACATCGTCGCGGGCGTCTACGAGCGCGGCAGCCGCCTCACCGAGGAACTCCTCGCCCGCCGCTACGGGGTCTCCCGCGTCCCCGTCCGCGAGGCGCTGCGCACGCTGGAGGCCGAGGGCTTCGTGGTCACGCGGCGGCACGCGGGCGCGTGCGTCGCGGAGCCGACCGAGCAGGAGGCCGGAGACCTGCTGGAGATGCGCATGCTGCTGGAGCCGCTCGGCGCCTGCCGGGCCGCGGAACGGCGCACCGAGGCCCATCTGAAGGTGCTGCGCGGACTCGTCCGGCTGGGCCAGGAGCGGGCCAGGAGGGGCAGCAGCGACGACCTGCGCTCCTTGGGCGGCTGGTTCCACGAGACGCTCGCCCAGTCCTGCGGCAGCCCCGCCCTGACGTCGATGCTCACCCAGCTGCGCCACAAGATCGCCTGGATGTACACGGTGGACGCCCCGGCCGATCCGGTGGAGTCCTGGGCGGAGCACGGCGCGATCGTGGACGCGGTGACGCGCGGGGACGGGGAGCGCGCGCGGGCGATCACGGCGCTGCACACCGAGCGGTCGACGCCGGCGCACCGACTGCGCTTTCCCGGCGGCCCGGGGCGCGCCGACCGTGTGAGGACCTCGCAACATCCCGTAAACACGTCGGGAATTCGGAATTAACGCGGAGGCCGTATACAAAGAGGGGGATAATTCTCGGGGGTTGTTCTTCCCTGCCCGTGAACGGAATTGTCGTCCGTGAACGGGAAATGCGAAGGGCCCGCCCGATGATTTCGGACGGGCCCTTCGCCGAAAAGGCGACGTGCTCAGACGGTCTCGGGGAGTTCCTCGAGGCCCTCGGCGACCAGCTTGGCCAGCCGGTCGAGGGCGGCGTCCGCGCCCTCGGCGTCGGAGGCGAGGACGATCTCCTCGCCGCCCTGGGCGCCCAGGCCGAGGACGGCCAGCATGGAGGCCGCGTTGACGGGGTTGCCGTCGGCCTTGGCGATCGTCACGGGGATGCCTGCGGCCGTGGCGGCCCGGACGAAGATGGAAGCGGGGCGGGCGTGGAGGCCCTCGGCCCAGCCGACGTTGACGCGGCGCTCAGCCATGTGATGCTGCCCTTCAGGTTCAGGTTGTCTAGACCAGTGTTCCATACGTGGCGCGTGTGAGGGAGAGCCAGGCTCGGCCTCACCCGCGGCGGTCGCCGGATCGCGGCCTCGATCCGCCGCCCGCCCCCACAGACTGCCTCGCGCCGTTGTCGTACGCGAGCCGTACTCTGGGGCCCATGCAGAGCGCGTCGGACCGGCCCGAGTACCCCGCCCACTGGGAGGCCGACGTGGTGCTGCGCGACGGCGGCACCGCACGCATCCGCCCCATCACCGCCGACGACGCCGAGCGCCTGGTCAGCTTCTACGAGCAGGTGTCGGACGAGTCGAAGTACTACCGCTTCTTCGCGCCCTACCCGCGGCTGTCCGCCAAGGACGTCCACCGCTTCACGCACCACGACTTCGTGGACCGGGTGGGGCTCGCGGCCACCGTGGGCGGCGAGTTCATCGCCACCGTGCGCTACGACCGCATCGGGCCGGACGGCATGGCCGCCACCTCGCCCGCCGACGAGGCCGAGGTCGCCTTCCTCGTGCAGGACGCCCACCAGGGCCGCGGCGTCGCCTCGGCGCTCCTCGAACACATCGCCGCCGTCGCGCGCGAGCGCGCCATCCGCCGCTTCGCCGCCGAGGTGCTCCCCGCCAACACCAAGATGATCAAGGTGTTCACCGACGCCGGCTACACCCAGAAACGCAGCTTCGAGGACGGCGTCGTCCACCTGGAGTTCGACCTCGAACCCACCGAACGCTCCCTCGCGGTGCAGCGCGCGCGGGAGCAGCGCGCCGAGGCGCACTCCGTGGGACGGCTGCTGGCGCCGGGCTCCGTCGCCGTCGTCGGCGTCGGCCGCGCCCCGGGCGGCGTCGGCCGCAGCGTCCTCGGCAACCTCCGCGAGGCCGGCTTCACGGGCCGCCTGTACGCCGTGAACAAGGCGTTCCCGGACGGCATCGAGGAGGTCGACGGCGTGCCCGCCCACCGCTCGGTGCGGGAGGTGGCGGAGCCGGTCGACCTCGCGGTCGTCGCCGTCCCCGCCGAGCACGTGCCCGAGGCCGTCGCCGAATGCGGCGAGCACGGGGTGCAGGGACTCGTCGTCCTCTCCGCCGGCTACGCCGAGAGCGGCCCCGACGGCCGCGAGCGCCAGCGCCGGCTCGTGCGCCAGGCACGCGCGTACGGCATGCGGATCATCGGGCCCAACGCCTTCGGCGTCATCAACACCTCGCCGCGGGTGCGCCTGAACGCCTCCCTCGCCCCGGAGATGCCCAGGGCCGGGCGGATCGGCCTGTTCGCCCAGTCGGGCGCCATCGGCATCGCCCTGCTGTCCCGCCTGCACCGGCGCGGCGGAGGCGTCACCGGCGTCACCGGCGTCTCCACCTTCGTCTCCTCCGGCAACCGCGCGGACGTCTCCGGCAACGACGTCCTGCAGTACTGGTACGACGACCCCGACACCGACGTCGCCCTCATGTACCTGGAGTCCATCGGCAACCCCCGCAAGTTCACCCGCCTCGCGCGGCGCACGGCGGCGGCCAAGCCCCTCGTCGTCGTCCAGGGCGCCGGTTCGGCCCCGCAGGGCCACGCCGTGCGGGCCACCCGGCTGCCGCACGCGACCGTGTCGGCGCTGTTGCGGCAGGCGGGCGTGATCCGCGTGGACACCATCACCGAACTGGTCGACGCCGGCCTGCTGCTGGCCCGCCAGCCGCTGCCGCCGGGCCCGAGGGTCGCGATCCTCGGCAACTCCGAGTCCCTCGGGCTGCTCACCCACGACGCGTGCCTCTCCGAGGGGCTGCGCCCACTGCCGCCGTCGGACCTGACGACCGAGGCCTCGGCGGAGGACTTCCACGCGGCACTGGCGCGGGCCCTGGCCGACGAGACGTGCGACGCCGTGGTGGTGACGGCGATCCCGGCGATCGGCGAACGCTCGCCCGGGGACGCGGAACTCGCGCAGGCGCTGCGCTCGGCCGCCGCGGCGGCCCCCGCCAAGCCGGTCCTCGTCGTGCACGTCGAAATCGGCGGCCTCGCGGCGGCTCTGTCCGCCGCCGCGAGCACCGCACCCCGCGCGGAAGGCGCCGCACGCGCGCGTGCGGCGGCCGAGAGCGCCACCGAGCCCCAGCCGGCCGCCGTCGAGGCGCCCGAGGGAGCCCGCCTCATCCCCGCCTACCCCGCGGCCGAACGCGCCGTCCGCGCCCTCGCCGAGGCGGTGAGGTACGCCCAGTGGCGACGCGAGGCGGCCGACCCCGGCAAGGTCCCCGAGTACGACGACATCGACGAGAAGGGCGCCGCCCGGCTGATCGACGGGCTCCTCGCGCGCGGACAGGGGCTCACCCTCGGCGCCGAGGAGACCTGCGAGCTGCTCGGCCGCTACGGCGTCCGCACCCGCCGGGCGATCCCCGCCCCCACCCCCGACGAGGCCGCGCGGGCCGCGCGCGACCTCGGCTACCCCGTCGCCCTCAAGGCCACCGCCCCGCACCTGCGCCACCGCGCCGACCTGGGCGGCGTACGCCTCGACCTGGCCGACGAGGACCAACTGCGCAGGGCCTACGCCGAATTGACCGAACTCTTCGGCAAGCCGCAGGAACTCCGCCCGGTCGTCCAGGCGATGGCCCCGCGCGGCGTCGACACCGTCGTGCGCGCGGTCATCGACCCGGCGGCGGGAGCGGTGCTGTCCTTCGGCCTCGCGGGGGCCGCCTCGCAGCTCCTCGGGGACATGGCGCACCGGCTGGTCCCCGTCACCGACCGCGACGCCACGTCGCTGGTCCGCTCCATCCGCACGGCCCCGCTCCTGTTCGGCTGGCGCGGCTCGACGCCCGTCGACACCCCGGCCCTGGAAGAGCTCCTGCTGCGCGTCTCGCGGCTCGTCGACGACCACCCCGAGGTCGTCGCCGTCACCCTGGAACCCGTCGTCGTCGCACCCCACGGAGTCAGCGTCCTCGGCGCGTCGGTCCGCCTCGCGCCCCCGCCCGCGCGCGACGACCTCGGCCCGAGGACCCTGCCGGCGTACTGAGCCGACCGACGACACGGCACTCGCCCGGACGCGGTCCGCGCCCCCGGCCGCCGCGACGCCGAACGGGCGGCCGCGCACGCCCCGGGCCCGCCGGAGCCCGCCGGAGCCCGCCCGAGCGGTGCCCCGCAGTCAGTGGGTCCCCGTAGGATGGAGGGCATGGCCAAGACCAGTACGACGACCCAGGGGCTGCGCGCGGCGATCGAGCGCAGCGGCTACTACCCGGCCCTCGTGGCCGAGGCGGTGGAGGCCGCCCTGGGCGGCGAGCCGATCCGGTCGTTCCTGGTCCACCAGGAGACCACGTTCGACCAGAACGAGGTGCGCCGGCACGTGACCGTGCTGGTGCTCACCGGCAACCGGTTCATCGTCAGCCACACCGACGAGCAGGCCGCCGACAGCACCTCCCCGACGCCGTACGCCACGACGTCCACGGAGTCGGTCAAGCTCGGCAGGATCTCCTCGGTCGTGCTCAGCCGGGTGGTCGCCAACCCGGAGTCGTACACGCCGGGCGCACTGCCCCGCGAGGTCGTGCTCACCATCGGCTGGGGCGCCGTCTCCCGCATCGACCTGGAGCCCGCTGCCTGCGGCGACCCCAACTGCGACGCCGACCACGGCTACGCGGGCAGCTCGACGGCGGACGACCTCAGCCTGCGCGTGAGCGAGGCCGGGGACGGCCCGGAGACGGTGCGCCAGGCTCTCGCCTTCGCGCAGTCGCTCTCCGAAGCCACGGCGGACGTCACCCGCTGATGGAGCGGTCCGCCCCCTCCTGGGACTACCCCGAGCCGCTCGCCGTGGCCTCCGCCCCCGTACCCGAGTACGGCTCCGGCTCCCTCGCCGACCTGCTGCCCACGCTGGCCGCCGGCATGGCCGTGCCCGGCATGACCGCGGCGATCCCGGAACTCGCGCCGGCGGACCGCAACTGCGTCTTCCTCGTCGACGGCCTGGGCTGGGAGCAGATCAGGGCCCACCGCGACGAGGCGCCGTACCTGTACGCCCTGCTCGGCAGCTCGCGCGGCGGCACCGGCCGCCCCCTCACCGCCGGCTACCCGGCGACCACCGCGACCTCCCTCGCCTCCGTCGGCACCGGCCTCCCGCCCGGCGCGCACGGCCTGCCCGGCTACACCGTGCGCAACCCCGACACCGGCGAGCTGATGAACCAGCTCCGCTGGCAGCCGTGGACCGCGCCCGGCGCGTGGCAGCCGTACCCGACCGTGTTCCAGCTCGCCCACCGGGCGGGCGTGCACGCCGCGCAGGTGTCGGCCCCCGCGTTCCAGAACACCCCGCTCACCAAGATCGCGCTCAGCGGCGGAACGTTCCACGGACGGCTCACCGGCGAGGAGCGCATGGACCTCGCCGCCGAACAACTCGCCGCCGGCGACCGCTCCCTCGTCTACACCTACTACGCCGAACTGGACGGCGCGGGACACCGCTACGGCGTCGCCTCCGACACATGGCGCGGCCAGCTCATGTACGTCGACCGCCTCGTCCAGCGTCTCGCCGAACAGCTCCCGCCGCGCAGCGCGCTCTACGTCACCGCCGACCACGGCATGGTCGACGTGCCCTTCGACGACGAGCACCGCATCGACTTCGACGCCGACTGGGAGCTGCGCGCCGGCGTCGCCCTGCTGGGCGGCGAGGGCCGCGCCCGCCATGTCTACGCCGTGCCGGGCGCCGCGGACGACGTGCTGACCTGCTGGCGCGAGGTGCTCGGCGAGCAGTTCTGGGTCGCCTCGCGGGACGAGGCCATCGCCGCGGGCTGGTTCGGTCCGCAGGTCGACGAGCGGGTGTACGCCCGCCTCGGCGACGTGATCGCGGCCGCCCGGGACGACGTCCTGATCGTCGCCTCGGAGCGGGAGCCCAAGGAGTCGGCCATGGTCGGCAACCACGGCTCCATGACCCCTGCCGAGCAGTTCGTCCCGCTGCTCGAAGTACGCTCCTGAAGCCGCAACGGCCTCGCCCCGCAGTTCCCTCTCCCTGACCGAAAGGCGCTCGACTCCCCATGCCCGAGCTGGTGTTCTTCTCCGGAACCATGGACTGCGGGAAGTCGACGCTGGCTCTCCAGATAGAGCACAACCGCTCCGCGCGCGGCCTGGAGGGCATGATCTTCACCCGTGACGACCGCGCGGGCCAGGGCAAGCTGTCCTCCCGCCTGGGCCTGGTCACCGACGCGGTCGAGGTCGAGGACGGCCAGGACCTCTACGCCTACCTGGTGGAACACCTCTCGCAGGGCGGCCGCGCCGACTACGTGATCGCCGACGAGGCGCAGTTCCTGGCCGAGGAGCAGATCGACCAGCTCGCGCGCGTGGTCGACGATCTCGGCTTGGACGTCTACGCCTTCGGCATCACCACCGACTTCCGTTCCAAGCTGTTCCCCGGCTCCCAGCGGCTCGTCGAACTCGCCGACCGCGTCGAGGTGCTACAGGTCGAGGCGCTGTGCTGGTGCGGCGCCCGCGCCACGCACAACGCCCGCACCGTGGGCGGCGTCATGGTCGTCGAGGGCGCGCAGGTCGTCGTCGGCGACGTCGACCAGGCGGACACGATCGGCTACGAGGTCCTGTGCCGACGTCACCACCGGCGCCGGATGACGGCGTCGTCGGCGCGGGCGGCGGCCCTGTCGCCCGACGTGCTGCCGGTCCAGCAGGTCTAGAGCCTGCCGGGCCCGCCGCCCCTGCGTCGCGTCGGTGACGAGGCTCCGCGCTTCGGTCCGGCCCGATCCGGACGACGGCCCCAGCCCCGGCCCCGCCCCGGCTCGGCGGCGGGCCGGGGCGGATGCTCAGCGCGCGTCCTGGATCAGGGAGAAGTGGGCGCCCTCGGGGTCGGCCACGGCCGCCACGCGCCCGTGCGCGCTGTCGTGCGCCGGTTCCAGGACGCGCCCGCCGAGGCCGGCGACGAGCGTGAGCGCCGCGTCCACGTCCGCCACCTCGAAGTACGTCGTCCAGTGCGGCCCCAGATCCCGGGCCAGCGCCGCGCCCACCCCGTGGACGCCGGCCACCGGACGGCCGCCGACGCGCAGGGTCACGTGATCGAAGTCGGCCGCCGGCGTCGGCTGCTCCTCGTAGCCGAACACCGTCGCGTAGAACTTGCGGACGCCGGCCGTCTCGTAGGTCGTCAGCTCGTACCAGACGGGCGTGCCGGGAACGCCGGTGATCTCGGTGCCCACGTGGGCGCCTGCCTGCCAGACGCCGAAGACGGCGCCGGAGGTGTCGGAGCCGATCGCCAGCCGCCCGGCTTCGGCGGCCTCCAGCGGGCCGACGCCGATCGTGCCCCCGCACAGGCGGACCGTTTCGGCGGTGGAGTCCACGTCGTCCGAGGCGAAGTAGGGCGTCCAGGCGACGGGGAGGTGACGGTCCGGGGCCAGCTGTCCGATGCCGGCCACCTCGCGGCCGTCCAGCATGGCCCGCACATAGGGGCCGAGCTGCTGCGGACCGGGTTGGAACTCCCAACCGAACAGCTCACCGTAGAACGCCTGAGTCGCCGTCAACCCATGTGCCATCAGGCTCACCCAGCAGGGTGTACCGGGCGCGTAGCGTGCGTGTGCTGTGCCGGTCGGGCCGACCGGCCCACCTGCCTCGGTCATCGTCACTCTCTCCTCGGCCACTCGTGGCGGCCGCGTCGCTTCAGCCTTCGGAGGATGCCTGATCGGGGGTTTCTCACCGGTTCACGCGCGCTTGTCGTCGTAGGTGGATCGCCTGTACGGCACGTGTCCGTTCCCGCACGCGTCGTGATCGCGCGTGTCCGGCGGAGCAGAGTAGCCGGACATGAGCGGCGGGGCCACCCCGTACGCGAGGATGGGGGACATGAACGCCATCATCACCGCATCGGAACTGGCCGGCGAGTTGACCGGGGCGAATCCGCCCGTGATCCTCGACGTCCGCTGGCAGCTCAGCGTGGCCAAGGCGGCGGGGGAGCCGCCGTTCGACGGCCGGGCCGCGTACGAGGCGGGACATGTGCCCGGCGCGGTCTACGTGGACCTGGACAGGGAACTGGCGGGGCCGGCGGGCGACCGCGGCCGCCATCCCCTCCCGGATCTCGCCGAGTTCGGCGCGGCCATGCGCCGGGCGGGCGTCTCGGCCGGCACGCCGGTGGTCGTGTACGACGGCGGGCAGGGCTGGGCGGCGGCCCGCGCGTGGTGGCTGCTGCGGTGGACGGGTCACCCGGACGTGCGAGTCCTCGACGGCGGGCTGCCGGCGTGGCAGGGCGCTCTGTCGGTCGACGTCCCCACGCGCGGGGAGGGCGACTTCGAGCCGGCGCCGGGCGCCACGGGGCTGCTCGACGCGGACGGCGCGGCGGGCCTCGCCCGTTCCGGCGTGTTGTTCGACGCGCGCGCGGGGGAGCGGTACCGGGGCGAGGTCGAGCCGATCGACCGGGTCGGCGGGCACATCCCGGGCGCGGTGTCCGCGCCCACCAACGACAACGTGGCCCCGGACGGCCGCTTCCTGCCCGCGCACGAGCTGAGGGACCGCTTCGAGGCGCTGGGGGCGTCGGACGGCGTGGAGGTGGGCGTCTACTGCGGCTCGGGCGTCTCCGGCGCCCACGAGGTGCTGGCTCTCGCGGTGGCGGGCATTCCGGCCGCCCTGTACGTCGGCTCCTGGTCGGAGTGGTCCGCGGACCCGTCCCGGCCGGTCGCCGTGGGCCCGGACCCGCGATGAACCGATCGGTGATCCGTCCCGCGTGACCTCGCGTACGGGCAGACGAGGGGCGGTTGGCGAGGACGGAGGGCCGGGCACGCGCAAGGGCCGCACCTTGTCCGGTGCGGCCCTCACACCTGTACGCGGCGCCACGCGAACCGGCGTGCGCCCCGGGGGAGTTGTCGCCGCGGGGGGCTCACTCCTGCTTCTTGCGCCGGGTGCCGAACACGATCTCGTCCCAGCTCGGCACCGCGGCCCGGCGCCCCGGGCGGACGCCGTCCGCCTCGGCCTGCCGGTCGGTGGCGCCGACGAGACGGTCGCGGTGGCTGCCGACGGAACGCGGCATGAGGACGTCCGCGTAGGCGGAACCGGCGGAGGCGGCGGGCGCCGGGGGCTCCTCGGCGACGGCCTCCTGCTCGTCGGGCTCCTCCGTGACGGGCTCGGCCGTCGGCCGCTCCGGGACGACCATGTCGCCGCGGAAGCTCGGCACCGCCTCCAACAGGCTGGTCAGCGAGTCGCGTTCGCGTTCGCTCTCCTCGTCCGGCTCGGACGGCTGGGGCGGCAGGCTGGGCCGGTCGAGGGTGCGGTCCAGCGGGCGGTCGCGGGGCAGCCGTGCGATACGCGGCACGAACGGAAAGCTGGGCTCCGGCGCGGCCAGGTCGTCGGACTCGCCGATCAGCGAACGGGCCTCGTCGTCGACGGCCTGGACGAGCCGCCGGGGCGGGTCGTACGTCCAGCTCGCCGAGTGCGGCTCGCCCGCGACCCGGTAGACCAGCAGGACTTCCCAGGTGCCGTCGTCGCGGCGCCACGAATCCCACTGGACGGTGTCCTTCTCGGCGCCGCGGATCAACAGCCGTTCCTGGACGGCTTCGCCGAGCTGCGGACCGGTGTTCTCGCCGGGCCGGCGGACCGGGGTCTTGCGGGCGCGTTCGGCCATGAAGGCCCGCTCGGCCAGTACGGGGCCCTCGAAACGGCGCACACGGTCGACGGGGATGCCGGCCATCTGCGCGACTTCTTCCGCTGTCGCACCGGCGCGTATACGCGCCTGGATGTCGCGGGGGCGGAGATGGCTCTCCACCTCGATCTCGATCTGGCCGAGGCGGGGACGGTCGCCGCGTACGGCGGCGCGCAGACGCTCATCGATCGGAAGCGTGTACTCCGTGCTGTCCGCAGCCTTCAGCACCAGCCGTGTGCCGTCATTCGAGACGGCCACGACACGCAGTTCGGGCATGGGGACCTCCCGGGTGGTGCCTGCCGACGTCACGTGCGTCGCTGCTTCCGCTAGTCGAGTGTGGCCTGCCCGGGTGCAGCCTGCCACAACCTTGCCGAGTTGCCCGGCGTGTCGGGCACAGGCCCTGCGTCGCCGTTATGGCACGGTTACCTATTCGCCACGCTAAGTGACCAACACCGTCACCCTGTGCAACGAGTCCCCTCCAGGCGGTCCAGCGAGGCCCCGGACGTCCTGGCGGGAGACCGGGCCCAGGGCTCGCAACAGTACTCCATTTGGGCCACGTGCGTGGATTGGCGCGCCACCCGACTTCTCGCAAGAGAGGGCTTCCGGCCCTCTGTCACACGCCTTCCCGATCTTGGACGTGGCACACTTCACGCGATCTTCGGGCCATGGACCGAAGATTTCCGGCCGGGCCGGGACGCCGTCGTCCGAGCGGCGCCACGGGGCCGCCGACGCCGCGCGGAGACGCGCCCCGTGAGGTCGCGTCAGGTGCCCAGGACCCTGCGCAGGTAGTCGTTCTGGAAGAGGCGATGAGGGTCCAGCCGGTCCCGCAGCGCCGTGAACTCCTCGAAGCGCGGGTACACGCCGGCCAAGTACTCGGCATCCCGCGTGTGCACCTTCCCCCAGTGCGGACGGCCCTCGTGCGCCGTGAAGATGCGCTCGGCCGTGGTGAAGTACCCCTGGTACGCCGTGCCCTTGACCATGTGGACGGCGATGTACGCGCTCTCGCGCCCCGAGGCGGTGGACAGCGTGATGTCGTCGGCGGGCGCGGTGCGCACCTCGACGGGGAAGCTGATCCGCAGCCCCGACCGGTCGATCGCCGTCCTCAGTTCGCGCAGTGTCTCGGTCACCGCCTCGCGCGGCACCGCGTACTCCATCTCCACGAACCGCACCCGGCGCGGCGACGTGAACACCTTGTAGGGGATGTCGGTGTAGGTGCGCGCCGACAGGGCCCTGCTGGAGAGCCGGGCGATGGCCGGGATCGTCGGGGGCGCCGCCCGCCCGACCCACTGGGCCACCTGGAAGACGCCGTTGGAGAGGAACTCGTCCTCGATCCAGCCCGCGACCCGGCTCACCGGCTTCGCGGGGCCGGCGCTGCGGTTGTTGCGCTTGGTGTTGGTGCTGCCGGTGTGCGGGAACCAGTAGAACTCGAAGTGCTCGTTCTCGGCCCACAGCTCGTCGAACTCGGCGAGAACCCTGTCGAAGGGCATCGGCTCCTCGCGCGCGGTGAGCAGGAACACCGGCTCCACCGCGAACGTGACGGCGGTGACGACGCCGAGGGCGCCCAGGCCGATCCGGGCGGCCGCGAAGACCTCGGGGTTCTCCTTCTCGGAGCAGACGAGCACCGAGCCGTCCGCCGTGACGAGTTCGAGCCCCTTGATCTGGGCGGCGATGGACGCCGACTCCCGGCCGGTGCCGTGCGTGCCGGTGCTGGTGGCTCCGGAGACCGTCTGTTCCATGATGTCGCCCATGTTGGTGAGCGACAGCCCCTCGCGCGCCAGGGCCAGGTTGAGTCTCTTGAGCGGCGTCCCGGCCTCGACCGTGACGGTCATGTCGTCACGGTCGATCTTGCGGATGCCGGTCAACAGTTGAGGGCGGATCAAGACGCCGTCAGTTGCCGCGATCGACGTGAAGGAGTGGCCGGTTCCCACCGCCTTCACCCTCAGGCCGTCCTCGGCGGCCCGGCGGACCGCCTCGGCCAGCTCGTCGACGGAGGCGGGCATGACCTCCCGCGCGGGGCGGGCGACGACGTTGCCGCCCCAGTTACGCCACGTGCCGTTCTTCGCGCTCGCTGTGCTGCTCAACGGTGCCTCCCCGACCCGGAGCCGGCCTGCTCAGCCGACGGTAGCCCAGGAAACCGACCGCGACCGCGACGGCCCCGGACACCGCCGGAACCCCGTACCCGGCCCGCGCCCCGGCCGCGTCGATGACCCAGCCGGCTACGGAGGAGCCGAGCGCGACCCCGACCGCGAGCCCGGTGCTAATCCAGGTCATGCCCTCGGTCAGTTGCGCGCGCGGTACGTGCTCTTCGATGAGGGACATGGTGGTGATCATCGTGGGAGCGATGGCCAGGCCCGCTACGAAAAGCGCCACGGCCAGGAACGGCAAGTTTCCGACCAGTAGGAGGGGGATCATACTCACGCCCATCATGAACACGCCCAGCAGCCAGCGACGCTCCGGCGACCCCTTCAGCCGCAGCAGGCCGAACACGATGCCCGCCAGACAGGAACCGGCCGCGTACAGCGCCAGGACGACGCTCGCGGCACCCTTGTGGCCGCGCTCGTCGGCGAAGGCCACGGTGACCACGTCGACCGCTCCGAAGATCGCTCCGGTCGCCACGAAGGTGGACACCAGGACCTGCAGACCCGGCGAGCGCAGGGCGGAGCCCCGGTCGCGCTGCTCGCGCGGATGGGGCGCGGGCTCGGTGGCCCGCTGGGCGGTCAGCCAGAAGACGCCGACCGCGAGGAAGCAGGCCGCCAGCAGGGGCCCGGCCTCCGGGAACCACACCGTGGACAGGCCGATGGAGATGATCGGCCCGAAGATGAAGCACATTTCGTCCACCACGGACTCGAAGGAGTACGCGGTGTGCAGCTTCGGAGTGCCCCGGTACACGGCCGCCCAGCGGGCCCGGACCATCGCCCCGAGGCTGGGCACGGCGCCGATCCCGACGGCGCACACGAACAGCACCCAGTCCGGCCACTCGAAGTGCGCGGCCAGCAGCAGCCCGGCCGAGGCCACGAGGGCGACCAGCGTCGCCGGTCGCAGCACCCGGCGCTGCCCGTGCAGATCCACCATGCGCGAGATCTGCGGCCCGAGGACCGCGGCCGCCAGCGCGATCGTGGCCGACAGGGCGCCGGCGAGCCCGTAACGGCCCGTGAGCTGGGAGACCATCGTGACCACGCCGATGCCCATCATCGACAGCGGCATCCGGCCGAGGAACCCCGCGGCGGAGAAGCCCTTGGAGCCGGGGGCTGCGAACAGGGCGCGGTACGGGCTGGGCACAGGGATCTCCGGTGGTCCGGTCACGCGCGCGGGACGCACGGCGCGGCACGAGGGAAGGCGGCTCCGCGGGGCTCGGCGCGCGGCGTACCGGGCCCGGCAGAAGCGTAAGGCGCGACTGCGGCTCATACAGCTGACATAGGAACTTAGGCAACCCTAACGCACTGCCGTGGACCGGGCCCGCGCGCGGGGCACGCCCGGCCCCGGCCGTTTCCCGCCTGTCGGAGCCGGGTGGCAGGATCGACTCATGCCAGACGCGCTCGATGCCACCCCCTACGACGCCCTGCTCCTGCTCTCGTTCGGCGGCCCGGAAGGCCCGGACGACGTGGTCCCGTTCCTGGAGAACGTGACCCGCGGGCGCGGCATCCCCAAGGAACGCCTCAAGGAGGTGGGGCAGCACTACTTCCTGTTCGGCGGGGTCAGCCCCATCAACGAACAGAACCGCGCCCTGATGGACGCCCTGCGCAAGGACTTCGCCGGCCACGGCCTGGACCTGCCCGTCTACTGGGGCAACCGCAACTGGGCCCCGTACCTCACGGACACCCTGCGCGAGATGACCGCCGACGGCCGTCGCCGCGTCCTCGTCCTCGCCACCAGCGCCTACGCCTCGTACTCCGGCTGCCGCCAGTACCGCGAGAACCTCGCCGACGCCCTGGCCGCGCTCGAGGCCGAGGGCCTTCAGCCGCCCAGGGTCGACAAGCTGCGCCACTACTTCAACCACCCCGGCTTCCTGGAGCCCATGATCGACGGCGTGCTGCGCTCGCTCGCCGACCTCCCCGAGGACGTCCGCGACGGCGCCCACCTCGCCTTCTCGACCCACTCCATCCCGACCTCGGCCGCGGACGCCTCCGGCCCGGTCGAGGACCACGGGGACGGCGGCGCGTACGTCAGGCAGCACCTGGACACCGCGCGCCTCGTCGTCGACGCGGTCCGCGAGCGCACCGGCGTGGACCATCCCTGGCAGCTCGTCTACCAGTCCCGCTCGGGCGCCCCGCACATCCCCTGGCTGGAGCCCGACATCTGCGACCACCTGGAGGAGCGGCACGCGGCCGGCGTCCCGGCGGTCGTCGTCGCCCCCATCGGCTTCGTCTCCGACCACATGGAGGTCCTCTACGACCTCGACACCGAGGCCGAGGCCAAGGCCCGCGAGCTGGGCCTGCCGATGCGCCGCTCGGCCACCGTCGGCGCCGACCCCCGCTTCGCCGCAGCCGTCCGCGAACTCGTCCTGGAGCGCGCCGCGGTGGAGAACGGCCTGGAGGTCACCCCGTGCGCCCTCGGGGCGCTCGGGCCGAGCCACCACCTGTGCCCGGCCGGCTGCTGCCCCGCCCGTGCCCCCAAGCCCGCCGCCGCGGGCGCCGACAGCCCCTACGCGTGAGGAACGGCGTGACCGACCCCCTGCACACAGAACTGCTCGCCATCGCCCTGGAGGCCGCCCGCCGCGCCGGCGAGTTCCTGCGCGACGGCCGCCCGGCCGACCTCGCGGTCGCCGCCACCAAGTCCAGCCCCATCGACGTCGTCACCGAGATGGACATCGCGGCCGAGAAGCTGATCACCGGGATCATCTCCGAGCGCCGCCCCGACGACGGCTTCCTCGGCGAGGAGGGAGCCTCCAGCGAGGGCAGCAGCGGCGTCCGCTGGGTGATCGACCCCCTCGACGGCACGGTCAACTACCTCTACGGACTGCCCACGTGGGCCGTCTCCATCGCCGCCGAGCACGACGGCGAGACCGTGGTCGGCGTCGTCGCGATCCCGATGCGCGGTGAGACGTTCCACGCCGTGCGCGGCGCCGGCGCGCGGGGGACCGGCGTCTGGGCGGGGGAGCGCGTGCTGGCCTGCCGGCCGACCGCCCCGCTCGACCAGGCCCTGGTCTCGACCGGCTTCAACTACGTCACCGAGGTCCGCACCCACCAGGCGGACGTCGCGCAGCGGCTCATCCCGCTCCTCAGGGACATCCGGCGCAGCGGTTCGGCCGCCGTCGACCTGTGCGACGTGGCCGTCGGCCGCCTCGACGGCTACTACGAGCGCGGCCTGCACCCCTGGGACCTCGCCGCGGGCGACCTCATCGCCCGGGAAGCGGGCGCGCTGACCGGTGGACGGCCCGCAGAGCGCCCCGGACGCGATCTCGCGATCGCCGCCACCCCGGGCGTCTTCGAGCCCCTCCAGCGCCTGCTGGAGGACTTCGGAGCCTGGCACGACTGAGCACGAACCCGCCCGGCCCCGGGCGGACACGCGGAGGGGCCCCGGCGCTGGATTCGCCGGGGCCCCAGGCGCGTACGCGCCTACCGCTAGACGCTCGTCGCGCCGACCTCCACACCGTGCTCGGCGGCGAGGCGACGCAGGTCGTCGAGCTCGGCCTGCTCCACCTCGACGAGGAAGTCGTCGCCCTCGTCGCGAGCCCGCGTCAGGTCGGTCTCGGTCGCCCTTATGCGCTGCAGAAGTCCTGCGGTGAATGCGTCCATGCTGCGCCCCCTCGTCCTGGGTCGTGGGTCGTTGGCACGGGGGTGTGCCGGGTTGGGAAGGGGCGATCACGTCTCTCACAGGTGCCCAGCGCTGCCCTGCCGGGCGGCGACGGTGCCGGACACCCACGCCCGCTCTGCGGCAAGCGGACCGCGGAGTGCCACATGGTGCAGCGGCACATGCAGAGCGTGATCGCGGGGTGTAAAGCCGTCCTCCCCCAGCGTCCCTCCACGGAAACCTCAACCGCACGAGAAAATCTCGCATTCCCGGGCCTCACACCCGTCCTTCATCCACCTCCCACCCGTCTTACCGCCGACTTACGGCCGAAAAGGGCAGGATGGACGCAACACTCACCGAGACCCCCGCCCGCGTGCGTCCGACAAGGCTGCCCGGGTGGACACAGGAAGGACTGCGACGTGCGCGTACTCGTCGTCGAGGACGAGCAGCTGCTCGCCGATGCGGTGGCCA
This sequence comes from Streptomyces sp. NBC_00704, assembly GCF_036226605.1. NCBI lineage: Bacteria > Bacillati > Actinomycetota > Actinomycetes > Kitasatosporales > Streptomycetaceae > Streptomyces > Streptomyces sp. NBC_00704. Next base: position 6,171,223 of record NZ_CP109000.1, read on the forward strand.
CCGGACTGCGCCGGGAGGCCATGGCCGTCGACGTCGTGTACGACGGCGCGGCCGCCCTGGAGCGCATCGGCGTCAACGACTACGACGTGGTCGTCCTCGACCGCGACCTCCCCCTCGTGCACGGCGACGACGTCTGCCGCAAGATCGTCGAACTCGGCATGCCCACGCGCGTGCTGATGCTGACGGCCTCCGGCGACGTGAGCGACCGTGTCGAGGGCCTGGAGATCGGCGCCGACGACTACCTTCCCAAGCCCTTCGCCTTCAGCGAGCTGATCGCCCGCGTGCGCGCGCTCGGCCGGCGCACCAGTGTCCCGCTGCCGCCCGTCCTCGAGCGGGCCGGCATCAAGCTCGACCCCAACCGCCGCGAGGTCTTCCGCGACGGCAAGGAGGTGCAGCTCGCGCCCAAGGAGTTCGCCGTCCTGGAGGTGCTGATGCGCAGCGAGGGCGCGGTCGTCTCCGCGGAGCAGCTCCTCGAGAAGGCGTGGGACGAGAACACCGACCCGTTCACGAACGTCGTGCGCGTGACGGTCATGACGCTGCGCCGCAAGCTGGGCGAACCGCCGGTGATCGTCACCGTTCCCGGTTCGGGCTACCGGATCTGACCGCCGTGGCATCGACACCCGCGCCGCCTCAGGCGCCCCCGAAGCCCACCTGGGACCCCCGCAGCCCGCAAATGCCCTTCCCGTGGCTCCGCCCGACCATCCGCATACGGCTGACCCTGCTGTACGGCGGCATGTTCCTGATCGCCGGCATCATGCTGCTGTCGATCATCTATCTGCTGGCGGCGCAGGCCATCAGTACGGGCAACCAGCCGCCCTTCAAGATCGTGAGCGCCACCGGTCTGATCAAGGTGGCCAGCACGACCTGCTCCGGGCTCACCGCCGAGTCGGGTCTGACCCAGTTCAACTCCGCGGTCAGCGCCTGCATCGATCACCAGCGGCAGGCGGCCCTCGACGATCTCCTCAGCCGTTCCCTGCTGGCCCTCCTCGGCCTCGCCGTGATCGCCTTCGCGTTCGGCTACGCCATGGCCGGCCGCGTGCTGTCCCCGCTCGGCCGGATCACCCGCACCGCGCGCGCGGTGGCGGGCTCGGACCTGTCGCGTCGTATCGAGCTGGACGGCCCGGACGACGAGCTGAAGGAGCTGGCCGACACCTTCGACGACATGCTGGAGCGCCTCCAGCGGGCCTTCACGGCCCAGCAGCGCTTCGTGGGCAACGCCTCGCACGAACTCAGGACACCGCTGGCGATCAACCGCACGCTGCTCGAGGTGCACCTTTCCGATCCCGGCGCGCCCGTGGAGCTCCAGCAGCTCGGCAAGACGCTGCTGGCGACCAACGAGCGCAGCGAGCAGCTCGTCGAGGGTCTCCTGCTGCTCGCGCGCAGCGACAACCAGGTCGTCGAGCGCAGGCCGGTCGACCTCGCGGAGGTCGCCGAGCAGGCGGTCGACCAGGTGCACGCCGAAGCGGCGGCGAAGGGCGTGGTGATCCGCGGTGAGCAGAAAACCGCGGTCGTTCAGGGCAACGGCGTCCTTTTGGAGAGGATCGCGCTGAATCTCGTGCAGAATGCCGTGCGGTACAACGTGCCCGAGGGCGGCTGGGTCGAGGTGACCACCGACGTCCGGCACGGCCAGGCGGTTCTGGTCGTGTCGAACACCGGCCCGGTCGTTCCGGCGTACGAGATCGACAATCTCTTCGAACCGTTCCGTCGGCTCCGCACCGAGCGGACGGGCAGCGACAAGGGGGTCGGGCTCGGTCTGTCCATCGTGCGGTCCGTGGCCCGGGCGCACGGCGGCCATATCGTGGCCGAGCCGCGCGAGGGGGGTGGACTCGTGATGCGGGTCACCTTCCCCGTCTGAGACCATGTCGCGACACACACGGGGATGTTCGCTTTGCGCGGAATTTTCCGGGCTGACGGCGGACCGCCTCATGTGTGATCGCTCACAGGGGCGAATTTCCGGCCATCTACTCTCCGTGATCATGATGCCCGTGTAGAGCCCGGAAAATCCGGGTTTTCGGGGGTCCTGATCACGGGAAGTACACGGTGAGGCGCCTTTGAAGTGCGGCAATCGGACCGTGTACGGTCCCGTTCGCCATCCAAGCGGATCACTCGTGAGGGGTTCGGTTGGGTGTCGATTGAGTAACAGACCTTGATGTGAGGCAAAATCTCCGCCTCGAGGCGGGCACAAGTCCGGCCTCTCACGCGTTACGTGCGCTGGAGACACCGCAAAAACCCAGAGGGGGAGAGGCGAAATGGCTACCGATTACGACACCCCACGCAAGACCGATGACGACGTCGACTCAGACAGCCTTGAAGAGCTGAAGGCGAGGCGGAACGACAAGTCCGCCTCCGCGGTCGACGTCGACGAGTTCGAGGCCGCCGAAGGCCTCGAACTGCCCGGCGCCGACCTCTCGAACGAGGAGCTGGCCGTCCGGGTGCTGCCGAAGCAGCAGGACGAGTTCACCTGCATGAGCTGCTTCCTGGTGCACCACCGCAGCCAGCTGGCCCGGGAGAAGAACGGTCAGCCGATCTGCCGCGACTGCGACTGAGGCGGGGTCGGCCGTGACTGGCTCGACCCCACCTCGGAAGCGCCGCTTCCCCCTGTGGGGAACGGACAAAGGGCCGTCTGACGGCCCTCACGGCGTGCGTGACGACGAGCGAGGCTCATCCGGCACGGGAGCAGTCCCGGCGGGATCTGCCTCGCTCGAACCCGCGGCGGACCGGAGTGACCTCCCGGCGCCGGCGCGGAACGCCGCCCCCGTCGCAAGGCGGCGGGCGGCGGTCATCCGGGACAAGGCCGCGGGCCTGGCCCGGGAAGGCGCCCGACAGGGCGGCAAACGGGCCAGGGCGGGCCTCGGGCACCTGGCCGACCGGATCATCGACCTCGCCCCCCGGGTCCCCGTACGGGACCTTCAGACGCTTCGACGGCAGTTCCCGGGGCTCGGGCCGGAGGAGATCGCCGACAAACTCGTGACGGGCGCGGCGAACGCCACGTCCACCGTCGGCGCGGGCATCGGAGCGGCGGCGATGCTGCCCGTGCCGCCCGCGATGCCGACCGAGCTGGCCGCGGAGATCACCGGCGTCGCGGCCATCGAACTCAAACTGATCGCCGAACTCCACGAGGTCTACGGCCTGCGCCCGCCGGGCGGTCTCAAGGACCGCAGCACCGCCTACCTGCGCTCGTGGTCGGGTGAACGCGGCGTCGACGTGCTGAAGCCGTCCACGATCAACTCGGCCCTCGGCGGCCAGATGAAACGCGAGCTGCGCCAGCAGATCATGAAGCGGATGGTCCGCGACCTGCCGAACCTGATGCCGTTCATGGTGGGCGCCGTCGTCGGCGCGGTCATGAACCGGCGCGACACCAGAAGGGTCGCCGCGAAAGTCCGGGCCGACCTGCGCAGAATGCAGGTCCCCTGGGACGAGCTGAGGGAACTTCCCGCGCTGGAGAAGCCGGCGGACCCGCTGACCATGGGGGAGATCCCCGGAAGCCCCGAGGAGCCCGGGCGCTGACCCCGCCGTCCGCCCGGAGCCGCTCCGCCGACGACCGTGATCCAGTAGGCGGCGACCGGGGCTGTGCCCGCTCTTGCGCCGCCCCTCACGCCGTCCGCTACGCCGCCGCTTCCCGCGCCGCCGCGAGGGCCTGCGCCAGGCGCTCCGGCTCCCGGGTCGACAGATACAGGTACGGGGTGGGGTCGTCCGGGTCGGTGACCTCCACCTTCAGCGCCGTGGGGATGTACGAGCGCAGCAGCAGGAAGGCGCGGGTGTCGGCCTTGTGGGTGCGCCAGGCGCGCGCCTCCTCGGCGTCCAGGATCTGCGTCTCTCCCAGCGCCGCGACCGGGATCTTCGCCTCGCCCGCGATCAGGGAGTCGCCCACCACCCGGATGCGCAGCGAACCGTAGGAGCTGGCCACCACGGCCGCGACGGCGGTGCCGCCGACCAGGCCGCCGAGCAACGGCAGGGTGCCGAAGGGCAACAGGATCAGGGCCATGGAGACGCCCACCAGGAACGAGACGAACCACCACGAGCGGGGCGCGGTGAGACGTTCTTCATAAGGGGCGGCGGAGAGCTGCATGGAGCCAAGCTTGGCACGGTGTCCGGATATCGCGGACGCGCGGGTAAGGTCTGCGGCTGTGAGTGGTACTTCCGCAGCTCCAGAGCCTCCGGCCGACGCCGTGAAACCCGTGCGCCACCCCGACGCTCCCGCGCCCGGCGAGCTTCTGGGCGCCCACTACGAACACTGTTTCGGATGCGGCGGCGGGCAGACCCACGGGCTGCACCTGGAGACGCGGGCCGGCGAGGGGGTGAGCGTCACCGCCGAGTTCACCGTGCGGGAGGCTCACCAGGGGGCGCCCGGACTCGCGCACGGCGGGATCCTTGCGGCTGCCCTCGACGAGACGCTCGGCTCCCTGAACTGGCTGCTGCGCACGGTCGCGGTGACCGGCCGGCTGGAGACCGACTTCGTACGGCCCGTTCCGGTCGGCGCCACGCTGTACCTGGAGGCCGAGGTGACGGCCGTGGCCCGCCGCAAGATCTACTCGCGTGCCGTCGGCCGGATCGGCGGCCCCGACGGGCCGCTCGCCGTCCGTGCCGAGGCGCTCTTCGTGGAGGTCGCGGTCGAGCACTTCGTGCAGCACGGCCGCGAGGAGGAGATCCGGGCCGCCATGAGCGACCCGGACCAGATCAGGCGCGCCCGCGCCTTCGAGGTGAACCCGTGAGCCGCCCCCCGCTGAACGTCCTGATCCGGCGCGTCGACCCCGACGTACCGCTTCCGGCGTACGAGCACCCCGGGGACGCGGGGGCCGACCTGCGCACCACCGAGAGCCGGGAACTGGCGCCGGGGGAGCGGGCCGTACTGCCCACGGGGGTGTCGATCGCCCTGCCCGAGGGCTACGCGGCCTTCGTGCACCCGCGTTCGGGGCTGGCCGCCCGATGCGGTGTAGCCCTCGTGAATGCCCCGGGGACGGTTGATGCCGGGTACCGTGGGGAGATCAAGGTGATCGTGGTGAATCTCGACCCGCGCGAGTCCGTGCGGTTCGAGCGCTTCGACCGGATTGCCCAACTGGTCGTCCAGCAGGTCGAGAGGGTCCGCTTCCAGGAGGTGGCGGAGCTTCCCGGTTCGGCGCGGGCCGCGGGGGGCTTCGGGTCCACCGGCGGCCATGCCGCCGTGGGCGGCGCAAGCGGTACAAGCGGTCAGGCCGCCGTGGGCGGCGCGACGGGTGGGAATCGATACGCTTCGGTCGTATCCGACCGGGAAGGACAGTGACGTGTTCGGACGTCGCAACAAGAAGGGTGCCGCCGAGGACGCGGCCGGCGAGGCCGAGCAGGTCGTCGACAGTGTCGACACTGAGGCGGACGACGTAGAGGGCGAGCGCGAGCGCGAGCGCGTACGGCTCGAGCCGGAGCCGCGGCCCGACGGGCCCTGGGACGACTCGGAGGTGCGCGACCCCGCCGAGGGCCGCGTGGACCTCGGCGGTCTCTTCGTGCCCGGGGTCGACGGCATGGAGCTGCGGGTCGAGGTCGCCGGTGACGCGATCGTCGCCGCGACGGTCGTACTGCGCGACAGCGCCATCCAGTTGCAGGCCTTCGCCGCCCCCAAGCGCGAGGGCATCTGGGGCGAGGTGCGCGAGGAGATCGGCTCCGGCATCACCCAGCAGGGTGGCATCGTCGACGAGGTCGAGGGCCCGCTGGGCTGGGAGCTGCGGGCGCAGGTCCCGGTGCAGCTGCCGGACGGCACGAGCGGCTTCCACGTGGTGCGGTTCGTCGGCGTGGACGGCCCCCGCTGGTTCCTGCGCGGGGTGATCTCGGGCCAGGGTGCGGTGCAGCCGCAGGCGGCGGGTCTGCTGGAGCAGATCTTCCGCGACACGGTCGTGGTCCGCGGCGAGGGCCCGATGGCGCCCCGCGACCCGATCGTCCTCAAGCTGCCGAACGACGCGCAGATGGTGCCCGAGGGCATCCAGCAGCAGGACGAGAACTCCCGCTTCTCGGGCGGCATGGGCCAGCTCCAGCGGGGACCGGAGATCACCGAGGTCCGCTGACCCGCACCTGACCGACCCGCCGAAGGCGCCGACGCCGGCGCCTCGGTGGAACGCACGGCCGACAGGGCTGCACCCCTCACCGGGGTGCGGCCCTTCGCCATGCCCCCGGCTGTCCGCACATCAGCGTGCGGGAAGGCTTGACGCGTCATTGGTCTGAACCTACGGTCTCCGCTCAACGCCTGAGTTCACAAGGGCGCTCTGTGTTCACATACAGGAACAAGATCGGAGCCTCCGTGCGTCGAGCCGCATTCCTCGTGACCCTCACCTCGCTGGCCGTCGTGGGCGCCCTGGCGTCCCCGGACCCCTCACCGGCGCAAGCCGCCCCGGCCATCTTCGCCCACCCCGGAGTGACCGTCTCCCGAGGGCAACTGGACTTCGTCCGGGCCAAGGTCGACGCCTCGGCCCAGCCGTGGAAGGGAGCCTTCGACCAGCTCCTGGCGAGCAAGTACGCCGACCTGAACCGCACGCCCAAGCCCCGTGCCGTCGTCGAGTGCGGGTCCTACTCCAACCCGAACCACGGCTGCACGGACGAACGCGAAGACGCCCTCGCCGCCTACACCGACGCCCTCGCCTGGTACATCACACGGGACGAGCGGTACGCCAGGAAGGCCATCGCGCTGATGGACGCCTGGTCGGGCGTCATCACCGACCACACCGACAGCAACGCCCCGCTGCAGACCGGCTGGGCGGGCTCCACCTGGCCGAGGGCCGCCGAGATCGTCAAGTACACGTACCCGGGCAACTGGGCGAACTCCGCACGCTTCGCGACCATGCTGCGCGACGTGTACCTGCCCGAGGTGATCAACGGCTCGAACTCCAACGGCAACTGGGAGCTGTCCATGACGGAGGCCGCCGTCGGCATCTCCGTCTTCCTGGAGGACAAGGCCTCGTACGACAAGGCCATGGCGAAGTTCCGCACCCGCACCGCCGCCTACGTCTACCTCGCCTCCGACGGCGAGCTCCCGAAGACCGTGCCCAGTCAGAACCTGAACACCCGCGCCAAGATCGTCGCCTACTGGCAGGGACAGAGCACCTTCGTCACCGGGCTGACCCAGGAGACCTGCCGGGATCTCACCCACACCGGGTACGGCGTCTCCGCGATCTCCCACGTCGCCGAGACCAGCCGGATCCAGGGCCAGGACCTGTACGGCACCGACGTGGGCGAGCGACTGCGGCAGGCGCTCGGCTTCCAGGCCAAGTACCAGCTCGGCGCCGCCGTCCCGAGCTGGCTGTGCGGCGGTTCCCTGAAGCAGGAACTCGGCCCCGTCACGGAGGTCGGCTACAACGCGCTGCACAACCGGCTGGGCATCGCGATGAGCAACACCCAGACGCTGACCCTGCGGAACCGCCCGGCCGGCAGCAACAACCTCTTCGTCGCCTGGGAGACCCTGACCCACGGGGACAATCCCGCGTGAACCGATGCGGGGGGCTCATCCGATGAAGGGCTGAGGGGCCACGACGTCCGCCGGCGTCGAGGGTGCACCGGCGGCGCACCCCGCCCCTCGGTCCGTCCCCCCGTACCGCAGGCGCCGGCCGCCAGGCAGACGCCGCACGGACAGCGATGAGAAGAGAGGAAGACAATGAGCCCATGGCACGCGGAAGACGTCAGCAGGCCTTCGCATGCGTACCCACCCGACACCCGCGTCCTCCGCGGCACCTCAGCATCCGTGACACCCGCACCATCCGTGACACCCGCAGTATCCGTGGCACCCGCACCACCCGGGGCACCCGCAACATCCGTGGCACCCGTTCCACCCACGACATCCGAGAGGCAGGCCGCATGCAGAGCCCGGCCGGGGGGACGCCCCAGGCTCCCACGAGGGTGCTCGTCGTCGACGGCGAGCCGCAGACCGCGCGCGCCCTCGTGACCGGCCTCCGGGCCCGCGGCCACGAGGTCGACATCGCGCACGACGGCGTCACCGCGCTCCGGCTCGCCGCGGCCCGCCACCCGGACGTGGTCCTCCTCGATCCCGGACTGCCCGACATGGACGGACCCGAGGCGATCAGAAAGCTGCGCGCCCGGACCGGCGCGCCGATCCTGGTCCTGTCCGCCGGCCACTCCTCGGACGAGGGTGACGACAAGGGCGAGGTTGACGACGAGGGTGACGGCGAGGGTGAGGCCAAGGGCGACCGGGAGGACGAGGCCCGGAGGGTGCGGGCCGAGGCGCTCGGGGCGGGCGCGGACGACTGCCTCACCGAACCCTTCGGCGTGGACGACGTGCTCGCCCGGCTACGGGCCGCCGTCCACCGCGCCGAAGCCGCTGACGGCAGCGAGGCCGAGGTCCTGGTGGAGACCGACGGGTTCACCGTCGACCTCGCCGCGCGGAAGGTGTACCGGGCAGACAAGGAGGTGAGGCTGACGCCCACGGAGTGGCGGCTGCTGGAGGTGCTGGTGCGCAACACCGGCCGTCTGGTCGGCCAGAGGCAGTTGCTCCAGGAGGTGTGGGGGCCGTCATACGGGACGGAGACGAACTACCTGCGGGTGTACATGGCGCAGCTCAGACGCAAGCTCGAGGCGAACCCCTCGCATCCGAGACATTTCGTCACCGAACCCGGCACGGGGTACCGGTTCGAACGGTAGGTCCCACACCTGGGCGGGGAGGCGGGCGACCGGCGCGGGTACGGGTCTGCCGGCAGGCCCCGGTACGCTTCAGATATGAGCGCTGTTCCTCGTTCCGAAAAGCCGGTGGGCCGGTTCCGGCGCATGCTCGACCGGCTCTCCTCGTCGCAGGAGGACCTGGAGTCCGAGGAGCTGCGTGAGGACTCCGAGACGGCGGGCTGCACGCGGATCGGGGATTGCCGGGACCGGCAGATCGTCACCGTTACTGGTACCTTGCGCACGGTCACCCTGCGGCCGCGCGCCGGAGTCCCGGCGCTGGAGGCCGAGCTGTTCGACGGCAGCGCGGCACTCGACGTGGTGTGGCTGGGCAGGCGCTCCATCGTGGGCATAGAACCGGGGCGCAAGCTCATAGCATCGGGCCGGGTCTCCATGAGCCGGGGCCGCCGGGTGCTGTTCAACCCCAAGTACGAACTGAGACCCCTGGGTAGGGAGTAGCCGGTGACGTCGCTCGACAAGCCGACCGAAGACACGACCGCGGAGGACAAGGCCGCGGCCGATGCCCGGGCGGTGACCGAGGCCGCGCTGTTCGAGGCATTCGGCGGGGTCCGCGGAATGGTCGAGACGGTGGTGCCCGGCCTGGTCTTCGTCACGATCTTCACGATCAACAAGAACCTGCACATGTCCGCGATCGCCGCCCTCGCGGTGTCGCTGGCCCTGGTCGTGGTCCGCCTGGCGATGAGGGACACGGTCAAGCACGCGTTCAGCGGGGTCTTCGGCGTCGCGTTCGGCGTCGTCTTCGCGATGATGACCGACAACGCCAAGGCCTTCTACCTGCCCGGCATGCTCTACACGCTGGGTCTGGCGCTCGCCTACATCGTCACGACCCTGTGCGGGGTCCCTCTGATCGGGCTGATCCTGGGGCCGGTCTTCAAGGAGAACCTCTCCTGGCGGACCCGCAATCCGGGGCGCAAGAAGGCCTACGCCAAGGCCAGTTGGGCGTGGGGGCTGATCTTGCTCGCCAAGTGCGCGATCCTCTTCCCCCTCTACTGGTGGGCGGACACCGAGCAGCTGGGCTGGGTGCTGGTGGCCCTCAAGATCCCGCCGTTCCTGCTCGCCGTCTGGCTGACCTGGGTCTTCCTGGGGAAGGCGCCCGCGCCGATCGACGTGTTCGCGGAGATGGAGGCGGCGGAGAAGGCAGAGGCCGCCGCCGCTGCCGCGGGGGCTGAGGCTGAGGCGTCGGAGGCCGGTGGGCGGCACCGTCGGGAGGGATAGTTCCCGGCGCCGGGGCGACCGCCCCAGGAGCTGCCGTCCGGCTGACAGCTCAACCGTCCAGCCGACAGTGCAACCAACCGACTGACAGCGCAACCGTCGGGCTGACAGCGCAACTGACCGACTGACAGTGCAACCAACCGGCTGACAGCGCAACCGCGCGGCTGGAAGCTCGACGGCGCGGCGCAAAGCGCGACTGTGGCTGCCCGGCAACCGCTTGGGGGCGCCCGGAGATCTCCAAGCGCCCCCAAGTCGTATCCCTCGGCCGTCCCCGTCCCCGTCGCCGCACCCTCGGGCCGAACCGAACGGATGCGGACCGAACGGATTTGGACCGAACCGGATCGTCCCGTCGCGAACCGGATGGTCCCGCCGCGATCCGGATGGTCCCGCCGCGATCCGGCCCGACTGGATCCGGCCCGACCCGGCCCGGCCCAGCCCGCTCAGGTAGGGAACGGACCGGACCGACCGGACCGCCGGGCTCAGCTCCTGGTGTCGTCGTCCTTGCGGACCGACAGCAGGTCCTCCAGTTGCTCCTCTCGGGCCTGGGCGGCCACGAAGAGCAGTTCGTCGCCCGGTTCCAGCGAGTCCTCGCGGGTCGGGGTCAGGACGCGGGTGCCGCGAATGATCGTGACGAGGGAGGTGTCCTCCGGCCATTCCACGTCGCCGACCTGGGTGCCGGCCAGGGCCGACTCCTCGGGCAGGGTCAGTTCGACGAGGTTGGCGTCGCCGTGGCTGAAGCGGAGCAGCCGGACCAGGTCGCCGACGCTCACCGCTTCCTCGACCAGGGCCGACATCAGACGCGGGGTCGACACGGCCACGTCGACGCCCCATGACTCGTTGAAGAGCCATTCGTTCTTCGGGTTGTTGACGCGGGCGACGACGCGCGGGACGCCGTATTCCGTCTTGGCCAGCAGCGAGACGACCAGGTTGACCTTGTCGTCGCCGGTGGCGGCGATCACGACGTTGCAGCGCTGGAGCGCCGCCTCGTCCAGGGAGGTGATCTCGCAGGCGTCGGCCAGCAGCCACTCGGCCTGGGGGACGCGCTCGACCGAGATGGCGGTCGGCGCCTTGTCGACGAGGAGGACCTCGTGGCCGTTCTCCAGCAGTTCGCCGGCGATCGAACGTCCGACGGCGCCGGCTCCGGCAATGGCGACCCTCATCGGTGACCGTCCTCCTTGGGACCCTCGGCGAACGAGGCCTCGACCTTCTCGACCTCGTCGGTGCGCAGCATCACGTGCACCAGGTCGCCCTCCTGGAGGACCGTCTGCGAGCTGGGCAGGATCGCCTCGCCCAGGCGGGTCAGGAACGCCACGCGCACGCCCGTCTCCTCCTGGAGCGTGCTGATCTTGTGGCCGACCCAGGACGCGGCGGTGTGCACCTCGGCGAGCTGGACGCCGCCGGTGGGGTCGCGCCACAGCGGCTCCGCGCCCGAGGGCAGCAGCCGGCGCAGCATCTGGTCGGCCGTCCAGCGGACGGTGGCGACGGTGGGGATGCCCAGCCGCTGGTAGACCTCGGCGCGGCGCGGGTCGTAGATCCGGGCGGCGACGTTCTCGATGCCGAACATCTCGCGGGCCACGCGGGCCGCGATGATGTTGGAGTTGTCACCGCTGGAGACAGCGGCGAACGCGCCGGCCTCCTCGATCCCCGCCTCGCGCAGGGTGTCCTGGTCGAAGCCGACGCCGGTGACACGACGGCCGCCGAAACCGGAGCCGAGTCGTCGGAAGGCGGTGGGGTCCTGGTCGATCACGGCGACCGTGTGCCCCTGTTGCTCCAGGGTCTGCGCGAGAGCGGAACCCACTCTGCCGCAGCCCATGATGACGATGTGCACGACCGTCCTTCCGAGGTCAACAAGTAAAGAAGTCCATAAATTTTCCGGCCTGGCCATGGCGCTCGGCCCCGAACAGGGTCTCAGACCGCCGCCCAAGCTACACAGGCGCGGTCCTCGCAGGGCACCCCCGTGCACGGTCGGCGCGCGGTTCGCCCGCTCCGGGCCCGCTCAGCGCCTGCTGATGCTCCAGACGCTGAGGAAGGTAAGGATTCCGAGGCCGACGAGGGTGCCGACGGCGCCGATGATCTCCGCGGTCGTGTGCATGGAGCCTCCGGGGGGCGTCAGCGGGCGGGGGATTGTCATATAGCCATGACGATCCGCGAGGCTGCGGAATCCGCAACCCGGGCCCGGCCGATTTCACCCGAGAGGCAGACGCGGCGGCCTGTCACCCGGCTGAGCCCGGGGGAGGGTGGGCGGTCCCGTGTTCGAAGGCCTACGATCCTCTGTTGTGTCCAAACTGACCGACGTGCCCAAACGGATTCTGATCGGGCGTGCACTGCGCAGCGACCGACTGGGAGAGACGCTCCTGTCGAAGCGCATCGCCCTTCCCGTTTTCGCTTCCGACCCGCTGTCCTCCGTGGCCTATGCGCCCGGGGAGGTGCTGCTGGTCCTGTCCATCGCGGGCGTGTCGGCATACCACTTCAGCCCGTGGATCGCCCTCGCGGTCGTCGTGCTGATGTTCACGGTGGTCGCCTCCTACCGGCAGAACGTCCACGCCTATCCCAGCGGCGGCGGCGACTACGAGGTCGCCAACACCAACCTCGGCCCCAAGGCCGGGCTGACGGTGGCGAGCGCGCTGCTCGTCGACTACGTCCTCACCGTCGCCGTCTCCATCTCCTCCGGCATCGAGAACCTGGGCTCCGCCATCCCCTTCGTCGTCGAGCACAAGGTGGCCTGCGCGGTCGCCGTCATCGTGCTGCTGACGCTGATGAACCTGCGCGGCGTCAAGGAGTCCGGCAAGCTCTTCGCGATCCCCACCTATGTGTTCGTCGCGGGCGTCTTCATCATGATCGCCTGGGGCGCCTTCCGTGGGCTGGTCCTCGACGACACGATGCGCGCGCCCACCTCGCAGTACACGATCAAGGCCGAGCACCAGGGCCTGGCCGGTTTCGCGCTGGTCTTCCTGCTGCTGCGCGCGTTCTCCTCCGGCTGCGCCGCGCTCACCGGAGTCGAGGCGATCTCCAACGGCGTGCCGGCCTTCCGCAAGCCCAAGTCGAAGAACGCGGCGACCACGCTCGCGGCGATGGGGCTGCTGGCGGTCACCATGTTCTGCGGGATCATCGTGCTGGCGCTCGTCACCAAGGTCCGCATGGCCGAGAACCCGGCCACCGACCTGCTGAAGAACGGGGTCGGCGTCGGCGCCGACTACGTGCAGAACCCGGTGATCACCCAGGTCGCCGAGGCCGTCTTCGGCAAGGGCAGCTTCCTCTTCCTCGTGCTCGCCGCGGCCACCGCCCTGGTGCTGTTCCTCGCGGCCAACACCGCCTACAACGGCTTCCCGGTGCTCGGCTCGATCCTCGCCCAGGACCGCTACCTGCCCCGTCAGCTGCACACCCGCGGCGACCGCCTCGCCTTCTCCAACGGCATCGTGCTGCTCGCCGGCGCGGCCATGCTGCTGGTCGTCATCTACGGCGCCGACTCCACCCGGCTGATCCAGCTCTACATCGTCGGCGTGTTCGTGTCGTTCACGCTCAGCCAGACGGGCATGGTCCGCCACTGGAACCGGCTCCTGTCCACCGAGACCGACCAGGCCAAGCGCCGTCACATGGTCCGCTCGCGGGCGATCAACACGTTCGGCGCCTTCTTCACGGGTCTGGTCCTGGTCGTCGTCCTCATCACCAAGTTCACGCACGGCGCCTGGGTCGCGCTGCTCGGCATGGTGATCTTCTACGGGGTGATGACCGCGATCCGCCGCCACTACGACGGAGTCGCCGCCGAGATCGCCGCCCCCGAGGGCCCCAGCGACGACAGCGTCCGGCCCTCGCGGGTCCACTCGGTGCTGCTGATCTCTAAGATCCACCGGCCGACCCTGCGCGCCCTGGCCTACGCCAAGCTGATGCGCTCCGACACCCTGGAGGCGCTGACCGTCAACGTCGACCCGACCGAGACGAAGGCCCTGCGCGACGAGTGGGAGCGGCGCGGGATCGACGTACCGCTCAAGGTGCTGGACTCGCCGTACCGCGAGGTCACCCGGCCGGTCATCGAGTACGTCAAGAGCCTGCGCCGCGAGTCGCCGCGTGACGCCGTGTCGGTGATCATCCCCGAGTACGTGGTCGGTCACTGGTACGAGCACCTGCTGCACAACCAGAGCGCGTTGCGGCTCAAGGGCCGGCTGCTGTTCACGCCGGGCGTCATGGTGACGTCCGTCCCCTACCAGCTGCAGTCGTCCGAGGCGGCGAAGAAGCGGGCCCGCAGGCGCTCGGAGTGGAACGCCCCGGGTTCGGTGCGGCGCGGCCCCGCGCAGGTGGGCCGTCCCAAGGAGCCGTCGGGCTCCGCGTCGGCTCCCGCCCCGGGCCCGGACGACGAGCACTGACCCCCGCCCCACACCCCGCGCTCCCCACCACCGCGCGCACGGCAGTGCGCAGGCCGGCAGTGCGCAGGCCGGCACTGCGCAAGGCGGCGGGCGCGGTCGGGCGCGCCGGCGCGTGGTGAACGGCCGGACGACAGCCACGTAGACTGGTGGGCTGTTGTCCGGCCGTTCCTCGTTCGACGTTGTGGAGTCCCCCCGCCATGCAGGCAGAACCGAAGAAGTCGCAGGCGGCATCCCTCGTCGGCGAGGAGTACGAGGTCGAGGTCGGGCCCGTCGCCCACGGCGGCCACTGCATCGCCCGCACCGAGGCCGGACAGGTGCTGTTCGTCCGCCACACGCTGCCCGGCGAACGGGTCGTGGCGCGGGTGACCGACGGCGAGGAGGGCGCGCGCTTCCTGCGGGCGGACGCCGTGCGCGTACTGGAGCCCTCCAAGGACCGCGTCGAGGCCCCCTGCCCCTACGCCGGGCCCGGCCGCTGCGGCGGCTGCGACTGGCAGCACGCCAAGCCCGGCGCGCAGCGCCGCCTCAAGGGCGAGGTGATCGCCGAGCAGTTGCAGCGGCTCGCGGGCCTCACGCCCGAGGAAGCCGGCTGGGACGGCACCGTCATGCCGGCCGAGGGCGACAAGCTGCCCGCCGGACAGGTCCCGCAGTGGCGCACCCGCGTGCAGTACGCGGTGGACGCCGACGGCAACGCCGGCTTGCGACGCCACCGCTCGCACGAGGTCGAGCCGATCGAGCACTGCATGATCGCCGCGCAGGGCGTCAGCGAGCTGGGGATCGAACAGCGCGACTGGTCGGGGATGGAATCCGTCGACGCCATCGCCGCGACGGGCTCCCAGGACCGCATGGTGATCCTCGAACCGCGGCCCGGCGCCCGCCTGCCCCTCGTCGAACTCGACCGGCCGGTCTCCGTCATGCGCGTCGAGGAGCACGACGGCGGCATCCACCGCGTCCACGGCCGCGCCTTCGTCCGCGAGCGCGCCGACGGCCGGACCTACCGCGTCGGCAGCGGCGGCTTCTGGCAGGTCCACCCGCAGGCCGCCGACACCCTCGTCAAGGCCGTCATGCAGGGCCTGCTGCCGCGCAAGGGCGACATGGCGCTCGACCTGTACTGCGGCGTCGGCCTCTTCGCCGGAGCGCTCGCCGACCGCCTCGGCGACAAGGGCGCGGTCCTCGGCATCGAGTCCGGCAAGCGCGCCGTCGAAGACGCCCGGCACAACCTCGCGGGCTTCGACCGGGTGCGGATCGAGCAGGGCAAGGTCGAGAGCGTCCTCCCGCGCACCGGGATCACCGAGGTCGACCTCATCGTCCTGGACCCGCCGCGCGCGGGCGCGGGCAAGAAGACGGTGGAGCACCTGTCGTCGCTGGGCGCCCGCAAGATCGCCTACGTCGCCTGCGACCCGGCCGCGCTGGCCCGGGACCTGGCGTACTTCCACGACGGCGGCTACCGGGTGCGGACGCTGCGGGCGTTCGACCTGTTCCCGATGACGCATCACGTGGAGTGCGTGGCGATTCTGGAGCCGGTCGCCAAGAGCCTGTGACCTGCTGGTTCTTCTTGCGCCCCTGTTCGGGGCGGGTGGGGCCGACCTGTTTCCCAAGGCACACGACGTGGAGTGCGCCGTAATCCGGACGAACGTCGCTGACCTGGGGTTTCTGCCAGTGACGTGAGGCTGACGACATGTCGTGCCACCCGTTCCGCAGGGACGGCGCACGGCAGTCTCGACGCTCACGTGACGCTCGTCCTGATGGTGCGTCAGGCCGGTATGCCCGAAGCGCTGCCCGCCTGCCCGACTGCGGCGGGCAGGCGGGCAGGGGGCAGGGGGGCAGCACGGGGAAGTGCTGGGGCAGACGGGCGGGGCAGGGATCGGTGAAACGGGACGGCAGATCGACGGCGAGGGCATCCGGTCGGCAGATGTTTACAGTCTCGAACACGCGACCGGGCAGGATGGGTGGACTGGTCATGCGGTTCTTTCGGGGGCGGTTCGGTTCACAGATAGGGCTTGGTGATCAGTTCGATGGCGTGGCCGGCGGGGTCCTTGAAGTAGACGCCGCGGCCGCCGTGCTCGGTGTTGGTCTCACCGGGACGCGTCATCTGGGGATCGGCCCAGTGCTCGATGCCGCCGGCGCGGAGGTGGGCGTAGGCCCGGTCGAACAGGTCGTCCTCGACGAGGAATGCGTAGTGGTGCATCTGGATTTCGTCGACGCCGGGTAGTTCGGCGAACTGCAGCAGCACGCCTTCATCGAGCTGGACGTTGGTGAACGGCCCCCACGACGGCGCTTCGGGGAGTTCGAGCAGGTCCCGGTAGAACCGGGCCGATGCCTCGCGGTCCCTGGCGGGGACGATGGTGTGGTTGAAGGTCACGGGCATGGGTCGACTTCTGGGGTTGAGGGAACAGTTGTCGGGCTGATGCGGGCCAGCGCACCGATCTCCAGTGCCGTCCACAGCGCGCCGTCGGGGCCAGAGGCGATGCCGTGCGGCTCGGCCCCGGGGGTCGGCAGGTCGTACACCTCGATCACGCCCTGGGCGGTGATGGAGCGGTTGCCGCTCCACTCGGTGAACCACAGGGCGCCCAGACCAGGCACCCGAACGCGGCGGTGTGCAGTAGTGCGCGGACGAGGTTCCAGGTGACCCACCGGTTCTCGAAGTGCTCACGGGCCATGGCCAGGCCGTCGGCGTCGCGCAGGGGGGCGACCTTGGCGAGCTGGTCGTTGAGCGGGACGTCGACTGCGCCAGTGATGCCGAAGGCCACCAGGTACAGCAGCAGTGCGGGCGTCGATGATCCAGGGGGGCGGGTCGGCTGTGGCCGCGCCAGGCCAGGACGGCGGCCGGCGCCAGCAGGGGGATCGAGCCCACGAAAGGGATCGTGAACGTGGGCTTGAAATGGCCTTGTTGATGTTCTGCATCGCCTTGACCAGGGTGCGGTCGGAGGGCCGGCCCGGGCCGGGCACGACCGAGCAGGCGAAGCCGGCGAACAGTCCGGCCATCAGGCCGGTGCTCACAGTGGACGCCATGGACGCCAGGAGCACGACTGTCTGCAGGGGCTTGATGGGTGCGCTCGCTTCGTCGGGCTGGTGGTGAGGGCCGGTGGCGGGGGTCAGGCGTGCTCGATTCCGGTCGGGGTCGCCCACTCGACGAACTGGACGATCACGCCGTTGGGGTCGGTGACCTGGAAGAGGCGCTCTCCCCAGGGCTCCTCGCGCAGCGGCATGGTGATCTCGACGCCCGCGGCGCGCAGCCGCTTCTCCTCTTCGGCGACGTCGGTGACGGTGAAGGCGAGGATCAGGCCGGAGGCGCGCTGGTCGCGCTGGTCGGCCGGCAACACCTGGGTGCCGCGTGCGAGCAGGACGACGTCCATCGCGGCGTCGTCGCGCGACAGGGAGGCGAATCCGTGGGCGGCGGCCTGCTCGACGTAGCCGAGGTGGGTGATGAAGAACCGCTGGGACGCGGCAAGGTCGTTGACGGTGAGCGAGACGGTTGACGCGGTGATCTGCAAGCGGGTGCTCCTTATGGGTGGGGCTTGTCGTCGGCCGGTTGGCGGGGCGCCCAGCCGAGGATGGAAACTTACGATGGACATAAACTTATTCCGGCAGCATCAAGCCTGTCAACATAAAAATGCTACGAGTGTAAGATTGCGTCCATGGCTACCGACACCACATCGTCCGCGCAGCCCACCGGCCTGCGGGACGCCAAGAAGCAGGAGACGAGGCAGCTCATCTCCGACCACGCCACCCGCCTGTTCATCGCGCAGGGCTTCGAACAGACCACCATCGCCGAGATCGCCACCGCCGCCAGGGTTGCCAAGAAGACCGTCACCAACTACTTCCCACGCAAGGAAGACCTGGCCCTGGACCATCAGGACGCCTTCATCGCCTCCCTGGCTCACGCCGTGACCGACCGTCGGCCCGGCGAGTCCGCCCTGGCGGCACTACGCCGCGCCTTCGCCGACGCCGCGGCGGCCGCGGATCCGGTCGCCGGGTTCTCCGGCCCCGCCTTCGCCCGCATGATCGCCGACAGTCCCACCCTCTCGGCCTGCCTGCGCGGCCTGCACGACCGGCGCGAACATGCCTTGGCCGAGGCTCTCGCTGCGGCTGTCGGCGCACCACGAGACGACATCACCGTCCGCACCGCCGCCGGACTGCTCGGCACCGTCCACCGCATCCTGTTCCAGCGCATCCAAGACCTCACCCTGGCCGACCGCCCCAATGCCGAGATCGCCGAGACCGTCGACGCGGAGGCATCCCTCGCCTTCGACCTGCTCGAACCCTCCCTCGGCCACTACGCCATCGTCTGAACACTCCCGGCTCCACGGAGGGTGCACAGTTTCCCTCTGTGCAGCGGGTCGGGCAGACGCACTGCTTGTTCAAACTCGCTGACCTGCGGTGGCCCGCCAGGGGCGAGTGGGGCCGGCCGGTCGCCCTCGTTCGCGACGTGTCGGCGTGACTGTCGCCCACGAGGGCAGCCGACAGCGGCTTAGCAAAGGGCGCAAGCCGGTGATCGGTCATCACCTCCTCCGGCCCCATCGGTGACCACGGAGCGTATGCCGGAGGAGTCTCGGATCCGCTCCCGGGCCGTCCGGTCGCGGACGCCCAGGACGTCACCCGTACGGACGGTGCGACTCGGTGCGCGGGCTGGCCTAGGTGCTCCGATCCGCTTCAGCCGGCGATGGGCGTGACCCCCGCGGGAGCCGGGGCCAGTCGGTACCCGCCGTCCTCGCGTCGCACGTGTCCGGCGGTCGGCGGCGGGAAGTGGCTCCCGAGCAGGAGAGTTGACGTACCGGCCAGTGAGCCGAGCATCTGGTTCCGGGTCCTGGCCGCGAGTTCGGGAGCGACGTCCACACAGCTGCACAGCTCCGGGTGCGCCATCTGGACCGGGTGGTGGATGCTGTCGCCGGTGACCAGTGCGGTCTCGCCACGGCTGCTCAGTTCCACCGCTACCTGCCCCGGTGTGTGGCCGGGGGTGGGCAGCAGACGGATGCCCGGCGCGACGTCCGTGCCCTCGTCCGCGACATCGATGAGGTCGAACAGACCTGCTTCCCGGACGGGATGGACCGAGTCCCGGAACATCTGCCGGCGCGCCTCCTCCATGTCGACACCCGCCCAGTAGTCCCACTCGGTGCGTGACGTGAGATAGCGCGCGTTCGGGAAGGTGGGCACCCAGGCGTCGCCCTCGGCACGCGTGTTCCACCCCACATGGTCGGCGTGGAGGTGGGTCAGGACCACGACGTCAACGCTCTCCGGCGCGAAGCCCGCCGCCCGTAGCCGTGCTTCGTAGTCGCTGTTCAGGTTGTGCCACGCGGGGTTGGAGCGCCGCTTCCCGTTTCCGATGCCGGTGTCCACCAGCACCCGCATGCCGTCCACCTCGACGGAGAAGCTGTGACTCGCCAGGCGCAGGACGCCTTGTTCGTCGGCGAATTCGGGGCTCAGCCAGGGAGTCCGGCTCACGAGGTCGGTGGTTGCCCCGGGCAGCAGCCACGGACCGGTCTGGGCGGGCAGGATCACTTCGTCGACGCGTCGCACGGTGTGGTCGCCCACCGTCCAGGACGAGGCGGGGGGAGTAGCGGACTTGGCCGTTTGCGATGAGGTGAACACGAAGACCTTCCTTACCTGTCATGAGTCGCGAGGACGGAGATGTCTGGAGCGGGCGGGTGATGCGGATGTGTAGTCGCTCGTTGCCGGGCGGGAGTGGGAGCCCGCGGTGAGCAGCGCGATGAGGATCGAGGGGGGCAATGCGAACGGCAGGCGTCCGGGTGGGGGGGCGGGGAGGCGTGCGGCCCGCGGGGACGCCCTGCATGGGCGTCCTTCCCGTTCTAAAAGCGATTGGTTTGCTTTAAGGCACCGTAGGTCGTACGGTCGACTAAAGCAAATGGTTCGCGTTTACGGTGGTCGGAGGTCCTGTACCAGCCCCGGCCCGGCGCGCCGCACAGATCCGGAAGGAAGCCATGACCGGTGAACTCACCCCCCAGGAGGCAGCCCGAGGGGCGCTGCGGGCGGGGCTCCCCCTCGAGGACGGCCGACACGAAGAAGTGGCCCTGACGGCCAACCACATCCACTCCGTGATCAGCACCTTGCGCGAGCTCGATTTCGGCGAGACCCCTCCCGCGTCCTCCTACCGAGCCGGGCAGGGGAACGCCGATGCAGCCGTTTGAGCTGTCGCTGACCGAAGCCTCCCGTGCGGTGCGCGCACGGGAGCTGTCCCCCGTCGAACTCACCGAATCGGTGCTCGCCCGTATGGCAGCCGTCGAAGGACGAGTGGGCGCCTACGTCACCGTCGTCGCCGACGCGGCCCAGGCCGCGGCGGTCCGCGCCGAACGGGAGATCGCCGTAAGCGGACCGCGCGGGCCGCTGCACGGGATCCCCATGGCGCTCAAGGATCTGATCGACGCGGAGGGGATGCCCACCACGGCGAGTTCGCGCGTCCGGGCAGGGCACGTGGCGGAGCGCGACAGTCGGGTGGCCGAACGGCTCGGCGCCGCCGGGGCCGTACTCCTGGGCAAGACGCACACGCACGAGTTCGCCTACGGCCTGACCACTCCGCAGACGCACAACGCCTGGGACCACAGCCGGGTCGCGGGTGGGTCGAGCGGCGGCTCGGCGGTGGCTGTCGCCGCCGGCGGGGCGACGTTCGCCATGGGCACGGACACGGGCGGTTCCATCCGGGTCCCCGCGGCCCTGAACGGCGTGGTGGGCCTCAAGCCGACCTACGGCCTGGTCCCCCGTACGGGCGTGACCTCGCTGTCCTGGTCCCTGGACCATGTGGGCCCTCTCACCCGCACCGTCCAGGACGCCGCGCTGGTGCTGTCGGCGACCGCCGGCCACGACCCGCGCGATCCGGCGAGCGTGTCCGGCCCCACGCTGGACCGCTTCCCGGGAGGCGACCTGCGAGGACTGAAGGTCGGCGTACCGCGCAACCACTACTTCGATCGGGTCACCCCCGAGGTCGAGGAGTCCGTACGCGGCGCGATCGAGCGGCTGGCGGAGCTGGGGGCGGAGCTCGTCGACGTCGAGATCCCGATGGCGCACTACATCCGGGCCGTTCAGTGGGGGCTGATGGTTCCCGAGGCCACCGCCTACCACGAGCGGTCGCTGCGGGCCACCCCCGACCTGTACGCGGCGGACGTTCGCATCCTGCTGGAGGCCGGCGAACTCACCTCCGCCGGCGACTACCTCCGCGCCCAGCGGGCCCGCACCATGATGCGCGACGCCTGGGCTCGCATGTTCGACGGAATCGACGTCCTCGCCGCGCCGACGGTGCCGATGACCGCCGCCGAGGCGGGGCAGGAAGCCGTCGAGTGGGCCGATGGCACGACCGAGGCCGTGTCGGACAGCTACGTCCGCCTCTGTGCCCCCGCCAACATCACCGGCGTCCCGGCCCTCACCCTGCCGGTCGGTCACGACCACGCCGGACTGCCGATCGGAATGCAGCTGATGGCGCGCCCCTTCCACGACGCGACGGTGCTCCGTGCGGGCCGGGTCTACGAGGAGTCGGTGGCCGGCGCGGGGCGGCTCGCTCCCCTCGCCGGCTGAGGGAAGGCGGACGTTCCAGCCCGGCATGCGGTTGCGTCGCCGCAGGGGCGTCCACCGTGCTCGGCTGCCCGGATGCGCAGCCCTGCCGGTCGCCGACGCCGGCCATCGGCTAGAAGCAACAAATTCGCATTAAGGTGGATCGCATGAGTCCCAGGCCCATGGTCCGCCCCGGCGGGCGCAGCGCGCGCGTACAGGAGTCCGTCCATGCGGCGGTACGTGAGCTCGTAGGGGAGGTGGGCCGCGACGCGCTCACCGTCCCGATGGTGGCCACTCGGGCGGGCGTGACCCCCTCCACGATCTACCGTCGTTGGGGCGACCTGCAGGAACTCCTGTCCGACGTGGCCGTCGAACGACTGCGCCCGGAAACGGATCCGGCCGATCTCGGAAGCCTGCGGGCCGATCTCGACGCGTGGGCGGAACAGTTCCTCGACGAGATGGCCTCGCCGCCCGGGCGCGCCTACATCCGGGACGCCCTGCTCGGCGACCCCGACGGCGCCAATGCCGGTCAGTGTTCGGCGTATGCCGCAGAGCAGCTCGACGTCGTGGTGGCCCGTGCGGTGCAGCGGGGGGAGCCGGTGCCCGAGACGGAACTGCTGATCGACCGTGTCGTGGCGCCGATCATGTACCGCATCCTCTTCCGCCCTGGCCGACTGGACGCCGCATACGCGCGTGAGCTCGTGACGAACGCCGTGTACGTCCTCCAGGTCGAGGCCGGCGCTCGCCCCACCCAGGCCGCCGCCGCGCGGCGCTCGAAGAAACCCGACAGCTGACCACTTCGCTCATCGGGCGGTCCGGCCACTGGGCAGCGAAGGCCAAGTGGCTGGCTCGGTCCATGCGGGGAGAGCCCCGATCAGCGGCGGGCCGCGGACGCAGCCGCGGTGGCCGATCGAAGTGATCATCCCGATCCGGGCGGCCGCGTGGTCGGGATCGTCCGAGCCGGCGTTCAGGCTGAGAGGAGCCGAAGTGCTCCACCAGGCGGTCGGTGATCGCGCCGGGCAGCCTCGCGCACTAGCACAAAGCACATTGAGTAAGGAACGAATGTTCTTGTCGTGTCGCCCGGCCGTGGGCGGACGACGGATCAGGCGGCGGTGAAGCCGCCGTCCGCGGGGAGTACGGCGCCCGTGACGAAGGCGGACCGCGGGGAGACCAGGAAGCACAGGACTTCCGCGATCTCGCGGGGCTGCGCCACCCTGCCCAGGGGGTGGACGTCCGCGAAGGACGCGAGATGGGCACGGCTGTCGGGGCGGAAGGTGTCGAGGAAGTCGGTCTCGACAACGCCTGCGGCGACGAGGTTCGCGCGGATGCCCAGGGGGCCGCCCTCCAGTGCCAGCACCTTGGTCAGCTGGGCGAGAGCCCCCTTCGATGCGCTGTAGGCGACTCCTTCGGGCAGGCCGACCGTGGACGCGTACGAACCGGTACTGACGATGGCGCCGCCGCCCCGCTCCTCCATGGCCCGGAAGGCCTCGCGGGCGAAGAGGAAGGCACCGCGGGCGTTGACGTCCATCACCATGTCCCAGTCCCGTGCGGTGGTGTGCGTGACGGGCTTGTTCAGGGTGCGTCCGGCGTTGTTGACCAGGATGTCCAGTCCGCCGAAGGCTTCGACGGCG
The DNA here is from genome assembly GCF_036226605.1 of Streptomyces sp. NBC_00704. Taxonomy (NCBI): domain Bacteria; kingdom Bacillati; phylum Actinomycetota; class Actinomycetes; order Kitasatosporales; family Streptomycetaceae; genus Streptomyces; species Streptomyces sp. NBC_00704. Next base: position 6,194,573 of record NZ_CP109000.1, read on the forward strand.
GCACCCACCGCGCGGGCGGCGGTTTCTTCCGCGGTGACGTCGCCGGTCACGGTCACGATCCCGGGCAACTCCTCCGAGAGCACGGCGAGTTCGGGACGTGTGTCGAGGGCGACGACGTGTGCGCCGCGGGTGTGGAGGAGGGATGCGGTCTCCTTGCCGATACCGCGCGCGGCGCCGGTGACGAGGGCCGTCTTCCCGGCGAACTCGGCGGCCTCGGCGGACGGGGTCGTGGATATCATTCGGGTGCTCCCCGGTGGGGTCGGGTTGGGGTGTCCGTACGCGGTCACGGACGGCTTCGTGGCCGAAAGAGGGGCCGTCATCAGTGGTCCCGGCTGTCGGGCCGGTGCCGGATGAGGAGCGCGGCGCCCAGGCCGACGAGCACGGTGGCGACGATGACGCCGGTACCGAGGCCGTAGCCCGCCAGAGGGTCACCCCGGTTCGTCCCCTGTCCGGCTTCGACGACCGCGGTGACGACGGCGAGGACGACGGCACCGCCGATCTGCATGAAGGTGTTGAGCAGGGCTCCCGCCAGCCCCTGGTCTCGGTCCGGCACCCCGGTCACGGCGCTCATGTTCAGCGCGGGAAAGGTCGCCGCGGTGCCGATCCCGTTGACGACCATGACGGGCAGGACCACGGTGAGGAAGGAGCTGTGGGGGCCGATCCGGAAGAACAGCACGTAGGACAGCGCGAGGAGCAGCATCCCGGCGGCGATCATCCTGTGCGTTCCGAACCGGGCGGCGAGCCGCCCCGCGAACGGCGCCAGCGCGCCGTTGGCGAGGCCCAGCGGGACGAAGGCGCCGGCGGTCTGCAACGGCGACCAGTCCAGCACCTTCTGCAGGTAGAGCGTGGCGAGGAACGCGAACGAGGTGTAGGCGCCCCACATGGCGAAGATCGTCAGGTTGGCGCCGGCGGTCGTGCGCCGGGTGAGGAAGGACAGCGGGACCAAGGGCCTGCGTGTGCGGGACTCGACCCGCACGAACAGGACGAGCAGGCCGGCCGCGGCGAAGAGGAGGACGAGGGTGCGGGCGGACAGCCGGCCGTGCGACGGAGCCTGGGTGAGGGCGTAGACCAGGAGCGCCAGGGCTCCGGTGGCCGTCAGTGCGCCAGGAACGTCCATCTTCTCGCGGACGCCGCGCCGGGGGTCCGCCGGGAGCAGGCGCCGCCCCGCGAGGAGCGCGCCCACAGCGATGGGCACGGGGAGCGCGAAGACCAGTCGCCACGACAGTTCGGTGAGCACGCCGCCGAGAACGAGTCCGCCGATGAAGCCGCAGGCGCCGGCGGTGGCGTACCAGCCGAGGGCACGGCCGCGCCGCGGACCCTCCGGCCAGTTGGTGGTGATCAGAGAAAGAGCCGCCGGGGCCAGGAAGCCCGCGGCGACGCCCTTCACCAGCCGCGCCGCGACCAGCAGGCCACCGGTCGGAGCGAGTGCTCCCAGCACACTCACCACGCCGAAGACGGCGACCGCGGTCAGGAACGCGCGTCGCCGGCCGAACAGATCGGCGACCCGGCCGCCCAGGAGGAGGAACCCGCCGTAGCCGAGGGCGTAGGCGGACACCACCCACTGGAGGGAGCCCGAAGTCATGCCGAGGTCGCGCTGGATCGCGGGCAGGGCCACGCCCACGTCGGACAGGTCTATGGCGTCCATGAAATGAGCCGCGCACAGCACCAGCAGGGCCAGGGTGCCGGGTGGCGGGGAGACCTCCGTGACGGCCCCGGTTCCGCCGGCGCCCGTGGCGATCTCGTCGGTCTGTTTCATTGCTCTGCCTTCCTCCGGTGACGGGGCGGCGGCCAGGGGCCCCCGCCGCGGCGGACTCCGTGTCCGTGATGGTGAGAGACGAGGACGCTGCCGCGCCTTCTCATGAGGGCTTCTCCGTCCGGTCCTCGCGGTAGAGCACGAGGTGTTCGTGGTGGAGCACGCCGTCCCGGATGTCGCCCGTGGCGGTGAAGCCGGTGTCGTCGACGTAGTCGAGGTGGTCGCCGGTCACCGTGTACCGGCCGGTGTACGCGCTGCGCCGGTCTCCGCGGGCCTCGTCGTAGCGCCCGTCCGGCAACAGCTCCTGACGGATGTGACCGTCCGCGGTCACCCACATGCCGACCACGTCGGCATGCCCGAAATCGCGGCCGCTCCGCGCGTCGCCTGTCATCACATGGCCTTCCTCGGTGGGTGCGGGTGTCTTGCCCGACCGAGTCTGCGCAGGTCATCGTGGGTGTACCAGGGTGCTCTCCGCCTGGGTGCGGCACACCCAGGCAGAGAGCGGATCCACTGCCTAGCCTGGAGGCCATGGACGACAACCATCTCGGGGACTTCCTCCGCGCGCGCCGTGCCCACCTGCGGCCACAGGACGTCAACATGGCGAGTCACGGCGTACGCAGGGTCACCGGACTGCGCCGCGAGGAGGTCGCCGTCCTGGCCGGCGTGAACGCCGACTACTACACCCGGCTGGAGCAGGGCCGCGAGCGTCATCCCTCGCCACAGGTGCTGGACGCGCTCAGCCGTGCCCTCCTGCTCGACGGGGACGCCCGCGGCCACCTGCGCCGCCTGGCTGGAGTGTCACCGGACGGCCAGGGCTCCCTCCACACCACCGAGCACGTCAGTCCCGCACTGCGTCAGCTGATGGACGGCTACCCGCACACCCCGGCGTTCGTGATGAGCCGCACCCTCGACCTCCTGGCCGCCAACGCTCTGGCCGACGCGCTCTACGCCCCCTTCACCCCCGCGGACAACCTGGCCCGCATGACCTTCCTCGACCCAGCCGGACGGGAGTTCTACCGAGACTGGGAGCGGGCCGCCCAGGCCGCCGTCGCCAACCTGCGCCAGGCGAGCGGCTTCGACCCCGAGCACCCGCGTCTGCGAGACCTGGTGGGCACACTGACCGAACACAGTGCCGCATTCCGGCGGCTGTGGGCGCAGCACACCGTGCGCGGAAAGACGCAGGACGCCAAGCAGCTTCTCCACCCGGATGTCGGTCCTCTCGCCCTCACCTACCAGTCCTTCGACGTCCGGGACGCCCCGGGCCAGCAACTCGTCATCTATCACGCCGAACCGGGCAGCCCCTCGGCGCAGGCCCTGGCCCTTCTCGGCTTCCTGTACGCCGACGGCAGGCGGAACCCGTCCCGTTCCGCCGGACAGTGAGGCCCGTGGCGCGCCCCCGAGCAGGAGGGTCCGTGCTGGCGGGTGTCTTCGGTCGGGTGGGTGGCGCCCGGGACTGTCGAACGAGTGGCTCTGGCCCGTAGTCCGTGGTGACGCAAGTAGCGAGATTCTGGCTGGCGTCGCCCTCGCCTTCTGCTTGAGGGCGACGCACAGGAGGGGCTTCAGACGACCAGAACCCGGCGTCCGCGTGTGTGACCGGCCTGGCTGTCGATGTGCGCCGCCGCGGCCTCGGCGAGCGTGTACGACTTCTCGACCGGGATGTGGAGCTTTCCCCGCGAGATGAGGCCGACGGCCTCGGCGAGCGCTTCCGGCACGCTCCCCGCCACGCCGGAGAACCGGACACCGAACTGCGGCGCGTCGAGATCGGCGATGGAGACCACCTTGTGCGCATCCCCGGTCAGCTCGACGAGCTCGGGGATCACGCCCGAGCCGGCCAGGTCGAGAGCCGCGTCGACAGGGCCGAGGTCCCGCACCCGCCCGACCCAGCCCTCGCCGTACGTCGTGGCGACGGCACCCAGGCTCCGCAGGTAGTCCTGGTTCGCGGCCCCAGCCGTGCCGATGACCGTGATGCCGCGGTCACGGGCGATCTGCAGGACCGCCGATCCGACTCCTCCGGACGCACCGCTGACCAGGAGTGTCTGCCCGGACTGCACACCGGCCTCGCGGATGACGCGCAACGCGGTCTCCACCACGGAGGGATACCCGGCCGCCTCTTCGAACGTCAGCGCCTCGGGCATACGGGCCCAGGCCGACAGCACGGCGAACTCGGCATACGTGCTCGACCCTTCGCCGAACACGCGGTCGCCGACCTTGACTCCTCCGACGCCCTCACCCACCTCGTCAACCACCCCGGAGGCGTCCAGCCCGACTCCGGAGGGCAACTCGATCGGATGGGCGCCCAGGACCTGGCCTTCACGGATCCTCCAGTCGACGGGGTTCACGCCCGCCGCCCGCACAGCGATGCGTATCTGGCCGGGGCCTGCGTGGGGCTCCTCGGCATCTATGAGTTGCAGGACGTCCGGACCGCCGAACTCGGCGAAGCTCACCTTCTTCATGCGGCGACCGTAACACTAACGGATAGGGTTTTGGAGTTGTTACGGATTCGCACCTGATAGCGTGAGGATATGACCGTGCCGACCGGACGCCGTGAGCGCAAGAAGGCCGCGACCCGCCAGAAGATCGCTGACGCCGCCCTCCAGCTCTTCCTGGAACGCGGGTACGACGCCGTAGGCATTCGTGACGTGGCTGCAGAGGCCGACGTGGCCGTCACCACGCTCTTCTCTCACTTCGCCTCGAAAGAGGCCCTGGTGTTCGAGCGGGACGACGACTTCCAGCAACGCCTCACGCGGGCGGTCAGCGAACGGGCGCCGCACGAGCCGCTCGTCCCCGCACTGCGCCGCGAGGTCCAGGCCCTGGTGCGCCACTGCACGGCGGACAGCGCCGCCCCGATCTGGCGCATGATCGACGAGTCGCCCGCCCTGCGGAAGTACGAGGAGTCGATGAGACTGCGCCACGCGGAGTCGCTGGCAACGGCCATCGCCGCCGACCCCGACCTGTCCCGGACCACAACGGCCTGCCGGGCGATCGCGAGGTTCGTGATCGACGCCTATTCGCTGGCCCGAGAGGCGGCCGACCCGAAGGCCGCGGTGGACGAGATCTTCCGGATGATCGAGGCAGCCTGGGAGGCCAACTGCCCCTCGGCTGAGTGCAGGGCCGTCCGGGCAGTGGGGGGAAGCGGAGGGTGAGAAGGGCTCGGTCTCGGGGAAAGCCGCTTCGGGCTGGTGGTGCAGGAAGCGGTCGCACAGGTCGGCGATGTCCAGGCCGCTGGTGGTGCGGGCGAACTCGGTCCACGGCCTGTTCTCCCTCACCTGGTCAGCGGCGACCGGTGCCCTGGCGCTGCTCGTCCTCCACACCCACCGATCTTCCCGCTCACCGAGGTCCCGCAGAACGAGAGTCCAGGCAGGATGATCATGGTGCGGACGGTCCTCCTGCGGGTGGGACTCCGCTTGGCCCGAGGACTCCAATCAGCGGTGTGAGCGGGTTGCCGGTGGCAGCTCACCCTCTTGTCTGCGACCAGTGCGCGCGACGTTTCGCGTCGTTACTCCTGTGCCGCAGGGGGTGTGCACAGGGCGATCACGGCGCGCCTCCCCTCGCCCCCTACGACGCAGTGTTGGTCATGACGCTCGTTTGACGCTCCGGGTGCCCACAGGCGGTGCAGCAGGCCGCAAAAGGGGCCCTGAACTGCACCTTTCAGGACCTCGCCGAAGCCGACATCCTTCCGATGACGCATCACGTGGAGTGCGTGGCGATTCTGGAGCCTGCCGAGAAGGGGATCTGACCTGCGGTTTTGTATGTCGGATGGTCAGCTCGGCCTGATTTCGCCCGCGCGTGTGCTGCTGTCTCGTCGCGCGCACCTCGCGACCGAGACCGCGGCCCGGGCGGGCTACGAAGGACGGCGTCGTGGGCCGAGGTCTTGAGCGGCTGGTATCACCTCGCCACCTAGATACCAGCCCGGTATCATTTCCTCTATGGCGATGACACTCCGACTCCCCGACGACCTGGACGCGAAGCTCACCGAGCGGGCTCGTCGGGAGGGGCGCAGCAAGCAGGAACTTGCCATCGAGGCCATCCGCGACGCCCAGAATCGGGCCGAGCTGAAGGTCGATGACGTCCTCGCCGAACTGATGGACAGCGATGCGGAGATCCTGGACTACCTGAAGTGACCGAAGTGCGCTACGTCCAGCTCGACGAGATCCTGGCCATCGCCCGCACGGTCAACGGTACCGAGCACAGCGTGCGTGACATGGGACTTCTGGTGTCGGCGATCGAACGGCCCCGGACGAACGTGTTCGGGGCCGAGCTGTATCCCACGCCGCACGAGAAGGCTGCGGCACTGTTGCACTCCGTTGCCCGCAATCACGCGCTGATCGACGGCAACAAGCGCACCGCCTGGCTTGCCATGCGTGTCTTCCTGCGGTTCAACGGCGTCAGCGCCAGTACCGTCCCGCCACCCGTCTCCCTGGCCGGCCCGTTCGTCGAGGAAGTCGCGCAGGACAACATCGATGTACCGGCCATCGCCAAGCGCCTGTCGGCCTGGTTCCCCGTTTCCTGACGTTCGACGCCATGGGCACGGGACGGTACGGGACGGAACTGAGGCGTACGTCGGCTACGGAGGGCTCTTCCCGGCCGACGCCCGCGCCTGCCTCTCCAGGTCGCCCGCGCCATCCGTCTCCGGCCGGAGAGAGCGCGCGCCGGCCGCGCCGCAGCCCTTCGTTACGGCGCTGACGGACGGGTCGGAACCGGTCCCCGCGGCGTCGGTCCCGGGGGCGGGCCGCGCGGCCCCGTCGGAGACTGGAACAGCTCCGGCATGGCCTGGCATGACGTGGCATGACATCGCCTGGCCTGGCCCGTCCAGGGATGGACCGGGTCGCCGACGCGGTCACCTGCCGGGTGGCGCATGCGAATGCTTCTCGGGGTTACTCAGATCGACAGGCACCGAACGCGAGAACGAGGTGAGCCGGATGAGCGGACGCGCATACCGCCGGGCCCTGGTGACGGGCGGAGCCGGATTCGTGGGATCGCACCTGTGCAGGCGGCTGCTCGGCGCGGGAGCCGAGGTCGTCTGCCTCGACAACCTGGCCACCGGATCGCGGTCGAACCTGGCCGGTCTGCGGGCCGAGAGCGGGTTTCGCTTCGTGCGGGGCGACGCCACCGATCCCGCGGCCTGGCGCGCGCTGCCCGGCCGTTTCGACCTGGTCCTGCACTTCGCCTGCCCGGCCTCTCCCGCCGACTACCTGCGGCTGCCGCTGGAGACCCTCGCCGTCGGCAGCGACGGCACCCGCCACGCGTTGGAGCGGGCCCGGCGCGACGACGCACGCTTCGTTCTCGCCTCCACCTCGGAGGTGTACGGCGATCCGCTGGAGCATCCGCAGACGGAGACGTACTGGGGCAACGTCAATCCGGTCGGTCCGCGCAGCGTCTACGACGAGTCCAAGCGCTTCGCCGAAGCCCTGGTGACGGCCCACCGGGGCGTGCGCGGCACCGACGCGGCCATCGTCCGCATCTTCAACACCTACGGCCCCCGCATGCGCGCCGGCGACGGCCGCGCCGTGCCCACCTTCATCGCCCAGGCGCTGGACGGCGCGCCCCTGACCGTCGCCGGCGACGGCAGCCAGACGCGCTCGCTGTGCTACGTCGACGACACGGTCGACGGCGTCCTCGCCTTGGCGGCCTCGGACGAGCCGGGGCCCGTGAACGTCGGCGGCGGCGAGGAGATCACGATGCTGGGCCTCGCCCGCCGGATCGTCGATCTCACCGGCTCCGCCTCCCGCATCCGTTTCGTCGAGCGCCCCGCCGACGACCCCACGCGTCGCCGGCCCGACACCCGGCTGGCGCGCGAGCGGCTCGGCTGGCAGCCGCGGGTCGGGTGGAGCGAGGGGCTGGAACGCACGATCGACTGGTTCACCCGTTCGGCGGCAGCCTGAGTGCGACGCGTCGCGCCGGACGCGGACACGCGGGACGGACGCCACAGGCCCGTCCCGCCAGAGCAGCCCGCCTCCGACGACTGATGCGCCCTGACGTCCGGGGGCAGTGACCGGGCGGTCCGCGGCGGCGCCAGCGGTTGCCCGCGGGCGTGCTGTCTCCAAGTGTTGGAGACAACCCCAGGCTGGCCTCGCGGCCCAGGCAGCACTTCCTTCCCAGGGGCGGAGCTACTGTCCATGCGCATCCTCGGCATCAACGCCCTGTTTCACGACCCGGCCGCCGCTCTCGTCCTCGACGGCCGCACGGTAGCGGCCGCGGAGGAGGAGCGCTTCAGCCGCCGAAAACACGGCAAACGGCCGGTGCCGTTCTCCGCCTGGGAGCTGCCCGAACTCTCCGCCCGCTGGTGCCTGGAGCACGCGGGCGTACGGCCGGAGGAACTCGACGCGGTCGCCTACTCGTTCGATCCGCAGCTCGCGCGCCCGGCCCGTGACATGGGGCTGAACGACCCCTGGGACCCCCTGCGGCTGGACTACGCGCGCCGCGCTCCCGAGTTCCTCGCCGAGGCCCTGCCCGGCCTGGACCCGGACCGGGTCGTCTTCGTCCCCCACCACGTGGCGCACGCCGCCTCCGCCGCACTCGCCTCGCCTCACCCGGACAGCGCCGTCCTGGTCCTCGACGGGCGCGGCGAGGCCGCCTCCCACCTGGCCGGACGCTATCGCGACGGCAGGCTCGACACCCTGGCCGCGCAGGCGCTGCCCCACTCCCTGGGCCTGTTCTACGAGGAGCTGACCGAGCACCTGGGCTTCCTGCGCAGCAGCGACGAGTACAAGGTGATGGCCCTCGCCTCCTACGGCAAGCCCCGCTTCCTGCCCCAGTTGCGGCAGCAGGTGCATCCGACCGGCGACGGCGGCTTCCGCGCCCACGGCGTCGACTGGGCCGCCTTCTGCCCGCCCCGCCCGAGGGCTGAGGAATGGGCGCGCGTGCACGCCGACCTCGCCGCCAGTGCTCAGGCGGTGCTGGAGGAGCTGCTGCTCGAACTCGTCCACTGGCTGCACCGCGAGGCCGGGGGAGAGGCGCTGACGATGGCCGGCGGTGTGGCTCTCAACTGCGTCGCCAACTCCAGGATCGCCGAGCGCGGCCCGTACCGGCACGTGTGGGTGCAGCCCGCGGCCGGGGACGCCGGGACCGCGCTCGGCGGGGCCCTCCACCTCGCGGACAACCCCCGGGCGATGCCCGGCGCGGACCTCGGCCGCGGCTGGAGCGACGAGGAGCTGCGTGCCTGGCTCGACCAGGCCGCGATCCCCTACGAGAAGCCCGACGACATCGCGGAGGCGGTCGCCGAGGAGCTGGCCCGGGACGGGATCGTGGCCTGGTTCCAGGGCCGCAGCGAGTACGGGCCACGCGCTCTCGGACACCGCTCCCTGCTGGCCCACCCCGGCCGGGCGGAGAATCTGGAGCGGCTCAACCACGTGAAGGGGCGTGAGGAGTTCCGCCCCGTGGCGCCCATGGTCCTCGCCGACCGGGCCGACGAGCTGTTCACCGGGCCGCTGCCCAGTCCGTACATGCTGTTCGTGCACGACGTGGCAGTGCAGTGGCGCGAGCGCATCCCGGCTGTCGTGCACGTCGACGGGACCGCCCGCATCCAGACCGTCGACGAGCGGCAGGAACCCCTGGTGGCCCGGATGCTGCGCGGCTTCGAACGGCGCACCGGGCTGCCCGTCGTCGTCAACACCAGTCTCAACACCGCGGGCCGCCCCATGGTGGACGATCCCCGCGACGCCCTGGAGTGCTTCGGCTCGGCGCCCGTGGACCTGCTGGCGATCGGACCGTACGCGGTGCGCCGGGGGAAGGCGTTCTCGTGACCGGCATGGATACGGCGTACGCCGTCGTGATTCCCACGCTCGTGCGGGACACCCTCACGGACTGCCTGACGGCGCTCGCCGCCGCGAGCGGCCCGAAGCCGCAGGAGATCGTCCTCGTGGACGACCGGCCCGACTCCGCGTCCGACCCCGGTGCGCTGGAGCGCGCGCTGAGCGTCCTCGGTGACCTGCGCGGGCGCACGTTCGTCGTGGCGAGCGGCGGGCGCGGTCCCGCGGCCGCCCGCAACACCGGACGGCACGCGGTCGCCGCCCCGTGGGTGGCGTTCCTCGACGACGACGTCCAGGTGGGCCCGCACTGGTGCGAGCAGCTGGCGCGGGACCTGGCCGACGCGTCCCCCGACACCGCCGGCGTCCAGGGCGTCATCGCCGTCCCGCTGCCCGGTGAGCGCCGCCCCACCGACTGGGAGCGGGGGACGGCCGGCCTCGCCCGGGCCCGCTGGATCACCGCCGACATGGTCTACCGCGCCGACGCGCTCAAGCAGGTCGGGGGCTTCGACGAGCGTTTCCGCCGGGCCTTCCGCGAGGACGCCGACCTCGCACTGCGGATACTGGACGCCGGGTGGAGCATCCGGCAGGGCTGCCGCACCACGCGCCATCCCGTGCGCTCCGCCGACCGCTGGGCGTCCCTGCGGGCCCAGCGCGGCAACGCCGACGACGCCCTGATGCGCTACCTGCACGGCCCCCACTGGTGGGCGAGGGCCGGCGCGCCGCGCGGACGCCTGCGCCGCCATCTGGCGATCACCGCGGCCGGCGCCGCGGCGTGCGCACTCGCCCTCGCCGGCCGTCGCGGGGCCGCGGCCGCCGCCGCGGTCGGCTGGGCGGCCGCGACGGCGGAGTTCGCGTGGGCGCGGCGAAAGGGAGTCAGCGTGCGTGGACGAGGCCGGCGTCTCACCAGGGCTCGGGCCCTGTCGCTCTGCGTGTTCCTGTTGCTCCTGGCCGCCTGCGGCGGCACCGGGCAGCGCCGGGCGCAAGTCTCCACGGCGGCCGCGGCTTTCGAGGAGGCACTGAGCGAAGGCGACGGGGCGGCACTGTGCACGGCTCTCGCCCCGCAGACACGCCAGGAGGTGGAGAGTGCGGCGAAGAAGGCATGCGCCGACGCCATTGAAACCCAAGGCCTCCCTGCCGGGGGACCGGTTCGTGGCGTGGACGTCCATGGCCGTCAGGCACGCGCCGTGCTGGCTTCGGACACGTTGTTCCTCTCGCAGTTCCCGGGCGGCTGGAAGATCGTCGCCGCCGGGTGCGAGCCCCGCCCCGGTCGGCCCTATGAGTGCTCGGTCAAAGGGAGCTGACGCATGCGCACCATGTTCACCCTCTGCCTGACCGTCGTCCTGGGAGGCCTGGCCTACTTCATCGCGGTGGGACTGATGCAGCGATGACCGCCCCCACGTCGCCGCCCCCGTCCGGCCCCTCGGAGCAGAACAAGGCCGACACCGTGGGAAGCCGCATGCGCCGCTTCGTCCGGGACAACGGCATGACTCTGAGCTTCGGATGCGCGTTCCTGCTCGCACTCGCCGGGCAGGCGATCGCGGGCTGGACGGAGTTCGACAACCAGCTCGCCACCGACGGCCTCGCGCAGATCGGCTTCCTCGACTACCTGACGTCCTCGGACTTCGCCGTGGACGTGACGGAGAACTGGCAGTCGGAGTACCTGCAGTTCTTCCTGTACATCTTCGCCACCGTCTGGCTGCTCCAACGCGGCTCACCGGAGTCCAAGGAGATGCACAAGGCCGGTCCGGAATCGGACGAGGACCAGCGCGTCGGCGAGCACGCGGGCCCGGACTCCCCGCGCTGGGCGAAGAGCGGCGGAGTGCGTCAGGCGGTGTTCTCCCGGTCCCTCGGCCTGGTGATGGGCGCGCTGTTCCTCCTGTCCTGGCTGGCTCAGTCCGTCGCGGGCGTCGCCGCCTACAACGAGCAGCAGCTGAGGCAGCTGCAAGCCCCGGTCAGCTGGACGCAGTACATCGCCTCCGCCGACTTCTGGAGCCGCAGCCTTCAGAACTGGCAGTCCGAGCTGCTGGCCGTCGCGTCCATGGCCATCCTCTCCGTGTACCTGCGCCAGCGTGGCTCCCCGGAGTCGAAACCCGTCGGCGCCCCCCACACCTCCACCGGCGTCGAAGGATGAGCGGAAGTGGCGCCCGGCTCGACCGCTGACCCACGGCGTCGGCCTTTGCGGCCACGGGCCTTGCGGCTCAGGTCCGTGTACCGGCTCACTTGTTCTGTTCGGTGCTGTCGTGCTTGCCGGCGCCGGGGCGGTCGTCGCGGTGGCGGCTGCCGGGGAGCTTTTCCTGGACCTTGGCCTTGAGCCCCTGTTTCACCATGGAGCCGGGACGAAACGTCGCTCCCACGTAGTCCGCCCGGTCGCCCGAGCGTCGGCCCGGGGCCTTCTTGGTCCGGTGGCTTCCTGGTCCGGTCGGGTGGCCCGGCGGAGTCGTCCGCCCGCGGCGGGGTACGGCTGTGTCATGAAGGCACTGGTGATCAACTGCACGCTCAAGAAGTCCCCCGAGCCGTCCAACACCGCCGCACTGGCCCAGGTCGTCGGCGACTGGCTGGCGGAGAACGCGGGCGTCGAGGTCGAGTACGTCCGGGCCGTGGATCTCGACATCCACCCCGGCGTGGTCAGCGAAGCCGTCGCCGCCGGTGACGACTGGCCCGCGGTGCACGCCGCGCTGCTGCGGGCGCAGATCCTCGTCATCGCGTCCCCGACCTGGCTCGGCCGCCCGTCCTCGGTCGCCCAGCGGGTGCTGGAACGCATGGACGCCATGCTCTCCGAGACGGACGACGAGGACCGCCCCGTCGCCTACAACCGCGTCGCGGGAGTCGTCGTCACCGGGAACGAGGACGGGGCCCACCACGTGATCAGCGAGATCAACGGCGCCCTGTGCGACATCGGCTACACCGTGCCCGGCCAGTCGTGGACCTACTGGCACCTGGGCCCCGGGCCGGGTCCGGACTACCTCGACGACCGACGCGGTCACGACTGGGCGCACAAGACCGGCCGCGCGATGGCCGCCAATCTGCACGGCACCGCGCGTGCGCTGGCCGCGAGCCCGCTGGGCGCTCCGCCTCAGTGAGCCGTGCCCGGTGGCGCGGGAAGACCCGCGCGGGAAGACAGGGCCGTCCACCGTCGCGGGCGGCATGCGCAGTGACTTCCGGCGCCTCGCCCGCGAGGAGCCCTGCCGTCCTTGACCAGACGACAGGGCTCACGCTTTCGCGTACGGCCGTCAGGCCTCCCCGACGAACCCGGCCCACGCCTCACGCGACACACGGACGACGGGTCCGGCGACGGCCTTGGAGTCACGGATGTGCACGGTTCCCCTGTCGGCCGCGACCTCGATGCACTGTCCGCCTTCGGTTCCGCTGTAGCTGCTCTTGAACCAGGTGAGGTCGGAGGCGGAGGTTGAGGACTCAGCGTTGCTCATAGCGATCCCAACAACCCTTCGATCGACTTCAGTGACTCTCGCGGAGTGAGAGCCTGCGATCGGATGATCCCATAGCGGGCGGCGGCGAGAACCGTCTGCTCCGAGTCGGTCTCGAGGGTGCTGGTCGCATAACCCTCCGAGTACGCGAACCTCTTGCCGTCTTTGTGTGTGAGGACCGTGAACGGTCCATTCACCCCCGCGTTGTCCTCGCACTCGACCGGCATGACCTGAATCTCCACGTTCCGCTTGTCGCCGGCCAGCAGAAGGTGTTCCAACTGCCCGCGTAGGACGTCCTTGCCGCCGTAGCGGTGCCGCAACACCGCCTCGTCGATGACGAAGCTCAGCAGTGGTGCGGGCCGACGGTCGAAGATGTCCTGCCGGGCCAGCCGGGCGGTCACCCGTTGCTCGATCGTCTCCTGATCAAGGGGAGGACATCGCATGGCGAGCAGGGCCCTCATGTACTCCTCGGTCTGGAGCAGGCCGTTGACGACATGGGTGTCGTACATGAGCAGCTCCAGAGCCCCCTTCTCAAGCGTCGCCATCCCCTGGAAGAACACCGGATACTGCGCCCGCTCCACCTGCTCCTTCCACACCGTCAGCAGTCCGCCCGCGTCCAGAACCTCGTCCGCCCGCTCGATGGTTCGGGGCGCCGGGATGCGTCGTCCCTGCTCGTACGACGCGACCGTGGACGCCGAGTATCCGATGCGCCGTCCGAACTCCTCGCGCTCCAGGCCCGCCCGCATCCGCAGCGTCTTCAGCGTGTGCCCGAACGCGACGACCACGGCCTGGCCGGACGTGTCCGCCGTCGCCTGCCCCGAGTCGTCCGCCACCACGGTCTCGGCCCTTTCGTCCGTGCCCTCGGTCATCGCCACCGCCTCCCTGGCCCAACGCCGTCACGGCCGCCTCCGTCACGCCGCCCGGCTCGTACCCGTACCGCCTCCACGCGTACAACGTTCCGCGTCGGTGTGTCACCACTGGTCACGCTACGCGACCGGGGACACCGTTGGCGGCATGACGAGCCAACTCCCCAGCCTCATCAGCACCTCGCAACCCGTGGGACCCGGCGGTGACTTGAGCCGCACCTTCGACATGTGCTTCACCTCCACCCCGCGGGGCGCCCGCCTCGCCCGCCGACTGGCCGCGCACCGGCTGGACGCCTGGGGCGTCCCCTACGGCACCGGCCCGCACGAATCGATCGCGCTGGTGGTCGGCGAGCTGACCGCCAACGCCGTACGGCACGGCCACGTCCCGAGCCGGGACTTCCACCTGCTCCTGCGCGTGAGCGAACCCGCCCGCACGGTCAGGATCGAGGTCACCGACACCCGTACCGAACGCACGCCGCCCGAACCGGCGATGCTGCCCGCTCCCGGCTCGCAGGACACCGGCGGCCGGGGGCTGCTCCTGGTCGCGGCGCTCGCCACCCGCTGGGGCTGGCACCTCAGGCCCACAGGTCCGGGCAAGACCGTCTGGGCGGAGTGCGTGTTCGCGACTCCCGCGTGAGCCCGTGACCGGGGTGGAAGAGAGTGGTGCCCGCCTCAGTCGGTGGCGAGCAGATGGGCGGGGGCGATGCGGGACAGCCGCCGGATCGGCACCGCCAGGGCCGCCACCACCAGGGCGGTCGCCGCGAGCGTGGCCAGCAGTGCGGCGCCGGCGACCGGGAACAGGTGTCCGTGCAGCACGCCCCGGCCGAGGGCCAGCACCCCGGCCAGGCCGGCCACCGCTCCGGACAGGCCGCCCAGCAGAGCCAGGCCGATTCCCTCGTAGAGGGTCAGCCTGGCCAGCTCGCGATCGGTCCAGCCCGTCGCGCGCAGCACCGCGAGATCGGCGGCGCGTTCGCGCTGCGAGAGGACCAGGACGTCGATGGCGCCGGCGGCGCCCAGCAGCAGGGACAGGGCGACGCTGAAGTAGTCCGCCTCGCGCGCCTGCGCCACCACGGCACTGCCGAGCAGCGACCCGGCCACCTCGCCCCGGAAGGCCAGTGTCAGGGCGAGCAGCACCGTGAAGGCGGCCACCCCCAGCGCCAGCCCGGCCGCGCCCAGCAGCGTGCGGCCCCGTACCCGCAGCAGGTTGAGCACGGCCAGTCCGGCCACCGAACGCACCGGGTGCGTGCGGCGGACCGCCGTCGCCGGGGGCCGGACGGCTTCCATCGGGCCCAGCCGGGTGGCGAGCCAGGCGGGGATCAGGCCCGCCGCGGTGGCCAGGAGGAGCGCCACCGGGAGGACGAGGAGTGACTTGGCGCCGGCTTCGGGCTGACCCAGCATGCGGCCCAGCACGTACGCGAGCACCGTGCCCACGGCTCCTGCGGCGAGGCCGATCAGCGCCAGTTCGGCGAGGACCAGGCGGAGCACTTCGCCGCCGCTCCAGCCGAGGCAGCGCAGCGTGCCGATCTCGGTGCGACGTGAGCGCACCGAGGCCAGCGCGGCCTGGCCGAGGAAGAGCGCGCACACGACGAGGACCAGGACGAAGAGCACCGCGCTCTTGGTGTCCACCGCCCGGAGGATGCGCAGTGCCACGCCCTTGGCGACCCAACGCTCAGTCACCTGTGCCGAGTCGCCCAGGGCCACCGTCTGCGGCGCGGGCGAGCTGCCGACGGTGACGTCGACCTGGAGCCGGGGGTAGGTGGCCCGGATCTTCCCGGCCACCGCGTTCACCCGCGCCCGGGAGGCCGTGTCGACGCCGGTCACTCCTGCCACCCGGATCCTGATCGCGCTGACCGGCGCCTTGTCCTGGAGGCTCGGGATCCGACGGCTCTTGGTGAGCGCGGTGATGGAGTCCATCGTCGTCAGCATGGTGGGCGGCGGGCTGACGTAGCCGCCGAGGTTGCGGTCGGGCTGGAGGGGCTTGCCGTGGAGCTTCGCTCGGGTCGCGCTGTCCGCACCGGTGACCTGCGGCGTCTGGTAGGTCTCCAGGGGGGTGTCGGACAGGGGTGAGAAGCCGGGCAGTCTGCCGGTGTCGTAGCGGCCGACCAGGTGGACGAAGGGATTGGGCAGGCGTCCGGAGTCGACGCCGTCGCACGTGCCCAGTCCGATGCAGTTCGTGGCGGCGTGACTGGTCACCTTCCGGTACTGGGTGCCCTGGTGGTTCTCCTCGGGGACGTTGGGGAACGGCTGCCGGTTGGAGTTGGTGATCCACAGGCCGGGCTTCTGCGGGGGCTGCGACTGCGCGGCGAGGCCGCCGTCGGGCGTCCGGAGGTAGGTGACCGGGCCGACCGTCCAGTAGCTGCCGGTGTCGAACGAGTCCTCGGTCAGTGCCTTCCGGTAGCCCTTGCTCAGGTCGACGCGGGTTCTGCCCACCGTGGTGCCGGGCAGGTTCCGGACGAAGCCGGCGGCTGCCGGGTTGCCCAGTTTCGACGGCAGCCCGGCCGGGTCGCCGACGTCGAGCCGCTCGACGGTGGCGTCGAGAATGCCGGTGGTCAGGGGGGTGTCGCTGAGCAGCCCCGGGATGTAGCGGTCGTGGCTTCCGTGGACGCTCTTGGCGCCCGACACCCTCCACGGCTTGTCCCGCTCGGTGAGCATCCGGCCCGAGGCGATGGTGTCGCCCAGGCCCACCAGCCGGTCCTCGGCCACCGGGTCGACGGCGGCCAGCAGCACGGGGTAGCTGACCGGAACGTCGATGGTGGCCTTGTCCTGGCCGGACTGGCAGTTCATGTGCGAACTCAGGTCCGGGTCGAACGGCGACCGGTCCCTGAGGTCCTCGGCGATGATGTTCGGCTTCAGCGGCAGATCCAGGTTGAACTGGGTCTGCTCGGTCTTGTCCCGGTTGAAGTAGAAGCAGACGTCGTACTTCCCCTTGATGCGGTACCGCCGGGTGCTCTTGTCGGCCGCACCCGCCTCCAGGGTGTCGGACTCGAAGAGGCCGTCCGACTCCGAGGCCGACGTCAGGGGGGAGCGGGTGAGGTAGACGTACTCGTCCGAGGTGCGGTAACTGCCCAGTCCGGAGGTGAGCGTGGGGCGGATGCGCAGGATCTGCCGGGACGCCTCGCCGTCCAGGAAGCGGGACACGTCCACGGTGACGGTGCTCGCCACCATGAGATAGCCGATGTTGGCGACCGGTGCGGCCACGTCGATCCCGGCCATGCCGCGGATGCGCCGGTACTGGTCGACGGTGATGCCGCCGAACGTGCCGGACAGGAAGTTCGGCGTGACCAGACCGCTGCGCCGCTCCACGTCCGTCTGCGCGTCGGGCGGGCGCACCAGGACGTCGTACGCGGAGCGTGCGTTCTTCCGTACCGTGCCCACGGTGGTCGCCTGGCTCGTGCTCACGGTCGCGGTCAGCAGGGTGAAGCTGGTCGCCGCCACCAGGATGCCGGCGGCCAGGGCCAGCGCGCGCCCGCGCCGCCGCCGTAGCTGGTCGAGGATCATCGCCATCACGGGCGCAGGCCCCCCAGCCGGTGCAGCACGTCGCCGGAGGGTGTGATCCGCTGGTCCGAGGTGATCCTGCCGTCCTGGAGCCGCACCACCCGGTCGCCGCCGGCGGCGACCTCCGCGTCGTGCGTGGCGATCAGCATCGTCATCCCGTAGCGCTCGCGCAGCGACATCAGCAGGTCGATGATCTCCCGCCCGATGACGCTGTCCAGGTTGCCCGTGGGCTCGTCGGCCAGTAACAGTCCCGGCCGGTTGATCAACGCCCGTGCCACGGCGACGCGTTGCTGCTGGCCGCCCGACAACTGCGAGGGCAGGGCGTCGGCCCGCTGGTTCAGGCCGACGGCCTCGAGCAGCTCCATGCCGCGCGCACGCCGGTCGAAGTCCACTCTGCGCGGCAGGACGGGGGCGAGCACGTTGTCCAGCGCGGTCAGCGCGGGCAGCAGGTGGAAGCGCTGGAAGACGAAGCCGACACGCCGCCGGTGACGGTCCAGATCCCGGGGTATCAGTCGTGCGCCGTCGATCTCGACGTGCCCCTCGTCGGGCTGGTCCATGCCGCCCGTCACGTGCAGGACGGTGGACTTGCCGGCGCCGGACGGCCCGGTCAGCATCACCACCTCGCCGGCCGCGACCTCCAGGTCGATCTCGTCCAGGGCGGTCAGGCCGGGATACCGGCGGCTCACCCCGCGCAACGCCACGCTCACAGCCATGGATGCAACCTCGCCCTCGTACCGCGCGGCACCTGCGCCGCCGCCCCTGCATTGCGACAATTCAGGGGTATGTTGTCACAATGTAGAAGGGATATGTATGCCGCTCCATCACGCCGTGCTCGCGCTGCTGACCCGGCGACCGAATCACGGATACGAACTCAAGGCCCGGTTCGAGGAGGCCGTCGGCCCGCAGTGGGGCGGCCTGAACATCGGTCACCTCTACCAGATCCTCGAACGGCTGGTCCGTGACGGCTATGTCTCGCGCTCGCAGGTCACACAGACCGACCGGCCCGACAAGAACCTCTACACGCTCACCGAGGCGGGCGAGGCCGAGCTGCGCTCCTGGGCGACCACCGCCTGGGTGCGCGTCGGCGGCTTCCGCGACGAGCTGTTCCTGAAGCTCCTCGGCGCTGTCGCGCTGGGCCCGCAGGCCCTGGACACGCTGATCGAGGCGCAGCGGCAGACATATATGTCCGAGCTCGCGGGCCTGGGCCGGCAGCGCCGCGCTCACGCCGACGAGCCGCTGGTAGCCGTCCTGATCGACGCCGCCATCGCGCACACCAAGGCCGACCTCGGACTGCTGGACAGCGCCGCACAGCACCTGGGCCCCCTCGCCACGGCACAGGGCGCGCAGGCGGCGGAGCACTCACCCCCACAGGTGCGGACCGACTCCGACGAGGCTCCGAGGGGCAGGACGGGATGAGAGGGGCCGTACTTCAGGAAGGCGAACGGCAGGGGCGACTGCCTGACAGGGTCACGCGCACCTACTGGTAGGCGCCCCGCCACCCTCCGAGGGGCTGTGCTCTCCCGTCACTCCGGGGGGCTGCGCCCTCCCGTCGGTTCGAGGGCTGGAACGCCACTGGTCTACCGCCCATTCCGGGCAGCGGTCCGGGGCCGCCGCGGACCCCGCGCGTCCGCCCGGACGCTCAGGCCGGGTACGCGTGCGTCTGGGCCGCCTTGACCGTCGCCCACACCGCGACACCGCGATGCAGGCCGAGTTCGGCCGCCGCCACCGTCGTGAGATCGGCGGCGAGGGGGAGTTCGCCGGTGAGGTCGGCGCGGATCCGGTCGCCGCGGGTGTCCAGGCCGGCGATCTCGCACCGCCAGAGGTTGCGTGCGCTGGAGCCGGTGGGGCGGTCCCGGTGCAGGGTGACCGCGCTGGGCGGGAAGGCGACGAAGACCGGGCCGGTGAGGTCCTCGGTGGTCGTGATGGTGGTCCTGGTCCCGGTCCCGGTGGTGATCCCGGTCGTGGTCGCGGGGCCGCTCCCGACGTGGACCGTGTGGCCCTGCGCCTCGCCCTGGTAGAGGTTGAGCCCGACGAGGTGGGCGATGTAGTCGGTGCGCGGGTGGCGGGCGATGTCGGCCGGGCCGCCCTGCTGGACGATGCGGCCGTCCTCGATGACGACGAGGTGGTCGGCCAGGACCATCGCGTCCAGCGGGTCGTGCGTGACGAGCACGGCCACCGCTTCGAACTCGGCCAGATGGTGCCGCAGTTGCGCGCGGACGTCGAGGCGGGTGCGGGCGTCGAGGGCGGCGAGCGGCTCGTCGAGGAGCAGCAGGCGCGGGTGGGTGGCCAGGGCCCGTGCGAGGGCGACGCGCTGTGCCTGGCCGCCGGAGAGCTTGCGGGGCTTGCTGCCGGCGTGGCCGGCGAGGCCCATCCGCTCCAGCCACTTCGCGGCCCGCGCGCGTGCCTGCGCCTTGGTCGCGCCGTGGCAGCGCGGCCCGAAGGCCACGTTGTCCAGCGCGGTGAGGTGGGGGAAGAGCAGGTAGTCCTGGAAGACGACGCCGACCGGGCGGGACTCCGGCGGCGTGCGGTGCAACTCGGCCCCGTCCAGGCGGAGGTGGCCGTCCGTGAGCGGGACGAGGCCGGCGAGGGCGCGCAGCGCGGTCGTCTTGCCTGCGCCGTTGGGGCCGAGGAGCGCGACGACGTCACCCGGCGCCGCGGTCAGCGCCACGTCGAGGCGGAAGGAGCCGCGCTCGACCAGCAGCCGGGCGTCGAGCCCTTCCCCGGCCGCGTCGGGCGCGTCGGCCGGTCCCGGTGCGGGGCGCGCGTCCTGCGTGGTCTTCCCGGTGTCGCTCATGAGGCGGTCATCCATCGGTCGCGCAGCCCGGCCAGCACCGCGATCGAGACGGCCAGCAGGACGAGGCTGAGGGCGATCGCGGCCTGCGGGTCGCTCTGCAGCGCCAGGTACACGGCGAGCGGCATGGTCTGGGTGCGGCCGGGGAAGTTGCCGGCGAAGGTGATCGTCGCGCCGAACTCGCCGAGCGCCCGGGCCCACGCCAGCACGGCGCCGGCCGCGATGCCGGGGGCGACGAGCGGCAGCGTGACCCGGCGGAACGCGGTGAAGCGCGAGGCGCCGAGCGTCGTGGCCGCCTCCTCGTAGCGCGGGTCGGCGGCGCGCAGAGCGCCCTCGACGCTGATGACGAGGAACGGCATCGCCACGAAGGCTTCCGCGACGACGACCCCGGCGGTGGTGAACGGCAGCGTGATCCCGAACCAGGAGTCCAGCCACCGGCCCAGGACCCCGTTGCGGCCGAGCGCCATCAGCAGGGCGACGCCGCCGACCACCGGCGGCAGCACCAGCGGAAGGGTGACCAGCGCCCGGAGAAGACCGCGTCCCGGGAACTCGACCCGTGCCAGCAGCCAGGCCAGCGGCACCCCGAACACCAGGCTCACCGCGGTCGCCGCCGTCGCGCAGACCAGGGACAGCCGGAGCGCCTGCCACACCTCGGTGCTCGTCAGCAGGTCGGGCATGCTCCGCCAGGGGGCCCGGACCAGCAGGGCGACGAGGGGGAGGACCAGGAACGCCAGCCCGAGCAGCGCGGGCAGGAGAAGGGGCAGCGGGGCGCCGCCGAGGCCGCGGCCCGCCGGGGCTCCGCGGACGCGGCGTCGGCGCGGGCCACCGGTCACGGTGTCCGCGGCGCCGGCCTTGTCGGGGGGCGGGGAGGTCACGGCCGGAGGAACCCGGCGTCGGTCAGGACCTTCTGGCCGACGGCGGACCGCACCAGCGCGATGAACGCCTTGGCGGTCCCGGTGTTCTCCGAGCCCTTGAGCAGCGTGATCGGGTATGCGTTGACGGCCTGGGCCGACTCGGGGAAGTCCACGCCCTCCACCTTGTCACCCGCGGCCTTCACGTCGGTCCTGTAGACCACCGCGGCGTCGGCCTCTTTCAGGACCACCTTGTTCAGGGCCGACTTGACGTCCTCCTCGTAGGAGACCGGAGTGAGCTCGAGCCCGCTCGCGTCCAGGGCCTTGTGGGCGGCGGCCCCGCACGGCACCGCCTTGTCGCACAGCACGACCTTCAGCGAGGACTTCGTGAGGTCCTTCAGGGAGGCGATCTCGTCGGGATTGCCGGGCAGGGTGGCGATCTCCAGCCGGTTGCGCACGAAGGTGGCGGGCGTGCCCTCCGCGTCGCCGCCGTCCGTCACGATCGCCATGGTCTTCGGGCTGGCCGAGGCGAAGACGTCGGCGGGGGCGCCGGCGGTGATGCTGGCGGCGAGCGTGTCGCTGCCGCCGAAGCTGAAGGCGACCTTCGTGCCCGGGTGCGCCTTCTCGAACTCCTCGCCCAGCGTCGTGAAGCTCTCCTCCAGCGAGGCGGCGGCGAAGACCGTGACCGTGCCGGACAGCTTGTCCGAAGCGGAGGCCGCAGCTGAGTCGCCCGACGTCCCGGACGAGCCGGAGCCGGACGACGAGCAGGCGCTCAGTGCCAGCAGGGCCGCGGCGCCCGCACCGACCGCCCGCAGCGTCCGACGGCTCCGGCGCGCGGAACGGGTCATCACGGGTGCTCCCTCTCTCTGGTCCTGACGGACGCGTCTGCTGTCTCCCGAGCCGAGCGACGTCCGCGTCTTCGATCCGGTGAGTATGCGTGCGCTGACCATGATGCCGCAGGTGCGAGGTGAGAGTCTCTTGTGGCTTGGCATGATCCGGGTCAAGGGTTCTCTGGCATGGCATGTGCGTTTGCACGGAAGCAGGGGTCCGGGTGCGGTCGTCCCCGATGTGGCAGCCCGTGGGTTCGTCCCTTCGCGGGCGCCTCCCTCCGCTTCCACGGCTTTTCCCCGAGTCGGGGAACCCTTCGGCCTTCTCGGTCATTGGAGAAGGAGAGGGCGCCGTCGTAGGGCGGTGTGACGTCAGGGGGTCGTGGGTGGGGAGTGGGCGCCGGCGGATGCCGGTCTGCCGCGGTGTGCGCGCGGCGTGTTCCGTCCGGCCGGATGCGGTGGGCCGGTGACCGGCCGGTCGGCGCACCCGGTGCTGCCTCCGGTGCTTCGCGGGTGGCTCGGGACGGTCGCGGGACTCGCGGGGCTGTCCGTCGCCCTGCTCGGGATCCTGTACGCCGGCGGCAGCGAGCCCGGCGGGGTGGACAGGCGGATCAGCAGCCCGGAAGCGGACGGCGTGGGTCCGCCGTGGCGGCGTCTCGCGCTCGCCCTGGACTTCCTGGGGGAGCCCGTGGGGTCGGTGCTGCTGGTGGCGGTCCTCGTGGCGGGCTGTCTGCTGCTGCGGCGTCCTCGTGCGGCGGTGCTGACCGTGGCCGGGGCCGGAGCGGGCGTGGCGGTCGCGACGCTGCTCAAGCACCTGGTGGGGCGCACCATCCACGGTGACGGCAACCTCTCCTACCCGAGCGGCCACACCACGTTCGCCACCGCGCTGGCCCTGGCGGTGGCGCTGCTCGCGACCGGCCTTCTCGGCCTCGGCAGAACGGCCGGCATGGCACTCGTGCTCGGCTTCGCGCTGGTCGCCGGCGCCGCGATGGGCTGGGCGCAGGTGGCCCTGGGCGCGCATTACCCGACCGACGCCCTGGGCGGCTTCTTCACCGCGCTGGCGGTGGTACCGGCGACCGGATGGCTCGTCGACCGCGCGGCCCGCCGACCGGAAGGCGGGCCGGATGACAGACCGGACGTGAGCCTGGACGACAGACCGGACGCGAGCCTGCACGGCGGGCCGGACGACAGGCCGGACGCGAGCCTGCACGGGGGGCCGGACGACATGTCAGGCCGGACGTCAGGCTGACCGGCGGTTCCGAAAGCAGGCCGGACGGTAGGCCGAACGGCGCGGCGGACGGTGGGCCCGACGGCGCGGCAGGCGGTAGGCGGGACGGCGGGGCAGACGGCAGGCCGGACGCGAGCCTGCACGGCGGGCCGGACGACATGTCAGGCCGGACGTCAGGCTGACCGGCGGTTCCGAAAGCAGGCCGGACGGTAGGCCGAACGGCGCGGCGGACGGTGGGCCCGACGGCGCGGCAGGCGGTAGGCGGGACGGCGGGGCAGACGGCAGGCCGGACGCGAGCCTGCACGGCGGGCCGGACGACATGTCAGGCCGGACGTCAGGCTGACCGGCGGTTCCGAAAGCAGGCCGGACGGTAGGCCGAACGGCGCGGCGGACGGTAGGCCCGACGGTGCGG
The DNA here is from genome assembly GCF_036226605.1 of Streptomyces sp. NBC_00704. NCBI lineage: Bacteria > Bacillati > Actinomycetota > Actinomycetes > Kitasatosporales > Streptomycetaceae > Streptomyces > Streptomyces sp. NBC_00704. The sequence goes on from NZ_CP109000.1 coordinate 6,217,969, forward strand.
CATGCGGTAGACGGGACGGCGGGGCGGCGGTAGGCCGGACGGTGTGGCGGGCCGTAGGTCGGACGGTGCGGCAGGCGGTAGGCGGGACGGCGGGGCAGGCGGCAGGCCGGACGGCGCGGCGGGCGGTGGATCGGACGGCGTGGCGGGCGGTGGATGGGACGGTCAGGGAGTGAGCGAGACGGCCCGCCACCGCGCTCGCCGTACGCCGTGCCGCGGCGGCGGCTGCCGGGTGCCGCCCCCGCTCGTGCCGGGGCGGCGGTGCGGTTCACGCTGTGCGGCGGAAGACCGGTTTCACCGGGCGGCCGCCCAGCCAGGGGGTGGGGTCGGCGGTGTCCAGCGCCTTGCGGTAGACCGCGCACGCCTGGGCCACCGCGTCGACGGTGTGGTCGATGTCGGCGTCCGTGAGCGCGCTGCTCACCACGAACGACGGGGCGAGCACGCCGCCCGCCAGCAGTCGGCGCAGGAACAGGGTGCGGTACTCCTGCGACGGCCGGAGGTTCTCGTCGAGGGTGGCGAAGACCAGGTTGCTGGCGCGGCCCCGGACCACGACGTGGTCGCCGACGCCCATGGCGGACGCGGCCCCGCGGACTCCCGCGGCCAGCCGTTCGCCGAGGGCGTGCAGCCGTGCGGTGACGCCCTCCTCGGAGTAGGTGGCCAGCACCGCCATCGACGCGGCCAGGGAGTGTGTCTCCGCGCCGTGGGTGGTGGACAGCAGGAACACCCGCTCGCCGGAGTGGCGCAGTCCGCCCCGCTCCATCAGGTCGCGGCGTCCGGCGAGCGCGGAGACGGCGAACCCGTTGCCCAGGGCCTTGCCGAACGTGGAGAGGTCCGGGACGACGCCGTACAGGCCCTGGGCGCCCGCCTCGGACCAGCGCAGGCCGGTGATCATCTCGTCGAAGATCAGGACGCAGCCGTGCCGGTCGGCGAGGTCGCGCAGGCCGGCGAGGTAGCCGGGGGGCGGTTCGGTGTGGGTGGCGGGTTCGAGGATCAGGCAGGCGATATCACCCGGGTGACGGGTGAGCAGTTCTTCCGCGGCGGCCAGGTCCCCGTAGGGGAACGAGAGGTTCAGGTCGGTGGTGGCCGCCGGGATGCCGGCGGCCATCGGGGTGGTGCCGATGAACCAGTCGTCGGTGGAGAAGAAGGGGTGGTCGGCGCAGAGGGCCACGCGTGGACGTCCGGTGGCGGCGCGGGCGAGGCGGACCGCTGCGGTGGTGGCGTCGGAGCCGTTCTTGGCGAACTTCACCATCTCGGCGGTCGGCACCGTGGCCAGGAAGCGTTCGGCGGCCTCGACCTCCACGATGGACGGCCGGACGAAGTTGCTGCCGCGGTCGAGTTCGCGTCGCACCGCCTCGGTCACCCGCGGGTGCGCGTGGCCGAGGCTGACCGACCGCAGGCCCGAGCCGTACTCGATGTAGCGGTTCCCGTCGACGTCCCACACGTGGGCGCCGCGGCCGTGGCTGATGACCGGGGCCAGGTTCTCCGGGTACTGGTCGTCGCCCTTGGCGTAGGTGTGCGCGCCTCCGGGGACCATGGCGTGCAGCCGCTCGTTGGCCTGCCGCGACCGGGGCAGGCGGAGTTCTCCCGAGTCGGCGTCGGCAGCGCTGCCCGCGATGTCTGCGGCGCCCGCGGTGTCTGCGGCGCCGGCGTCCGCGAGGGCTTCAGCGGTCGCGGCGGATTCAGGGCCTGTGACGGCCTCGGTGTCCGCGGTTGCCGCGGTGTCGGCGGCGGACGTGGCCGCCGTGGCGGCCGGGGTGTGTGTGGTGTCCACGGTGGCCTCAGCCTTCCTTCTGGTGCAGGTGCTTCAGGACCTCGGCGAGGCTCGGCGCCTCCCGGTCCCGCCGGGACATGGAGGTGACCGGCAGCGGCCAGGGCACGGCGATCTCCGGGTCGGCGAAGGCGATCGTCACGTCCTCGGCCGGGTCGTGCCGGCGGTCGATCCGGTAGGAGACGTCGGCGGTGTCGGTCAGCGCCTGGAAGCCGTGCGCGCAGCCCGCCGGGACGTACAGGGTCAGCTGCGTGTCGTCGGAGAGGTCGAAGGTGGCGAGGTTGCGGTAGGTCGGCGAGTCCGGGCGCAGGTCCACGACGGCGTCGAAGACCCGCCCGTAGGAGCACCGCACCAGCTTGGCCTCGCCCGCGCCGGAGCGCAGGTGCAGGCCGCGCAGCACGCCCTTCACCGAGCGGGACAGGCTGTCCTGGACGAAGGCGTCCGGGTCGAGGCCCGCCGAGCGGACGACGTCGGCGTCGAAGGTGCGGCTGAAGAAGCCGCGTTCGTCGGCGTACGGCGTCGGCTCGAACAGGTACGCGCCGGCGATGGCCGGGACCTCGGTGGCTTTCATGCGCTCTCCCGGGCGGGGTGGGCGGGCTGGGCGTGATGGGGGTCGGGCGGCGGGAACAGGGCCGCCGTCAGGACGGCGAACTGGTGGTGCAGGCGTTCGGTGGCGACCAGGTTGCGTTCGGCGAGGGTCCGCCGGACGTCCGCCGCGTTCTTCTCCAGCGTCCGGAACTGCTCCAGCAGCCGGTCGGCGTCGACCTCGCGGGCCGGGTGGCAGAACGCGCCCTGCCCCATCTCGGCCATGAGGGCGTCGCTCTTGGCCGCGTAGCTGACCGCGAGGGTCGGCGTGCCGGCCTTCAGCGCGCAGATCAGGTTGTGGTAGCGGGTCGCCACCACGGCGTCGGCGGCGGCCGTCTCCCGCATCAGGTCGGCGAGCGACGCCGTTTCGGGGGCGGTGACGAGGGGCGAGTCCACGGCGTCGAGGATCGCGGCGACCACCGGCGCGTCGCAGGCGTCGCCGGTGAGCAGCCGGACCTGCCTGCCCTCCTGGGCCAGCGCGCGCACGAAGCGGATCGTGCCGTCGAGGTAGCGCCGGTGGATCTCCTCGGCCCGCGCGCGGTCGTCGTCGCCGCCGTGGAAGGCCATGACGCCCACGCAGACCCGGCCCGGCGGTTCGGTGGGCGCGCCCGCCGGCGGCGCCGGCAGGGCGAAGGCGAGGTCGGGGTGGACCTCGTCGTGCGAGGTGTCCACGCCCATCGCGCGCAGCGCCTCGCGGGACGGGGCGTCGCGGTAGGACCGGTAGGCGGCGAGCCGCGCGGACCAGCGCACCAGTGTGCGGGTCGCCCGGTTGCCGATCCCGGCGGCGCCGACGCCGACCAGCGCGACCCTGGCGCCCGACAGCCGGCCGCTCGCGCAGAGCAGGAACAGGGAGTAGGGGAAGCCCCAGGGCCGCAGTGGAAGGGTGGCCTCCAGGACGCCCATGCCGGGCACGATCACCACGTCATGGCGGCGCACCCAGGCGGCGGTGCGGAAGACGTCGGCGAGTTTGCCCAGGCCCTTGCCGGCGATCGCGCCCGCCCGCGAGGCGGTCCGGTACTCGCCGCGGTACCAGTGCAGCCGCGTCGCGGGGATGCCGTACCGGGCGGTGACGGCCTCCGGTCCGCCGCACAGCGCGTCCACGACGGCCTCCGGGTGCTCGGCGCGGAGGTATCCGAGGACGGCCTCCAGCGATCCGTCGTTGCCGAGGTTGCCCGAGCCGAGCAGGCCGAACACCCCGACGCGCACGGGCGCGGCGTCCGCCGGTGTCATGTCCGCCTCCCCTCGCGGCCGGGGACGAGGGCGTCCACGGACACGGCGAGTCCCTCGGGGACGACCGGGGCGCGGTCCTCGACCCGTTCGCCGGCGCCCGGCCGGGAGCGACTGGTCAGCCATGCGGCCAGGTGGCGGTAGCAGGCGCGCCGGTCGGCGGGCGACAGCGGCGCCCGCCGGATCGCCGAGGCGAAGCCCCACACGTACTCGGCGAGCAGCCGGGGCGTCGGGTGCAGGGGGCCTGCCCGGCGCGGGTCCAGGTTGACGCAGCGGGAGCGCTTGGAGGGGTTCGCCCGCTCGGCGCGGGTGGGGTGGTCGCGGCGGAAGTACAGCAGCTCCGGGACCTGGTGGAAGGGGCCGTGCAGGGTGATCTCGGCGACGAACGTGCGGTCCGCGTGGTGGTAGCTGTCGTGCGGCTTCACCCGGCGCAGCACGTCGGCGCGCATCACCCCGTAGAAGTCGTCGCCGCCGGGTTCGAAGAGCAGGCTGCGGAAGCGCTCCGGCGCGTGCGGCGAGTCGGTGGCGAGGGTGTACTCGTAGGGGACCGTCACCCGGCCGTCGCCGTCGATGACCGCCTGGCCGCTGTGCGCGAGGATCACGTCGGGCCGTTCGTCCAGCGCCTCGACGCAGCGCAGCAGCAGGTCCCGGGCGTACAGGTCGTCGTGCGAGGCCCATTTGAACAGTTCGCCCCGGCATTCGGCGAACACGTGGTTGTGGTTGGGGGCGGCGCCGATGTTGCGGGGCAGCCGGAGGTACCGGATGCGCGAGTCCTTCGCCGCGTACCGGCGGCAGATGTCCTCGGTGCCGTCGGTGGAGGCGTTGTCGGAGACGACCAGCTCGAAGTCCTCGTAGCTCTGGCCGAGCAGGGCGTCGAGGGACTCGGCCAGGTACTCCTCGCCGTTGTACACGGGCAGGCCGATGCTCAGCCTGGGACGGTCGCTCATGTGGTCCTCACTTCGGGAACGGGGTGGTGGTGCCGCTCGCCCAGGGCGGACCGCAGTTGCAGCCACCAGACGGCCGAGCCGCTGACGGTCGCGGCGGCGACGCCCCAGGCCGAGCCGACCGCGCCGGCCAGGGCCGCCCCGCCCAGTCCGCCGCCGACGTAGCAGGCGGACGCGAACAGCTGGGAGCGCAGACTGCGCCGGGCCGCGCCGAGGGCGCGCAGCCCGGCGGCCGCGCCGGTGCCGAGCCCCGCGCCCGCGACGCCGAGGGTGATGGGCACGACGAGCTGGGCGGCGGAGTGCCAGACCGCGCCGAGCACGGCCGCGCCGAACCGGTCCGGCATCAGCAGCAGTGCCCCGCCCCAGCACAGCGCGCCGACGGCCTGGCCGCCGCCGAGGAGGAGGCAGAACGCGCCGAGCCGGTGCGGGGCCCGCCGCAGCACCCGGGCCGCTTCCGGGACGGTGACCAGCGACAGCCCCATCAGGACGGCGAGGAAGGGGCCCAGGAGGAGTTCGGCGCCGCGCACCGCGCCGACCGCGCCGACGCCGACGATCGCGCCGAGCCCGTAGGCCCGCAGCTGGCTCGCGCCGCTGAGGCTGACGTTCTCGACCAGGTAGCGGTATCCGAGGTCGCGTTGCTCGCGCTGCCAGCCGCGCGCCCCGCCCGGCCGGGGCCGGATGCCGGACTGGAGGCAGCCGTAGGCGGCGGCCGCGGCGGCGGACGCGCCCCAGGCGAGCACGAAGGCGGCCACGCTGCCCACGCGGGCCGCGACGACCATGGCCGGGACGAGGGCGACGCCCCACACGAGGTCGTTGAGGAACGCCTTGCGGCCGGCGCCGGCGGCGAAGAACGAGAACCGCCAGGCGTCCTGGAGCAGCAGCCCCGGCAGCATGACGCCGAGGCAGGCGAACGCGGGCCCCACCCGGCCGCCCAGCGCGAGGCCGATCACCAGGCAGGCCGCGCCGAGGCCGGTGCCGACGCCGAGCGCGGTGCCCGTCGAGCGGGCCACCGCCCCCCGCCAGGACGCGTCCGGCGGTCCGCTGAAGCGCACCACGAGCGGGTCGGTGGCCAGTCCGCGGGAGACGTTGAGCACGACGCCGTAGGTCACCCAGGCCAGGCTGAACACGCCGAACGCGGTCACCCCCAGCGAGCGGGCCACGTAGATGCCCACCGCGAAGTTGGACATGCTGGAGGCGGCCTGGTCGGCGAGGCCCCAGGACAGCCGGCCGAGGAGGGCGCGCTTGGCGGATCCGGCCGGCGGCGCCGTCGTCCGCGGATTCTCCCCCTCGGCGGTCACCGGCTTCACGCCTTGATCAGCTCGGCGTCGCGCAGCGCGTCGGCCGCGGCGGCGACGGCGTCGAACGGCAGCCCGGACCGTTCGGCGACGTCCAGCAGCGTGTGCTCGCCGTCGGAGAGGCTGAGCACCCACAGCATGGCCAGCTGGGCCTGCTTGGCGTCGCTGCGGCCGCCGAGCGAGTCGTAGAGCCCGCGCCGGCCCAGCTGCGGTTCGCCGTAGGGGCTGAGGTTGACGTACCTGCGGTTGCGGTCGAGGACGGCGAACGCCTCGCGGCACACGGCCAGGGTGTCCGCCATCGCCTCGGGCGTGACGAAGTCCGGGTCGTCGGCCGAGGTGTGGTACTCGGGGTAGCCGGCGTAGGGGGTCCGGCTGAGCGAGCCCACGCCGAGGTCGAACCCGGGGGAGCAGTACTGCCGCTCGTCGTAGCCGTAGGGGGTGAACTCCTTGATGTCGTGGGGGCGTTCGGAGGAGGCCAGCACATGGCGCAGCACCCGGTCGATCTCCGCGTCGCCGCGCCTGCTCTGCTTGTACGTCAGACGCCCCCGGTCGCCGGCGCAGGCCAGCACGAGGCCGTGCCTGACCCGCTCCACCCGCTCCGCGTTGCGGGCCAGCCAGGTGACCGCGCCGATGGTGCCGGGCGCGAAGATGAACCGGTAGGTGTAGTGCGGCCTCCGCTCGGCCAGCGCCCGTGCGAGGAACACCGCCACCGCGACGCCGGCCAGGTTGTCGTTGGCCAGCGACGGGTGGCAGACGTGGCAGGAGACGATCACCTCGTCGGTGACCTCGCCGGGGACCACGTGCTCGGCGTAGGTGAGGTGGCCGTCGGCGAGCGTGGAGTCGACGCACACCTCGTACTCGCCGTCCGGCATCGCGTCCAGGGTCTCCTGGGACAGGCAGAACCCCCACTGCGGCTGGTAGTAGCTGGTGCGGTAGGGCACCCAGGACGGGTGCTCCGGCAGGGTGTGCAGGTGCTCGCGCAGCTCGGCGAGCGGCATCCTCGCCGACACCGGCACGCTGTAGCCGAGCACGTGCAGGCTGGACGCGGCGAAGTCGACGACGCGCCTCCCGGCGGCGTCGGCGATGTACGCGTCGCGGATGTTCCACTCCTGCGGCACCGTCCAGTCGAGGACCCGGGTTCCGGTCGGCACCTCGTGCACCGTCAGCGGCAGGTACTCGCCGACGATGTCCAGGGTGGCGCGCACCCCGTCGCCGGTGATGCTGCGGCACAGCGGGTACATCCGCCGCACCAGCGCGTGCATCTCGTCGCCGGGCGCGGTCATCGGCGCCACCGCAGGGTGTCGTCGACAGAGCCGGCCTCGGACGCCGTGCGCAGCACGGCCAGCCGGGTGAAGCGCTGCTCGAAGGCCTCCCGGGTCAGTCCGTGGGTGCGGTAGGCGTCGGCGAGTTCGAGCGCGCCGCGCTTGACCGTCCACTCGCAGTCGAAGCCGGGGACGGCGGCGCGGAACCGGGAGAAGTCCACCCGGTAGGACCGCGGATCGGCGCCGTTCTCCCCGGTGATCACCACCTCGGAGCCGGGCACCGCCTCGGCGACCTGCCCGGCGATCTCGGCGACGGTGACGTTGTTGACCTCGCTGCCGATGTTGAACGCCCGGTCGTGCACCGCCTCGCGGGGCGCGGTCAGCGCGGCCGCGAAGGCGCGCGCGATGTCGGCGGCGTGCACGAGCGGGCGCCAGGGCGTGCCGTCGGAGAGGACCAGGACCTCGCCGGACAGCAGGGCGTGCCCCACCAGGTTGTTGAGCACGATGTCGGCGCGCAGCCGGGGCGAGTACCCGAAGGCGGTGGCGTTGCGCATGTACACCGGGCTGAAGTCGCCGTCGGCGAGGGCGTGCACGTCGTCCTCCACCCGCACCTTCGACTCCGCGTACGGGGTCACCGGGCGCAACGGGGCGTCCTCGGCCACGAGTTCGTCGCCGCCGGCGGCGCCGTACACCGAGCAGGTCGACGCGTACAGGAAGCGCCGCGCCCCGGCGTCGCGGGCCAGCCGGGCCAGCCGCACCGACGCCCGGTGGTTGATGTCGTAGGTCAGCTCCGGCGCCAGCGATCCCAGCGGGTCGTTGGAGAGCGCGGCCAGGTGGATCACGGCGTCCACGCCGGCCACGTGTTCGGCCGTGACGTCGCGCAGGTCCACCCGGTGGCCGTCGGGGTCGGCGGGCTCCGGCCCCAGGACGCAGTCGGCGAACAGGCCGGCGTCGAGACCGACGACCTCGTGTCCCGCGGCGGCGAGCACGGGGGCCATCACGGTGCCCAGGTAGCCCTGGTGTCCCGTCAGCAGTACGCGCACAGGTCATTCCCCCAGATCGAGAGTGAGTTTGGTGACGGCGAACGCCTCGGCGTAGCGCGCGTGGCATTCGATGCCGCGGATCCGGGCCAGCCCGAGGAAGGCCTCCCGGTCGTACCAGGGCCGGTGCCGCTGCGAGGGGTAGTGCTCCTGAAGCAGCCGCACCTTCTGCTCGGCGACCCCGTCCGGGAGCGGCTGGTAGGCCGTGGGGCGCCCGAGGTCGCCGTCCCACTTGACGATCTCGTAGCCGAGCACGAGGTGGTCGCGGAACGCGGTGGGAACGAGCTGGGCCAGGCCGCGGTGGTCCTGGTGCGCGTCGTCGGTGCGCGGGGCGAGGATCAGGTCCGGCTCGGTCCGGGCGCGCAGTTCCTCGACGGCGGCCTTGGCCTCGTCCCAGTGCACGGGCAGCCGGCCGTCGGGCAGCTTGTGCACGGTCAGGCGCAGGTCGGCGCCGGGGCAGAACGCGGCGAGCGCGGCCTGTTCCTCCTGCTCGCGCTCGGTTCCGCCACCGGAGAGCACCAGCGCGTCGACGCGGACGCCCGGCCGGGCCCGGCACAGTGTCAGCAGCGTGCCGCCGGCGCCGATGGCGATGTCGTCGCAGTGCGCGCCCACGGCGACGATCCGGTCGGGGCGCCCGGCCCCGAGACGTATCACGCGGTCCTCGCCGGGGCGGGCGCCGGGGCGCCGTCGTGTTCCCACACGGCCCACGGCCGGTCGCCCCGGGCGTACGCCTCGTCGAGCGCGGCCCGTTCCTTGACGGTGTCGGTCGGCTTCCAGAACCCGCGGTGCCGGTGCGCCACCAGCCGTCCGCGCTTGGCGAGCTGGGCGCAGCCGTCGGCGACCAGGTCGCCGCCCTCCGGGATGTGGTCGAAGACCTCCTGGCGCAGGACGAAGTAGCCGCCGTTCTCCCACAGGGGCAGTTCGCTCACCGCGGTGATGCCGCCCACCAGGCCGTCCTCGCCCAGGTCCACGCAGTGGAACGAGGACTGCGGCGGCACCACCATCATCGACGCGCCGGCGTCGCGCCGCGCGAAGGAGTCGATCATCTGCGGCAGCGGGGCGTCGGTGAGGACGTCGGCGTAGTTGGCGAGGAACATGTCGTCGCCGTCCAGGTGTTCGCGCACCCGGCGCAGCCGTTCCCCGATCGGCGACTCGATGCCGGTCTGCGCGAACGTGATCGTCCAGTCCGAGATGTCGGTGGACAGCAGCTCGGTCCGTCCGCCCCGCAGCACGAAGTCGTTGGACGTCGTCTCCTCGTAGGTGAGGAAGAAGTTCTTGATGTGGTGGGCCCCGTAGCCCAGGCACAGGATGAACTCCGTGTGCCCGTAGTACGCGTAGTAGCGCATGACGTGCCAGATCAGCGGCCGGGGGCCGACCATCGCCATCGGCTTGGGGACGTCGTCGGCGGCGCCGCTGCGCATCCGCATCCCGTAACCGCCGCAGAACAGGACGACCTTCATCGCGTGACCTCGACAATGCTCAGTTCCGGGATGGGAAAGACCAGCCGGCCGCCCCACTCGTGCACGTAGGACAGCTGCTCGACCAGTTCGGTGCGCAGGTTCCAGGGCAGGACGAGGACGTAGTCCGGCTTGTCGGCGGCGATCTGCTCGGGCGCCAGGACCGGGATGCGGGTGCCCGGGGTGAACCTGCCGTGCTTGTAGGGGTTGCGGTCCACGGTGTACGCGAGCAGGTCGGGCCGGATGCCGCAGTGGTTGAGCAGGGTGTTGCCCTTGCCGGGGGCGCCGTAGCCGACGACCGTCTCGCCGCGCTCGGCCGCCTCGACGAGGAACTTCAGCAGGTCCCGGCGCACCTTGGCGACCCGGGCGGAGAACTCGGCGTACCCGGACAGCTCCTGGAGTCCGGCGGCCTTCTCGCGGGCCAGCACGTCGGCCACCCGCGCGGTGGGCTCGCCGGCCGCCTCGGCCGGCCGGGCCCACAGCCGGATCGAGCCGCCGTGCGTGGGCAGCAGCTCGACGTCCACGAGCGCGAGTCCGCCGCTGTCCAGCGCCCGGATCGCGGAGGCGACCGTGTAGTACTGGAAGTGCTCGTGGTAGATCGTGTCGTACTGGTTCTCCTCGATCAGGGTCAGCAGGTGCTGCACCTCGACGGAGACCCAGCCGTCGTCGGCGACCAGCGCCCGCAGCCCCCGCGTGAAGCCGGTCACGTCGGGGATGTGCGCGTACACGTTGTTGGCCACGACCAGGTCCGCCGGGCCGTGCTCGGCGCGCACGGCGGCGCCGGTGTCCGGGTCCAGGAACGCCGTGAGCGTGGGCACGCCCGCCTCCCGCGCCGCCGCGCCGACGTTCACCGAGGGCTCGACGCCCAGGCAGCGGATCCCGCGGTCCACCACGTGCCGCAGCAGATAGCCGTCGTTGCTCGCGACCTCGACGACGAACGCGTCGGGCCCCAGGCCCGCCTTCTCCACGGCGTCGGCGACGAACGTGCGCGCGTGCTCCACCCACGAGGTCGAGAAGGAGGAGAAGTAGGCGTACTCCTCGAACGTCTCCCGCGGCGAGATCAGCGGCGGGATCTGCGCGAGCCAGCAGTCGGTGCAGACCCGCAGGTGCAGCGGGTACGCCGGCTCGGGATCGTCCAGTCGGTCCGCGGCGAGAAAGCTCTCGCACGGCGGCGTCGCCCCGAGGTCGACGACGCTCGCCATCGCCTCCGAGCCGCACAGTCGGCATCGTGTCATGTGCTGTCCCCATCCCCCCTGCTCACGCGGGTGTCCCCGCCGTGAGCCGGTACTGACCGACCCGCGATCGCGGAGCGGTACCCCTCCTCCAGGCGCTCCAGCCCGACGGCCGGACTGAAGCCCTGCTCGTACCGGCGCCGGGCCGCCCGTCCCATCTCCCGGTCGAGCGCCGGGTCGGCGGTGATCCGGCGCAGCGCGGCCGCCAGCGAGGCGGTGTCGCCCGGCCGGTGCAGCAGCCCGGTCACCCCGTCCTCGACGAGTTCGGTGAACGCGCCGTGACCGGCGGCGACGACCGGGACCCCGGCCGCCATCGCCTCCACGACCACCAGGCCGAACGCCTCCAGCCACGTCGAGGGCGCCACCACGGCCGTCGCCCGCGCGATCGCCTCGCGGCACCGCGCCGTGTCGTACAGGCCGACGTAGCGCACGTCGTCGCGGCCCGCCGCCCACGCGGTCACCTCCGGCTCCAGCGGCCCGGTGCCGGCGATCACCAGCGGCACGCCCGGCCCGCCGCCCGCGGCGAGTTCGTCCCACGCGGCCATCAGCAGCCGTACGCCCTTGGCCTCCGCGAGCCGGCCCAGGAAGAGCACGTGCTCGCCGGGGCCCGTGCGCCGCACGCCCGGCTCGGGCACGAAGTTGTGCTTGACCGCCAGCCGTCCGGCCGGCATCCCGGCCCCGGCCAGGACGTCGCGCTGCGCCGCGGAGATGCAGAAGAACCGCTCCACGCCCGACCACCACCGCCGCCGGTTGACGGCCAGACCGATCGCGAGCGGCACGGTCGCCAGCCGGGAGCCCCGGTAGCAGCCGTGCCGCACGGCGGGCAGCGGCGAGGACCCCACGCACTCCGCGCACGGCCGGCCGTCCCGCTGGAGGGTGCCGGGCGGACAGACCTGCGTGTAGTTGTGCAGGGTGGCCACGACGGGCACGCCGGCGTCCGCGCACGCCGCCAGCACCGCCGGCGACAGCAGCGGGAAGACGTTGTGGACGTGCACCACGTCCGGCCGCCCGGCGCGCAGCCTCGCGGCCAGCTCCGAGCGGACCGCCGGGTTCCACGGCACCAGCAGCGGCACCGCGACCTTGCCCGGCAGCGACCGGGCGGCGATGTCGTCGCTGCGCCGCTCGAACACGTCGACCCGGTGGCCGGCCGCGCGCAGCAGCGCGACCTCCTGGTCGACGACCTTGTTCTCGCCGCTCGGCTGGGCCGAGCCGTAGCGGTTGTGCACCACCAGCACGTGAAGGGCGTCCACGCTCAGGTCACCTCCGTTGTCCGGGCCCATCGCGGGACGTGTCGTCGAGGGGTTTCGGGCACCGCCACAGCGGCCTCGGCCTCGGCGGGGACCGCCAGCAGCGAGGCGGCCACGGCCAGGTGCAGCAGATACGGCGAGGCGTCGCCCAGCCCGGCCTCGGTGTACGACGCGATCGCGCAGTAGCTGATCAGGAAGATCGCGCAGGCCCTCGACAGCGACGGCGGCCGCAGCAGCGCGACGCCGCCCAGCACGACGACGATCGCCGCCACCAGGGCGATGCCGGTCACGCCCTGCTCGTTGTAGACGGCCAGCCAGCTGTTGTCGATGGGGAGCCCGCCGAACGACTTGTCGCCCAGACCGGTGCCGAACAGGTGCTGGGACGTCGTGCGGGGCGCCGCCAGGAGGGCGTGCCAGACCTTGGCCCGGCCGGTGAGGCTGGCGAAGTTCTCCTGGCTCTGCCCGCGCAGGAACCACGCCTGGAGCGCGGAGCTGAACCCCACCGCCGCCACCGCCGAGCACAGCACGCCCCAGGAGAAGACCCGGCGGGCGGCGGCGCTGGTCAGGACGAGGGAGGTGATCGCCAGCACCAGCGCGACGATCAGGCCGAGCGTGGCCGTGCGGGTGTGGGTCAGCGCGAGCAGGCCGAGAGAGGGCACGACGACCACGGCGGCGCTCCTGCCGTCGGTGCGGCGGCCCAGGAGCAGCAGCACGGTCAGCCCGGTGATGACGGCGGCGTACTGTCCGATCTGCGGCGGGGTGAGCGGCCACAGCGCGCCGACCAGCCGCCCGCCGTACAGGTCGGGCAGGGCGGCGCCCGGGGAGACGACCAGGCCGGCCGCGACCGACCCGAGCACCGCGAAGTACATCCGGATGTGGTGCCGCACGAACGTCGTGCCGCCGTCCCACCAGCGGCTGAGCAGCCACAGCGTGGCGACGAACAGGGCCAGCCGGCCGCAGCGGAACAGCGCGCCGAACCCGGCCCCCTGGTGCACGCTGGAGATCAGGCTTGGCACCAGCAGCAGGGTCAGCAGGAACACGTAGGAGCTGGCCCGCAGGCGCACCCGGGGGTTGGCCAGGAGCGCCAGCGCGAACGCGGCGGCCAGCGAGCCCATGGTGACCATCTGGATGAGCGAGCGCGGCAGCGGGACGATGGTCACGGCCCCGGCGGAGCCGAGGGTGTTGAGGACGAGCAGGCCCCAGACCGCCCCGACGATCTTCGGCGTGCGGTCCGTGCCGGTGTTCGCGGGCGTCATCTCAGCCACCGTCCTTCGCGCGCAGGGTGCTGCCCGCGTCCTGCCGGTAGGGGGCTTCGCGCCACTGCTCGAAGCCGACCGCGCGGCTCGCGTCGTGGACGACGAAGGTCCACGGGCCGACGTAGACGTTGTCGTGCCAGCTGTTGTGCTGGTCCTGGGTGATCGCCCGGGCGACCCGCTCGCCCTGGTACGGCGACCAGTCCGGATAGGTGCCGTAGTTGGACAGCACCCCCATCCGGGCGCACCTGCCCGCGCACGCGGGGACGGACCCGTCCAGCACGAAGCGGTTGCCGTGGACGTCCACCCGCTGGGTCTTCCACCGGCAGTCGGAGTACAGCGGCGGGCCGGCGATCGCGGGCTGCGCGCAGCGACGGATGTCCTTCACCAGCAGTGTGCAGTCGCCGGACGAGGTGTTGGCCGGGCTGTTGCAGAACCGGTCGGCGTTCTCCCACAGGGTGATCCCCGACCAGTTGTTCTCCAGGACGTTGCCGGAGACGTCGATGCGGTCCGTGCGGGCCCGCACGCGCGGCTCGCCGCCGGACTCGGAGAGGTAGACGGTCGCGAAGGGGAAGGTGTCGCCGGAGGCCGCGTAGGCGCGGCCCTCGACCCAGTTGTTGCGCCGGATCGTGTTCTTGCGAATGACCGCGTTGTAGCTGATCTCGTAGATCAGCGCGGCGCCGTCGTTGTCCTCGATCAGGTTGCCCTCGATGAGGAAGTCGTTGTTGTTGGTGTCCGCCCACAGCCCGGTCCCGCGGTTGCCGTGCACCCAGTTGCCGCGCACGTCCGCGCCGTCGACGGCCCAGAACTTGACGCCTCCGCTGCATCCGCAGTCCGGCCGCTGCCGCTCCCAGTCGTCCTTGTTGTTGCCGGTGATCTCGTTGCCCTCGACCACCAGGCCGCGGACGCCGCCCTCCTTGTACGCGTTCATCCCGTACTGGCCGTTGTCGCGCAGGCAGTTGGCGCGGACCCGCTGACGGGAGCCGGCCATCAGCCCGGCGCCGGAGTTGTCGCGGATCGTGGAGTGCTCGACGACCCATCCGTCGGCCGAGTCGTGGTTGACCACGCCCTCGTCGCGGGGCGCGACGAACCCGCGCACGGTCAGATAGCGGATGGCGACGCCGGGCGCGGAGCCGCCGAACGCGTAGTGGTTGCTGCGGCGGCCGTCGAGGACCGCGCCCGGCGCGCCGAGGTAGACGTCCCCTTCCTTGGGGATCACCTGGTCGTAGCGGTTCGACGGGAGGGTGTGCCGGCCCGGCCGGAGCCAGAAGGTGGTGTGCGGCGGGCTGCTCTCGCTCTTCGCGGCCAGGTCGCCGGGGACGGCGGGGTCGACCGTCACCGCGCCCGCCGGCGCCTTCGCGGGCCCGGCGGCGGGCTCGGCGCACAGGCGGGCCGCGGACGCCGGGGGAGCGGAGGGCGCGGCGGTCGGTCCGGGCGTCGCGTCCGTCGTGCCGCCGTCGTCACAGCCGGTCGCCGCCGCCAGCGCCAGTGCCAGCGCCGCCGCCGGCAGCGCCCGCCGCCGTGCGGCCCTCATGCGCCCTGTCCCCACGCGCCCTGTTCCCATGCGTCCTCCCTCCTCCCTAACCCTGGAACCCGAGCACGGTGGTGAAGCCCTCCGTGCCGTCGGTGAAGCCCGTGCCGACCAGCGTGGTGGCGGGCTCTCTGCGCCCGAACCCGGCGGAGTACCAGCCCAGCGGCGGTTCGCTCTCCCCGCGGTGCGCCGTCCAGGACAGCGCGCCGGGCAGGTCGAGCACCGCGGAGCGGTCCTCGCCGTCCCGCGTCCAGGTGAGCAGCGCGCGGTTCCCGGTCAGCTCGGCCGTGATCCGCGGGCCGAGGTGGAACGCCAGGCGCACGGCCCGGCGCGGGCCGCCGCGCACCTCGTCGACCACCCTCAGCTCCCGGCCCGCGGGCGCCAGTTCCACCCGCCGCCGGTGCACCGAGGGCCGGTAGCCGTCGTGTTCGGCGGCCCAGCGGACCGTCCCCCCGCCCGGCGCGCCGGACGTGTCCACGGCCAGGACCCGGCTGCGGGCCTGCCGCGTCCACAGGAACGGGCCGCCGGACACGGACTGGTCGGCGCCGTCCAGCTCCAGGGTGTTGTGGCCGAGCGTCGAGCGGAAGTAGCGCCGCCACCCGGGCTGGCCGTGGTAGCAGAACGTCCCCGGGTCGGCGAGCACGTCGACCCCGTCGTGGCGGACCTCCACGGACAGCGCGTCCGCGTGGGCGTGCGCGGCGATCGACAGGAACCCGTGCGGACCGCCGTCGCAGCGGCACCACATCCCGTCCGGACCGCGCAGGATCGTCAGGCCGGCGTCGGCGAAGTGCGCCGGGCGGCTCGCCGGACGCGGCACCGCCGACGCCGCCGCGCCCCTGGCGTACGGGCGGACGAGGGCGGCCAGCAGCGGGGTGCGCACATCGGCGCCGCTCACCGCGGGCCACCAGTCGAGCCGGCCGAACACGGCGTCCCCGGTGGCCAGCAGCGAGGCCCAGCGGTCGGTGCCGGGGCCGTCCACGACCAGACCGTGCCCGTCGTCCGCGTCCCCCTGGCGCGGCGGCCGCAGCCGGTCGTCCACGACGGCGGCGAGCGCGTCGGTCATCCGCAGCAGCACCAGCCGCACCGCCGAGGGCACCGCGACGCCCGCGGCGTCGGCCTCGGCCAGCGCGGCCAGGCCCAGCTCCAGCACCAGCCCGTGGTACTCGGTGGCCAGCTCGCGATTGAGGCCGGAGCCGAACGTGTTGGCGCGCAGGTGCCGTTCCAGCGAGCGCAGGGCGTCGGCCCGCCTGCGCGCCGAGGACGGGAACCACCCGAACGCGCAGGCCGCGGCGAACTGCCCGGCGGCCTCGGCGACGGCGTGGTTGTTCGCCGACGAACCCCGGCTGGGGAACGCGGCCAGCCAGCGCTGGTGGTGCCAGATCTGGTTCAGCGCCGCCGGGTTGTGCTCGAACAGGGCGGCCGCGCCCGGCCAGCCGTCGAGCAGCCGGCGGATCCACACCCAGGACAGCAGCCGGATGCCCAGCTCGATGCCGCTGGTCCAGTGCACCCCGCGCAGCGGCGTGTTGGCCGCCCACCAGGACCGCAGGTGCGCGGCCACCCGCTCCGCGTACCGCTCGTCGCCGGTGAGCGCGTAGGCGGCGGCGAGGACGGTGAGGTACTGGTGGCGCGACGGCTCCCAGATCTGCTTGACGTCGCCGACGGCGTCCTCGTCGCGGTACGGCACGTCGAAGGCGTAGCCCCAGGGGGCGCGGCGCCCGGTCTTCGGGTCGTGGCACCAGTCGGGGTCGGCCATGTCGTCGCGCCGCACCCCGAAGAACACGGCGTGCCCGGACATCAGCCGGTCCGCCTCCGCGACGAGGCGTTTCACGGCGTCCGGCTCCACCGCGTCGAGCGCGCCCGCGGGCAGCACCGCGGTGAACCGTGCGCCGCTCACGGCCGGCGCGTCCGGCGGCGCGGACCGCCGCCACCGCCGCCTGCGCACGGTGTCGCCCACCCGGCCGCCGATCTCGCGCGGACCCATCCGGGACAGCCGGCGCAGGTACCAGCCGGGGCTTCCCGAGGCGACCGTCATCGCGGCCGCGCCAGCGTCACGGGCGCGCCGGCGGCCAGCGCCGTCCGCACGGCGAGGGTGGCCGCCGTGGTGGCGACCAGCGACTCCAGCGGCACCGGCATCGGGCCACCGGTCCGCACCGCTCGCACGAACGCGGCGAGTTCGGCCGACTGACCCTTGTCGCGGGCCTTGGGCAGCCGCGAGCTGACCCACCGCTTGCGGCTGTGGACCGACGCGCGGACGAAATCGTCGAGCCGCAGCACCTTGCCGTCCGCGACGAGGTCCAGCGTCTCCTTGGGGAAGCCGGACGCGCCGGTGGTGACGTAGCTGATCGTGGCGGTCGAGCCGTCCGGGTAGCGCAGCACGACCTGGAGGTCCTCGTCGCCGGGCGTGGCGACCGCGTACACCGACACCGGATCGGCCCCCAGCAGCCAGCTCGCCGTGTCGACGAAGTGGCCGCCCTCGCCCGCGAACCGCGAGCCCTCGGTGCCCTGCCGCAGATACCAGCTGCCGTGGTCCAGGCGGCCCGCGTTGACCAGGTAGCGCAGGCTCGCCGGGCCGGTCCGCACGCCGAACCGCTTCCCGGCCTCCTGGAGGAGGGGCGCGAACCGGCGGTTGAAGCCCACCTGGATCCGGTCGTTGCCGGACTCCTCCACCGCCGCCAGCACACCGGCCAGTTCGTCCTCGTCGAGCGCGAGCGGCTTCTCCACGAACACCGTCTTGCCGGCCAGCAGCGCCCTGCGGGTCAGCTCGGCGTGCGAGCTGTGCCGGGTCACGACGAACACGGCGTCGACCGCGTCGTCGCCGAGCACGGCGTCCAGGTCGGTGGTCGCCCGCCCGAAGCCGAACTTGCGCTGCGCGTTGGCCGCGGACAGCGCCGTCGTGGTGACGACCGTGGACAGCTCCACGCCCTCGCGCTGCGCCAGGTGCGGCAGCAGCATCGACGACGCGTAGTTGCCCGCGCCGACGAACGCGAGCCGCACCGGCGACCTGACGGCGCGGGCCGCGGCGGGCCGCGCGCCGCCGGGGCGCACGACCGCGGGCACGGTCACCGCCGGGGCCCGCGCCCCGGCAGCCGCCCCCGGCCGCCCGGGGTACTCGAACAGCACGGCCACGGCCTTGAGTTCGCCGTCCTTCAGGCTCCGGTACGTCTCGACGGCGTCGTCGAAGCCGGCCACATGGGAGATCAGGGGCTCCACGTCGACGCGGCCGCGGGCGGCCAGGTCGAGGAAGCACGCCAGGTTGCGGCGCTCGGTCCAGCGCACATAGCCGATCGGGTAGTCCCGCCCCTCCAGCTCGTACGCCGGGTCGTAGCGCCCGGGGCCGTAGCTGCGGGAGAACCGTACGTCCAGCTCCTTCTCGTAGTACGCGTTCCACGGCAGGTCCAGCCGGCACTTGCCGATGTCGACGACCCGGCCGCGGTCCCGGCTCAGCCGGGCGGCCAGCTCGACGGGCTGGTTGCTGCCGCCGCCCGCCGCCAGGTACACCTGGTCCACGCCGTGCCCGCCGGTGAGTTCGGCGACCGCCCCCTCCACGGCCGCGGAGCCGGGATCGCCGCACGCCGCCGCGCCCAGCCGCTCGGCCAGCTCGCAGCGCGCCGGGTCGGGATCGGCTCCGACGACGCGCACCCCGGACGCCGTCAGCAACTGCACCACCAGCTGCCCGATCAGCCCGAGCCCGACGACCAGCGCCACCTCGCCGAGCCGCGACTCGCCCTGGCGCACGCCCTGCAACGCGATCGACCCGACGGTGCCGAACGCCGCGTGCCGGGGCGCGAGCCCGTCCGGCACCGGGGCGTACAGGTTCTTCGGCACCCAGTTCAGCTCGGCGTGCAGCGCGTGCTCGTTGCCGGCGCAGGCCACCAGGTCGCCGGCCTTCACGTCGTCGACGCCGGCGCCGACCTGCTCGACCACCCCGCACAGCGAGTAGCCCAGCGGCGTGTAGGAGTCCAGCTTGCCCATCACCTTGCGGTAGGTGGCGGGCACCCCGTTGGCGGCGACGCTCTGCACGACCTTGGCCACCTGGTCGGGCCGGGAGCGGGCCTTGCCCACCATCGACATGCCCGCCTCGGACACCTTCATCAGCTCGGTGCCCGTCGAGATCAGCGAGAAGGCGCTCCGGACCAGCACACCGCCCGGCTTGCACCCCGGCTCGGGCACGTCGAGCAGGGCCAGCTCGCCGCTCTTGTAGTTCTGCACAACCTGTTTCACCCGAAGTCCTCTTGTCTCTACGCCGTCAGGGTGCGGTCCGGGCCGACCCGGAGGTCGCGCCGCGGTACCAGTACTCGAGGGTCAGCACATGCCACAGATGCTTGGAGTGGTCCCGGTGTCCGGCGGCGTCCTCGGCGACGAGCCGCTGAAGCGCCTCACGGCGCAGGAACCCGGAGCGGACGAGCACGCCGTCGTTGACGACCTCCCGCACCAGCGGCGCCAGATCACGGCTCATCCAGGCCCGCAGCGGGGCGCTGAACAGGCCCTTGGGCCGGTACACGATCTCCCGCGGCAGGATCGAGCAGGCCGCCTCCTTCAGGACCGCCTTGCCCTGCCGCCCGGCGATCTTGCGGTCGCCGGGCACCGCGAACGCCGCCCGCACCACGTCGACGTCCACGTACGGCACCCGCACCTCCGTCGACGCGGCCATGCTCGACCGGTCGGTGTAGGCGAGGTTCAGGCCCGGCAGGAACATCCGGGAGTCGCCCAGGCACATGCGGTTGACGAAGTCGTCCAGTTCGTTGTCGAGGTAGACGTCCGCGTGCTCGGTGAGCACGTCGTCGACCGTCCCGGCCAGGTCCGGGTCGATCAGGCCGATCAGCTCGTCCCGGTCGTACATGGTGTAGCTGCGCCGGAACGCCGCCTCCTCCGGCAGGTCGGCGAAGGACAGGAACCGCTTGGCGAAGCGCACCGACCGGTACCCGCGGCGGGCCGAGGCGACCGGCAGCCGGTCCACCGCCGCGGACAGGCCGCGCCGCAGCGGCCGCGGGACGCGCCGGTAGCGCACCGCCAGCAGGTTGGCCAGGTGCTTGCGGTACCCGGCGAACAGCTCGTCGGCGCCCATCCCCGACAGCATCACCTTCACCCCGGCCTCCCGGGCGGCCGAACAGATCAGGAACGTGTTGATCGCGGCCGGGTCGCCGATCGGCTCGTCCAGGTGGTACGTCATCCGCGGCAGCAGGTCGAGGACGTCCGGGGCGATCTCGATCTCGTGCAGGTCGACGCCGAACCGCTCGGCCACCTGCCGGGCGTAGCGCAGGTCGTCCGGCATCGCCTCGAAGCGGGCGTCCTCGGCGCGGAACCCGATCGTGTAGGCGGAGATCCCGGGCCGGTCGCGGGCCGCCAGCGCGGTCAGATAGCTGGAGTCGAGACCGCCCGACAGGAACGTCGCCACGGGAACGTCGGAGAGCAGGTGGCGCCGCGTCGACTCCTCGACGACGGCCGCGATGTCCGGCCGCTCACCGGCGCGGGCGCGCTCCGCGCCCTCGGCCGCGACGTCGCGCAGGTTCCAGAACCGGCCGCGCTCCACCCGGCCGTCGGGCCGGCACCGCAGCCAGGTCCCCGGCGGCAGCTTCTCCGCCTCGCGCAGCGCGCACCGCGAGTCGGGCACCCAGTAGTACAGCAGCGACGCCACCAGCGCCGCGTGGTCCACCTCCAGCGAGCCGCCGGTCACGGCGGCCAGCGCCTTCAGCTCGGACGCGAACACCAGCCCCTCGCCGCGCCGGACCAGGAAAAGCGGCTTGATGCCGAGCTGGTCGCGGACGAGGACCAGCTCGCCCGTGCGCTCGTCGAAGACGCCGAACGCGAACATGCCGCGCAGCCGGGGGAGGCAGTCCGTGCCCCAGCGCCGCCAGGCCTCCAGCAGCACCTCGGTGTCGGAGGTGCCGCGGAAGCGCACCCCGGCGGCCGCCAGCTCCTTGCGCAGCTCGGGCGCGTTGTACAGCTCGCCGTTGTACGTCAGGACGAGGCCGTCCGAGACCATCGGCTGGGCGCCCGTCGCGGACAGGTCGACGATGGCCAGCCGTCGGTGCCCGAGCTGCACCTCGCCGTCGCCGAGGGAGTGGCCGTAACGGCCCGCCCCGTCCGGGCCTCGGTGGGCGAGGGTCTCGGTGAGCCGGTCCGTCACGGCCTTCCCGTCCGGCCACCGGTATGTGCCTGCGATGCCACACATGTGCTACCGCGCCTCCTGGTCGCTGTCCGGGACCCGGGCCGCCCACGTCGGCGACCGCTCCGTCCCCCGCCGTCCCTCGCCCACCGCCTGGACGGCGGGGGAGACACCCCCGCCGCTCTGCCGTGTCGGCCGCTCGCCGTGGCCGCGCAGCGCGGTGTGCGGCCCGTTCCACAGCGTGCCGTCGGTCCGGTCCCGCGGGTCGGGGTCGATCAGCACCACCCCGGCCACCGCGACGCGCTGGTCCGCGAGCTGCCGTGCCACGGTGTGCAGCCACGCGGCGCTGCCGTGCCCGGCCCGCACGACGAGCACGGTCCGCGTGCCGAGGTGGCGCAGGTCGGTCCACGCCGTGCCCGGCGTCACGGAGCCCACGCCCAGCCGGCGTTCCTCGGGCGGCAGGGCCGCGGCCCGCTCGCCGCCGACCACCGCCGGGTCGCCCGGCTTCGGGCGGCGGCCGGAGAGCTGCGGGCCGGGCAGCCCGTCGACGACGGTCACCGGCCCGTCCGCCGCCAGCGCCCCGGCGAGAGCGAGCGCGATCACGCCCGTCTCGCGCGCACAGCCCAGTTCCAGCAGCGACACGGGCTCCGCGGAGCCGCGCACGATGCGGGTCAGGGACGTGACGAGCCGTTCGCGCGCCGCCCCGGCCCGGCGGCGCCGCCACCGCCCGCCCAGCCGGTGGGGCAGCTCGGCGATCACCGAGGCGCCCAGGTTCGCGGCGATGTCCCGGCGCAGTACCGGGCGGTCCGCCACGACCGCGCCGACCGCGGCCGCCGCGAGCCCGAGGAAGAGCCCGAGGAACAGCCCGATCGCGGCGTCCGCGGCGGCGGTCCTGGGCAGCGAGGTGTGCACCGCGAACGGGGCGTCCACGATCTGCGTGCCGACGACGAGCCGCGGGGCGCCGATGCCGGCCTCCCCGGCGCGCTGGCTGAAGTCGGTGATCTGCGAGGTGAGTTCGGCCCGGCGGGCGTACAGGGACTCCAGGTCCGCCGACGACTCCGGCCCGCTCTGCCCCGTTCCGTCCCCGATCGCCTTGTTGACCTGGGCCAGTTGTGCCTTCAGCTGGTCGCGCTGGTCGAGCAGGGCCTTCGACTCGGCCTTCGAGGACTCCCGGATCCGCTGCACGTGGTCCGCGACGAACGCGTCGGCCAACGCCTGGGCACGGGCCACCGCTTCCGCGTCGCTGTCGCCGGTCACGGTGATCTGCAGCACGTTGTTGGTCAGCCCCGTCCCGCTGTAGTCCCGCATGAAGTCCTCTGCCTTCTCCGGGGACTTGAGGGCCTTCAGTGCCTGCCCGGCGATCCGCGTGGTCTGCAACAGGGCCACGTCGGTGCGGATCAGCGTGCCGGGGTCGTTCGGCTGGTCCTCCTCGTGCGCGACCAGGATCTTGGTCACCGCGGTCGGCGGCCGCGGCATCAGCAGACCCGCCGCCGCGCCGGCGAGCAGCCCCAGCAGCGCGAGCGACGACCACAGACGGCGCCGTCTGCGCACCGCCGCCACCAGCACCTGCAGATCCAGCAGCGGCGTGGCGGCCGACGACTGCGCGGTCGTACTCGTCGTCACCCTGTGACTCCCGTCGCTTCGTCCCGTTCGCCGTCGAGGCTCTCCAGCGCAGGCGCGGCGGCCCCCCGCGAGCGGCCGGCCGGCCGCACCGCGCGCACCGGACCGGCCAGGACGACCCCGACGACGGCGTGCTTGGCGTCCGCACACGCCTCGGCGAGGCCGGCGAGTTCCGCCGCCGTCCAGTGGCCGGCGCTCACCACGACGAGGGCCCCGGCCTCATGGCCGCGGTCCGGCACCATCGGCCGGGACACCGGGACCGCGACCGCGCGCAGCCCCGGGTCCTTCCCGGCCTCCGCGACGAGCTGCCCGGCGGCCCGGCGCGCGATCTCGTCACCGTCGGGGAAGACGGCCAGCAGCCGCTGCGGGGCCGGCAACCGCTCCCGCAGGCGCGAGCACACCCGCCGGTAGCGGATCCGCCGGCTGGCCTCGTCGCCGGACGTCTGCGGAGCCGGGATGTCCCACCGGACGTCCGTGCCCAGCAGCCTGCGCAGCAGCACCGCCGGACCACGGCCCGGCGTCCGGAGCGCGCCCCGCTCGACGGGGACGTCGACCGTGCCCAGCAGCGCCGAGCCCAGCGCCGCGGTGATCTCCGCCTCGCCGCGCAGCCGGCGGCTCATCCGCGCGGCGGTGAGATGGCCGAGCACCGCGACCAGGAAGAACAGCAGCGCCCCGCCCGCGACGAGCTGCGTCCTCGTCGGGGGCGCCTCGCCCGCCGGCCGGGCCGCCGCCCCCATGACGACCATGTTCTTCGCCTCGTCGTCGGCCGGGTCGGCCTGCTTGATGGTGGTGATGGCCTCCCGCAGCGCGGTGCGCAGCTTCTCCAGCTCGGTGCGGGTCTGCACGCTCTCCACGGTGTCGCCGGGATCGGTCGAGTCGGCCAGCTCGCTGATGCGCCGGCTGGTGTCGCGCACCGACTTCTGGAGCGCGGCCAGCTCCTCCGCCGCCCCCGGATCGGCGGTGTCCTTCGCGATCCGGGTGGCGTACGAGACGAACTCCCCGGCCACCTGGTCGGAGAGCCGCTGCGCACGCTCCGGGGACTCGGCCGTGCCGGAGATCTTGATGATGTTGCCGTCGGTGGCCTTGGCGCCCACCCGGTCCCGCAGGTCGCTGCCGCTCACCCCGGCCCAGCCGAGCTTGGCGGCCGCCCGGTCGACCACCACCGAACTGGTCGCCACCTCGGTCTGGGTCAGCAGCTCGCGCTCCTCCCACGTGCCCGGGAGCAGCACCGACGCCGACGTCGTGTAGCGCGGCGGGAACAGCGCGGAGACGCCGTATCCGGCGAGCGCGCCCACCAGGGCGACCAGGGCGAGCAGCCTCAGACGCCGGCGGACGATCCGCCCGATGGTGACCAGACGTATCGTGTCATCGCTCAATGGTGCGGCCTTCCCCTGCCGGGTCCGGGTCCCGGGCCGCCCCCGCGGACCGGTCGCGGACGGCTGCGGCGTAGGCGGCCAGCAGCGCGCGCTGGGAGTTCCGCCACGACAGCGCGCCGCCGATCCGCTCCTGACCGGTCTTGCCCATCAGGGCCCGCTTCTCCGGATCGTCCAGCAGCACGGAGACCAGCCGGGCGAACTCGCTCTCGTCGTCGGCCGGCGCGTACAGCGCGGCCTCGCCCGCGGAGACGCGCGCCTCCCGCAGCTCGAACGAGACCATCGGCCGGCCCATCACCATGTACTCCAGGACCTTGTTCATGGTGGAGACGTCGTTGAGCGGGTTGTGCGGGTCGGGGGAGAGGCACACGTCCGCGGTGGACAGGTAGCGCACCAGGTCGGCGTCCGGGATGCGCCCGGTGAACTGCACCTGCTCCGACAGCCCGAGCCGACCGGCCAGTTCCACCATCGCGTCGAAGGTGTCGCCGCCGCCGACGAACACCGCGTGCCAGTCGCTGCGCCCGACCTCGTCGCGCAGCTTCGCCAGGGCCCGCAGTGCGTAGTCGACCCCGTCCTGCGGGCCCATCACGCCGAGATAGCACAGCAGATGAGGCTTGCCCCGCTTCAGCTCCGGCTCGGGCGGCACGGGGTGGAAGCGGTCGACGTCGGGCGCGCTGCGCACCACGAAGACGTCCGCGGGACGCTTGCCGCCGCGGCGCACCGCGACGTCCCGGTAGCTCTCGTTGGTGGCGATCACCACGTCCGCGGCCCGGTAGGTGCGCCGCTCCAGCGCGCACACGGCGCGGTAGAGCAGGTCCTTGCCGCGGCCGAACCGGGACAGGTACAGCTCGGGCACCAGGTCGTGCTGGTCGAAGACGAACCGCGCCCCGCGCCGCTTGAGCCACAGGGCGGGCAGGAACAGCAGGTCGGGCGGGTTGCAGGCGTGCACCACGTCCACGGGTCCGACCTTGCGGGCCAGCCGGACCGTGTGCCACAACGCCGTCCCGTACTCCCGCAGATAGCCGGCCGGACCCCCGGTGGCCGCGCGCAGCGGGTAGCGGTGGATCCGCACCCCGTCGATCACGGCCTCCGGCTCCGTGTCCCGCTTGCCGCCCTGCGGACAGATGACGTGCACCGTCCAGCCCGCGTCGCGCAGCGTCGTGCACTCCTGCCACACCCGCCGGTCGAACGGCACCGACAGGTTCTCCACCAGAATCAGCGCGCGCCGGCCCGGCCGGCCGCCGCTTCCCGCGTCACCAGGCAAGGCCCACATACCCCTGTTCGGCCCGGCGCGCGTCGGCGTCGGGAAGGTGGACGAGATCGATGATCACCGGGGCGTCGCCGTGCGGCAGCGCCGACAGCACGGCCGGATCCTTCGTCCCGACCAGGCACACCTCGGCATGGTCGAGCACCTCCTCGACGGAGTCCGCGAGCAGTTGCGCGAGATGCGGCAGCCGCGTCTCGATGTACTCGCGGTTCGCGCCGAGCAGCCGGGACATGCTCACGTTCGCGTCGTAGATCTTCAGGTCGTACCCCTTGCCGAAGAGCCGCTCCGCCAGCTCGACCAGCGGACTCTCGCGGAGGTCGTCGGTGCCGGGCTTGAAGGACAGCCCGAACAGGCCCGCCCGCCGTTTCCCGGTCCGCTCGACCAGCTCCACCGCGCGCTGGAGATGGTCGGAGTTGGAGGGCAGCACATGGGACAGGATCGGCACCGACACGTCGGCCCGCTGCGCGGCGTGGACCAGGCTGCGCAGGTCCTTGGGCAGGCAGGAGCCGCCGAAGGCGAAGCCGGGCCGCAGATAGGCGGCACTGATGTTCAGCTTGCGGTCGGCGAGGAAGACGTCCATCACCTGATGTGAGTCCACCCCGAGCGCCTGGCACACCGCGCCCAGCTCGTTCGCGAAGCCGATCTTTAGACCGTGGAAGGCGTTGTCCGCGTACTTGATGGCCTCGGCGGTCGGCACCGGCACCCGGAACACCTCGCCGGGCAGCCCCTCGTACAGCGCGAGCACCGCGTCGCCGCTCGCCGGGTCCAGCTCGCCGACGACCGTCTTCGGCGGGTCGAAGAAGTCCCGCACGCTCGTGCCCTCGCGCAGGAACTCCGGGTTGACCGCGACCCCGACGTCCACCCCGGCCGTGCCGCCGACGTACTTCTCCAGGATCGGCACCAGCAGGTTCAGGCAGGTGCCCGGAAGCATGGTGCTGCGGAACACCACGGTGTGCCGGCCGCCGCGCTCGGCCAGGGCCGCGCCGATCTCCTCGGTGACCCGCTCCAGATACGTCGTGCACAGGCTGCCGTTGGGCTCCGACGGCGTGCCCACGCAGACCAGCGAGATCTCGCTGTTCATGATCGCCTCGCGGACGTCGGCGGTGGCGCGCAGCGCTCCGGCGCCCACGACCTCGGCGATCAGCTCGCCGATCCGCTCCTCGACCACCGGAGCCTTGCCGTCGTTGACCAGGTCGACCTTCACCTGGTTCACGTCGACGCCGACGACCTCGTGCCCCATGCCGGCCAGGCACGCGGCCGACACGCAGCCCACGTAGCCGAGCCCGAAAACGCTGACCCTCATGACCCGTTCCTCCCCCGGGCAGACCCGCTCGGGCCTGCCGTCCGCGCACCGGCGGAAACGTCGAGTTGCCGCTTCCGGCCCATCAGTAGGCCCCCTGCCCGTAGAGCACCGCACGCAGCGTCTTCCACAAGATCACCGTGTCCAGAGCGAGCGACCAGTCCTCCACGTACCGCAGGTCCAGCCGGACCGCCTCCTCCCACGACAGGTCGCTGCGCCCGCTGATCTGCCACAGCCCGGTGAGCCCCGGCTTGACCAGCAACCGCCGCCGGATGTCCGGGCCGTACGAGGCGGACTCCTCCGGCAGCGGGGGCCGCGGACCGACCAGCGACATCGATCCCGTGAGCACGTTGAACAGTTGCGGCAGCTCGTCGACGGAGTACCGGCGCAGCACCGCTCCCACCCGGGTCACCCGGGGATCGCGGCGCAGCTTGAACAGCGGGCCGGCCCCCTCGTTGAGGGCGGCCAGCCGGTCCCGCGCCCGGTCCGCGTCGGCGACCATGGTGCGGAACTTGAGAATGGTGAACTCGCCGCCGTCCTTGCCGACTCTGCGCTGCCGGTAGAAGACCCCGCCGCGGCTGTCCAGCAGCACGAGCAGCGCGACGAACGCCATCAGCGGAGCGAACACGACGAGCAGGACCGCGGCGCCCAGCCGGTCGACAACGCCCTTGACCGCCCGGCGGCCCCCGGTGAACGTCGGCATGCTGACCCGCAGGAGCGGGATGCCGAGCACCGCGTCGATATGCAGCCGCGGGCCGGCCACCTCCATCAGCACGGGCGCCACGACCATCTCGGCGTCGCTGCCCTCCAGGTTCCAGGCCAGCCGCTGCAACCGGTGCGGCGACCAGTGCGGGTCCGGGGTGACCGCGACGACGCGGTAGCCGTCGGCGTGCACGTGCTTGGCGACGTCCGTGAGCCGGCCGACGACCGGCACCCCGTCCAGCAGGTCGCCGTCGAGTACACCGCCGTCCGTCGTGCACACCGCGTCCACCCGCCACCCGAGGTGCGGGAACTTGCGGGTACGGGTGATCAGATCGCGGACGGTGTCCGGGCTGCCGGCGGCGAGCACCGGCCGCAGGCACCGCCCCTCCTTGCGCTGCTTGTGCAGCCCGAGACGCAGCACGTACCTGGCCGTCATGGTGACGAGCGCGATCGCCGGGATCGCGACGAAGATCCAGAGCTTGATGTTGCGCGAGGTGAGGGCGATCCCGCCGAGCGCCAGGACGACGGTCGCCGCGAACAGCGAGCGCCCCAGCCGGCGGAACTCCTCCGCGCCCTGGCCCAGCACGGCCGGGGTCCAGGCCCGGCTCACCGCGAGCGACCCCAGCACCAGCAGTTCGGTGCCGAACGCGAGAATCCCCCACTTCTCGTGCCAGTTGGCCGCGTCGCGGGCCCCGAAGAAGTTGCCTATCCCCGCCACCACGAACGCGGTGGTCACGGTGTCGCTGGTGATCACGGTACGGCGGTACCGCTGCTCCCAGTCGCTCGCGGGCCGGCTGACCGCCCCGTCCGCCAGACGACCGCCGCGCGCCGGAAACGGGCTGACCAATTCCCCTTGCCGCACAGAACCCCCCAGGTTCCCAGTGATGTCGACGTGTTCGCCGCCGGGAGGCCCCCGCCTCCCGCACTGTGCCTCCCCTCGGGAGGCCCCCGCCTCCCGCACTGTCGCTCCGCGGGAGGCCCCCGCCTCCCGCGCCGCGCTGTCCCTCCCCCGGGAGGCCCCCGCCTCCCGTGCACGACAAACCGGATACCGGCCGGTGCGGAGCCACTCGGGCAAGCCCCTCCCACGGCAACGGGCATGCCTGTGCCGTCCGAGTCCCGAGATGCGCGGAACCCCTTCACGGCCTCGCGTGCTCCCCGCACTCAAGGCCGCCTCGGGTCCCGTGAAGTGACTCCCCCTGGTGTCTGACGCCGGAAAAGCGACTAAGGGCTTTCCCCGGTGCCGGACCTATTGATCATTTACGCGTCGCCTCATGTCCGAACGGCTGAAGCAAGGTCAATCTAGACCATCGCGGCCAGTATGAAGAGAGGATGTGTGTAATTTGTGCTTAAGCTTTGATTCTTGATCCATCGTCGGTGACCGCATGTGGCCACCTCGTCGTCACCACGCGTTCCAGCAGTCCGCCGGGCCCCGGTGCGACGGCCCCACGCGGTCACGCGCGACCGCGTCCACCGCCCGGTGCGGCCCGGTGCCGCCGGGCATCGTCCGGCCCAAGACGCCTGCCGCGACGCCGCGTTGGGAACCTGGCCCGAACGCATCGTGATCCTGGCCGAAAAGCCGCCGAATGCGGTCTGATCCGCGGATTCACCCCGTGGAATGCGCGGCCATTTCGCGCGCGGACGCCATTTCTGGATATGTATGCGTCATATTCCATAACGCTGTGGACGTCGCCTCGACGAGCCCGAATTCAAGATCGTCTCTTTGGCCGGCCCAAGCCTGTGACCGGCGGAAAGAGGGTGGGAAGAAGGCGGGAGGGAGGGGAAAGGAGCGGAAGGAGGCGCCAGGCAGACGAGACGCAAGGCGACGGGCGGGCGCGGACGTTTCTTCCCGGGGGTCGCGCGGACGCCCCGGTGCCGAGCGTCCGCACGTCGGCGAGACGAGGGGCGCGAGCGCCAACAGACCCGCGCACGCTCGACGGTGGCGCGCCGCCACCCGTTGGCGGTGACGCGGCGGCTGACGTCCGCCGACCTGCATGGCGACCGGCGACCGGCGACTGTCGGCGAGACGGCGAGACGGCGAGACGGCGAGACGGCGAGACGGCGGTCGTCGGCGGGACCGTGGCCGAGGGGCGTCGGGCGCGCCGCAGGGGACGGTCCTCGGTGGGGTCGGCGTCCGGCCTGTGGGCGCCCGTCGTGGGCGCTGGTCATGGGCGGCGCGGCCCGACGCCGTGACCGACGGCGGTGCGGGTCCGGCCCGCGCGCGCCTGTCGGAGCCCGCCGCGACGGACGCCGAACCGCGCCGTGCCGGGCCGCGCCGCGCCGGGCCGCGCCGTGCCGGGCCGCGGGGAGGGTGTCGGCCGCGTCGCGGGCGCGGCCGACGGCCGTTCAGCGGTCGGAGTAGCTGAAGTCGCCCACCGTCCAGGCGCTCACGTCCTCGATCGCGACGCGGTACATGCCGCCCGTCTCCGGAATCCCCACCGTGCCCTGGAGGATCCGGGCGACGTGGAAGTGCAGATGCGTCGGCGGCCCCTTCGGTCCGGGAGGGGCGAAGACGGCGGAGAACTCGCCCAGGCGGGCCGAATCCGTCAGCACTTCGGACACCCGCTGTCTCCACACCGCCTCGGGAGCCAAGCGACCGGTGATGACAGCGCCACCGGTGACCACGGTCAGGGACATCTGGTTGCTCTGCTCGGACTCCACCAGGGCGGCGACGGCGACCAGCAGTTCGTCAGGCTTCGACACGGGACAGATTGTATTCACCGTGCGTCCGCGCGGTCGGCCGGTGGCCCCCGCCGGGGCGCAGGGGTCGTCGAAGGGGCCGTCGAGGGGGCCGTCGGCCCGGGACGCGGAGGAGCCGGCCGCGACGGTTTACCTCATCCTCCAGCGCGCGGAAATCTGTAGCCGTCGTAGTAGACATTGTGCAGGGCGGTGGTTATGGTTTCACTCGTAGCCGAGAGATCGAGCAGGGCCCGGCAGTGACGAAGCGCCGGGGAGGCAGTACCTGCGTTCGGTAGTCAGCAAGGCGGTGCGGTGGTGGAGTTCCGAAGCCAGGGTTCTCGCAGGACGGCGACGGGACTGACGACCGCACCGGGCGGCCCGCGGTGATCAGGGGCCGCCGACAGCGGTACAGGCAAGTGATCGGTTCAGAGGGAAGAGCGGAGGACGTCAGCGCCATCAGGATCGCCCGGGCGGCAGTGTCGGCCCGGGTACCGCAGGACATCGACAGTGAGGTGGTCTCCGGTCAGGCAACAGCAGCGATCCCCGCGCCCCCGACAGCGTCTCGGTCGGGCCCGCGGACACAACAGGCCGGTGCGTGAGCAAGGCCGGCAGATGGTGTAACAGCTCCTTCGGGGCCCCGGTGTCAGCACGACGCCGGGGCCCCTCGACCGTGCGGCGGGCCCGGCACGCTGGCATCCCGGACCGGCGGCCGACGTCCCGTCCTGTGGCGGACCGTGTCGCTGTTGGGCCGAACGGGTGACTTGGCGTAAGAATGACTGGTGCATGCATTGAAGGCGAGTCAGTCCGGGGGGTGCCGGTGAACCGTTACGACGTCACCGATGAACAGTGGGAAGGGCTCGCTCAGGTCGTTCCGTTGCGCGGGCGGGACGCGTGGCCGTCGGCGGTGGACCACCGCTCGCTCCCGGACGCCGAGACGGAGACCAGGCGGCGCTTCGTCGTGTTGCGGGTCAACGTCTTCGCGGACGCCCGCGAGGTCGCCGAGACGCTGATGTCGGGCATACCCGTGCTGCTCGACCTGACGGGAGCCGAGACCGACACCGCCAAACGCGTCCTGGACTTCTCCACCGGGGTGGTGTTCGGCCTGGCCAGCGGTATGCACCGGGTCGACCGCAACGTCTTCCTCCTCACCCCGCCGGGCACCGAGGTGAGCGGACTCATGGAGGGGGCCGGAGCACCGGGCATCTGAGCCGCGGACGACCCACCGCCCTCGGCGGACCGTCCGCCGCGCCGCCGGACCACCGCGCCGCGCCGCGTGCCCTGCCGCGGGCGACGCGGCCGCGCGGCGGCTCTGCGGTCCGCCCGCGCGGACGCCCGGCGACTTCGGGGGCAGGGGCCCGGCGGTCCAGTTGCGATGAGGTCCGGCGATTCGGCGGTCCGGGGTCCGGCGGTCCGGTCGCGTTGAGGTCCGGCGATGTGGCGGTCCGGGGTCCGGCGATCAGGAGGTCCGGCGACTCCGCGGGCCGACCGGAGGGGCCCGGCGGTCCGGTCGCGTTGAGGTCCGGCGATGTGGCGGTCCGGGGTCCGGCGATCAGAAGGTCCGGCGACTCCGCGGGCCGACCGGAGGGGCCCGGCGGTCCGGTCGCCCGGCGGACGGCGCGCCGTCGGCACCGTGCATCGTCGTCGGACTCACGCGTCGTCGCGCCGCTGCCGTGTGGGGGTCGGCGCGGCTCGCGTGATCCCCCGATCGTAGGAAGCTTGTCCGGGCGGAACGGTTCGCCCGGCGGCGGAGTCCTACCGTCCGCATATGCCCTCGCCCCCCTCCTCCACTCCGTCGCAGACCGCTCCCTCCACTCCGTCGCAGGCTGCTCCTTCCACGTCGCCGCCGACCCCCGCGCCCTCGACTCCCTCGGCCCCGCTCCTTCCGTTCCCCTCCGACGCCCCCGCGGCTCCACCAACTCCCGCGACTCCCGCGGGCCCTGCGGTCCCTGCGGTTTCCGCCCCGGCGTCCTCCGCCGTTTCTCCGTCCCGCTCGTCCGCGTCCGACGGTCGTCGTGCGCCCGTGCACTCCGCTCCCACCGTGCCCGCTCAGGCGTCGCCGCCGGAGGACCGGCCCGGCCGTCCGTCCGCGGGTCCCCTCGGCACGACGGCGACCGGTGGGGCGCCGTCCTCCCCGGTGCGCTGCGCCTCGTGCGGCGCCGATCCACGTGGAGCGTCCGGCCCGGAGCCGCACCGGGTGCCGGCACCCGTCGTGCCGGCACCCGTCCCGCCGGGCTCCGCGGGGAATGCCGGCTCGCCGTCGGCGGCGGGTCGTGCCGCGGCCCGCACTCCGGCGCCTTCGTCGGACGTCGAGCCGCCCCCCGGCGCGACGCGATCCGACGCAACGCGGTCAGGCGCGACGCGGTCGGGCGCCGGGCAGGAGCCCCGTGCCACCGCCGTCCCCGCACGTCATGTGCGGCCGTGCGTCACCGAGTTGCGGCTGTCGGCGTTCGCGGGACACCGCCGGGCCCGGTTCTCGCTGGGGGCCGTCACGGTGTTCGCCGGGCCCAGCGGCAGCGGCAAGAGCAGTGCGCTGCGCGCCTACGAAGCGCTGGCGCGGCTCGGCGGCGGGGCTCTGCTGGGGGAGGTGTTCCCCGATCCGGTCGCGTGCGTGCCGCAGGGCGCGCGGCCCGATGCCCAGCGCCGCCGGGGATTTCGCATCGGATGCACGGCCGACGGACCCGGCGGCCCGGTCCGCCTGGACGTCGCCGTACAGGCCGAGCCCGAACTGCGCATCGTGGGGGAGCGGTTGAGCGCGGGAGGCGTCGTCCTGCTGGAGACGGCCCTGCGCGACCCCGGGCGTCGCACGGTGCAGGCCGCCTGGCACACCGGCGGCCCCGCGCCCGTCACGCGCGCGCCGCTGCCCGACGACCGGCTCGGCACCGCGCTGCTGCCGCTGCGCGTCGCCGGGAAGACCGACGGCCAGCGTCAGGTGCTGGCGGCGGCCGAGCAGATGGTCGTCGCGCTGCGGTCGGTGTTCCCCTGCGACCCCCAGCCCGACTGGATGGGCGCCCCCGTGCCCACGGGCACCGGCCGGCTGCTCACCGGATGCGACAACCTCGCCGACGTCCTGTGGCGCACCCGGGAGGAGTGCGGCAGGCGGCACGCGCAACTGGTCGCCGCGCTGTCCGCCGGGTCCCGCGCACCGGTCGTCGACCTGCGCGCCGAACCGCTCGCCGACGGCACGGTCCGGGCGGTCCTCGACCGCGCCGACGGCCGCACCGAACTGGCCCGGCTGGGATACGGCGAACTGCGCTACGTCGCCCTCGCGCTGGTGCTGCTCACCGGACCGGGCGTCCTCGACGTGGACCCGGCCGGCGAGGTGCCGGCCGCGATGCAGACCCTCACCCTGCTCGCCGACGGCCTCGACCGCGGCCTCGACGAGCGCCAGGCGGGCGAACTCCTGAGGCTGGCCGTGCGGATGGCCGGGCGCGGGCACATCCGCTGCGTCGGCGCGGTCGGCGACGGCAGCGGGGCCGCCCGGACCGACGGCGTGACGGTGGTACACCTGGGGCCGTGACAGAACAACACCTCGATGTGGCGAAACTACAGCGCAGGCTGGCCGAGTTCGCGGCCGCGCGGAACTGGCAGCCCTTCCACACCCCCAAGAACCTCGTCGCCGCGCTCAGCGTGGAGGCGTCCGAACTGGTCGAGATCTTCCAGTGGCTGACGCCGGAGGAGTCCGCGCGCGTGATGGACGACCCGGACACCGCGCACCGGGTCACGGACGAGGTCGCCGACGTCCTCGCCTACCTGCTGCAACTGTGCGAGGTGCTCGGCGTCGACCCGCTGACGGCACTGGCCGCGAAGATCGACCGCAACGAACTCAGGTTCCCGGCGCCCTGAGGCCCGCGGTCCGCCGCTCGGCGGTGGGGACGGCAGGACAGGAGGGACTCGATCCGTTTTCACTCTCCGCAGTCGAGGAACGGACCGAAATCGATTTGTTGTCCACAGATTTCGGTCCACCTCTGGCTTTTCGCCCCGCAGGCCCTCACTCTGGGTAGTGAACAGTCATGTTCGGGTGGCGTGCCGGAAGCACGCCGGGCAGACGGGGGCGGCGCATGGACGCGGTGCGGCTCATCCTGACGAGCAGGCGCGCGCTCGCCGGCAGCGGCGGACGCACGGAGATTCTCACGGAGGTCTGGCAGGCACAGGCCCTGGCACAGGCGATCGGCAGCCGGCTCGCGGTCTCGGGCCCGCCCGAACTGCGGGGCGAGGCGCTGGGGCTGACGGAGCTGGCGGGCCGGGGCTGCGGCGTCCTGGGCTCGCCGGACCTCGACCCGGGGGACCTGCTGGCCGCCCGGCTCACCGATCTGGACGACGCCCGTCGGGCCCTGCTCGACCTGGGCGGCCTGCTCGGCGAGGTGGGCATCGCCCTGGTCGGCCTGGCGTGCTCGGTCGACGACCAGGGCACCTACTGGCAGTGCATGGAGGCCATCGACGCGGCGGACGAGTCCAGGGACCGGGTCCTGGAGATGCTGCGCAAGCTGGCGGCGCGAGAGGAACGGGAGGAGCGGGAGGGCGCGTTGCCGGAGAGATGACCGGCGTCCTCAGCCCGCCCCGCCCGCTTCGCCCGCCCCGCCACCGTCGATCTCGACCATGACGGCCTCCTCGGCCTCCGGCCCCCGGCCTTCACGGCGAGGCCCGGGACGGGTGACGTCCCGGCGCAGGCCCGCCGGGACGGCCACCGGCTTCGGCGTGCAGGATGGAACGCATGGATCTCCGCATCTTCACCGAGCCCCAGCAGGGCGCGACCTACGACACCCTCCTCACCGTGGCGAAGGCCACCGAGGACCTCGGCTTCGACGCCTTCTTCAGAACCGGTACCGTATCTACCCATGGAGCTCATCTCCCTGGGGGACAGGGACCACGCGGACATGGTCAGGGCAGTCACGTACGGCCGGCAGAGCCATAAGAGCGAGACCGACAGTCAGGCGTCCCCAAAGATGCAGCGCGACAAGGGGATTGCGTACATCAACTCTCAGGACAACTGGACCCACGCCGGGCACTACGAGGACGTCGGCCTCTCCGGGTACGACCCTAACGTCTACCGGCCCGACTTCGAGCGGCTCATGGAAGACGCGCGCGCCCGGAAGTTCGACGTCGTAGTGATCTACATGCTGTCCCGGCTCACCCGTCAGGGAGCCGCGGAGGCGATGAGGATTCAACAAGAGTTGGCGAACCATGGAGTCGCCCTCGTCTCGACGCAAGAGCCGTTCATCAACACGTCCGATGACAACCCGTTCGGGGTGGCTTTCTTCGCGCTTATCGCGGGTCTCGCGCATCAGGAGTCCAAGAACAAATCGAAATTCATCCGCGACGCCTTCGCCGAACTCCAGTCGCGCGGCTCCCACTCCGCCGGACCCGTACCGTTCGGATTCGACGTGGAGCCCGTCCAGGTTGACAAGATCACGATTCGGAAGCTGAAGCCGGGAGTGACGAGCGACGCGGAGATCGGTCCCAAATCCACGCCGGCTGACGCAGTGATGTATATCGTCAAAGAGGCGGAGGGCGGAGCAACGGCCAACGCCATCGCGTCACAGCTCACTGACAAGCGTGTGAAGACTCCCCTCGGAAGCCTGGACGACGAAGCCGCGGAAGCACGCCGAAAGGCAGCGAAGCAGCGCAGGAAGGGCGGCGACGGGGACACCGCGGATTACGAGTGGTCGTCGACCGTCGTCCTTCGCATCCTCCGGGACCCTCGCCTTGCAGGCTTCGCCATCGGACCCGTCGACCAGAAGACGAAGCGCAGGGAGATCCTCCGCAACAGCGAGGGGCAACCTGTGCAGCCGCACGAGGGGTTCATCACGCCGAAGCGCTGGTATGACCTTCAAGCGCTCGTCGACGGCCGCAAGCGGACCCACAAGCGATCCCGTGGAGGCTCAATGACTTTCCTCGGTTCCTGGGGTGTCCTGCGTTGCGGAACATGCGCGTCCGGCATGACCGTCGCCAACACTGACGGGGTGTACGTGTGCAACCTGCGCCGCAGCGTTGGCGACGCGCCGAAACACGTTCTGGGCATCAGCATGGCGGACACGGACGCCGTTGTCGCCGCACGCCTGTGGGCGAAGGTGGCAACGCTCGACCCGGAGGACGACAACGACGTAGCCCTACTGACTGCCGCCGCAGAACGCTTTGCCGTCCAGGGAGCGGACCCGGAGGCGGCTGCGGAGCTCGCTGAGCAGGAAGCGCAATTTGAGCACGTGCAGAAGAGCATGAAAGAGCTCTACGCCGACCGTAAAGACGGCCTGTATGAAGGGGCCACGGGGCGTCAGGCGTTCAAGGACACGATCCTCAAGTATCAGGCTCACGAGTCCGCCTGTGCGGCGCGCATCGACGAGCTGAGGGCCGCAGCCACCACCGCTACCCGCCTCCCCCTCGACGAGTGGGCGGCAGACTCCGACAACAGCGACCCGATGGAGCCGGGAGGCCTCTGGAGCCGATGGAGCATCGAGGACCGGCGCTCGTTCCTGGCCCTCTTCGTCGACCGTGTCACAGTCAATCCGAATACAACGCGACGCGGGACGGCGTGGGAGCGGGTGAACGGGCGGGTCGAAATCGAGTGGGCGACGCCCGCAGAGAGCGATTCCGATAACGAATCGGTAACAGGCTAGCTAGCCTCCGCTCACCGCCAGGCCGCGCAGGGCGTAGCGCAGGCGAACCGTCAGGTAGAGGACGCGGAGCGGGCTCTCTCCGACGCTAAGCGAAGCGCCCGCCAGGCAGAGGCGGACCTCACGCAGGCGCGCAAGGACGCGACGCAGCAACTCAAGGATCTGAACGACCAACTCCTTGACGGCATGCTCGACGCGCGCGAAACGACTCTCCGCGTCAAGGAAGCGCGGGAGGAACTGAACAAGACTCTCGCCGACCCGAAGGCTACGGAGCTGGAGCGGGAGCGCGCGAAGCTCTCCCTGGACGAGGCCCTTCGCAACGCTGACAAGCAGAAGGCCAAGAACCGCGAGCTGACACAGTCCGTCGCCGATGCCAGGAAGGCCGGCGTCGACGGCAACAAACAGGTTCAGCATGCCGTGGAGCGCGTCGCAGAGGCGAACGGAAGGTTGCCGACCAGTCCCGCGCCGTCGCCGACGCGCAGGCCAAGGTACGCGACGCACAGGTTCAGGGCGCACAGGCGATTGCCTCCGCGGAGCGGGGCCTACAGGCGCGTCCGGTGAGGTCGACGAGCTGAGGACCAACGGGCTGGCGGGCTCCCCGGCCGAGGTCGTGGACAAGATCGGCCGCTACGCCGAGATCGGTGTGGAGCGGGTCTACCTCCAGCTCCTCGACCTGCACGACCTGGACCACCTGGAGCTGATCTCCGCCCAGGTACAGGCCCACCTGCCGTAGCGCGACGCAGCGGACGGCGGACGGCGGACGGCGGACGGTGGAAGGTGGACGACAGACGGGGCGCCCCCCGGAGGACGTCCGCGTCACGGGCTCTGTGACACGGCTGTGACCGGAACTATGGCTTCCGTCACAGTCGTGCGGCCGGGGCCCTGATGAGGTGGCCGGATGCGCAGAACCGCCCCTCTCCTCCCGGCCCTCACCGCCGCCCTGCTGCTCACCGCGTGCGGAGCGGAACGTGCCGGCACCCACGACGGCGGCGTCGGCGCGAGCGGTTCGGCGCCGCGGACCGCTGTCTCCCAGCCCGCGGTGCACGGAGTGCGGATCACCTCGGTGACCATCCCGTCCGCCTCCGCCTCCGCCTCCGCCTCCGCCTCTCACTCCGTCTCCGCGAGCCCCGGTGCCGGGGGCGGCATGGTCCGGGCCGAGCCCCTGCCCACCGGAACCCCGGCCGGCTCGGCCGGCTCGGGCGTCTCGGCGGACTACGAGGTCGTCAACTCCACCGCCGGAGCCCTGACCTACACCGTGCTCTTCGTCTTCACCTCGGACGACGGCGGAGCCATGAGCAACCGCAAGGTGACCGTGGGCCCGGTCGGGCCGGGCCGGACGGTGCGCGGAACGGTGCGACCGGAACCCCTGCCGCCGGGAGCGCCGCCGGTGACCGGGGTGAAGGTCGCCGAGGTGACCAGCGTCCCCGCGGCCGAGGCGCCGGCCGAGGCGGACGCCTGCCCGCCCTCCGGAATCCGTGTCACGGCCGACGACGGCGACGCCGCCATGGGGCTGCGCGTGGTGGGACTGTTCCTGGAGAACTGCGGCGACCGGGACTACACCGTCAAGGGCTACCCGGGGCTGACCCTGCTGGACGACGACCGCCAGCCGGTCGACGGCGTCACGATCGTCCACGGCGGCGGGGGCATCGCCACCGTCACAGGGTTCGACGACCCGCCGCGCACCGTGACCCTGGCACCCGGCGAGCGGGCCACATCCGGCCTGATGTGGCGCAACACCACCGGCTTCGGCACGGCCGTGGGCGTCCCGTACGTCAGGGTGCGCGCCAGGCCGGACGCCGCGCCGGTGATGATCACCCCGCACCTCGACCTCGGCACCACCGGGAAGCTCGCCGTCAGCGCCTGGCGCGCGGCGGCGGAGCCGCAGGGGACCCGCGCCACCGCCTCCCCCTGACGACCGTCCCCGTCCGCCCCCTCCCTCCGCCGCCCACACCGCGTCCGACCAGCCCGGACAGGCTCCCGGCGGCCGGAAATTCCCGGGTGCCGCAGGCCGGTTCTCGGTACGTTGTGCGGACGGGCGAGCGCGCTGCCGCTCCCGTTCCCATCCCACCTCTCCTAGGCGCCCACCGTGTTCCTGACCATCGGCACCACCGGCACCCCTGAACGCCCCGCGACCGATCTGGGCTTCCTGCTGCACAAGCATCCCGGCAAGTCCCAGGCGTTCTCCACCTCCTACGGAACGGCCCACGTCCTCTACCCCGAGGCCGACGCCGAGCGCTGCACGGCGGCGCTGCTGCTGGAGGTGGACGCCGTGGCGCTGGTCCGGCGCGGCAAGGGCAAGGGCCGCGGCGGCGCTCCCGACGCGGCTCTCGCCCAGTACGTCAACGACCGCCCCTATGCGGCCTCCTCGCTGCTCGCGGTCGCGTTGAGCGGCGTGTTCTCCAGCGCGATGCGCGGTGTGTGCGCGGCGAGGCCCGAACTGCCGGCGCAACCGCGGCCGTTGCGGGTGGAGATACCGGCCCTGCCCGCGCGCGGCGGGCCCGCCCTGGTGCACGCCCTGTTCGAACCGCTCGGCTGGCGGGTGAGCGCCGAACCGGTGGCCCTCGACGCGCGGTTCCCGCAGTGGGGCGACTCGCGGTACGTGAGCCTGACGCTGGAGTCGGAGAAGCTCACCGTCGCCGAGACCCTGCGTCAGCTGTACGTCCTGCTGCCGGTCCTCGACGACGCCAAGCACTACTGGGTGTCGGCCGACGAGGTCGACAAGCTGCTGCGCGCCGGTGAGGGCTGGCTGCCCGACCACCCCGAGCACAAGCTGATCACCAGCCGGTTCCTGTCCCGCCGCTGGTCGCTGACCCGGCAGGCGATGGAGCGGCTGGAGCTGGTCCGGCTCGCCGAGGCCGACGACAGCGAGGTCGAGGACATCGACAACGCCGTCGCGGCGGACGCCGAGACGCAGGAGAGGCCGACGCCGCTGGCCGAGCAGCGCCGCGAGGCGCTCGTCACGGCGCTGACCCGCGCCGGAGCCGCCCGCGTCCTCGACCTGGGCTGCGGGCAGGGCCAGTTGGTGCAGGCGCTGCTGAAGAACCCGCGGTTCACCGAGATCGTCGGCGTCGACGTGTCGATGCGCGCGCTCACCGTCGCCGCGCGCCGGCTGAAGCTGGACCGCATGGGGGAGCGGCAGGCCTCCCGCGTCCAGCTGCTTCAGGGCTCGCTGGCGTACACGGACAGCCGGCTCAAGGGCTACGACGCGGCCGTGCTCAGCGAGGTGATCGAACACCTCGACCTGCCCCGGCTGCCCGCGCTGGAGTACGCCGTGTTCGGCTCGGCCCGTCCGCGCACGGTCCTGGTGACCACCCCGAACGTCGAGTACAACGTCCGCTGGGAGAGCCTCCCGGCCGGCCACGTCCGGCACGGCGACCACCGCTTCGAGTGGACCCGGCGGGAGTTCCGCGCCTGGGCGGCCGCGGTCGCCGGGCGGCACGGCTACGACGTCGCGTTCCTGCCCGTCGGACCGGACGAACCCGAGGTCGGCCCGCCCACCCAGATGGCCGTCTTCGAGAGGAAGGCGGCCGGCGCGGAGAACGAGGCCGCGCGGCGCGGGAACGCCGGGAACCGCGGCGGGACGACCGCGAAGACCGCGAAGACTGCGACGACCGGGACGACCGGGACGACCGGGAAGGCTGCGACGACCGGGATGAACGAGACGGGCGGGACCGACGAGACGAGCGGGACCGACGAGATGGGCGGGACGGACCAGATGGGCGAGACGGGCGAGACGGGCGAGACGGGCGAGAAGGGCGAGAAGGAGGCGGAGGCGGCATGAACGACATCCAGGTATCCGCGAAGGCGGGCCGCGTCCTGCCCGTCACCGATCTCTCCCTCGTCGTGCTCGTCGGCGCGTCCGGCTCCGGCAAGTCCACGTTCGCGCGGCGTCACTTCAAGCCCACCGAGGTCATCTCCTCCGACTTCTGCCGCGCTCTGGTCTCCGACGACGAGAACGACCAGAGCGCGACCCGGGACGCGTTCGACGTCCTGCACTACATCGCCGGCAAGCGGCTCGCCGCCGGCCGCCGCACGGTGGTCGACGCCACGAGCGTGCAGTCCGACGCGCGCAAGCAGCTGATCGACCTGGCCAGGCAGCACGACGTGCTGCCCGTGGCCATCGTCCTGGACGTGCCGGAGGAGGTGTGCGCCGCACGCAACGCGGCACGCACCGACCGCGCCGACATGCCCCGCCGGGTCATCCAGCGCCACATCCGCGAACTGCGGCGCTCGCTGCGCCACCTGGAGCGCGAGGGCTTCCGCAAGGTGCACGTCCTGCGGGGCGTCGAGGACGTCGAGAGCGCCTCGGTCGTCACCGAGAAGCGCTACAACGACCTGACCCACCTCACCGGCCCCTTCGACATCATCGGCGACGTCCACGGCTGCTCCTCCGAACTGGAGTCGCTGCTGGGCAAGCTGGGCTATGCGGACGGCGTGCACCCCGAGGGCCGCCGGGCCGTCTTCGTCGGCGACCTCGTGGACCGGGGGCCCGACAGCCCCGGAGTGCTGCGGCGGGTGATGTCGATGGTCGCGTCCGGGAACGCCCTGTGCGTCCCCGGCAACCACGAGAACAAGTACGGCCGGTACCTCAAGGGCCGCAACGTGCAGCACACCCACGGGCTCGCGGAGACCGTCGAGCAGATGGAGGGCGAGAGCGAGGAGTTCCGCGCCGAGGTGCGCAGGTTCATCGACGCACTGGTCAGCCACTACGTCCTGGACGGCGGCCGACTCGTCGTCTGCCACGCCGGCCTGCCGGAGAAGTACCACGGCCGCACCTCCGGCCGGGTCCGCTCCCACGCGCTCTACGGCGACACCACCGGCGAGACCGACGAGTTCGGCCTGCCGGTGCGCTACCCATGGGCGGAGGACTACCGGGGTCGCGCCGCCGTCGTCTACGGGCACACGCCGGTTCCCGAGGCGACCTGGCTGAACAACACGATCTGCCTGGACACCGGAGCCGTCTTCGGCGGCAGGCTGACCGCGCTGCGCTGGCCCGAACGCGAGCTGGTCGACGTGCCGGCCGAGCGGGTCTGGTACGAGCCGGCGAAGCCGCTGCGCTCCGAGGCGCCCGGCGGCCACGACGGCCGTCCGCTGGACCTGGCGGACGTGCACGGCAAGCGCGTCGTGGAGACCCGCTACGAGGGCCACAACCGGGTCTCCGTGCGCGAGGAGAACGCCGCGGCCGCCCTGGAGGTGATGAGCCGCTTCGCCGTCGACCCGCGCCTGCTGCCCTACCTGCCCCCGACGATGGCCCCCACGGCGACCAGCCGCGTGGACGGCTACCTGGAGCACCCGGCGGAGGCGTTCGCGCAGTACGCCGGCGACGGCGTCGCCCGGGTGGTGTGCGAGGAGAAGCACATGGGCTCCCGTGCGGTGGTCCTGGTCTGCCGCGACGCGGAGACGGCCCGCAGGCGCTTCGGCGTCGGCGGCGCCGGCGACGCGGGCGCGGCCGACGGCGGGGGAGGCCCCACCGGCTCCCTCTACACCCGTACCGGCCGCCCGTTCTTCGACGACGGGACGGTGACGGAGGAGGTCCTCGGCCGGGTGCGCACGGCGGTGGACGAGGCAGGCCTGTGGGCCGAACTGGACACCGACTGGCTGCTGCTGGACGCCGAGCTGATGCCGTGGTCGCTGAAGGCGTCGGGACTGCTGCGCTCGCAGTACGCGGCGGTCGGGGCCGCGTCGGGCGCGGTCCTCCCGGGTGCGCTGTCGGCCCTGGAGTCCGCCGCGGCCAGGGGCGTGGACGTCGGGGACCTGCTGTCGCGCCAGCGTGAACGCGCGTCGGACGCGGCCGCGTTCACCGAGGCCTACCGCCGCTACTGCTGGACGACCGACGGCCTGGACGGCGTACGGCTGGCCCCGTTCCAGATCCTCGCCGTCCAGGGCCGCAGCCTCGCGGCGCTGCCGCACGACGAGCAGCTGTCGCTCCTGGACCGCCTGGTGGAGCACGACAACACGGGTCTGCTGCGGACCACCCGCCGCCTGTACGTCGACACGGGCGACGCCGGGTCGGTCGCGGCCGGCGTCGACTGGTGGCTGGAGATGACGGGCCGGGGCGGCGAGGGCATGGTCGTCAAGCCGCTCGGCGCCCTGGTCCGCGGCGAGGACGGGCGACCGGTCCAGCCGGGCGTGAAGTGCCGGGGCCGTGAGTACCTGCGGATCATCTACGGTCCCGAGTACACCCGGCCCGAGAACCTCGCCCGGCTGCGCGGCCGCTTCCTCGGCCACAAGCGGTCGCTGGCGCTGCGCGAGTACGTCCTCGGCCTGGAGGCCCTGGACCGGCTGGCGCAGGGCGAGCCGCTGTGGCGCGTCCACGAGGCGGTGTTCGGCGTCCTGGCGCTGGAGTCGGAGCCGGTCGACCCGCGGCTGTGAGACGCCGCCCGGTCCGTGCCCCGGCGCGGGCCCGGCGGCGCGCGACCCGGCCCCGCCTCACCCCACCAGCCGCAGCCGCTGCTCGCACACCCCGACGCGCACCCGCTGTCCCCACGTCAGCTCCACCGCGTCGGTCTCGATGCCGTCGCCGAAGGCGATGAGTCGCTCCGACTCAACGGTGAGGGTCAGCCGGCGGCCGGCCGCGAGTTCGCCCGCCACCAGCGACGTGCCGGTGGCGGGGGACGGCCAGGCCTCCCGCACGAACCACACCAGCCGCTGTTCCGTCGGGGACGGCAGGCGCGGACCGCCGTCCGCCCCGGCGCCGCCCCGCTCCTGCCACACCGACCGGATCCAGCCGGTCGCCCCCGTCCCCGTGCCCACCAGCACCCCGGAGGAGGCCTG
This sequence comes from Streptomyces sp. NBC_00704, assembly GCF_036226605.1. Classification (NCBI taxonomy): domain Bacteria; kingdom Bacillati; phylum Actinomycetota; class Actinomycetes; order Kitasatosporales; family Streptomycetaceae; genus Streptomyces; species Streptomyces sp. NBC_00704. The sequence continues at coordinate 6,261,233 of NZ_CP109000.1, forward strand.
GGCCTCGACGGCACCCCCGTCGCCGTCGAGGCCCAGGCGGTAGCGGGCGGTCTGGTGGCCGGCGGCGCCGAGGTAGATCTCGTTCAGGGCCAGCAGGCGCTGGGTGTCGTCGGCGACGGCCTCGACCATGGTCAGCTCGGTCGTGCCGGTGCCGGCGGCGAGCGCGCCGGGCAGCAGCACCGGCGCGTCCGACGGCCGGTGGCGGACCAGGACGCCGGCGTTGCGGCCCGGGTCGGCGTCGATGCCCACCACCGGCTGCCCGGACAGGTACTTGGCGGCGTTCGCCACCAGCCCGTCCTGGCCGACGACCACCACCACGTCCTCCGGGGCGAACAGGAAGCGGTCCAGGTCGGCGCGCTCCACCCGGCTCTGCCGCCAGGTCAGCGGGATCGCCGCCGTCACCTCCGCCAGGGCGCGTCTCGTGCGCCGGTGCCGTTCGGCGACCTCCTCGATGTCCCGGCCCCGCGAGGAGAGGAAGAAGGCGGCCTGGCCGTGCGTGCCGTGCCGGGCCACCAGCTCCTCGTACTCCGTGGTGCGGTGGACCAGCACGGCCCGCGGGGCCAGGCTCACTGCCGTTCCCCGGCCCCGAGCCTGGACAGCAGGCCGGTCAGCACGTCCGGCGAGATCGTCACGCTGTCGATGTGCGGCAGGTTCTCCGCGAGACGCGTCCCGGTGAGCGCGTGCAGCGTCGCCACGTCGACGTCGCCGTGCACCCGCAGCCAGGCCTCCTGCGCCTGCGCCCGCGCCTCGCCGACCTCGCGTGCCGCCACCGCCTCGGCGCGGGCGACCCGCACCGTGCGCGCCGCCTCCGCCTCGCTGAGCCGCTCGGTGCGCCGGGCCTCCGCCTCCCCGAGCCGCACCTGCCGGTCGGCCTCCGCCTCGGCCAGCTTCACCGAGCGCGCGGCCTCCGCCTCGGCCAGCCGCACGGACCGCTGGGCCTCGGCCTCCGCCCGCACCTTGTCCGCGGCCGCGTGCTCCTCGGCCTCACGGCGGGTGTTCGTGCCCCGCTGCTCGACCAACTGCTCCTCGCGGCGCGCCAGTTCGATCTGGCTGGCCAGCTCGTTCTCGGCGATCGTGCGCTCCCGCTCGACGGCGACAGCCCGCCGCTCGTAGGTGGCCCGGTCGGCCTCCTGCTGGATCTGCTCGCGCGCCGGGGTGCGCAGCGCCCGCTCGACCTCGGGCTCCGGGCGCAGAGCGACGACCCGGACGGCCACGATCTCGATGCCGGTGGCCGGCAGCCGCGGTTCCGCCGCCAGCCCGGCCGCGACCCGCTCCCGCACCGCCGTCACGCCGTCCACCAGGGCCGACGACAGCGAGGTGCGCGCGAGGACGTCCAGCGCGTGCTGCTGTGCCGTCTCCGTGAGCAGGGTGCCGAGCTGCTCCAGGGGCGCGCCGCGCCAGATCCCGGTGTCGGGGTCGATGGAGAAGTCGAGGCGGGCGGCGGCCAGGGCCGGGTCGCTGACGCGGTAGGTCACCGTCGCCTGCACCGTCACGTCCTGGAAGTCCGCCGTGCGGGCGTGGAAGGTCATGGCCAGCTCGCGGTCGTCCACCGGCACCTCGGAGAGGGCGGCGCTCAGGGAGCGGAACCAGAAGCTGAGCCCGGGCCCGTCGTGCGCGAGTCTGCCGGAGCGGTGGTGGCGCACATGGGCCGTCGGAGCGCCCCGCAGATGGCGCCAGCCCAGGCGCCGGGTGATGTCGGCCATGTGAGGCCCCCCTCGTTCCCTTTTCTCGTCACTGCGACGATAAGAAAACGATAGCGACGGCTCCTCTTGTCGTCAAGGGGACGAGAAGGAGGGCGGGGGCAAAGACGGAACCGGCGTGGGCGGACCCGGCGCGGAAACGGTCCCAAGAAGGCCGAGCAGGGGGTGAAGACGGTCTTCGGTGGTCAGGATGGAGGCATGGGATTCCATGTCGACTCCGAGGCCGGGCGGCTGCGCCGCGTCATCCTGCACCGGCCCGATCTCGAGCTCAAAAGGCTCACCCCCAGCAACAAGGACACCCTCCTCTTCGACGACGTGCTCTGGGTGCGCAGGGCGCGCGCCGAGCACGACGGGTTCGCCGACGTGCTGCGCGACCGCGGCGTCGCCGTCCACCTCTTCGGCGACCTGCTCACCGAGGCCCTGGAGATCCCGGCGGCCCGCGCGCTCGTCCTGGACCGCGTCTTCGACGAGAAGGAGTACGGGGTGCTCGCCACCGACCACCTGCGCTCCGCGTTCGAGACCCTCCCCGCGCCGGAACTGGCCGAGGCCCTCGTCGGCGGCATGACCAAGCGGGAGTTCCTCCAGGCGCATCCCGAGCCCACCTCGGTGCGCTTCCACGTCATGGAGCTGGACGACTTCCTCCTCGACCCGCTGCCCAACCACCTCTTCACCCGGGACACCTCCGCCTGGATCTACGACGGCGTCGCCATCAACGCCATGCGCTGGCCGGCCAGACAGCGCGAGACGGTCCACTTCGAGGCCATCTACCGCCACCATCCGCTCTTCCGCGCGGAGACGTTCCGCCTGTGGTCCGAGGGGCAGGCCGACTACCCGTCCACCATCGAGGGCGGGGACGTCCTCGTCATCGGCAACGGCGCCGTGCTGATCGGCATGAGCGAGCGCACCACCCCGCAGGCCGTCGAGATGCTCGCCCACAAGCTGTTCGCCGCGGGCTCGGCCCGGAGCATCGTGGCCCTCGACATGCCCAAGCGGCGGGCCTTCATGCACCTCGACACCGTGATGACGATGGTCGACGCCGACGTCTTCACCCAGTACGCCGGCCTCGGCATGCTCCGGTCGTACACCATCGAGCCGGGCGCCGCCGACAAGGAGCTGAAGGTCACCGACCATCCGCCGGAGCACATGCACCGCGCGATCGCCGCGGCTCTCGGGCTCAGCGAGATCCGCGTGCTCACCGCCACCCAGGACGTCCATGCCGCCGAGCGCGAGCAGTGGGACGACGGCTGCAACGTCCTCGCCGTCGAACCGGGCGTCGTCGTCGCCTACGAGCGCAACGTGACCACCAACACGCACCTGCGCAAACAGGGCGTCGAAGTGATCGAGATCCCGGGCAGCGAACTGGGCCGGGGCAGGGGCGGCCCGCGCTGCATGAGCTGCCCGGTCGAACGGAGCGCCGTATAGACGTACACCCGTCTGTATAAAAATGCCAACGGTCGTATAGACTTCCGACGTCTGTGTCACCGCAGCGACCCTTCACGGCAGTTCTCACCGCGTCTTTGGAGCGACCCCCATGGCGACAGTCCCGACCGCCCTCGCCGGCCGCCACTTCCTCAAGGAGCTGGACTTCACCGGGGAGGAGTTCCGCGGTCTGGTCGCCCTGGCCGCCGAGCTGAAGGCCGCCAAGAAGGCCGGGACCGAGGAGCGGCGCCTGGCCGGCCGGAACATCGCGCTGATCTTCGAGAAGACCTCGACGCGCACCCGCTGCGCGTTCGAGGTCGCCGCCGCCGACCAGGGCGCGTCGACCACCTACCTCGACCCTGCCGGCTCGCAGATCGGCCACAAGGAGTCGGTGAAGGACACCGCGCGCGTGCTGGGCCGGATGTACGACGCCATCGAGTACCGCGGCGACAGCCAGCACAAGGTCGAGGAACTCGCCGCCCACGCGGGCGTCCCCGTCTACAACGGCCTCACCGACGACTGGCATCCCACCCAGATGCTCGCCGACGTGCTCACGATGACCGAGCACAGCGCCAAGCCCCTCGGGGAGATCGCCTTCGCCTACCTCGGCGACGCCCGCTTCAACATGGGCAACTCCTACCTGGTCACCGGCGCCCTCCTCGGCATGGACGTGCGGATCGTGGCCCCGAAGAGCTACTGGCCCGCCCAGGAGGTCGTCGACCGCGCCCACGAGCTGGCCGAGGCGAGCGGGGCCCGCGTCACGCTCACCGAGGACCTCGCCGAGGGCGTCCGCGGCGCCGACTTCGTCGCCACCGACGTATGGGTGTCCATGGGGGAGCCCAAGGAGGTCTGGGACGAGCGGATCGCCGCCCTCGGCCCCTACGCGGTCACCATGGACGTCCTGCGCGCCACCGGCAACCCCGACGTCAAGTTCCTGCACTGCCTCCCGGCCTTCCACGACCTCGGCACCAAGGTCGGCCGCGAGATCCACGAGAGCCACGGCCTGGACTGCCTGGAGGTGACCGACGAGGTGTTCGAGTCGGCCCACTCCGTCGTCTTCGACGAGGCCGAGAACCGGCTGCACACGATCAAGGCCGTCCTGGTCGCCACCCTCGCCTGACACCCCGGGGCCGCCCGTGCCCCCGCCCCCGCAGGCGCACCACCCGCCCGTGGCCGGACCCGGACGGCCCGGGCGACCCGGTCACGTCCGCTCGGGGCCGCGCTGGGGCGGGACGGCGGCCAGCCGGAACCACACCGCCTTGCCCTGCTCCGTGGGCCGGTGCCCGCAGGACGAGCTGAGGGCGCGGATCAGCAGCAGCCCGCGCCCGTGCTCCTGCCAGGGGTCGGGCTCCTCGCCGGACGGACGGGTGAGATCGCCCGGCGCCGCCGGGTCCGGGTCGTGCACCTCGATCTGGCAGCCGGTCGGCCGCAGCTCCACCACCAGCTCTATCGGGGCGTCCCCCGCGGTGTGCTCCACGGCGTTCGCCACCAGCTCGGCGGTGAGCAGCTCCGCCGTGTCGCTGTCCGCGACGTGCTTCAGTTCGGCCAGCGCCGTACGGACCAGGGCACGGGCCACCGGCACGGCCGCGGCGGAGTGCGGCAGCGCGATCCGCCAGGAGGCGGCTGCGTCGGAGGGGCGTTCGTGCACGGCGAGTCCGTTCATGGCGCAGGTTCCCGCGATCGACATCGGACGGTCCTGCCTTCGGCTTCAGGAATGGTACGGCGGCCTCCGGCAGAAATGCTCGGCGGGCGTCGCACGGGACGTGCGCCCCGTTGCCGGTCGGCTTACCCGGGACAACGCCCGCCCTCGCGCGCCCGATCCCGTTGTTACCGCGTTATCGACGACCGGTGACGTGTGTGACGAGGGCATGCCGTGCGGTGACACGGCGATTCTTCCCGCCCCCTCTATCGCGTACTCATGACGGCAGTCACGAGAGGGTGATAACTTCGAGGGACTGTCGAGGAGGCCGCCCTCATGAGTCCCTTCACCGGCTCCGCCGCCCGCACCTCCGACTGGCGCCATCTGCACGTGGAACTCGCCGACGGCGTCGCCACCGTCACCCTCGCCCGGCCCGGCAAACTCAACGCCCTCACCTTCGGCGCCTACGCCGACCTGCGCGACCTGCTCGCCGAACTGTCCCGGGAACGCGCCGTGCGCGCCCTGGTCCTGACCGGCGAGGGCCGCGGCTTCTGCTCCGGCGGAGACGTCGACGAGATCATCGGCGCCACCCTCGGCATGGACACCGCCCGCCTCCTCGACTTCAACCGGATGACCGGCCAGGTCGTGCGCGCCGTGCGCGAGGCCCCGTTCCCGGTGATCGCGGCCGTCCACGGCGTGGCCGCGGGCGCCGGCGCGGTCCTCGCGCTGGCCGCCGACTTCCGCGTCGCCGACCCCGGCGCCCGCTTCGCCTTCCTCTTCACCCGCGTCGGCCTCTCCGGCGGCGACATGGGCGCCGCCTACCTCCTGCCCCGCGTCGTCGGCCTCGGCCACGCCACCCGGCTGCTCATGCTCGGCGAGCCGGTCCACGCCCCCGAGGCCGAACGGATCGGCCTGATCAGCCAGTTGACGGAGGAGGGGCGGGCCGACGAGGCCGCGCGGGCCCTGGCCCGCCGCCTGGCCGACGGCCCCGCCCTCGCCCACGCCCAGACCAAGGCCCTCCTCACGGCGGAACTGGACATGCCGCTGGCGGCCGCGGTGGAACTCGACGCGGCCACCCAGGCCCTGCTCATGAACGGCGAGGACTACGCCGAGTTCCACGCCGCGTTCACCGAGAAGCGCCCGCCCGTATGGCGGGGACGGTGACGGCGGCCGGGGCGGCCGGGGCGCCCCTGCGCGTCGCGGTCGTCGGCGGCGGCCCCGGCGGGCTGTACGCGGCGGCCCTGCTGAAACGCCTCGACCCCGCCCGCGAGGTCACCCTGTGGGAACGCAACGCCCCCGACGACACCTTCGGCTTCGGAGTGGTCCTGTCCGACGAGACCCTGGGCGGCATCGAACACGCCGACCCGCACGTCTACGCGGCCCTGCAACGGCACTTCGTCCGCTGGGACGACATCGACATCGTGCACCGGGGCGCCCGGCACACCTCCACCGGGCACGGCTTCGCCGCCCTCGGCAGGAAACGCCTCCTGCGCATCCTGCACGAACGGTGCCGCTCCCTCGGCGTCGACCTGCGCTTTCGCACCAAGGCCCCGGACACCGCGTCGCTGTACGCGCGGTACGACCTCGTCATCGCCGCCGACGGCGTGCACAGCACCACCCGCCAGACCTACGCGCACGTCTTCCGCCCCCGGCTCACCGGCCACCGCTGCCGCTACATCTGGCTCGCCGCCGGCTTCGCCTTCGACGCCTTCCGCTTCGAGATCGCCGAGACCGAGCACGGCGTCATGCAACTGCACGGCTACCCGTACGAGCGCGACGCCTCCACCGTCATCGTGGAGATGCGCGAGGAGGTGTGGCGGGCGGCCGGCCTCGACGCCCTCGACGAGCGGGAGTCGGCGGAGCGCTGCGCCAAGGTCTTCGCCGACGCGCTCGGCGGACGCCCCCTGAGATCCAACGCCTCCGCCTGGACCAGGTTCCGCACGGTGGTCAACGAGCGCTGGTCGCACGGCAACGTCGTCCTGCTGGGCGACGCCGCCCACACCGCCCACTTCTCCATCGGCTCCGGCACCAAGCTCGCCGTCGAGGACGCCCTCGCGCTCGCCGCCTGCCTGGACGAACACCCCGATCCGCGCGCCGCGGCCACGGCCTACGAGGCGGAGCGCAGGCCGGTCGTCGCCTCCACCCAGCGCGCCGCCGCGGCCAGCCTGGAATGGTTCGAGAACATCGGCCTCCATCTCGACCAGCCGCCCCGCCGGTTCGCCTTCAACCTCCTCACCCGCAGCCGCCGGGTCACCCACGACAACCTGCGCCTGCGCGACTCCCGCTTCACCGACGCCGTGGAACGCGAGTTCGGCTGCCCGCCGGGCACCCCGCCCATGTTCACCCCGTTCCGGCTGCGCGGCCTCACCCTGCGCAACCGGATCGTCGTCTCGCCCATGGACATGTACTCGGCGCGCGACGGCGTCCCCGACGACTTCCACCTCGTCCACCTCGGCGCCCGCGCCCTCGGCGGGGCGGCGCTGGTGATGACCGAGATGGTGTGCGTCTCCCCGCAGGGGCGCATCACACCGGGCTGCACCGGCCTCTACACGGCACGGCAGGCCGACGCCTGGCGGCGGATCACCGACTTCGTGCACGAGCGGGCGCCGGGGACCGCCGTCGGCGTCCAACTCGGCCACTCCGGACGCAAGGGCTCGACCCGACTCATGTGGGAGGGCATGGACGAACCGCTGCCCGACGGCGGCTGGCCCCTCGTCGCCGCCTCCGCGCTGCCGTACACACCGCACAGCCGGACACCCCGCGAACTCGGCCGGGCCCAGCTCACCGACCTGCGCGAGCAGTTCGTGTCCGCCGCCCGCCGCGCCGCCCGCTCCGGCTTCGACCTGCTCGAACTGCACTGCGCCCACGGCTACCTGCTCTCCGGCTTCCTCTCCCCGCTCACCAACCGCCGCACCGACGCCTACGGAGGCTCGCTCGCCGCCCGGCTGCGCTTCCCCCTGGAGGTCTTCGACGCGGTCCGCGAGGTCTGGCCGGCGGAACGCCCGGCGACCGTCCGCATCTCCGCCACCGACTGGGCGCCGGGCGGCACCACGGCCGACGACGCCGTCGAGATCGCCCGGGCCTTCGCCGCCCACGGCGCCGACGCGATCGACGTGTCCACCGGACAGGTCGTCTCCGACGAGCAGGTCGAGTACGGACGCTCCTACCAGACGCCGTTCGCCGACCGGATACGGCACGAGGCGGGCGTCCCGGTGATCGCGGTCGGAGCGATCTCCTCGTGGGACGACGTCAACTCCCTGATCCTCGCGGGCCGTACGGACCTCTGCGCCCTGGGCCGCCCCCACCTCTACGACCCGCACTGGACCCTGCACGCGGCCGCCGAACAGGGCTACACCGGCCCCGGCGCACCCTGGCCGGCACCGTACCGAGCAGGCAGCCGCCCACCCCGCACCGGACGCCAAGCCGCCCCCAAACCCCGCGTGCGCCTGATGAATTGACGTCCCGTCGGATCCACCCAGGCAGCCGCCCGCCCCTGCACCGGACGCCAAGCCACCCTCAAACCTCGGCTGCGCCTGATGAATTGACGTTCCGTCGGATCCACCCAGGCAGCCGCCCGCCCCTGCACCGGACGCCAAGCCACCCTCAAACGCCGTCTGCACCCAACAAATTGACGTCCCGTCGGATCCCCGCAGACGGCCCGCCCACCCCGCACCGGACGCCCAGGCAGCCCCCTCGGGGCGGGGACGGGCTCCGGGGGGCCTCACACCCCGGCGAACCGCGCCCCCGCGTCCCGCAGTCGTTCGTGCAGTCCCCGGAACACGGCCGCCGACCGGGTGCCCGGCCAGTCCGGCGGCAGCAGCCGCTCGGGCAGGCCCGGATCCGCGTAGGGCAGGTGGCGCCAGGAGTCCAGGGCGAGGACATAGTCGCGGTAGGCCTCCTCCGGCGGGGTGTCCCGCCGCTCCCGCCAGGCGTCCAGCACCCGCGCGTGCCGGTCGAGGAACGCTTCGTGCTCCTTGGCCACGGCCGCCAGGTCCCACCAGCGGGCGACGGCCTCCGCGGTCGGCGTGAAACCGAGATGCTCCCCGCGGAAGAGGTCCACGTACCCGTCCAGACGCAGTCGCCGCAGCGTGTGCCGGGTCTCCTCGTGCAGCCGCGCCGGGGCGATCCACACCCCCGGGGCGGCCGTGCCGAAGCCCAGACCCGCCAGCCGCGACCGCAGCACGTGCCGCTTCTGCCGCTCCGACTCCGGCACGGAGAACACCGCCAGCACCCAGCCCTCGTCGGCGGCGGGCGTGCCGGCGTAGATGCGGCGGTCGCCGTCGTCGAGCAACTGACGCGCCTCGTCCGAGAGTTCATAGCCGGCCGCGCCCTGCGCCGTGCGGGCCGGCAGCAGCAGACCGCGCCGCTTCAGCCGCGAGACCGAGGAGCGGACGGAGGGCGCGTCGACGCCCACCGCGGCGAGCAGCCGGATCAGCTCGGCGACGGGCACGGGGCCCGGGGCGAAGCGTCCGTACGCGCCGTAGAGCGTGACGATGAGAGACCGAGGTGCGGGCTGGTCGGACACGTAGATCATCTTAGGTCGTCGGCATCACTGCTGGTCACCTTCGGTGCAACCGCTTGCTCGCAACCGGAATCTCTGGAGCTTCCCGGTCGCGGTCCGCGGCAGCGCGTCCAGCAGGACGAACTCGCGCGGACACTTGTACGGCGCCAGCTCCCGCCGGAGGAACGCGCGCAGCGCCTCCGTGTCGCGCGGAGCGCCCTCGCGCAGCACGGCGAACGCGACGGCCACCTGACCCCGGCGCTCGTCGGGCCGTCCCACCACCGCCGTCTCCAGCACGTCCGGATGGCGCAGCAGCGCCTCCTCCACCTCGGGGCCGGCGATGTTGTACCCGGCGGAGACGATCATGTCGTCGGCGCGGGCGACGTACCGGAAGTAGCCGTCGGCCTCACGGACGTAGGTGTCTCCCGTGACGTTCCAGCCGTCGCGCACGTACTGCTCCTGCCGTGGATCGGCGAGATAGCGGCACCCCACCGGCCCGCGCACGGCGAGCAGTCCGGGCTCGCCGTCGGGCACGGGCGCGCCGTCGGCGTCCTGCACGCGCGCCTGCCAGCCCGGCACCGGCACACCGGTCGTTCCAGGCCGGACGTCGTCGTCGGCGGCGGAGATGAAGATGTGCAGCAGCTCGGTGGCGCCGATGCCGTTGATGAGCCGCAGCCCGGTCCGCTCGTGCCAGGCCCGCCAGGTCGCGGCGGGCAGGTTCTCGCCGGCCGAGACGCAGCGCCGCAGCGAGGAGAGATCGAGCCCGTCGAGCCCGTCGAGTTCGTCGAGCATCGCGCGGTACGCGGTGGGGGCGGTGAACAGCACGCTCACCCCGTGCTCGGCGACGGCGGGCAACAGCTGCCTGGGCCCGGCCTGTTCGAGCAGCAGCGCACTGGCGCCCGCCCGCAGCGGGAAGACGACGAGCCCGCCGAGGCCGAAGGTGAAGCCGAGCGGCGGGCTGCCGGCGAAGACGTCGTCGGGCAGCGGTCTCAGCACATGCCGCGAGAAGGTGTCGGCGATCGCCAGCACATCCCGGTGGAAGTGCATACAGCCCTTGGGGCGACCGGTGGTGCCGGACGTGAACGCGATCAGCGCGACGTCGTCGCACGCCGTCCCGACGGCCCGGTACGGCCCGGCCGGCGCCGGCCGGTTCAGCAGATCGCCGGGGGAGTCCCCGCCGTACGTCGTGATCCGCAGCCCGGGTATCCGCGCCGCGACGAGGTCGTCCACCGCCCTGACGTCGCACAGCGCGTGCTCCACCCGGGCGATCCCGCACAGGGTGCGCAGCTCGGGTGGACGGTGCTGGGCCAGCACGGTCACCGCGATCGCGCCCGCCTTCAGCACCGCCAGCCAGCAGGCCGCGAGCCAGGGCGTGGTGGGACCGCGCAGCAGCACACGGTTGCCCGGCGCCACCCCCAGCTCCCCGCTGAGCAGATGGGCGATCCGGTCGACATGGGCGCGCAGTTCCCCGTACGTCCAGGAGAGCCCCGACGGCGTCCGGAACGCCACCCGGTCCGACGGCGGACCGGCGAGCAGCTCGTCGGCGCAGTTCAGCCGGGCGGGATAGTCCAGCCCGGGCAGGTCGAAGCACAGCTCGGGCCACTGCGCGGGCGGCGGCAGATGGTCGCGCGCGAAGGTGTCGACATGGGCCGAGACGTTCATCAGCGTTCGTCCCCTTGCCTCGATGTGCCTCGATGGACTTCCGGCCGCCCTGTCCGGGCCGGCTTCGTCGTGAGGGGTCGCGCAAGGAGCGTATCGCGTTGGTGACGACAGTCAACGGTACGCGATACCGTCGTGAGAAGCGGTGGACCGGCCGCCGGCCGACACGACAGAGGGGAGCGGCGATGCCCGCATTCTCGCTCGAACCGGCACAGACCGCCTGGTGCGCCGAACTCCGGGCCCTGGCCGCCGACCGGCTGCGCCCCCTCGCCGAGAAGGGCGAGCCGGGCCGCGTCAACAGACCGCTCCTCGCCGAACTCGGCCGACTCGGCCTGCTGGCACGGCTGTTCACCTCCGGCGCCGTCGACCTCTGCCTGATGCGCGAGTCCCTGGCCCACGCCTGCACGGAGGCGGAGACCGCACTCGCGCTCCAGGGACTCGGCGCCCGTCCCGTGCACGCCCACGGCACCCCCGCCCAACGTCGGCGCTGGCTGCCCCGCGTCGCCGACGGCACCGCGGTCGCCGCCTTCGCCCTGAGCGAGCCGGGGGCGGGCTCCGACGCCGCGGCCCTGTCGCTCGCCGCGGAGCCGGACGGTCCCGGAGCCTGGCGCCTCACCGGGGAGAAGTGCTGGATCTCCAACGCCCCGGAGGCCGACTTCTACACGGTGTTCGCCCGCACGACCCCCGGCGCCGGGGCCCGCGGCGTGACCGCCTTCCTCGTCCCCGCCGACCGTCCGGGCCTCACCGGCTCCGCCCTCGACATGCTCTCCCCGCACCCCATCGGCGCCCTCCGCTTCGACGCCGTCCCCGTCACCGCGGACGACGTCCTCGGCGAGCCGGACCGCGGCTTCCGGGTCGCCATGGGCACGCTCGACCTGTTCCGCGCCAGCGTCGGCGCCTTCGCCGTCGGCATGGCCGGCGCCGCACTCGACGCCGCCCTCTCCCACACCGCCCGGCGGGACGCCTTCGGCGGCAAGCTGAGAGACCTCCAGACCGTCGCCCACCAGGTCGCCGAGATGGCCCTGCGCACGGAAGCGGCCCGCCTGATGGTCCACGCCGCGGCGACGGCCTACGACGCCGGGGAACCGGACGTCCGCAAACGGGTCGCGATGGCCAAGCTGCTCGCCACCGAGACCGCACAGTACGTCGTCGACGCCGCCGTCCAACTCCACGGCGCCCGCGCACTGCGCCGCGGCCACCTGCTCGAACACCTCTACCGCGAGGTGCGCGCACCGCGTATCTACGAAGGGGCCAGCGAGGTCCAACGGGACATCATCGCAAGGGAGTTGTACGCCGAGCAGGCGGAGGCGGGGAAGGCACGGACGGCGGCGGCGGAGGCGGGGACGGCGGAGGCGGGGGCGGCGGCGGAGGCTGGGACGGCGGCAGCAGAGGAGGGGACGGCGGAGGCGGGAGCGAGGCTGGACGGCCACGGCGAGAGAGCCGGTTCCGGGACCGAGGAGGCGGCCAGGTGAGCGCCGAGCGCGTCAACCCGCCCGAACTCTCCCCGCCGGCCGGCTTCTCGCACGCCGTCGTCGCCACCGGCGAGCGCGTGGTCTTCCTGGCCGGACAGACCGCGCTGGACACCGAGGGGAAGATCGTCGGCGAGGGGCTCCCGGAGCAGTTCGAGCGGGCCCTTACCAATCTCCTCACCGCGCTGCGCCACTGCGGCGGCACTCCGGCCGACCTCGCCCGCGTCACCGTGCACGCCACCGACGTCGCCGACTACCGCGCGCACGCCCCGCGGCTCGGCCGCATCTGGCGTGACCTGGCGGGCCGGGACTATCCGGCCATGGCCGTCGTCGAGGTCGTCCGGCTCTGGGACGAGGAAGCGCTCGTCGAACTGGACGGAATCGCCGTCCTGGGCCCGCCGCCGTCCACCCCGCACTGACCCGGACGAGCGCCCGGTCGCCGGGTCAGGCCGCGACCGCGAGGCCCGGCGAGGCCACCCGGTGCGGGTCCACGACCCGGCCGTCGGGCAGCAGCTCGCCCGAGTCGTCGAAGACGATCGTGCCGTCGCACAGCAGGTTCCACCCCTGCTCGGGGTGGGCGGCGACGACATGCCCGGGGCGGGCGTCGGAGGAGGGCCGGGTGTGGGCAGCGGCGCCGGGAGTCAGGTGGGAACACATTGCGCACCTCCACGTCGACGGTCGGCCGTCCGGCCGGTCCGTATGCCTCGACCATGCGCCCGGCCGAAAGCCACCGCCAGAGCCCACCCACAAGCGTGACAGCACCAGGACAACTCCAGGACCGTTCACCGACGACCGCCGCGAATCACCGACGACCGATGCGCATCATCGGCGGCATGTGCGGCTCGTCGGCGACGGGTGCGGCTCGTCGAGGACCCGGCGCGACCCGTCGACGGCCCGTGCGGCTCGTCGGCGGCAGGCGCGGCTCGCCACCGAAGGAGTGACGATCACCGCGCCGGGGCGGTCCGCCGGGTACCAGTGGAGGCCCCACAACAGGAGGTTCTCTCATGTCGAAGCGCCCCGCACTGTACGCGGCAGCCGGCGCCGCCGCCCTGCTCATGCTGTCCGGACCGGCGGTCACCGCGCACGCGGCCCCCTCGGAGTCTGTCACCGTCGACCCGACGGGCCGACTCGCCGCCGACGGCACCGTCACCCTCTCCGGCACCTACCGCTGCGCCGACAGCAGCGGCCCGGTCTTCGTCAGCTCCTCCGTCGGCCAGAGCTCCGACGGTGCCCGGCACGGCATCGGCGGCACCCGCGCGGTGTGCGACGGCGCCGAGCACAGCTGGCAGAACACCGGCAAGGCCACCCCGAACGACCTGGCGCCCGGCATCGCCCACGTCGAGGCCACCCTGATGGAACTCCGCCCCGACACCGGCCTCCCCCTGCCCCGCTTCCACGCCGTGCACCAGCAGGACGTCACCCTGACCCAGATCTGACCCGAGGCCCCGCCCCCGACCGGGCTCCGGCCGCCACGACCGGACGTCGCAGAGACCGCACCCACGGTCTCTGCGACCCGCCCGCGATCGAGGGGCAGTTCGGACTCGCGCGCAGAGCGGGGCGGCGCTTCTGCCGGGGCCGTCAGATGTCCCGGAAGATCTCGATCTGGGCGCCGATCGAGTTCAGCCGCTCGGCGAGGTCCTCGTAGCCGCGGTTGATCACGTAGACGTTGCGCAGTACCGAGGTCCCCTCGGCCGCCATCATCGCCAGCAGTACGACCACCGCCGGGCGCAGGGCGGGCGGGCACATCATCTCGGCGGCCCGCCAGCGGGTCGGTCCCTCGACCAGCACCCGGTGCGGGTCCAGGAGTTGGAGGCGTCCGCCGAGCCTGTTGAGGTCCGTCAGGTAGATCGCGCGGTTGTCGTAGACCCAGTCGTGGATGAGGGTCTTGCCCTGGGCGACGGCCGCGATGGCGGCGAAGAAGGGGACGTTGTCGATGTTCAGGCCGGGGAACGGCATCGGGTGGATCTTGTCGATCGGCGCTTCCAGTTTGGAGGGCCGGACCGTGAGGTCCACGAGCCGGGTGCGGCCGTTGTCGGCCGGGTACTCGGGTGTCCTGTCGTGGTCGAGGCCCATCTCCTCCAGGACCGCGAGCTCGATCTCCAGGAACTCGATCGGCACCCGGCGCACCGTCAGCTCCGACTCGGTGACGACCGCGGCGGCCAGCAGGCTCATCGCCTCGACCGGGTCCTCGGAGGGGGAGTAGTCCACGTCGATGTCGATGTTCGCCACGCCGTGCACGGTGAGCGTCGTGGAGCCGATGCCCTCGACCCGGACGCCGAGCGCCTCCAGGAAGAAGCACAGATCCTGGACCATGTAGTTCGAGGAGGCGTTGCGGATGACGGTCACGCCGTGGTGCCGGGCGGCCGCCAGCAGCGCGTTCTCGGTGACCGTGTCTCCGCGCTCGGTCAGCACGATCGGCCGGTCCGGGCGGACGGCGCGGTCGACGACAGCGTGGTACTGCCCCTCCGTCGCCGCGACCTCCAGCCCGAACCGGCGCAGCGCGATCATGTGCGGCTCGATGGTCCGTGTGCCGAGGTCGCAGCCGCCCGCGTACGGCAGCTTGAACTGGTCCACTCGGTGCAGCAGCGGGCCGAGGAACATGATGATGGAACGGGTGCGCACGGCGGCCTCGGCGTCGATCGCCGCCATGTCCAGCTCGGCCGGCGGCACGATCTCCAGGTCGACGCCGTCATTGACCCACCGCGTCCGCACACCGATGGAGTTGAGGACCTCGAGCAGACGGTAGACCTCCTCGATGCGGGCGACCCGGCGCAGCACTGTGCGCCCCCGGTTGAGCAGGGAGGCGCACAGCAGGGCCACACACGCGTTCTTGCTGGTCTTGACGTCGATCGCGCCCGACAGCCGGCGGCCGCCCACGACCCGCAGGTGCATGGGTCCCGCGTAGCCCAGAGAGACGATCTCACTGTCCAGGGCTTCACCGATCCGGGCGATCATCTCAAGGCTGATGTTTTGGTTGCCCCGCTCGATGCGGTTCACGGCGCTCTGGCTGGTTCCGAGCGCTTCGGCCAGCTGTGCCTGTGTCCAGCCCCGGTGCTGACGGGCGTCGCGGATGAGCTTGCCGATGCGTACGAGGTAGTCGTCTGCCATGAGGCTGAGGTTATCTCAGATATGAGATGGCGCCTCTCGGGGGGTCCGTTCGGGTGACGGCTCGTCAACGCCGCTTGCGGCTACGCGTGTGACGCCATCCGAAAGGTCCGGGCAAATCCATCGATGTCGTACGACGTCCGGTGCTGCTGTGGGTGTGACGCGGGCCGTGCTGCCCGCCGCCGGTGGTGATCGACCACGACCGCCGGTTGATGTTCAGCCGCACGCCGGGGAGGATGCGGAAACTCTTGCGGAAGGTCAGGGGCATCGGAGCCTCCTTCGTCGGGAGTGCCTGTCCGCTCCCGTTTACCCCGGCGCGACGCGCCCATGACGCCCTTTCAGAAGCCGGTCCCGCCGCCACGCGCGCCGCTCGCCTCGGGGTGGGTCCGCCGGTCGGCCGAACGGGGTCCGTCACCCGCCCGGACGCGGGTCCGCGGGGTGGCCGGGCGTGGGTCCGCCGGCTGCGGGATTGCCGGATGCGGGCCCGCCGGGTGCCGGGTGCCGGGCGTCGCGCGGGCAGCGGACCCCGGCTCGGAGGGCGGAATCCGCCCGCCTCCGGAAACCGGCGGCGACCGTCTCCGGAAAGCGGCGGCGGGTGTCCTTCGCTGTCAACGCAGTCGCGTGACGCTTGCTTCGGCCCGAACCCTCTGGCCTACGGCGACCGGGTTGGACGGCACGGAACGAGCCCCTCCCGAGGGGCATGGTTCCGCGCGAAAGACCGCACCCGGCACGACCGGCTTCACGGCGCCGGTACGGCACCGATCTGTTGCATCACCCCGAGCAGGTCGGGCTGAGCCCGTTCGCCGACGATCCGGCCGTCGGCCAGGTAGTAGAAGTTCATGGCCTGCACCGAGATCTTGTTGCCGCTCGCCGGGACCCCGAAGAACTCACCGTCGTGGGTTCCCCGCATGGTGAACCGCGCGGCCACCGTGTCGCCTTCGGCGACCGTCTCCTCCAGCGTCCACCGGACGTCCGGGAAAGCGCCGCGCATCATCCCGAGGACTTCCATGTATCCGTCGGGCCCCCGCAGTGGTTCCGGGTGACTCGGTGCGTGGAACACCGCGTCCGGAGAGATGACCTCGCGGGCGAGATCCTCATCGCCCGTGTTGATGAACTCGACGAAACGGTTCATCACTGACTCGGTGGACCGCGATGGCATCTGGCTGTGCCTTTCCGAAGACGGTGGGTGGACACCTGAAAACGTAACATCGAATCGATGTGAACATCGATTCGATGTCAGCGTGCGAAGATGGACTCATGCTGGAACTCGCGATACTCGGCTTCCTGGCCGAGGGCTCTCTGTCCGGACACGAGCTGCGCCGCCGCGTCTCACAGCTGACCGGTTACCGGCGGCCGGTCAGCGATGGCAGCCTGTATCCGGCGATCAATCGTCTGACCAAGGCGGGCTTGATCGAGCGGCGTGCCGACCCGGCCGCGGGAGCGGCCCGGTACGTGCTCAGTCTGACCGGGCCGGGGCGGGCCGAGATGCTTCAGCGTCTACGCAAGCCCGCCGACCACGAAATCACCGACTTCACCCGGTTCTACGTCGTTCTGGCATTCCTCTCTCACTTGCCTGACGTGGCCGAACAGCACGCGGTGCTGCGCAGGCGGCTGGAGTTCCTGGAAGAACCGGCGAGTTTCTTCTACGACAGTGACCGGCCCCTGCGTGCCGAGGAGATCGCCGACCCCTACCGGCGCGGCATGCTGCTGACCGCCCGCGCCACCAGCCGCGCCGAACGGACCTGGCTGCGCGAAGCCCTCGGGGAGAACCCGCCCGCATTCGACACCGCAGGCACCGGCAGCGACCCCCATGCGCCCGCTGCTCCCGCCGCGCCCGCCGCGCCCGCCGCTCCCGCGAACTGACCGCCCACGGAGGTACCCCCATGCTTGCTTCCTGGTACGACGACCAGGGCCCCGCCGCCGATGTCCTGCACGTCGGTGAACTCCCCGATCCCGTCCCCGGCCCCGGTGAGGTCCGCGTCCGGGTCACCGTCTCGGGCGTCAACCCCGGCGACACCAAGAAGCGGCGCGGCTGGCTCGGCTCGTCCATGCCCTACCCGCGGGTGGTCCCGCACAGCGACGGCGCCGGCGTCATCGACGCCGTGGGCGACGGGATCGACGCCCGCCGCGTCGGACAGCGGGTCTGGGTGTACGGCGCCCAGTCCTACCGCCCCTTCGGCACCGCCGCCCAGTACACCGTCGTACCCGACCACCAGGCCGCGCCCCTGCCCGACCACCTCGGCGACGAGCTGGGCGCGAGCCTCGGCATCCCCGGCATCACCGCCCACCGCACCGTCTTCGCCGACGGCCCGGTCGACGGCCGACTGGTCCTGGTCCACGGAGTCCTCGGCGCCGTCGGCTCTCTGGCCGCCCAGCTCGCCCACTGGGCCGGCGCCACCGTGATCGCCACCGTCCGCCGAACCGCGGACCTCGACCGCGTCGACCCGGCCGTCGTCTCCCACGCCATCGCCCTGGACACGGGCGAGCCCGCCGCCGCCATCCGCGCGTACGCGCCGCGGGGCGTCGACCGGATCATCGAGGTCGCACTGTCCGACAACGCCGACCTCGACAACGCCGTCGCCGCCCAGGGGGCCGTCATCGCCGCCTACGCCACCCGTGCGGACCGCACCGAGATCCCCTTCTGGCCCCTTCTGTTCAACAACGTCACCCTGCGGCTGCTCGGCAGCGACGACTTCCCCGCCGAGGCCAAGCGCCAGGCCGCCCGCGACCTCACCTCCGCCGCCGCCGTCGGCGCCCTCACCGTCGACGTCCGTGACCGCCACCCGCTGGACGACATCGCCAAGGCCCACGACCACGTCGACGACGGCGGTGGCCACGGCCGCGTCCTGCTCACCATCCCCGAATAGCGCAGACCTCGGAACACCGGCCTGTCTCCAGCAACCGCCATCCTCATTGACGGCTACTGGATCCCCCACCCCACACGACTGGGTTCGCCGGCAGTGAAGGCGGAACGACCGGGTTCGTTGTCAGACGCCTCGATTGGATGACGGAGCGGACAGCGGACAGCGAGCCCGGGCATGACCATTCAGCCCCCATGTACTAGAGTTATCTCGACATCGAGATATCTGCCGAAGGCGCACCGCAGCCGCCACCCGGTAAGGGTTACCTAACTTAGCCTGACCTGAGCGGTTCGGCCAAGTCCGCGTGACGGCAGGATGCGGTGGTACGCGCACATCAATGAAGGAGACTGTCGTGTCGGCGAACAGCTTCGACGCCCGCAGCACGCTGCAGGTGGGCGACGAGTCGTACGAGATCTTCCGGCTGGACAAGGTGGAAGGCTCGGCTCGCCTTCCGTACAGCCTGAAGGTGCTGCTGGAGAACCTGCTCCGTACCGAGGACGGCGCGAACATCACCGCCGACCACATCCGTGCGCTCGGCACCTGGGACTCCCAGGCCCAGCCGTCGCAGGAGATCCAGTTCACGCCGGCGCGCGTGATCATGCAGGACTTCACCGGCGTGCCCTGCGTCGTCGACCTCGCCACCATGCGCGAGGCCGTCAAGGAGCTGGGCGGCGACCCCGCCAAGGTCAACCCGCTCTCCCCGGCCGAGCTGGTCATCGACCACTCCGTCATCGCCGACAAGTTCGGCACCAACGAGGCCTTCGCGCAGAACGTCGAGCTGGAGTACGGCCGCAACCGGGAGCGCTACCAGTTCCTGCGCTGGGGCCAGACCGCGTTCGACGACTTCAAGGTCGTCCCGCCGGGCACCGGCATCGTCCACCAGGTGAACATCGAGCACCTGGCCCGCACGGTCATGGTCCGTAACGGTCAGGCCTACCCCGACACCCTGGTCGGCACCGACTCGCACACCACCATGGTCAACGGCCTCGGCGTCCTCGGCTGGGGCGTCGGCGGCATCGAGGCCGAGGCCGCGATGCTCGGCCAGCCGGTCTCCATGCTGATCCCGCGCGTCGTCGGCTTCAAGCTCACCGGCGAGCTGCCCACCGGCACCACCGCCACGGACCTCGTCCTCACGATCACCGAGATGCTGCGCAAGCACGGCGTCGTCGGCAAGTTCGTCGAGTTCTACGGTGAGGGCGTCGCCGCCACCTCCCTCGCGAACCGCGCCACCATCGGCAACATGTCGCCGGAGTTCGGCTCCACCGCCGCGATCTTCCCGATCGACGACGAGACCCTGAAGTACCTCAAGCTCACCGGCCGCTCCGAGCAGCAGGTCGCGCTCGTCGAGACGTACGCCAAGGAGCAGGGCCTCTGGCTGGACCCGAAGGCCGAGCCGGACTTCTCCGAGAAGCTGGAGCTCGACCTCTCGACGGTCGTCCCCTCCATCGCCGGCCCGAAGCGCCCGCAGGACCGCATCGTCCTCGCGAACGCCGCCGAGCAGTTCAAGCAGGACGTCCGCAACTACGTGGACGACGTCGACGAGGCGGGCAAGGAGTCCTTCCCGGCCTCCGACGCCCCGGCCGTCGCCCCGAACGGCGCTCCGTCCAACCCGGTCACCGTGACCGCCCCCGACGGCTCGACGTACGAGATCGACCACGGCGCGGTGACGGTCGCGGCCATCACCTCCTGCACCAACACGTCCAACCCGTACGTCATGGTCGCCGCCGCGCTGGTCGCGAAGAAGGCCGTGGAGAAGGGCCTGACCCGCAAGCCGTGGGTCAAGACCACCCTCGCCCCGGGCTCGAAGGTCGTCACCGACTACTTCGACAAGGCGGGCCTCACCCCGTACCTCGACAAGGTCGGCTTCAACCTCGTCGGCTACGGCTGCACCACCTGCATCGGCAACTCCGGCCCGCTGCCGGAGGAGGTCTCCAAGGCCGTCAACGACCACGACCTCGCCGTCACCTCGGTGCTCTCCGGCAACCGCAACTTCGAGGGCCGGATCAACCCCGACGTCAAGATGAACTACCTGGCCTCCCCGCCGCTGGTCGTCGCGTACGCCCTCGCCGGCTCGATGAAGGTGGACATCACCAAGGACGCCCTGGGCGCCGACCAGGACGGCAACCCGGTCTTCCTCAAGGACATCTGGCCCTCCGAGGCCGAGGTCAACGACGTCGTGGCCAACGCCATCGGCGAGGACATGTTCAACAAGTCCTACCAGGACGTCTTCGCGGGCGACGCCCAGTGGCAGGCGCTGCCGATCCCGACCGGCGACACCTTCGAGTGGGACACCGAGTCGACCTACGTCCGCAAGCCCCCGTACTTCGAGGGCATGACGATGGAGACCACCCCGGTCTCCGACATCACCGGCGCCCGTGTGCTGGCCAAGCTCGGCGACTCCGTGACCACGGACCACATCTCGCCCGCCGGCGCCATCAAGGCCGACACCCCGGCCGGCAAGTACCTCACCGAGCACGGCGTCGAGCGTCGTGACTTCAACAGCTACGGCTCCCGCCGCGGCAACCACGAGGTCATGATCCGCGGCACGTTCGCCAACATCCGCCTGCGCAACCAGATCGCGCCGGGGACGGAAGGCGGCTACACCCGCGACTTCACCCAGGACGGCGGTCCGGTGGCGTTCATCTACGACGCCTCCCGCAACTACATCGAGCAGGGCGTCCCGCTGGCCATCCTGGCCGGCAAGGAGTACGGCTCGGGCTCGTCCCGCGACTGGGCCGCCAAGGGCACCGCGCTGCTCGGCGTCAAGGCCGTCATCGCCGAGTCGTACGAGCGCATCCACCGCTCCAACCTGATCGGCATGGGCGTCCTCCCCCTGCAGTTCCCGGAGGGCACCAACGCCGAGTCCTTCGGCCTGACCGGCGAGGAGACCTTCTCCTTCACCGGCGTCGAGGAGCTGAACAACGGCAGCACCCCGCGCACCGTCAAGGTCACCACCGACACGGGCGTCGAGTTCGACGCGGTCGTCCGCATCGACACGCCGGGCGAGGCCGACTACTACCGCAACGGCGGCATCATGCAGTACGTGCTCCGCAGCCTGATCCGCAAGTAAGCGGTCGAGCGGCGGCAGCCGAGCGGTTCAGGGCCGCATCCCCGGTGACGGGGGTGCGGCCCTCCGCCGTCCCCGCCCCCGTCCGCGGACGCCACGGGGCACCTCCCGCTCCCGTCCGGCGCCACGTGCGCGCCGTCCGGTCGCGCGCACCCCTCCCTGCCTCGCCCGGTCGCGCGCACCCCTCCCCGCCTCGCCCGGTCGCGCGCACCCCTCCCCGCCTCGCCCGGTCGCGCGCACCCCTCCCTCCTCGCCCGGTCGCGCGCACCCGCCCCGCCCCGTCCGGTCGCGCGCACCCCTCCCCGCCCCGTCCGGTGGCGCGCACCCTCCCCGCCACGCCCGATGGCGCGCGCTCCTCCGCCCCCGCCCGGAGCGGCGGAACGCCACAGAGCACGCGCGACCCGTTTACAAGTCGGCCGTACGGCGCTACCTTCCGCCACAGGCGAAGTGGGAGCGCTCCCATGTGCTCGCGCCCGACGGACCGGAACCCGCCGGGCGCGAGCGGGACGCTCCCGCTTCGCGCATCGCGAGCCATCTGCGCGCGCCGCGACCGTCCGGCGAGCGCAGCGCACCGACCCGCATCCGCAGTGCACTCCCTGCACGCCCGGTCCGTACACGGAAGGCGGACTCATCTGCCATGCAAACTGTCATGATCACGCCAAAAAAGAAGTCGAAGTTACGCACCCGAGCCCTCCTCCTCGTCCTCCTGGCCCTGCTGGCCACCGTTCCCGCCCTCGGCCTGATCGTCTCCGCGGGCGGCAGGGCCGAGGCGCACGGCACCCCCATGAAACCCGGCAGCCGCACCTTCCTGTGCTGGCAGGACGCGCTGACCGACACCGGTGAGATCAAGCCGGTCAACCCGGCCTGCAAGAACGCCCAGCAGGTGAGCGGGACCACGCCGTTCTACAACTGGTTCTCGGTGCTGCGCTCCGACGGCGCGGGCCGCACCCGCGGCTTCGTGCCGGACGGTCAGCTGTGCAGCGGCGGCAATCCCAACTTCACCGGGTTCAACGCGCCGCGCAACGACTGGCCGCTGACCCATCTCACCGCGGGCGCGACCGTCGACTTCTCCTACAATGCCTGGGCGGCCCACCCGGGCTGGTTCTACGTCTACGTGACGAAGGACGGATTCGACCCGACTCGCGCCCTCACCTGGGACGACCTGGAGAGCCGGCCCTTCCTCTCCGTCGACCACCCGCCGCTGCACGGCAGTCCCGGCACGGTCGAGGCCAACTACTCCTGGACCGGACAGCTTCCGGCCGGCAAGTCCGGTCGCCACATCGTCTACATGGTCTGGCAGCGCTCGGACAGCGCGGAGACCTTCTACTCCTGCTCCGACGTCGTCTTCGACGGCGGAAACGGCGAGGTGACGGGCATCCACGAACCGGGCAACCCCACCGAGCCGGTTCCGGGCGCCTGCACCGCCACCCGCAAGACCACGAACACCTGGAACGGCGGCTACCAGTCCGAGGTGACCGTCACCAACTCCGGCGACGTGCCGATGCTCGGCTGGATGGTCGACTGGACGCTCCCCTCGGGGCAGTCGGTCGACAGCCTGTGGAGCGGCAACCCCACGTACACCGGGCAGTCGGTCATGGTCCACAACGCCGACTGGAACGGCTCGCTGAGTCCGGGGCAGAGCACGACCTTCGGGTATGTCACGTCCGGCTCGGGAGGAGACACCGCCACGAGCCTGCCCTGCCGAGTCGGCTGAGCGGAGTCGGCACCGTCCGATGAGCCGAGTCGGCTGAGCGGCTGACGCGACAGCGGGCCCGGTGGGCGGTCGACGCCCACCGGGCCCGCCGGGCCGCAAGCGCGTCAGCCGCGGCCCGACGCCACCCGACGCGAACGGGGGCCAGTCCGAGCCGTTCCTCCCACCCCCTACGCCGCCGCGGACCGCCCCGACGCTCTCACCCCGCCCTGTCCGCCCTGTCCGCCCCGTCCGCCGCGTCCGGCAGCGGTGCGCCGCGGACCCCACGTCGGGCCAACCGGTCTGCCAGCCAGTCGAGTTGGCGTCTCACGTGCCGGCCCCCGCCCCCCTCGTGCCCGTTGTACGGGTAGGCGTGGATCTCCCTGTCGGGGCGCGGGCGGCCGCTCAGCTCGCCGTAGCGGTTGAACGCGGCGTACGTGCCGCTCGGCGGGCAGACGGTGTCGCGCAGGCCGGTGCCGAAGTGGACCGGGGCGCGGGCCCGCCGGGCGAAGGAGACGCCTTCCGTGTAGGCGAGCGTGCGGTGGGCCGCCTCTTCCGCGCCGCGGTGAACGGCGAGGTAGGCGGCGATCTCCCCGTACGGGCCCTCGTCGGTGAGTTCCAGGGCGCGCCGGACGCCGCACAGGAAAGGCGCCGTGACGAGTGCGGCGGCGAGATCGGGGACCAGGCCCGCGACGGCCAGCGCGAGGCCGCCGCCCTGGCTGTTGCCGACGGCGACGACGTGGGCCGGGTCGACTCCGGGCAGCGCGCGGACCGCGGTCGCGGCGCGCACCGCGTCCGTGATGAGCCGCCGGTAGTGGTGGTCCCGGTGGGAGAGCAGGCCACGGGCGGCCGGGACCGGACCGCCCGGCGCGGTGGCGTGCGGGTCGGGGGTGCCGCCTCCGTCGCCGTACTGGTCGCCCTGGCCGCGGTTGTCCATCAGCAGATGCGCGTAGCCGGCGTTCACCCAGGTCAGCCGCTCGTGCGGAAAGCCGCGACCGCGTCCGTAGCCGATGTACTCGACGACGGCGGGCAGCGGCTCCCGCGCGCCGGCCGGGCGGCTGAACCAGGCCCGGACCGGGTCGCCCGCGAAGCCGCGGAAGGTGACGTCCCAGGTCCGGACGAGACGCAGCCCGGTCCCGACGGGACGCACGGACAGCAGGGGCTCCCGCTGTCCCTCCCGGTGCAGGGTCTCGGCCCAGAACGCGTCGAAGTCGGCAGGTTCGTCGAGCTGTGGACGATGGCGTTCCAGTTCGGGCAGCGGCAGGTCGAACGCGGGCACAGTGCCACCTCGCGGGGTCGTGGGGGAGCGATCGTTGCGTGGTCCGGCCGGAAATTTGCGGGGAACGGTAGCAGTCGGCCTCCCGGTTCTACCCCGCCAGGGCGGATTGCACAACGCCGCACGACGCCCCAACCGTCCACCGTGCAGCACCCATTGACAGCGCTTTCCGTAAGCCTCTACGTTTCCGCAGAGTTACCGGTAAGGGCACGAAAGTTTCGAGATCACGCACGGCGAATCGAGCGTTTCGAAGGATGCCCCGGGAGGCCCGAGCATGAGCACCTCCACCAGATCGGTCCCGTCGCCGGGAACCCGGCGCCCGCTTGCGAGGCCCCGGCACGGGCCGGCGCGTCCGGCCGCGCGCCGGGGGCGCCGGCGCTCGCTGCGCCGGGACTGGCAGCTGTACTCGCTGGCCGTGCTGCCGCTCGTCTTCTTCCTCGTCTTCCGCTATCTGCCGATGATCGGCAACGTGATCGCCTTCCGCCGCTTCGAACCGGGCGGTTCGATCCTGGGGGAGCGGTGGGTGGGGCTCCGGTACGTGCGGATGTTCCTCACCGACCCCACCTTCTGGCAGGTCTTCCGCAACACCCTGTGGCTCGGCGGGCTCACGCTCGTGTTCTGCTTCCCCCTGCCGATCGTCCTCGCCCTGCTGCTCAACGAAGTGCGGCGGCGGTCGCTGAAGCGGTTCGTGCAGTCGGTCTCGTACCTTCCCCACTTCCTGTCGATGGTGATCGTCGCCGGCATCACCTTGCAGATGCTGGCCACGGACGGTCCCGTCAACCACGTCCTGGGCTGGTTCGGCCACGATCCGGTCCGCTTCATCCAGGAACCCGGCTGGTTCCGCGCCGTCTACGTGGGCTCGGAGATCTGGCAGACCGTCGGCTGGGGCACGATCCTCTACCTCGCGGCGCTCACGACCATCGACGAGGACCTCTACGAGGCCGCCCGGATCGACGGTGCGAACCGCTGGCGGCAGATCTGGCACGTCACGCTGCCGGGCATCCGCCCCACCATGATCACGCTGCTGGTCCTCAACATCGGCACGTTCATGGCGGTCGGGTTCGAGAAGGTCCTCCTGCTGTACAACCCGCTGACCTATCCGACGGCCGACGTGGTGTCCACCTACCTGTACCGGACCGGCGTCGAGTCCAACAGCTTCAGCTACGCCGCCGCGATCGGGCTGTTCGAGGCGGTCGTCGGACTCGTGCTGATCACCGGCGCGAACCTGCTGTCGCGGCGCACCGTGGGGACGAGCCTGTGGTGAGCCGGCCGGCCGGCCGCGCTCCGCGCTCGCGCACCTCCGTGCACCAGCCCACGCGCGGCTACCGCGTCTTCCAGGCCGCCAACGGCGTCGTCCTCACCCTCGTCGTGCTGGTGACCCTGTATCCCTTCGTCAACATCGTCGCGCGGTCCTTCAGCGGGGAGCGCCAGATCCGGGCCGGCGAAGTGACGCTGTGGCCGAAGGGGTTCAACCTCACCACCTACCGGATCGTCTTCCACGACTCGATGTTCTGGCGCAACTACGGCAACACGGTTCTGTACACGGTCGTCTCCACCGTCGTCGCCATGGTCCTGACGACCTGCTACGCCTACGTGCTGTCGAAGAGCCGGCTCAGGGGGCGGGGGGTGCTGGTCGGGATCGCCGTGTTCACCATGTTCTTCACCGGCGGGCTGATCCCGAACTACGTCCTGGTCACCAGCCTCGGCCTGAAGAACTCGGTGTGGGCGATCGCTCTGCCCAACGCGGTCAGCGTGTTCAACCTGCTGGTGATGAAGGCGTTCTTCGAGAGCCTGCCGGGCGAACTGGAGGAGGCCGCAGAGATCGACGGCCTGAGCACCTACGGAATCCTGCTCAGGATCGTGCTGCCGCTGTCCAAGGCGGTCATCGCGACCATGGTCCTCTTCTACTCGGTGTCCTTCTGGAACTCCTGGTTCTCGGCGTACCTCTACATGGACCGCAGCGAACTCATGCCGGCCACGGTCTATCTGCGCAACCTGATCTCGGGGGCCACCACCGGCGGGAACGCCGGCGCGGGAACCGACCAGCTCAGCCAGGTCGGGGCGAACATCCAGGCCGTCACCATCGTGCTGACGGCGCTGCCCATCCTCTGCGTGTACCCGTTCGTCCAGCGCTACTTCGTCTCCGGCGTCACGCTCGGCGCGGTCAAGGGCTGAGAGCCGTACCTCCGACGGAACAAGGGAGTCCCCGTGAAGAACGCAGGCCAGCTGTCACGACGTCAGATGCTGTCCGCCGCCGGTTTCGTCGGCCTGGCGGCGCTCACCGGCTGTGGAGGCGGAGAGGACGGCGGCGACGCCAAGGACCTCTCCAAGAAGCGCGACGGCGCCATGAAGGAGTACCGCGCCGGAGAGCCGTTCAAGGCGTCGGAGCCGCTGTCGTTCTCCGTGCTGCACAACAACAACCCGGTCTATCCGATGAAGAACGACTGGCTCTTCTGGAAGGAGGTCACCCGGCGCACCGGAATCACCCTCAAGCCGGTCGCCGTCCCGCTGAGCGACTACGAGAAGAAGCGCAGCGTCCTCATCGGAGCGGGCGACGCCCCGTTCCTCATCCCCAAGACCTACCACCCCTCGGAGGTCGCCTTCGTGTCCTCGGGAGCGATCCTCCCGGTGAGCGACTACGTGCACCTCATGCCCAACTTCCGCGACAAGGTCAGAAAGTGGAAGCTGGAGCCCGAGCTGGATTCCATCCGCCAGTCCGACGGCAAGTACTACCTGCTGCCCGGCATGCACGAGAAGGTCAGGTCCCAGTACTCGCTGGCCCTGCGCACGGACGTCCTGGACAAGCTCGGTCTCGCCCTGCCCACGACCTGGGACCAGGTCCACGACGTTCTCGAGGCGATCAGGGCCGAACACCCGGACCACTACCCCCTCTCCGACCGCTGGAGCACCAACACGCCTTTCCCGGCGGCCGCGTTGCTCAGCTACCTCGGCCAGGCGCACGGGGTGAAGGCCGGCTGGACCTACGACAACATCAGCTTCGACACGAAGGCGGGCGAGTTCGTCTTCACCGGCGCCACGGACGGCTACCGCCAGGTGGTCGAGTACCTGCGCGGACTGGTCGCCGAGAAGCTCATGGACCCGGAGAGCTTCACCCAGACCGACGACGACGCGGTGCAGAAGCTGCTGGGCCAGAAGTCCTTCGCGATCAGCGCCAATCCACAGGAGCTGGTCCAGAACTACCGCTACAACCTGGAGAAGCAGGTCAAGGGCGCGAAGATCGAGATGGTGCCGGTGCCGCTCGGCCCGGCCGGCCCCGTGGTGCTGGGCGGCGCACGGCTGGAGAACGGCGTCATGATCTCCACCAGGGCCCTCAAGAGCGACACCTTCGTCGCGATGATGCAGTTCGTCGACTGGCTCTGGTACTCCGACGAGGGGCAGCAGTTCGCCAAGTGGGGGGTGCGGGGCACCACCTACACCCGCTCGGGCGGCCGCTACCGGCTCGAACCCGGCATCAGCCTGATGGGCTCGGACCCGGACGCGCCGAAGGACCTCCAGAAGGACTACGGATTCTTCAACGGCGTGTTCACCTACGGCGGCAGCTGGGAGCTGGTGTCCTCGTCCTTCGGCCCTGACGAGAAGAGGTTCCAGGACGCGATGGCCCCGCGCGAGCAACTGCCCATCGACCCGGCCCACCCGCTGCGGTCCGAGGAGCAGGAGCAGGCCTCGCTCTGGGACACCCCGCTGAGGGACCACGTCACCCAGAACATGCTCAAGTTCGCCCTCGGCAAGCGCCCGTTGACCGAATGGGGCGACTACGTGACCGAGCTGAAGGCCAAGAACATGGACCGGCTCGTCGACCTGCACAACACGGCGCGCGAACGCTTCACGAAGGAGAACGGGTGATCCGCGTCCCGGCCGAACCGACGGGCCGCTTCCCCGACGCCTGGCGGACCTGCGTCGGCACCGGCCGGGCCGAACTCGCCCTGCGCCGCGACCACCAGGACTCCCTCAGGCTGCTGCGGCGCGACATCGGCTTCCGGCACATCCGCGGCCACGGCCTGTTCAGCGACGGCATGGGAGTCCACCGCCCCTACGAGCACGAGGGCGTCCGCCGCGTCCACCACAGCTTCACCTACGTCGACCAGGTGCTCGACGCCTACCTGGACGCGGGCGTCCGGCCGTTCCTGGAACTCGGGTTCATGCCCGCCGGACTGGCCTCCGGCGAGCAGACGGTCTTCTGGTGGCGGGGCAACGTCACCCCGCCCCGCTCCCTGCGCGAGTGGGCCGACCTGGTGCGCGCGACGCTCGCCCACCTCGTCGACCGCTACGGCCCGGACGAGGTGCGGACCTGGCCGATCGAGGTGTGGAACGAACCCAACCTGCGCGACTTCTGGCAGAACGCCGACGAGGACGCCTACCACCGGCTGTACGAGGTCACCGCGCACACGGTCAAGGACGTGGACGCCGGCCTCCAGGTGGGAGGCCCGGCGATCTCGCCCGGCGCCGACGAATGGCTCGACAGGTTCGCCGAGTTCGCCGAACGCCGGTCCGTCCCCGTCGACTTCGTGTCGAAGCACGCCTACACCTCCGGACCCGCCCAGCACGTCCCCTTCGGCGTCCACCAGACCCTCGCCCCCGCCTCCGACCTCCTCGACCAGTTCGCCACCCCCCGTGAACGGCTCAAGGGCACCGCGCTGGCCGGACTGCCCGTGCACATCACGGAGTTCAACTCCTCCTACCGCCCCGACAACCCCGTCCACGACACCGCGTTCCACGCCGCCTACCTCGCCCCCGTGCTCGCCCACGGCGGCGATCTCGCGGACTCCTTCTCCTACTGGACGTTCAGCGACACGTTCGAGGAGGCCGGCGTCCCCACCGCCCTCTTCCACGGCGGCTTCGGACTGCTCACCCACCGGCAGATCAGGAAACCGGCCTACCACCTGTACGCGTTCATGGCCCGCACGGGCCCCGACCTGCTGGCCCGCGGCGACGACCACCTCGTCACCCGCCACGCGGACGGCCGGATCGCCGTGCTGGCCTGGGCGCCCGTCGACCCGACGGGGCGCACCCCCGGCCCCGACCGGCACACGCTGCGGCTGTCGCTGCCCGGCACCGGCCGGGAGGTCTTCGTCCGCCGGTCCAGCGTCGACGAGGAGCGGGGCAACGCGTACACCGCCTGGCGGCACATGGGCAGCCCGCGCTCGCCGCGCCTCGCGCAGCTGGACGTCCTCCACGAAGCCGCCGAACCCGCGCGCAGCCACCGGCGGCTCCCCGTCCACGAGGGCCGCGCCGTGCTGGACCTGACCCTGGCCCGCCACGAGATCACCCTCGTGGAGCTGACGCCGGTGACCGACGAGACGCCGCCCTGGTGGGACGAGCGGCGCATCCTGGGCCGGCCCGCGCCATGAGCCCCGCCCTGCCCGGCGCCCCCGCCCGCGCACCCCGTCCGGGCCCGGCCCGGGACCGCTTCCGTCGCCGAACGCCTGCCAGGGGGACCCATGAGCACCGTGAACACCGTCGACTTCGGCGCCGGGCCGCTCTCCCGCGCCGCCGCCCTGCTGCACACCCTCCTCACGGTCGAGGCCCTGTTCCTCGCGACCGCCGCGCCGGGCCTGGCCGGCCTGCTCGCCCTGGGCCCCGACCCGGCCAACCTGCCCCTGGCCGCCGTCTGCCTGACACCGCTCGCCCCGGCCGCCTCCGCCGCGCTGTACGCCCTGCACCACCGCGGCCGGGACCTCACCGACCTGCACCCGGCCCGGGCGTTCGGACGCGGACTGCGCCTGAACGCACTGCCCGCGCTGAGACTGTGGACGCCGCTGTCGGTCTGGCTCACCGTGATCGCCTTCACCCTCACCCACTTCAACGCCACCGGACTGCCCGTCTGGTGGGCGGTCCTCCTCGGAGCCGTCGGCGCCGCCTGTCTGCTCTGGGGCGCCCACGCGCTCGTCCTCACCTCGCTGTTCACGTTCCGCGCCCGGGACACCGCGCGCCTGGCCGCCTACTTCCTGCTCCGGCGGCGGAGCGTCACCCTGGCCGCGGCCTCGCTGCTGGTCCTGGCGGCCGCCGTGACCGCCGCGTTCACGGAGGCCCTGACCGCCCTCCTCGCCGCACCCCTGCTGCTCTCCCTGCTGCGGTCGAGCCGCCCGCTGATCGCCGAGACCCGGGAGGAGTTCACCGCATGAGCGAGTACGACCCCGCGACGGGGACCGGCCCCCGCGTCAGTGGATGGTGCGCCCGTGCTCGTCGGGGACGCCCGACTTGCGCAGGAAGTAGCTGTTCACCTGGTCCCGCCACTCACGGGCGCCGCGCACCTGCTCGTCATAGCGTTCCGCGACCCGCGCGTGCCGCGCCGGGTCCACCAGATCCGCGAGGCCCGCCCACACCCGGCGGGCCTCCTCCGCCTCCTCGACCCCCTCGAAGTGCGTGTCGTAGATGTGCTGCACGACCGTCTTCCCGCTGCTCAGGACATGTCCGTAGGGCACGTGGTGGAAGAACAGCAGCAACTCGTCCGGGCACGAGGCCGCCGACTCGTACCGCGCGGACCAGGGGCCGCCGTACTGGCCCGCGAAACCGGTGCCGGTCGCCACGCTGCGGTCGACGCCGATCCCGTCCCGGTCGGCGAAGTGGTACGTCCCCCAGGGGCTGTACTCGTAGCCGTCGACGGCGGGCCCGTAGTGATGTCCGGGCTGCACCATGAAGCCCACGCCCAGCGGGGCCGTGTACTTCTCGTAGGTCCGCCAGGAGTCCCGCAGCACCGCGCGCAGACCGTCCGCCAGCCGCCCGGGAGCGGACGGGAAGGTGAGCGCGATCCACTCGTCCAGGATCCGCAGCGGGTCGGCGTCCGGCCGCCAGGCGAGCCGGCCGAAGGTGTAGAGGTTGGCCTGGGCCAGCGGGTGCCCCGTCCAGAACGGGTCGTCGCCGGCGTTGGACACCGCCACCGCCCCAGCGCCCGCCAGCGCGGCGACGGTCGGGCCCTGGTCGCCGCCCGGACGGAAGCGCAGCACCTCGCTCCACATCGGCCCGAGCCAGCACACGTGCCGCTGCTGCCCGGTGTACTCCTGGGTGACCTGCACCTCCACGGCGACCCGGGTGCGCGGCAGCGCGCCGAACACGGGCGAGACCGGCTCGCGGACCTGGAAGTCCATCGGCCCGTGCTTGACCTGGAGCACGGCGTTGGGGGCGAACTCCCCGTCCAGCGGCGCGAAATGGTCGTACGCGGCCCGCGCCCGGTCGGTCGAGCGGTCCCGCCAGTCCTGGCGGTGGTCGTACACGAAGGCCCGCCAGTGGACCGTGCCGCCGTACGGCGCGAGGGCCGCGG
Source organism: Streptomyces sp. NBC_00704 (assembly GCF_036226605.1). Taxonomy (NCBI): domain Bacteria; kingdom Bacillati; phylum Actinomycetota; class Actinomycetes; order Kitasatosporales; family Streptomycetaceae; genus Streptomyces; species Streptomyces sp. NBC_00704. Next base: position 6,292,898 of record NZ_CP109000.1, read on the forward strand.
CCAGCATGTTCGCGCCGTCCGCGTGCGTACGGCCGTAGGTGAACGGGCCGGGCCGGCCCTCCGAGTCGGCCTTCACCACGAACCCGCCGAAGTCCGGGATCGCCTCGTACACGTCGTGCACGGCCTTCGCCCACCAGTCGCGCACGGCTCCGTCCAGGGGGTCGGCGGTGGGCAGCCGGCCGAGCACCACCGGCGCGGCGAAGGTCACCGACAGATGCGTCCGGACGCCGTACGGCCGCAGCGCCCCGGCGATCCGCGCCACGTCGCCGATCCGGTCGGTGAGCAGACGGGCCTCGGCGTCGTGCACGTTGACGTTGTTGACCGCCACGGCGTTGACGCCGCAGGACGCCAGCAGCCTGCCGTACGCCCGGACGCGCTCGAGGTCGTCGCGGGCCCGGCCGTCCCGCCAGAACAGCGAGCCGCCGGCGTATCCGCGCTCCACCTGTCCCATGACCGGATGCACGGCCACGTTGTCCCAGTGGTCCAGCATCCGCAGGGCCGTCGCCGGCCGGTGCTCCTTCCGCGGCCGTGTGCCGCGGAAGGCGTCCTCGCCCAGCCGTACGACGTGGAACAGCCCGTACAGCAGCCCGCGTTGACCGGCCGCCGTGACGGTGGTCGTCCCCGCGGCACGTTCGAGGACGAACCCCTCGCCGCCGTCACCGTTGCCGGTCCCGTCGTCGTCGGCCACGCGCAGGACGAGGTCGTACGAGGCGTCCGAGGCGTCCGACGCGCCCCGCGCCGTCTCCCCGCCGAACCGCGCGCAGGCGGCGGCCACTTCGCCGTGCACGGTCTCCGCCGGCGGGCCCGAGCCGTCGACCCGGGTCCGTCGGACGCCCAGCGCCCGGAACGCCTCGGGCGGCAGCCAGGCGGGGTCGACCCCCTCGGACAGGACGGGCACGGTGTTCGGCATGCTCCCCCTCGGGTGATGCGGACCGGCGCGGCGCCGACGAGGCCGTGATCCCATTCTGGGACACGCGTGGCCGCCGGTACAGCGGGCGACGACGGCCGGGCGCCGGTTTCAGGACAGCAACTCGACCTCCGCCAGGCGCAGTTCGTCCGCCGGGGTGCCTGTGCCGTCCGTCCCGTCGAAGACCAGCCGGTAGTGGCCGTACCGGCCGGGCCGCGCGATCGTGAAGGCCCGCGTCTGGCGGTCCCACCGGAAGGCCTGCGCGGACCGCCGGTCCAGGTCCGTCCACGCGCGGCCGTCCGCGGATCCCTGTAGCGTCCAACCGCCGGGGGCGCGCGCGTGGTCGGCGCACGTCAGGGTGTACTGCCGCGCCCCGGTCGGTGCCGTGACCGGCAGGACGACCGTGTCCGGCACGGCTGCCCGCGTCGCCGACGTGTCGTCGAACAGCGGGCCCGCGCCGCCCTTCAGCGCGTCCGTCCGGGGCGTCGGGACCTTGCCGTCACGGCTGATCGAGACCGGCCCCGCGTTCTCGCCGGTCCCCCAGGCCGAGGGCCGCGGACCCATGGCGAAGTCCAGGACCGCGCCCTTGGCGAGGAGGGCGTGGGGCAGCGCGGTGGACGTCCAGGGACGGCCGTCGACCTTCAGGCCCTGCACATAGACGTTGCGCGCGCTGTTCCCCGGCGCCCGGACCACCAGATCCCTGCCGTTCTCCAGGTGCACGGTCGCCTTGGTGAACAGGGGGGAGCCGACCGCGTACTCGCCGCCGCCCATCACCAGCGGGTAGAAGCCGAGCGCGGAGAACAGGTACCAGGCCGACTGCTCGCCGTTGTCCTCGTCGCCGTGGTAGCCCTGTCCGATCGAGCTGCCCGTGTAGAGCCGGGAGAGCACCTCGCGCGCCTTCGCCTGCGCCTTCCACGGCTGCCCGGCCGCGTCGTACATGTAGACGGCGTGGTGGGCGACCTGGTTGGAGTGCCCGTACATGCCCATCCGCACGTCCCTGGCCTCGGTCATCTCGTGGATCACCCCGCCGTACGAGCCCGCGAACCGGGGGGAGGCGGTCTCCGGGGTGGCGAAATAGGCGTCGAGCTTCTTCGCCAGTCCGCCGCGGCCGCCGTACAGGGCGGCCAGGCCGCGGCTGTCCTGCGGCGCGGTGAAGGCGTAGCCCCAGCCGTTGGTCTCGGTGTAGTCGTAGCCCCACACCCTCGGGTCGTAGTCGCCGGACGGCACCCGCCAGGCGCCCTTGTCGTCCTTGCCCTGGAAGAAGCCGGCGCCGGGGTCGAAGAGGTGCACATAGCCCTGGGCGCGGTTCAGGAAGTACTCGGACTCCTCCCGGTAGCGCTCCAGGCCCGTCCGCCGGTACAGGGCCTGTCCCATGCGGGCGATGCCGTAGTCGTTGAGGTAGCCCTCCAGCGCCCAGGACAGCCCCTCGTGGGTGGCCGTGCTGGTGTAACCGAGGAAGGGGGAGGTCGACATGCCCTTGCGGCCCACCCCTGATGCGGGCGGGACGACCGTCGCGTTCTTCAGGGCCGCCTCGTAGGCCGCCGCGGCGTCGAAGCGCACCCCCTTGACGTAGGCGTCGGCGAAGGCCACGTCCGAGGACGTGCCGGTCATCAGGTCGGCGTAGCCGGGGGAGGACCAGCGCGAGGTCCAGCCGCCGTCCTTGTACTGCTGCACGAAACCGTCGGCCAGCACACCGGCCTGCGTCGGGGTGAGCAGCGCGTAGGCGGGCCAGGTCGTCCGGTAGGTGTCCCAGAAGCCGTTGTTGACGTAGACCTTGCCGTCCACGATCCGCGCGCCGGTGTGCGTGGGCGTGTCGGGGCCCGGCATCGGCGAGAAGGGCGAGGCGTACCGGTACGCAGCGCCCACCCGCTCGAAACCGGAGTTGGGGTACAGGTACAGCCGGTACAGGCTGGAGTACAGCGTCGTCAGCTGGTCCTGGCTCGCGCCCTCGACCTCCACCCTGCCCAGGAGGTCGTCCCACTGCCGCTGGGCCCGCGCCTCGACGGTCGCGAAGTCGGTGCCCGCCGGGATCTCCCGCCGCAGGTTGTCCCGGGCCTGGTCGACGCCGATGAGCGAGGTCGCCAGGCGCAGGGTGACGGTGTGGTCGGCGCCCGCGTCGAACCGCAGGTAGCCCTTCACCCCGTTCGACGAGCCGTCCGTCACCGGAGCGTCGAACTCGCCGTAGACGAAGAGCCGGGTCGCTCCCGCCGACAGCCCCGACTTCACGTCCGAGTAGCCGGTGACGACGCCGGCGTCCTCGTCCAGCGTGAGCCCGGCCTGTTCGGTGACGTTGTCGAAGACGACGCTCGCGTCTGGGCCCGGGTAGGTGAAGCGCAGGGCGGCCGCGTGGTCGGTGGGGGCCAGTTCGGCCCTGAGGCCGTTCTCGAAACGCACGCCGTAGTAGTAGGGGCGGGCCGTCTCGTTCGTGTGCCGGAACGCCAGTGCCCGGGCCGTCCGTCCGGTGTCCGGGACGCCGGCCGCGGCGGACGGCATCACCTGGAACGTCTGCCGGTCGCCCATCCAGGGACTCGGCTCGTGACTCGCGCCGAACGCCTGGATCGTGGGCAAGTTGTCGGCGTTGTTGCCGCGTGCGTAGTCGTACAGCCAGCCGAGCGAGGACGCGTTCGTCACCGGCGTCCAGAAGTTGAAGCCATGGGGCACCGCCGTGGCGGGGAACGTGTTCCCACGGGAGAAGCCGCCGCTGGACTGGGTGCCGCGCGTCGTCAGCGCGTAGTCCGACAGATGGGCCTTCCTCGGCTCCGGGGCGGCGGTGCGCAGCGCGACGTCGTCCACCCAGCCGCGGAACCGGGCGGGCCCGGCGGGGGAGTCGTAGGCGAGCAGGATCCGGTCGACGGTCTTCCCGGCCGCCACCGCGCCGATCCCCGACACCACATCGTTCCACTGGTTGACGTAGAGCACCTTCGCCGCGCCCTGACCGCGGGGCGACAACGGGAACCCGTACTGGTCGCGCGCGCCGAGCGCGCTCAGATACGTCCCGTCCGTGAAGGCCAGGTCGACCGAGACGTGGGTGGCGGCGTAGTCCAGGTCGCCGTCCGCCATCGCGGGGAAGATCCGGTAGGCGAGCCGGGTGCGCGGGCCGACCCGCACGTCGACGTCGAAGACCTTGTTGTACGAGTACGCGCGGCCTGCGGCGGTGTGCCGGCCCGCGTAGCGCAGGGCCCGGCGGCCCGTGAACCCGGCTGCGGCCTTGGCCGTCGGCGATCCGGCGGGTCCGCGGTCCACGGTGGTGAGCATGTCCGGCGGGACGGGCCCGTCGTCCCCGCCGGTGCCGAACCGCACGTCGGCGAGTTGCAGGATCGGGGCGCCGTGGTTGCGGGAGACGTCGAGCCGGAAGTGCCGGTACTCGGCCGGGGCCGCGAGGCCGTAGGCGCGGGTCTGCAACCGCTCGGCGAAGGACTCCCCGGTGCGGCTGTCGAGCCGCGTCCAGGCCGTGCCGTCCGCCGAGCCGGAGAGGGTCCAGTCGGCGGGGTCGCGCTCGGCGGCGTCGTTCGCGGACGTCAGCGCGTAGGCGCTCACCCGGGCGGGCCGGTCGAGGTCGAACTCGACCCAGCCTTCGGCGGCGAAGGTCAGCCACTTGGTGCTCGCCTCGCCGTCGACGAGGTTCTCCTTCACCTCGCCGCCCGCCGTGTTCTCGGCGCCGGCCCGGACGTCGGTGACCCGGTCGGTCACGTCGCCGGGAAGGCCGCCGCCGTAGCCGCCGTCGACGCCCGAGGCGCGCTTGCCGCCGTCGGGCGCGGACTCGACGGTGCTCAGCCAGTCCGGGGCGCGCTCGCCCGCCTCGAACGACGAGGCGAACTCCCGCTCGGGCAGCGGGTCCCGGGACGGCAGCGTGGCCGCCGTTCCCGGTGCGCCGCCGGCCGTCACGACCAGAACGGCCGCGATCACGACCGCCCACCACCGCCCAGACCTTTGCATGCGTGAGCACCCTCCCCAGCACCGGACCACGCCCCGGACAACGTTGTCCTCCTGGTTGCGCAGGAATCAGTAGGTGGGCAAGTGGACAGGGATGTCAAGAACGTTGATGGCGCCGGCGAGGGGTCATTTCATGCAATTCTCCGGCAAGGCGCCCATCCGCCGGTCATATTTCCAGGAGGTCTCAACTCGGAAAAGACCCGCGGCCAACCTTGTATTCGATCTTGCCCATTCGACCGGGAATGGACTATACCTGTCGGCGATTCACCCTCCGTCCCGTGAGACCTCCGCACCACGCGCTCCGTACGACCCTGCTTGACCCGACCGCGGCGCCGGGAAGGATCCGGCGCACCGCCCGAGTTCCGGAGAAGGCGAGGACTTGAGCATGGGATCCCCCTCCGAGTACAACGGTCCTGAGCACGAGGGCTTCGAGAAGCGCGACGCCGGCCGGCGCGGTTTCGAGAGAAAGGGCGCCCCGGGCGTCGGGCGCAGAGATCTGATCAGGAGATCGGCGGCCCTCGGCCTGATCTCCGTCCCGGCGACGGGATTCCTGGCCGCCTGCGCCAGCGGCGGCGGGAGCGGCGAGGACAAGGCCAAGGCGGGAAAGAAGACCGCGAAGAACCCGCTCGCCGTCAACGAGACAGCCCAGCTGGAATTCGTCCTGTTCGACGGCGGATTCGGCAAGGAGTACGCCGAGGACGCGGTGAAGATCTACGAGAAGAACTTCCCCGGGGCGAAGGTGAAGTTCTCGGCCACGCAGAAGATCCAGTCGACGCTCCAGCCCCGTTTCAACCAGGGCACCCCGCCCGACCTCATCGACAACTCCGGCGCCGAGCAGATGGACATGGGCGTCCTGGTGGGCAAGAACCAGCTCGCCGACCTCACGCCGCTCCTCGACGCCCCGTCCTTCGACGACCCGGCCAAGAAGGTCCGCGACACCCTGCGCCCCGGCATCGTCGAGATGGGCCAGTTCGACGGCGCGCCGGTGTGGATCATGTACTACGCCTACACCGTCTACGGCGTCTGGTACTCGCGGAAGGCGCTCGGCTCGCTCGACGCCGAGTACCCGCAGACCTGGGACGAGATGCTCGCGGTCTGCGCGAAGGCCAAGAAGAAGGGCATCGCCGGCTGGACGTACGCGGGCAAGTACCCCTATTACCTCCCCTTCTCGCTGTACCCGATGATCGGCAAGGTGGGCGGCCGCGAGGTCCTCGACGCCATCGACAACCTGGAGCCGAACGCCTGGCGGCACCCGGCCGTGAAGGCGTGCTTCGAGGCGTACTACGAGCTCTACAAGAAGGGCTACGTCCTGAGGGGCACTCCGGGGCTCGACCACATCCAGTCGCAGACCGCGTGGGCCAAGGGCAAGGCGCTGTTCCTCCCCAACGGGTCCTGGGTGGAGAACGAGTCGGCGAACGTCATCCCGCCGGACTTCGACCTGGCGGTGTCCGCGCCCACCGGCATCGACTCCTCCGACAAGATGCCCTTCGGCACCATCTGGGCCTCCGGCGGCGAACCGTTCATCGTGCCGGCCAAGGCGGACAACACCGCCGGCGGCATGGAGCAACTGCGCGTCATGCTCAGCGAGGCGTCGTCGAAGAACTTCACCTCCAAGGTCAAGTCGCTCACCGCGTACAACGGCGGCACCGACGGCATCACGCTGACACCGGGGCTGAAGTCGGGCGTCGCCGCACTGGACAAGGCGGGCTCCAACGTGGTGAATCCACGACTTCAGGACTGGTACGTCCAGTTGCAGAAGGAGAAGATCGGGGTGTCCGGGCTGGGCGAGATGATGGCCGGCCGGATCACTCCCGCCGAGGCGATCAAGAAAATCCAGGACTACGCCGACGCGACCGCCAAGGACGCCTCGGTCAAGCATTACAAGCACCAGTGACGACGGAATCACCGCGAAGCGTCCGCAGAAGCACCGGAGTGGCGATGCAGCACGGCAAATACCGGTTCATCGTGGGGTTCCTGGCGCCGCCCCTGGGGCTGTACGCGCTCTTCGTGGTGTGGCCGTTCATCCAGTCCATCTACTACTCGTTCACGGACTGGACCGGCCTCAGCCCCGAATTCACGATGGTCGGCCTGGCCAATTACCGCAGGATGCTGGACGACGACATCTTCTGGAAGTCCCTCCGGCACAGCCTGGTGTTCGCGGCCGTGCTGCCGCTGGTGACGATCGGACTGGCGCTGTTCTTCGCCTTCATGATCAATGTCGGCGGGCGGCGACGAAGAGGCGGTCCGGTGGTGTCCGGCGTCCGCGGCTCCTCCTTCTACAAGATCGTGTATTTCTTCCCGCAGGTCCTCTCCATCGCCATCGTCGCCCTGCTGTTCGCCTTCGCGTACAACCCGGACAGCGGCGCCGTCAACTCGTTCCTGCGCGGGATCGGCCTGGACGGCGTACAGCCCCTCTGGCTCGGCGATCCCGACCTCGCCCTGTGGTGCGTCATGGCGGTGCTCGTCTGGTCGACGGTCGGATTCTTCGTGGTCCTGTTCTCGGCCGGCATGGCCTCCATCCCGGCCGACCTCTACGAGGCCGCGCTGCTCGACGGCGCGAACCGGTCCACGACGTTCTTCCGCCTCACCCTCCCGCTGCTCTGGGACACGGTGCAGTCGGGCTGGGTCTACATGGGCATTCTCGCGCTGGGCGCCGAGTCGTTCGCGGTCGTGCAGATCATGACGACCGGGCCGGGCGGCCCCGACTACTCGACCACCGTCATGGTGCTGTACGTCTACCAGAAGGCCTTCCGCGACGGTCAGGCCGCCTACGCCACCACCATCGGCGTCGCCCTGCTCGTCGTGACGCTGGCCTTCGCCGCGGTCGTGCTGCGACTGGGCCGGCGCGAGCGGCTGGAGTACTGACGATGAAGACGACCGAGACCTCCGCGCCCCTGCCGGCCGACCCCGGATCCGGCGCGTCCGTCAGCAAGGCCGGCCCGCCCGCGAAGGAGCGGCCGACGAGGGAGAAAAGCGAAGGAAAGGTGCTCAACGCCTTCTCCCACGGCGTTCTGGCCCTCTGGGCGGTGATGGTCGTCCTGCCGCTGCTCTGGGCGGTGATGACCTCCTTCAAGGACGACAGCTCCATCTTCGGCTCGCCCTGGTCGCTGCCCGGCACCCTGCACTTCGACAACTGGTCGCGGGCCTGGACCGAGGCCGACATGGGCGACTACTTCCTCAACACCGTGCTGGTGGTCGGCGGTTCGCTCATCGGCACGCTCGCCCTCGGCTCGATGGCGGCCTACGTCCTGGCCCGCTTCGACTTCCCGGGCAACCGCTTCGTCTACTACCTCTTCATCGCCGGCATGGGCTTCCCGATCATGCTGGCCCTGGTGCCGCTCTTCTACGTCGTGAACAACATGGGGCTGCTCAACACCATCCACGGCCTGATCCTGGTCTACATCGCCTACTCGCTGCCGTTCACGGTGTTCTTCCTGACGGCCTTCTTCCGCACCCTTCCCACCTCGGTGGCGGAGGCCGCCTTCGTCGACGGCGCCTCGCACAGCCGTACCTTCTTCCAGATCATGCTGCCGATGGCGAAGCCCGGTCTGATCAGCGTCGGCATCTTCAACTTCCTGGGGCAGTGGAACCAGTACATGCTCCCGACGGTGCTCAACACCGACCCCGACAAGCGCGTCCTCACCCAGGGGCTGGTCCAACTGGCCGTCAGCCAGGGATACAAGGGCGACTGGTCGGGACTGTTCGCGGGACTGGTGATGGCGATGCTGCCCGTGCTGGCCGCGTACATCGTCTTCCAGCGACAGGTGGTCCAGGGCCTGACGGCGGGCGCGTTGAAGTAACGACGCCGGCGCGGGGGCGCAAGGGGGCGCGGGGGCGCACCGGACGCCACCCGCACCGCCACCCGCACCCCGGCCCGCGCCCCGGCTCACGCACGGCCCGCACCCGGCGCGCATCCGGCGTCTGAACAGGCCCGTCCGCCCGCTCGCCGCCCGTCCGGCGCTCCGCCGCCGCCCGCCCCGCAGCTCTCGGCGACGCTCGCGCCGTCCGCGCCCGGCGTCCCGCCCGTCCTGCGCGTCCGCGGGTGCGCGGGGCCTTCGCGTCGCCGTGCCGGGCGCCGTGCGGCGAGTGGGTGAGCGGCGCTGGGCCGAAGCGGTGACCGTGGGCGACACGTTCCCGCGGGGTGGTGCCCGCAACGCCCCGCACCCGGCCCCGTACGCCCCGCGACCGAGGGCTCCGCCACCCTCCGTGTTTCTTCGCACGCATGCGGATACTGTTCAACCTCTTGACGGGAGGCGACCCGAACAGCTCAGCTTAGAGTTCACTAGTTGGACATAGGGGCCTCATCGAAGCGGTCCCGCGCGCAGGAGGTCGTCGTGGAGACTCCGGGGTCGCAGTCGTCGCTGCACCGAGCCAACCTGGAGCGAGTCGTACGCGCCGTGCGCCTGGCCGGGTCCCTCACCCAGGCGGAGATCGCCCGGACGACCGGGCTGTCGGCCGCGACCGTCTCCAACATCGTGCGCGAACTCAAGGACGGCGGAACCGTCGAGGTCACGCCCACCTCGGCCGGCGGCCGCAGGGCCCGCAGCGTCAGTCTGAGCGGGGACGCGGGCATCGTCATCGGCGTCGATTTCGGGCATACCCATCTCCGGGTCGCGGTCGGGAACCTGGCCCACCAGGTGCTCGCCGAGGAGTCCGAGCCGCTGGACGTGGACGCCTCGTCCACCCAGGGCTTCGACCGGGCGGAACAGCTGGTCAGCCGGTTGATCGAGGCCACCGGGGTGGACCGCGCGAAGGTCGCCGGAGTGGGTTTGGGCGTGCCCGGGCCGATCGATCTGGAGTCCGGCACCCTCGGCTCCTCCGCGATCCTGCCCGGCTGGATCGGCACCCGCCCCGCCGAGGAGATGAAGGGCCGGCTGGGCGTCACCGTGCACGTGGACAACGACGCCAACCTCGGCGCCCTCGGCGAGATGGTCTGGGGCAGCGGCAGGGGCGTGCGCGACCTCGCGTACATCAAGGTGGCGAGCGGTGTGGGCGCCGGTCTGGTGATCGAGGGGAAGATCTACCGCGGCCCCGGCGGCACCGCGGGAGAAATCGGGCATATTACACTCGATGAATCCGGCCCCGTCTGCCGCTGCGGGAACCGGGGCTGCCTGGAGACCTTCGCGGCCGCGCGCTATGTGCTGCCGCTCCTCCAGTCCAGCCACGGCACGGATCTGACGATGGAAGGCGTCGTGCGGCTGGCCAGGGACGGAGACCCGGGCTGCCGTCGGGTGATCGCCGACGTCGGCCGACACATCGGCAGTGGAGTCGCCAATCTGTGCAACCTGCTGAACCCGAGCCGGGTGGTCCTCGGCGGCGATCTCGCCGAGGCCGGTGAACTGGTGCTCGGGCCGATAAGAGAGTCCGTCGGCCGCTATGCGATCCCGAGCGCCGCGCGTCAACTCTCCGTTCTCCCAGGGGCACTTGGGGGTCGTGCCGAAGTGCTCGGAGCGCTCGCCCTCGCACTCAGCGAGATGGGTGATTCGACCCTTTTGGACGGCACGCTGACCGCCGCGACACCTGCCTTCACTTAGAGAACGAATGACGCCGTTGCCATCTCGTTAAGTATTTACTTCTTGACGTCGCACGTGTGGCCGAGTTGACTTCCAGCCACCTCGGCCGCAGCGTTGCGGCCCTGTCAGGGAGGCACACCCCAAATGAACGCAACGATGCGTAGAGTCGTGATCGGCGCCACCGCCGTCTCCATGGCACTGTCGATTGCCGCGTGCGGCAAGGCCGGCGACAAGGACAGCGACTCCGGCAGCAGCAGCTCGGGCGACAAGTCCATCGGCCTGCTGCTCCCCGACAGCGTCACCGCGCGGTACGAGAAGTTCGACAAGCCGTACTTCGACGCCAAGGTCAAGGCGCTCTGCTCCGACTGCAAGCTGGAGTACGCGAACGCCGCGGCCGACCCGGCCAAGCAGGCCCAGCAGGTCAGCAACATGGTCACCAAGGGCGTGAAGGTCATCGTGATCTCCGCCCAGGACTCGGCCGCGATCAAGTCGTCCATCAAGTCCGCGGTGGACAAGGGCGTCAAGGTCGTCGCGTACGACCGTCTCGCCCAGGGCCCGGTCAGCGCCTACGTGTCCTTCGACAACGTCAAGGTCGGCGAGCTCCAGGGCCAGGCCCTGCTCGACGCCCTCGGCGCCAAGGCCACCCCGAAGTCGAAGATCGTCATGATCAACGGTGACGACGCCGACCCGAACGCCGCCCAGTTCAAGCAGGGCGCGCACAAGATCCTCGACGGCAAGGTCGACATCGCCTACGAGCAGTCCGGCCTGTGGAAGGACACCGTCGCCGCGCAGAAGATGTCCGCGGCCATCACCCAGCTGGGCGCGAAGAACATCGCGGGCGTCTACGCCGCCAACGACGGCATGGCCGGCGGCATCGCCAACACCCTCAAGGGTGCGAAGATCAGCAACATCCCGCTGACCGGTCAGGACGCGGAGCTCGCGGCCATCCAGCGGATCGTCGCCGGCACCCAGTCCGCCACGGTCTACAAGGCCTACAAGCCCGAGGCCGAGACCGCCGCCCAGCTCGCCGTCAACCTGCTGGAGGGCAAGGACATCAAGTCCCTGGCCACCCAGACGCTGACCAGCGGCTCCGGCGACAAGGTGCCCTCGCAGCTGCTGACCCCGGTGTCGGTCACCAAGGCCAACATCAAGGACACGGTCGTCAAGGACGGGCTCTTCACGGTCGCCCAGATCTGCACGCCCGAGTACGCCGCCGCCTGCAAGGCCGCCGGCCTCCAGTAGCGGCCCCCCTCCCGGGGAACCGTCCCGGCCGGCGTGAGCCGGACGCGGTCCGTTCCCCGGGACCCGTCGACCGCCCCCGGCGGTCCCGCGAGACCTGTCCGACGCCCGCCCCACCTTCACACCCCGCTGCCGGGGCGGGCGTCGGACGGAACCGTTGCCAGGAGCAGCGGATTCGCGCATGTTCATCTTGTAAACCTCGTGCGTCGGCGCCGCGTCACCCGCGCGTCGCGCACATCCCTCCGCGCCTGTTCGTTGCGCGCGGCATCCCCGCCGGTCAGGCGGCGAAGGAGATGGTTCACGTGTCCGCTACGCCCGTGTTGGCGTTGCGCGGGGTCTCCAAGCGATTCGGTGCGGTCCAGGCCCTCACCGAGGTCGAGCTGGAGGTCCACGCCGGAGAAGTGGTCGCCCTGGTGGGCGACAACGGCGCAGGAAAGTCCACCCTGGTCAAGACGATCGCGGGTGTCCATCCCATCGATGAGGGCGTCATCGAGTGGGAAGGCAGGCCCGTCAGCATCACCAAGCCGCACGACGCCCAGGGACTCGGCGTCGCGACCGTCTACCAGGACCTCGCCCTGTGCGACAACCTCGACGTGGTCGGCAACCTCTACCTCGGACGTGAGCTGCTGCACCGCGGCGTCATCGACGAGGTGACGATGGAGAAGAACGCGCGGGAACTGCTGTCCACGCTCTCCATCCGCATCCCGAGCGTGCGCATCCCGATCGCGAGCCTCTCGGGCGGTCAGCGCCAGGTCGTCGCCATCGCCCGCGCGCTGATCGGCGACCCGAAGGTCGTCATCCTCGACGAGCCCACGGCCGCCCTCGGCGTCGAGCAGACCGCGCAGGTCCTCGACCTGGTCGAACGGCTGCGCGAGCGCAACCTCGGCGTCATCCTCATCAGCCACAACATGGCCGACGTCAAGGCGGTCGCCGACACCGTCGCCGTCCTGCGTCTGGGCAAGAACAACGGCTCCTTCCCCGTGAAGGACACCAGCCACGAAGAGATCATCGCCGCGATCACGGGTGCCACGGACAACGCCGTGACCCGTCGTGCGGGGCGTCGCACCGCGGAGGCGGCAAAGTGAGCGACACGTCGAAGCCCGTCAAGAGCGACTCCTCGGAGCCCGTGAAGGGCACGAAGACCGAGAAGGCCGCGACGGCGACCGGGGTCGGCAAGACCGGGGGCATGGTCGCCGGCCAGGAGACCGTGGCCCCCGCGGACGACCCGACGGCGGCGCCCGTCACCGTCGTCGACCCGCGTCTGCTGATCCGCGAGGAGGGCCTCAAGGGCTACCTCACCGAGTTCAAGCGCAAGGTCAAGGGCGGCGAGCTGGGGCAGATCCCGGTCGTCATCGGCCTGATCGTCATCTGGACGATCTTCCAGCTGCAGAACGACCGCTTCCTGAGCGCCGCCAACCTCTCCAACATCAGCTACTTCCTCTCGGCCACCGGCATGCTCGCCATCGGCCTGGTGTTCGTGCTGCTGCTCGGCGAGATCGACCTGTCGGTCGGTTCCGTCAGCGGCCTGGCGTCCGCGCTGTTCGCCGTGTTCGTGACCGACCACGGCGTGAATCCATGGCTGTCGCTGGTCCTGGCGATCCTCGTCGGCATCGCCGTCGGCGCCCTCCAGGGCTGGTTCTTCGCGAAGATCGGCGTACCGGCGTTCGTGGTGACCCTGGCCGGCTTCCTCGGCTGGAACGGTCTGATGCTGTGGCTGCTGGGCTCCAGCGGCACGATCAACCTCCCGTCGGACTCCGGCCCGGTCCACCTGCTCGGCCAGAACTCCTTCTTCATGGACCAGGCGATCATCGGCGCCTACATCCTGGCCGGTCTCGCCGTCGTGCTGTCCCTGGTCGGCAACTTCGGTGAGCAGCGCCGCCGCCGGGCCGCCGGGGTGCCGTTCCGCCCGACCGGCGAGATCCTGCTGCGCGTGGGTCTGCTCGCGCTCGCCGCGTTCGTCTCCGCCGCCGTGCTGAACAACGCCTCGGGTGTCTCCAACGCGCTGGTGATCTTCCTGGCGGCGCTGGTGATCGTGGACTTCGTGCTGCGCCGCACGACGTACGGCCGCAAGGTCTTCGCGGTCGGCGGCGGCATCGAGGCCGCCCGCCGCGCCGGCATCAACGTGCCGATGATCCGCATCACCGTGTTCGCCATCTCCGGCGGCTTCGCGGCGGTCGGCGGCATGTTCTTCGCCGGTCAGACCGCGGGCGCCTCGCTGAGCGCCGGCGGCGGCAACACCCTGATGCTCGCCATCGCGGCGGCCGTCATCGGCGGCACCAGCCTCTTCGGCGGCCGCGGCACCGTGTGGTCCGCGCTCCTGGGCATGCTGGTCATCCAGTCCATCCAGACCGGTCTGGACCTGCTGAACATGAACACCTCGATCCAGTACATGATCACCGGTGGTGTTCTGCTCGGCGCCGTCGTCATCGACTCGGTGTCCCGCAAGAGCCAGAAGGCCGCCGGCCGCGGCTAGTCCGGTCCGCGACCCAGGTCTTCTTCTCGCAGCACCCCGTGCCCGGCATCCCGGTGGATGCCGGGCACGGTCGTGTCATGGGAGGGGCCGATCCCGGGTACGCCCGTTCGCGTGACGTATGACGCACGGGCCGGACACCGGCCGCCCGGACGGAACATTAGACTCGACAAGCCCGGCAACAGCTCGATCAGCTTTTAGTGCAAGGAGGCACGGGTGCCGCTGCTGACCCGCATCAGGGGACCGCGCGATCTGGACCGGCTCAGCCTGGAGGAGCTGGACCAGCTGGCAGGGGAGATCCGGACCTTCCTCGTCGACGCCGTCTCCAAGACCGGCGGCCACCTCGGCCCCAACCTCGGCGTGGTCGAGCTCACCATCGCCCTGCACCGGGTGTTCGAGTCGCCCAAGGACAAGGTGCTGTGGGACACCGGCCACCAGTCCTACGTCCACAAGCTGCTCACGGGCCGGCAGGACTTCTCCCGGCTGAAGATGAAGGGCGGCCTGTCCGGCTACCCCTCGCAGGCGGAGTCCGAGCACGACGTCATCGAGAACAGCCACGCCTCCACGGTGCTCGGCTGGGCCGACGGCCTCGCCAAGGCCAACCAGATCCTGGACCGCGACGACCACGTCGTCGCCGTCATCGGAGACGGGGCGCTCACCGGCGGCATGGCCTGGGAGGCGCTGAACAACATCGCCGACGGCGACCGCCCGCTGGTCATCGTCGTCAACGACAACGAGCGCTCCTACGCGCCGACCATCGGCGGCCTCGCCAACCACCTCGCCACCCTGCGCACCACCGACGGCTACGAGCGCTTCCTGGCCCGCGGCAAGGACCTCCTGGAGCGCACGCCGGTCGTCGGCAAGCCCCTCTACGAGACCCTGCACGGCGCCAAGAAGGGCCTGAAGGACTTCATCGCCCCCCAGGGCATGTTCGAGGACCTGGGCCTGAAGTACGTCGGCCCGATCGACGGCCACGACATCGAGGCCCTGGAGTCCGCGCTGGCCCGCGCCAAGCGGTTCGGCGGCCCGGTCATCGTGCACTGCCTCACCGAGAAGGGCCGCGGCTACCAGCCCGCCCTCCAGGACGAGGCCGACCGCTTCCACGGCATCGGCCCCATCCACCCCGACACCGGTCTGCCGATCAAGGCCTCGGGCGCCGACTGGACCTCCGTCTTCGGCGACGAGATGGTGCGGCTCGGCAAGGAGCGCGAGGACATCGTCGCGATCACGGCGGCCATGCTCCAGCCGGTCGGGCTGAAGAAGTTCGCGGACGCCTTCCCCGAGCGCATCTACGACGTCGGCATCGCCGAGCAGCACGCCGCCGTCTCCGCCGCCGGCCTGGCCGCGGGCGGGGTGCACCCGGTCTTCGCGGTGTACGCCACCTTCCTCAACCGGGCCTTCGACCAGGTCCTGATGGACGTCGCCCTGCACAAGTGCGGGGTGACCTTCGTCCTGGACCGGGCGGGCGTCACCGGCACCGACGGCGCCTCCCACAACGGCATGTGGGACATGTCGATCCTCCAGGTCGTGCCCGGCCTGCGGCTCGCCGCCCCGCGCGACGCCGACCAGGTCCGCGCCCAGCTGCGCGAGGCCGTCCAGGTCGAGGACGCCCCGACCGTCGTCCGCTTCTCCAAGGGCGCCGTCGGCCCCGCCGTGGCCGCCGTGGGACGCGTCGGCGGCATGGACGTGCTGCGCGAGAGCGGCACCGACACCCCCGACGTCCTGCTGGTCTCGGTGGGCGCCCTGGCCCCGATGTGCCTGGAGATCGCGACGCTCCTCGACCGCCAGGGCATCACCACCACCGTCGTCGACCCGCGCTGGGTCAAGCCCGTCGACGAGGCCATGGCGCCGCTCGCCGAGCGGCACCGGGTGGTCGTCACCGTCGAGGACAACTCGCGCGTGGGCGGCGTCGGCTCGACGATCGCCCAGGCCCTGCGCGACGCCGGCGTCGACGTCCCGCTGCGCGACTTCGGCATCCCGCCGCGCTTCCTCGACCACGCCTCGCGCGCGGAGGTCATGGCGGAGATCGGGCTCACCGCGCCCGACATCGCCCGCCAGGTCACCGGCCTCGTCTCGAAGCTCGACGGCCGCTACGGCCGCTACGGCGCCGCGGCCTCCGACGTCGACTCCGTGGAGAGCGCCCGCGACTGACGCCGCCGCAGAGCGCCTACACGTCCGAACGGACCGGTTCCGCCACTGTGAAGAGTGGTGGAAGCGGTCCGTTCGCGTTAACCGGCCCGCGCCGGGGCATACGGTCTACGCCCCCTCTCGATCATGTCGAGGACGACACAGCGTGGGAGGTACCCCGTGAGCAGCACCCTCTTCCGGACGAAGAAGGTCGAGCAGTCCATCCTCGATACCGAGGAGCCAGAGCACGCGCTCAAGAAGTCCTTGTCCGCGCTCGATCTGACCGTCTTCGGCGTCGGCGTCATCATCGGCACCGGCATCTTCGTCCTCACCGGCACGGTCGCCAAGAACAACGCCGGCCCCGCCGTCGCCCTCGCCTTCGTGGTGGCCGGGGTCGTCTGCGCGCTCGCCGCGCTCTGCTACGCCGAGTTCGCCTCCACCGTCCCGGTGGCCGGCTCCGCGTACACCTTCAGCTACGCCTCCCTCGGGGAACTGCCCGCCTGGATCATCGGCTGGGACCTGGTCCTGGAGTTCGCGCTCGGCACGGCGGTGGTGGCCGTCGGCTGGTCCGGGTACATCGCCTCGCTGCTGGACAACGCGGGCTGGCACCTGCCGGCGGCGCTCAGCGGCCGGGAGGGCGCCGACGGCTTCGGCTTCGACGTCCTGGCCGCCGCGCTCGTCCTGGTGCTGACCGCCATCCTCGTGGTCGGCACGAAGCTCTCCGCGCGCGTCACCTCCGTCGTGGTCGCCATCAAGGTCACCGTCGTCCTGACCGTGATCGTCGCCGGCGCCTTCCTGATCCACGGCGAGAACTACGACCCGTTCATCCCCAAGGCGCAGCCCGTGGACGCGGGCGGCGGCCTCAAGGCCCCGCTGATCCAGCTGATGTTCGGCTGGGCGCCGTCCAACTTCGGCGTCATGGGCATCTTCACCGCCGCCTCCGTGGTCTTCTTCGCCTTCATCGGCTTCGACGTCGTCGCCACCGCCGCCGAGGAGACCAGGAACCCGCAGCGCGACATGCCCCGGGGCATCATCGGCTCGCTGATCATCTGCACGGTCCTCTACGTCGCCGTCTCGATCGTCGTCACCGGGATGGAGCACTACACCAAGCTCTCCGTGAGCGCCCCGCTCGCCGACGCCTTCAAGGCCACCGGGCACCCCTGGTTCGCGGGCTTCATCAGCTTCGGCGCCGCCGTCGGCCTGACCACGGTCTGCATGATCCTGCTCCTGGGACAGACCCGCGTCTTCTTCGCCATGAGCCGCGACGGCCTGCTGCCGCGCTTCTTCTCCCACGTCCACCCGCGGTTCAGGACCCCGCACCGGCCGACCATGCTGCTCGGCGTGCTCATCGCGATCCTGGCCGGCTTCACCAGCCTGAGCGAACTCGCCGAGCTGGTGAACATCGGCACCCTGTTCGCGTTCATCGTCGTCGCCATCGGCGTGATCATCCTGCGCCGGTCCCGCCCCGACCTGCCGCGGTCCTTCCGCACCCCCTGGGTGCCGGCCCTGCCGATCGTGTCGGTGTGCGCCTCGCTGTGGCTGATGCTGAACCTGCCCGCCGAGACCTGGCTGCGGTTCGGCATCTGGATGGTCATCGGCTTCGCCGTGTACTTCCTCTACGGCCGCTCCCACAGCCGTCTCGCGGCCCCTCAGGAGGCTTCCGCGGCCTCCGCCGGGCCTTCCCGCGACGACACCGTCTGACGGCCTCACAGCCGCTCCTGCGGCCGCTCCCGGGCCTGCCCCACGGGCTCCCGCGGGCGGCCCGCGGGGAGCTTCCCGCGCGCATCTCCCGGCCGGCCCCGCACACGGCGTGCGGGGCCGGCCGCCTGTCGTGCCCGGACGCCCCGCGCGGGTCCGCCCCGCCGCGGCTCAGCCCCGCACCGCGCGCGGCCCGGTGACGTCCGCGCCCAGCTCGGCGACCCGGCGGCGCAGCTCGCGGTCGGCCGTCACGACCAGACGGCCACGCGCTCCGGCCTCGGCGACCAGTTCCACGATGCGGTCGTCACCGCTGCCGGACGCCGCCTCCACCCGCACCCCCGGCACCGGCTCCACCCCGCGTGCCGCGCCCTCGACCACGAGGACGATCTCCACGGGCCCGGTGCTCCCCGGCAGCCCGTCCGCGGCCAGCCGGTCGCGCAGCCGCTCCGCGGCCCCGCGCCGGTCCCGCCACCAGCCGTCGGGCACCGACCCGACGACGTTCGCGCCGTCCACGATCACCAGCAGCGCCCTGCCGCCGTCGCCGTGACCGGGGCCGCCGTCGCCCTTGTCGGTGCCGTCGGTGCCGTCGTCGTCGTCCATGCGGCCCACGGTCGCACGGACGGCCCCCGAGCGTGACCCGCGCGCGGGCGTCCCGCCGCCCGCGTCATAAGGTGACCGGGTGAACGGCGACTGGCTCATACGCGGCCGCGACGGGCGGCTCGCTGTCTATCTCATGTCGGACGACGCCGTCCTGTGCCGGGCGGAGCGCTTCCCGGGAGGGCCCTGGGAGGCCCCGCGCAGGATCGGCGGCGACCAGCAGGTCCATCCCGTCCTGGGCCTCGGCCAGGGCGCGGACGAGTACGCGCACCTGGCCACCTGGTGGACCACGCGCAAGGGCGTGACCGGCCTGGTGCACTCCACGCACTTCCGGCCGCTGCTCGCCGCCCTGGACTGGGCGCCCCTCGGACACCCCGACCGGAAGGGCGGCCGCACCGGCACGCCCGCCGTCGCCGTCGACGCCGAGGGACGCGCGCACGTCTTCGTCCGCAAGGGCGGGGGCGGGGTGGGCCTGATCGTCCAGAAGGAGAAGGGCGGCTGGGAGCCCTGGCGGGACCTGGAGGGACAGGGCGTCGAGGAGCCGCCCGTGGCGGTCGCGGCCGCCACGGGCCGCGTCGAGGCGTACGCGGCCGTGCCCGGCGGGATCCTGCACTGGAGCCGTCCGGCGCAGGACGCCGAGCCCGAGCTGACCGGGTCCCTCGACGCGCCGGTGCGGGCCGGGACCCTGCGGGCGCTGGCCACCTCCGCGGAGCACACCACCGTCTTCTACACCGACGAGTCGGGCGACCTGTGGGCCTGGCGCTCCGGCGCGAAGGCCGTCCGACTGCTGGCGGCCGCGGGCCCCGGACCGGTCGCCGCCGTCCGCACCGAACTCGACGGCCACGACTGCACGCTGCTCGCCCAGCGCTCCGCGAGCGGCCGGGTCGCCTTCACCGCGTACCCCACCGAGCGCGAGTCGGCGGGCGCCTGGTGGACCGAGTCCGGGCCGCAGCTGCCCGCCGACGCCGTGGTCGCGCTGGCCAAGGACCACCAGGACCGGGTGGTCGCGGCGGCCCTGTCCCCGTCCACCGGGGACTTGCTGCTCACCCGCCGCAAGGACGAACCGGGCCTCGCCCTGACGGCCTGGCAGCCCGTCTGACGCGTCCGACCCGCACGGCCGTCCGAGGCAGGACGCCGTGCGGGCGCGTCACCCGTGCCGTGGCGTGCCGTGCCGTGCCGTGGCGTGGCGTGGCGTGGCGTGGCGTGCCGTTCCGGGCGGTGGGCGGACGGCCGTGCACCCCGCCCGCCCGGTCATGCACAGAGGGCCTCCGCCCGTAGGCGGAGGCCCTCTTCAGGTGCACGACGTGCACCCGGTCACCGGCGTTACGCCGGCACCGACGCCACGCCCGGCGCCAGGAACTTCTTGCCGTTGACGCGCTCGGAGACGCCCTCGCGGTCCAGGTACGGCGTGATGCCGCCCAGGTGGAAGGGCCAGCCCGCGCCCGTGATCAGGCACAGGTCGATGTCCTGCGCCTCGGCGACGACGCCCTCGTCGAGCATGAGCCCGATCTCCTGCGCCACCGCGTCCAGCACGCGCGCCCGCACCTGCTCCTCGGTCAGGACGGTGTCGCCCTGGTTCAGGAGCGCCGAGACCTCGGGGTCCAGCTCGGGCTTGCCGCTGTCGTAGACGTAGAAGCCGCGCTTGCCCGCCTTGACGACGGCCGCGAGGTTCGGGGAGACCGTGAAGCGGTCCGGGAACGCGCGGTTCAGCGTCTCCGAGACGTGCAGGCCGATCGCCGGGCCGACCAGCTCCAGCAGCACCAGCGGCGACATCGGCAGGCCGAGCGGCTCCACCGCCTTCTCCGCCACCGCGACCGGGGTGCCCTCGTCGATGACGTTCTGCACCTCGCCCATGAAACGGGTCAGGATGCGGTTCACGACGAACGCCGGGGCGTCCTTGACCAGGACCGCCGTCTTCTTCAGCTTCTTGGCGACGGCGAAGGCCGTGGCCAGCGAGGCGTCGTCGGTCTGCTCGCCGCGCACGATCTCCAGCAGCGGCAGGATCGCGACCGGGTTGAAGAAGTGGAAGCCCACGACCCGCTCGGGGTGCTTCAGCTTCGACGCCATCTCGGAGACCGACAGCGAGGAGGTGTTGGTGGCGAAGACGGCGTGCGCCGGGGCGACCGCCTCGACCTCCGCGAACACCTGCTGCTTGACGCCGATCTCCTCGAACACGGCCTCGATGACGAAGTCCGCGTCGGAGAAGCCCTCGGCCTTGTCCAGGACGCCGGAGACCAGCGCCTTGAGACGGTTGGCCTTGTCCTGGTTGACACGGCCCTTGCCGAGCAGCTTGTCGATCTCGGCGTGGACGTAGCCCACGCCCTTGTCGACGCGCTCCTGGTCGATGTCGGTCAGCACGACCGGCACCTCCAGGCGGCGCAGGAACAGCAGGGCGAGCTGCGAGGCCATCAGGCCCGCGCCCACCACGCCGACCTTGGTGACCGGACGGGCCAGGGACTTGTCCGGGGCGCCGGCCGGGCGCTTGGCGCGCTTCTGCACCAGGTTGAACGCGTAGATGCCGGAGCGCAGTTCACCGCCCATGATCAGGTCGGCGAGCGCCACGTCCTCGGCGTCGTAGCCCTGCTGGAGGTCGCCGTTCTTGGCGGCGGCGATGATGTCGAGGGCGCGGTAGGCGGCCGGGGCCGCGCCGTGCACCTTGCTGTCGGCGATGAACCGGCCGCGGGCGACGGCCTGGTCCCAGGCCTCGCCGCGGTCGATCACCGGACGGTCGACGACGATCTCGCCCTTGAGGACGGACGCCGTCCAGATCAGCGACTGCTCCAGGAAGTCGGCGCCCTCGAACAGGGCGTCGGCGATGCCCAGTTCGTAGACCTGCACGCCCTTGAGCTGCTTGTTCTGGTTGAGCGAGTTCTCGATGATGACCGAGACGGCCTTGTCCGCGCCGATCAGGTTCGGCAGCAGGGTGCAGCCGCCCCAGCCGGGAACCAGGCCGAGGAAGACCTCGGGCAGCGAGAACGCGGGCAGCGCCGCGGACACCGTGCGGTACCGGCAGTGCAGACCGACCTCGACGCCGCCGCCCATGGCGGCGCCGTTGTAGTAGGCGAACGTCGGGACCGCGAGGCCCGCGAGGCGCTTGAAGACCTCGTGGCCGCCCTTGCCGATGGCGAGCGCGTCCTTGTGGTCCTTGAGCAGCTCGACGCCCTTGAGGTCCGCGCCGACGGCGAAGATGAACGGCTTGCCGGTGACGCCGACGCCGACGATCTCGCCCGCCGCGGCCTCCTTCTCGACTTGGTCGATCGCCAGGTCGAGGTTGGCCAGCGACTGCGGGCCGAAGGTGGTCGGCTTGGTGTGGTCGAACCCGTTGTCCAGCGTGATCAGGGCGAAACGCCCCGCGCCGAACGGCAGGTCCAGGTGGCGTACGTGCGCCTGGGTGACGACCTCGTCCGGGAACAGCTCGGCCGCGCCCTTCAGAAGCTCAGCGGTGGTGGTGCTCACTTGTCGCCTCCGGCGGACTCGAAGTGGGGGTTCTCCCAGACGACCGTCGCGCCCATGCCGAAGCCGACGCACATCGTGGTCAGGCCGTAGCGGACCTCCGGCTGCTCCTCGAACTGGCGGGCCAGCTGCGTCATGAGACGGACGCCGGAGGAGGCGAGCGGGTGGCCGAAGGCGATCGCGCCGCCGTACTGGTTGACGCGCTCGTCGTCGTCGGCGATGCCGTAGTGGTCGAGGAAGGCCAGGACCTGGACGGCGAAGGCCTCGTTGATCTCGAACAGGCCGATGTCGGAGATGGACAGCCCCGCCTGGGCCAGGGCCTTCTCCGTCGCCGGGATCGGGCCGTAGCCCATGACCTCCGGCTCGACGCCCGCGAAGGCGTACGACACCAGGCGCATCTTGACCGGCAGGTCGTTCTCGCGCGCGAAGTCCTCGGACGCGATGAGGGAGGCGGTCGCGCCGTCGTTCAGACCGGCCGCGTTTCCGGCGGTGACCCGGCCGTGGACGCGGAACGGGGTCTTGAGGCCGGAGAGGTTCTCCAGCGTGGTCCCCGGGCGCATCGGCTCGTCGGCGGTGACCAGGCCCCAGCCCGTCTCACCGGCCTCGGCGTTGGTGCGGCGCACCGAGATCGGGACCAGGTCGGCCTGGATCTTGCCGTTGGCGTACGCCTTGGCGGCCTTCTCCTGGGAGCGCACGGCGTACTCGTCGGCGCGCTGCTTGGTGATCTGCGGGTAGCGGTCGTGCAGGTTCTCCGCCGTCATGCCCATGAACAGGGCGGACTCGTCGACCAGCTTCTCGCTGACGAACCGCGGGTTGGGGTCCACGCCCTCGCCCATCGGGTGGCGGCCCATGTGCTCGACACCGCCCGCGACGGCGACGTCGTACGCGCCGAAGGCGACGGAGCCGGCGACGGCGGTGACCGCCGTCAGGGCGCCCGCGCACATGCGGTCGATGGAGTAGCCGGGCACGGAGGTCGGCAGGCCGGCCAGGATGCCGGCGGTGCGGCCGAGGGTCAGGCCCTGGTCGCCGATCTGCGTGGTCGCGGCGATGGCGACCTCGTCGATCTTCTTCGGGTCGAGACCGGGGTTGCGGCGCAGCAGCTCCCGGATCGCCTTCACGACGAGGTCGTCGGCCCGGGTCTCGTGGTAGATGCCCTTCGGGCCCGCCTTGCCGAACGGGGTACGGACGCCGTCTACGAAGACGACGTCCCTGACGGTACGAGGCACGATGGCTCTCCTCCAGGGTGCGGGGTGGCACTGCTGCGGCACGCAAGCGCTGAGCGCGCGCTCAGAACCCATGCTACTTGTGGGTAACGTAGCTGCACACCCCTGTCGGAAGGAGCGGCGAACGTCACACCGGCGGCGCTCGACGACCATCCTGGCTCAGGACCGCGGCGGCGCGGTGGATCCCCTCGGCGTGAGCACCGGCGTCGGCACCGGATGCGACCCCGGGCCCGCGCCGGTGATCACCCCGAACAGCGTGCGGGCGGCCTCCGCCCCGAAGCCGTGCACGTCGTGGCTCATCGCGGAGAGCGTCGGGTGGGTGAGCCGGCACAGCTGGGAGTCGTCCCACGCGAGCAGGGACACGTCGCCTGGGACGGCGAGCCCCATCTCGGCCGCCACCGCCAGCCCGGCCACCGCCATGATGTCGTTGTCGTACACGATGGCGGTGGGCCGGTCCGCCGGGCCGGCCGTCAGCATCGACCGGGTGGCACGGGCGCCCGCCTCCCCGGAGTAGTCCGTGGCCACCTGCCACGCGCCGGCCAGCCCGAGAGTGCGCGCCGCCGCGTCGAAGGCGGCCGTCCGTATCACCGTGTGGCCGAGCGCGGCCGCCCCCCCCACGCGGGCGACGCGCCGGTGCCCGAGCGCGGCGAGATAGCGCACGGCCTCCGTGACCGCCGTCGCGTCGTCGGTCCACACCGACGTCAGGCTCCCGGTGAGCGAGGGGTGCCCCACCGCCACCACCGGCATCCCCAGCCGCTCGGCCGCCGCCACCCGGGGATCGTCGGCCCGGAAGTCCACCAGGATCGACCCGCCGACCTGCCGGCCCCGCCACCACGACTCCTGAAGCGCGGCCTCCTCCTCCACATGCCGCACCAGCCGCAGCAGCAGCGAGCACGAGTGCTCGGTCAGCACGCTCTCCACCCCGGAGACGAACTCCATGTAGAAGGGCTCCAGACCCAGCATCCGCGCCGGACGGCAGATCGCGAGCCCCACCACGTCCACCCGTGAACTCGACAGTGAACGGGCCGTCAGGTTGGGCTCCCAGCCCAGCTCGCGCGCGGCGGCGAAGATCCGGTCCCGCGTCGCCTCCGACAGCCCCGGCTTGCGGTTGAAGGCGAGGGACACGGCTCCCTTGGACACCCCGGCGCGCGCGGCGACGTCCTTGATGGTGACCCGGGACGTCGGGGAGGCGGTCATCGCGGTGGCTCCTGGCAGTAGAGCGCGGCCCGGGCGGCGGCGGCGTCGGGATTCTCCCAGCCCTCGACGCCGATGGTCACCCGTTCGCCGGGCAGCAGCGTCACCAGGCCCCGGTCGGCCCGGGCGGCCGGGTCCAGCCGGTCGGCCTGCAACAGCAGGTCCCGGACCAGGGTGCGCGCGGTGACGGTGACGGCCCCCGGGGTCGCCTCGACCTCGAACTCGGGCCGCGGGTAGGGGATCTCCCGGTCCGGCGCGGGGAAGTGCAGGGCCCGCAGTCCGCCCCTGCCCTCGCGGCTCCTCGGGCCCCCGCCCGTGCGCAGCGGCACGGACGCGTCGGCCACCAGGAACTCCTTCGCCCCGTCCGGCTCCAGCCCGGCCGGCACCCGCACCAGACCCACCTCGCGCGCGCGGACCGCGAGACGCGTCTCGGTGGAGCCGGTCACGTACCCGTCGACGGACATCCGGCGCAGGGTCAGCGTGCCCGCCCACCGCTCGGCGCACTGGTTGACGGCGGCCACCACCAGCCCCCCGTCCCGCCGCTGCACGGTGAGCAGCCGGTCCGCGTACAGGCGGCGCAGCTCGTGGTAGAGCGGCTTCTCCCGGCCGTCGCCGTCGATCGCCGACCACGACGTCACCGGCCAGCAGTCGTTGAGCTGCCAGACGACCGTCCCCGCGCACTCCGGCCAGTGGGACCGCCAGTGCTCGATCCCGGTGGCCACGGCGCGCGCCTGGTTGACCTGGGTGAGGTAGTGCCAGCGGTCGAAGTCCGCGTCCGGCACGGCGAAGTGGCGGGCGAGCCCGCGCTCCAGCTTGCCGTTGCCGTCCTCCGCCTTCTGGTGGTGCAGCATGCCGGGGGAGTCCGGCGCGAGGTCCTCGCCCGGCAGGGCCCGCCGCAGGGTCGCGTGGGCGGGCGGCGCCTGCCAGCCGAACTCGGCGACGAACCGCGGGACTTCGTCGCAGTAGGCGCCGTAGTCCAGCCGGTTCCACACCTCCCACGAGTGGTGCGTCCCGTGCGCCGGGTCGTTGGGGTGCCGCAGCCAGGAGCCCGACCAGGGGCTGCCCGGCGTGTACGGACGCGTCGGATCCAGCTCGGCGACGACACGGGGCAGGAGGCCCAGGTAGTATCCCTCGCCCCAGGAGTCCCCGCCGAGCCGCTTCTCCCACCCCCAGTCCCGGAAGCCCCACAGGTTCTCGTTGTTGCCGTTCCACAGCACGAGCGACGGATGCGGCATCAGCCGTACGACGTTCTCCCGTGCCTCCGCCTCCACCTCGCCCCGCAGCGGCTGCTCCTCGGGATAGGCGGCGCAGGCGAACGGGAAGTCCTGCCACACCAGCAGGCCCAGTTCGTCGCAGGCGTCGTAGAAGTCCTCGCTCTCGTAGAGCCCGCCGCCCCACACCCGGACCAGGTCGACGCCCGCGTCGGCCGCCTGGCGCAGCCGCGTACGGTAGCGCTCCCGGGTCACCCGGGACGGGAAGACGTCGTCCGGGATCCAGTTCACGCCGCGGGCGAAGAGCCGCTCACCGTTGACGACGAGCGTGAACCCGGCTCCCCGCCCGTCGGCGGAGTCGTCCAGCTCGACCCGGCGGAAGCCGACCCGCCGCCGCCAGACGTCGAGCGGAACAGTGTCGTGACTCAGCGTCAACTCCACGTCGTACAAGGCCTGTCCGCCGTACCCTTGCGGCCACCACAGCTCCGGGTCCGGCACCTCCACGCGTACGACGCCGGCCGTGCCCACGACGTCGGCGCGCGTGCGCCGGTCACCCACCCGGACCTCCAGCGTGAGACCCGCCTCCACCCGCGTCCGCTCCACGTCGACGTGCAACTCGACCACGCCCACGCCCTGTTCGACCGTCACCAGCGGGCGCACCCGGGCCAGCCGGGCCGTCGACCAGCGCTCGATCCGCACCGGACGCCAGATCCCGGCCGTCACCAGCGTCGGCCCCCAGTCCCAGCCGAAGGAGCAGGCCATCTTGCGCAGGTACTGGTACGGCTCGGTGTAGGCCCCCGGCCGGTCCCCGGTCCTCCCGCGCACCGCCTCCGCCTCCGCGTGGGCCGGGACGAACCGCACCGACAGCGGCCCGTCGAGCCCCGTCACGTCGAAACGGTACGAGCGGTGCATGTTCCGCACCCCGCCCAGGAGCCGCCCGTCCAGCGAGATCTCCGCGACCGTGTCGAGGCCGTCGAAGACCAGGTCGGTCTGCTCGTGCCCGGACGGCACGGCCGGCAGCCGCGTCTCGTACGTCCACTCGCGCCGCCCCACCCACGCGACCTCGTTCTCGCCCAGGCCGACGAACGGGTCCGGGATCACCCCCGCGGCGAGCAGATCGGTGTGCACACAGCCCGGCACCACCGCGGGGAGCGCCTTCCCCTCGTGCCGCAGCGTCCATCCGTCGTCGAGCGGTGAGGCCTCCAGCATGCGCACTCCCTAAACCGGTCAAGCCCACAACTGAACGCCAATACCGCATCGTTGGCGGGAATCTGACTTTACCGGTTGAGAAAGCGCTGTCAGAGTGCCGAATCAGCCATCCCCTCCCTGCCCGACCGAACCGCTGACGCCGGACCGCCCCGCTCATCACGCCCGACCGGCCCGCTTGTGCCCGGCCGGCCCACCGGCGCCCGACCACCCCGTACGTGCTCGTCCGTCCCGAGAACTCCCCGAGAACGGAAGTGACGCACATGAACCGTCGAACAGCCCAGCTCCTCGCCACGGTCGCGGGAGCCGCCCTGCTGCTCCCCGGCTGCACCGGCACCGGAGGCAGCAGCGAGGGAGCGGACGCCAAGGCGCCCGACGACCCCGCGAAGGTCAGCGGAACCATCACGGTCCTCACCGTGCGGACCGACCTCGTGCAGGACGGCACGATGAAGAAGTACGCCGCCGAGTTCAACAAGACCTATCCCAAGGTCAAGGTGGAGTTCCAGGCCCTCACCAACTACGAGGCCGAGATCAAGATCCGCATGAACACGGACGACTACGGCGACGTCCTGCTGATCCCGGCGGTCATCAAGAAGGACGACTACCCGAAGTTCTTCGCGTCCCTCGGCACCCGGGCCGAACGCAGCCGGAAATACCGGTTCACCGACTTCACGACCGTCGGCGGCAAGGTCTACGGCCAGAGCCCGGTCGGCGTGATGCCCGGCTTCGTCTACAACAAGCGGGTCTGGAAGGAGGCCGGCGTCACCGCCTGGCCCGCCACCCCGGCCGAGTTCCTCGCCGGCCTGAAGGCGATCAAGGCGAAGACCGACGCGATCCCCTACTACACCAACTTCGCCGCCCAGTGGCCGCTCACCTCGTGGACGTACGTCGACGGCTCCGTCCACTGCGATCCGAAGGCGACGACACGACTCGCCGAGGGCGACCCCTGGGCGAAGGGCGCCGACCTGCGCGTCGGGGACACGCTGCTGTACGACATCGTCGAACAGGGGCTCGCCGAGAAGGACCCCACCACCAGCAACTGGGAGCAGTCCAAGCCCCGCACGGCCAAGGGCGAGATCGCCACGCAGTGGCTCGGCACCTGGGCGATCATCCAGTTCCAGGACGCGGCGAGGAAGGCCGGTGTGAACCCCGACGACATCGGATTCATGCCGTTCCCCGCCAAGACCGACGGCGCGTTCTGCGCCACCGTCGGCCCCGACTACCACCAGGCCGTGAACGTCCACTCCCCGCACAAGGAGGCGGCGCGCGCCTGGATCGACTGGTTCACCGACAAGTCGGGCTACGACAAGGACAATCTGGCCATCTCGCCGCTCAAGAGCGCTCCCATGCCCGAGGTGCTCAAGCCGTACGAGGAGGCCGGCGTCAGGCTCGTCGAGCTGGACGACTCCGCGGGCGCGAAGGTCAAGTCGATCGACGACCGCTCCGAGGTCGGCATCTACAAGCCGGACTACCGCCAGGACCTGGTCGACCTGGCCCGCGGCGCCAGGAAGGGCAGCCTGGACGACTTCCTCGGCGGGCTCGGCGAGAAGTGGACCGAGGCGCGGAAGAACGTGGGTCGCTGATGGCGCACGCCCACCCGCGCACCCCCGGACAGGAAGCCGGGAACGCGGCCGTCCGGGAACGGGCCGTGCAGCACGCCTCCCGGCGCGCGGGGCCCGAACCGGCACCCCGGCGGACGCGCGCCTGGCGGCTGCTGACGCCCTGGCTGTTCCTGCTCGCGCCGCTGGCCCTGCTGATCACCTTCACGTACGCGCCGATCGCGAACATGGTCGCCTACAGCTTCACCGACTGGGACGGCGTGAGCCCCGAGCTGCACTACACGGGCGCGGAGAACTACGCGGAGATCTTCACCCGGGAGGACCTCTTCCAGGTGTTCTGGGTGAGCGGCTACTACCTGGCCGCCTCCGTGATCCAGATCGTCGCCGCGCTCTACTTCGCGACGATCCTGAGCTTCAGCGTCCGGTTCCGGAACTTCTTCAAAGGCGTGCTGTTCTTCCCGTCCCTGGTGAACGGCGTGGCGATCGGCTTCGTCTTCCTCTACTTCTTCCAGGACGGCGGCACCCTGGACACGGTCCTCGGCCTGTTCGGCCACCACACGGACCACGCCTGGCTCGGCACCCCGGTCTCGGCGAACGTCTCGCTCGCCGGCGTCTCCGTCTGGCGCTACCTCGGCATGAACTTCGTGCTGTTCCTCGGCGCGATCCAGTCCGTCCCGGCGGAGCTGTACGAGGCGGCCGAGCTGGACGGCGCCGCACGGTGGCACCAGTTCCGCCACATCATCCTGCCCGGCATCAGACCGGTGCTGACGCTGACGGTGATCCTGTCCGTGTCCGGCTCCCTGTCGGCCTTCGAGATCCCGTACATCATGACCGGCGGCGCCACCGGCACCGAGACCTTCGTGATCCAGACCGTGAAGCTGGCCTTCCAGTTCAACAAGACGGGGCTCGCCTCCGCGGCGGCCGTCGTGCTGCTGCTGATCATCCTGCTGGTCACCTGGGTGCAGCGACGCCTCGTCCCCGACGACAGGGTGGACCTCGTATGACACGCCGAGCCGTTGCCCGCGCCCTCGTGTACCTGTCGCTGATCGGCGCGACGCTGGTCGTCCTCCTCCCGCTGGGCGTCGTCCTGCTGACGTCCCTGAAGACCGAACGGGAGACGGCCGACGGCAGCGGAGCGCTGACGCTGCCGCGCCATCCGTTCAACTTCCACAACTACGTGACGGCGTTCCGGGACGGCGGGATGCTCACGGCGTTCGGCAACACCGCCGTCATCCTGGTCGTCTCCGTCGGCGGGACCGTTCTCATCGGCTCGATGACGGCCTACGCGATCGACCGGTTCACCTTCCGGTTCCGCAGGCTGGTGGTGGCCCTGTTCCTGGTCGCCGCGCTGGTCCCCGGGGTGACCACCCAGGTGGCCACCTTCCAGATCGTCCACAGCCTCGGCATGTTCGACACCCGCTGGGCCCCGATCGCCCTGTACACGGGCACGGACATCGTCTCGATCTACATCTTCCTGCAGTTCGTGCGATCGATACCGCTCTCCCTGGACGAGGCCGCCCGGCTCGACGGCGCCAACGCCTTCACGATCTACCGGAAGATCATCTTCCCGCTGCTGAAACCGGCGATCGCGACGGTCGTGATCGTGAAGGGCATAGCCGTCTACAACGACTTCTACATCCCGTTCCTCTACATGCCCTCTCAGGATCTTGGCGTGATCTCGACGTCGCTGTTCCGCTTCAAGGGGCCCTACTCCGCCCACTGGGAGACGATCTCGGCAGGAGCCGTCCTGGTCATCCTGCCGACGCTGATCGTCTTCCTCGCCCTCCAGAAGTACATCTACAACGGCTTCATGAGAGGAGCGACGAGGTGACCGCCGGCAGGCGACGCCCCCCGGGCGACCGGCTCACGCCGGAGCCCGCCGGGGAGGCCGAGCGGCCCGTGTGCCGGACGCCGGGACGGCCCGGCCGCCCGGGACGGAACGCCTAGGCGGCCGGCTCGGCCAGGGCGGCGGCGAGGACCGGCGCGACCTGCTCGACCTGCCAGGGCCGGGCCCCGTACCCGGTCAGCGCGGAGGCGACCGCGTCCCGGTCGGCGGCCGGCGGCTCCCAGCACACGCGCCGCACCGCGTCCGGGGCGACCAGGTTCTCCTGCGGCATGTTCAGCTCCTCGGCCAGCGCGGACACCGCGGAGCGCGCCGCGGACAGCCGGGCCGCCGCCGCCGGGTCCTTGTCGGCCCAGGCGCGGGGCGGCGGAGGCCCGGCGACCGGCTGCCCCGGCTGGGGCAGCTGCGACTCGCTCATCGCCCTGGCCCGGTCGACGGCGGCCTGCCACTGCTCCAGCTGCCGCCGGCCCATCCGGTGCCCGTACCCGTTCAGCGCGGCCAGCGCCTGCACGTTCACCGGGAGGGCGAGGGCCGCCTCCACGATGGCCGCGTCCGACAGGACCTTGCCGGGGGAGACGTCCCGTCGCCGGGCGATCTGGTCCCGTGTCTGCCACAGCTCCCGCACCACGCCCAGCTGCCGCCTGCGGCGCACCTTGTGCATGCCGGAGGTGCGCCGCCAGGGGTCCTTGCGGGGCTCGGCCGGCGGGGCGGAGGCGATCGCGTCGAACTCCTGGCGGGCCCACTCCAGCTTGCCCTGCCGGTCCAGCTCCTTCTCCAGGGCGTCGCGCAGGTCGACCAGCAGCTCGACGTCCAGGGCCGCGTAGCGCAGCCAGGGATCGGGCAGCGGGCGGGTCGACCAGTCCACCGCGGAATGGCCCTTCTCCAGCACGAAGCCCAGCACGCCCTCGACCATCGCGCCGAGGCCGACCCGCGGGAAACCGGCCAGCCGTCCGGCCAGCTCGGTGTCGAACAGCCGCGTCGGCGTCATGCCTATCTCGCGCAGACAGGGCAGGTCCTGGGTGGCCGCGTGCAGCACCCACTCCGCGTCGGACAGCGCGTCGCCGAGCGCGGACAGGTCGGGGCAGGCCGCCGGGTCGATCAGCGCGCTCCCCGCGCCCTCGCGGCGCAGCTGCACGAGATAGGCGCGCTGGCCGTAGCGGTAGCCGGAGGCGCGCTCGGCGTCGACGGCGACGGGGCCGGAACCGGCGGCGAAGGCGGCGATCACCTCGGCGAGGGCTTCCTCGTCGGCGATCACGGGCGGAATGCCCTCGCGCGGTTCCAGCAGAGGTGTCGGCGCCCCGGAAGCAGTAGATCCGCCGTCGTCCGGAGGGGCGCCTCCGGTGGTTCGCAGTGAACTGGCTGCTGCGGTTTCTTGGGCGTCGGTCACCTGTCAAGGGTATCCGTGTATCGACGGCACCCGCCGACGGAACGTTCCGTCGGCGGGTGCCGGGGGGTCGTAAACCGGTCAGGCCGGTGAATGACCGGGGCGGACGGCCGACCGGCAGGGGGTCGGGGGGCCGTGCCGCGGGTCCGGAGCCGGGGGCCGGCCGGCGACGGCCGGCGGCGCAGCTCACGGGGAGAGGGAGCAGGGGGGAGAGGGGGAGAGACGGACGAGGGGGACGAGGGGGACGAGGGGAGGGGAAGGGCGGGGGAGAGGGGCGAGGGGCGACGGGGGGCGTGGTCAGTGGATGATGCCGGTCCGCAGGGCCACCGCGACCATCCCGGCGCGGTCGCCGGTGCCCAGCTTGCGGGCGATGCGGGCGAGGTGGCTCTTGACGGTCAGCGCGGACAGGCCCATCGAGACGCCGATGGCCTTGTTCGACTGGCCCTCGGCGACCAGCCGCAGGACCTCGACCTCGCGGCCGGAGAGCTCGCGGTAGCCGCCCGGGTGGCTCGGGGCGCCCGGGGGGCGGCGGTGCATGCGGGCGGCGGCGCCGAGGGGGGCCGCACCGGGCCGGCTGGGGAGGCCGAGGTTGGTGCGGGTGCCGGTGACGACGTAGCCCTTGACGCCGCCCGCGAGGGCGTTGCGCACGGCGCCGATGTCGTCCGCGGCGGACAGGGCGAGCCCGTTGGGCCAGCCGGCGGCGCGGGTCTCCGACAGGAGGGTGAGGCCGGAGCCGTCGGGCAGGTGGACGTCGGCGACGCAGATGTCGCGGGGGTTGCCGATGCGGGGACGAGCCTCCGCGATGGACGAGGCCTCGATGACGTCGCGCACACCGAGCGCCCAGAGATGGCGGGTGACGGTGGAGCGGACGCGCGGGTCGGCCACGACCACCATGGCGGTGGGCTTGTTCGGGCGGTAGGCGACCAGGCTTGCGGGCTGCTCGAGGAGAACGGACACCAGGCCTCCTGGATGGGGGACGGGGGGCCGGCTCGTGGGGGCTTGTGGGGAGGAAGCCGGGACGAACCGTGCTTTCAAGGTCACAGTCGTCTTCGGCAGCGAACCCGGGGTCCTTTAGAGAATGATCACGATCTAGTGAGTAACAATACGTGCAATTCGGACACGCGATCGATCATCCGAAGATCGAGTCGGTTTAAGTGGGTGTCTTACGGGACCGAAAATGGTCGTATCGACAAAGAGATGGTCAACGTGACTGGGGCCCCCTGCGCTGCGGGAGCGTCACCACCGACGCGTCGCCCGGCCCGGCCGGCGGCAGCCCCGCCACCTGCGCCAGCAGATCGCACCACGACGCCAGGTGCGCCCCGGTGTCCGGAACCCCGCCGAGCCCCTCGCGCGGCGTCCAGGAGGCCCGGATCTCGATCTGCGAGGCCGCGGGGCGCTCCGCCAGCCCGCCGAAGTAGTGCGAACTGGCGCGCGTGACGGTCCCGCTCGGCTCCCCGTACGTCAGTCCGCGCGCCTGGAGCGCGCCGGTCAGCCACGACCAGCACACCTCCGGCAGCAGCGGGTCCGCGGCCATCTCCGGCTCCAGCTCGGCACGCACGAGCGTGACCAGCCGGAACGTTCCGCGCCAGGCGTCGTGCCCGGCCGGGTCGTGCAGCAGCACCAGCCGGCCGTCGGCCAGGTCCTGGTCGCCGTCCACGACCGTCGCCTCCAGCGCGTGGGCGTAGGGGGCGAGCCGCTTCGGGGCCGGCGTCTGCTCGACCTCGATCTGCGGCCGCAGCCGGGCCGCTCTCAGCGCGTCGACGGCGGCCCGGAAGGGCAGCGGAGTCGATGCGCTCCCGTCCCGGTCCCCCTCGTTCGCGTCATCCATCCCGCCAGCGTCGTCCGACAGTCGTCCCTGAGCCGCAGCCATGCGGGGAAGATTAAGGGGAACCGGGCCTCCACGCGGGGCAAGACACCCGCGCACGGCTCACGGACGGGTGCGCGCTGGGCGAACAGGCGCACGGACCGACGCGTCCGCGACGCCACGGAAGAGGGACGCGCGGGCCCCGCGAGGACCCGTACGGCCCACCACGGTCCGGGGCGAGGGGGACCGCGGGGGGACGCGCGGGACCGCGAGAAGAGCCCGGAAGAGGCACTGAAGAGGCACTGAAGAGGCACTGATGAAGCTCGGAAGAAGCACGGGGGCGGCTCGGTAGCGGCACCGAGCAGGCGCGGGACATGCGCGGGAGCGGCGCGGACGGGGCGGAGAAGGTGCGGGGGAAGGGGCGTGGGAGGAGGGAGCGGAGAGGGGCGTCCGGTGGGGGACCGGGGTGGTGCCGGGGAGGCGGGGGCCGGTGCGGGGGCCGGGTCGCGGCGGTGCGGGGGGCGGCCCGGCCGTCCGCGGCGCCGTGCGAGACTTGCCGTCGTGAGCGCGAACGAGAGCCCCGCGGGCCGGCAGCCGACAGCGACGTACGACAGTGCCTTCCTGAAGGCGTGCAGGCGCGAGCCCGTGCCGCACACGCCCGTGTGGTTCATGCGGCAGGCGGGTCGCTCGCTGCCGGAGTACCGCAAGGTCCGCGAGGGCGTCGGGATGCTCGAGTCCTGCATGCGGCCCGACCTGGTCACCGAGATCACCCTGCAACCGGTGCGCCGGCACGACGTGGACGCGGCGATCTACTTCAGCGACATCGTCGTCCCGCTCAAGGCCATCGGCGTCGACCTCGACATCAAGCCGGGCGTCGGCCCCGTCGTCGAACGCCCGATCCGCAGCCGCGCCGACCTCGCCCAGCTGCGCGACCTCACCCCCGAGGACGTCTCCTACGTCACCGAGGCCATCGGCCTGCTGACGGCCGAGCTGGGCGCCACCCCCCTCATCGGCTTCGCGGGCGCCCCGTTCACCCTCGCGAGCTACCTCGTCGAGGGCGGCCCGTCGCGCACGTACGAGAACGCCAAGGCGATGATGTACGGCGACCCCGAGCTGTGGGCCGACCTGCTCGACCGCCTCGCGGAGATCACGGCCGCCTTCCTGAAGGTGCAGATCGAGGCGGGCGCGAGCGCCGTCCAGCTCTTCGACTCCTGGGCCGGCGCCCTCGCACCGGCCGACTACCGCCGCTCGGTGCTGCCCGCCTCCGCGAAGGTCTTCCGCGCGGTCGAGGGCTACGGCGTCCCGCGCATCCACTTCGGCGTCGGCACCGGTGAGCTGCTGAAGCTCATGGGCGAGGCCGGCGCGGACGTCGTCGGCGTCGACTGGCGCGTCCCGCTCGACGAGGCCGTGCGCCGGATCGGCCCCGGCAAGACGCTCCAGGGCAACCTCGACCCGACCGTGCTGTTCGCCGGCACGGAGGCCGTCGAGGCCAAGGCCCGCGAGGTCCTCGACGCGGCGGCCGGGCTGGAGGGCCATGTCTTCAACCTCGGCCACGGCGTCATGCCGTCCACCGACCCCGACGCGCTGACCCGCCTGGTGGACTACGTCCACACCCGGACGGCCCGCTGATCCGCCGGGCGCGCCGCCGTCACCAGGTCTGACGGGGGCGCGCCCGCCTGCCGAACAGCAGGCCGCGCGGCTCCGGCGGCGGGGGCGTGCCCGCCTTGAGCGGCCAGGCGAGCAGCATGCCCGCGAGGAAGCCGACCACGTGCGCGGCGTACGCCACGGTGCCCGCGCCCGAGACGCCCTCGCCGGAGGAGTACACCGCCTGGAGCGCGAACCAGAAGCCCAGCACCAGCCACGCCGGCAGCCGCAGCGGCAGGAACACCAGGAACGGGACCAGCACCCACACCCTGGCCTTCGGATACAGCACCAGATAGGCCCCCAGCACCCCCGCGATCGCGCCGGACGCGCCGATCAGCGGATCGGTGGACTCGGCGTTGAACACCGCGAAACCGTACGAGGCCGCGTAGCCGCAGACCACGTAGAACAGCGCGAAGCGCACATGCCCCATGCGGTCCTCGATGTTGTTGCCGAAGATCAGCAGGAACAGCATGTTGCCCAGCAGGTGCAGCCAGCCCCCGTGCAGGAACATCGCGGTGAACACGCTCAGCGCGGGCGTCTTGACGTAGTCCGGCGGGGCCAGTTGGCAGCCGGCGCCGCGCACCTCCCCGGTCGGCACCAGCTGCGGGAGCTGATGATGCATCAACTCGCGGGGCACGGCCGCGTAGTGCTCCAGAAAGGCGTGCAGATGGCAGGCCTGGGCCAGGGTGCTGTCGCCCGCCACGGACCCGGACAGGCCGGGCATGAACAGGAACACGAGGACGTTCGCGCCGATCAGCGCGTACGTCACCACCGGGGTGCGGCGCACGGGGTTCACGTCATGCACGGGGATGACCACAAGGAAGTTGTGCCCCCGATCCGTTCGGCGAACCGGTGAACGCGCCCGCCCGCCACCGCGTATGAACCGGCAACCGCTCGCGGCACGAGGAAGGCAGGTCGCGGGGACGACGTGAGGAACAGACGATGAACGACCGAGTCACTCCCCCCATGCACGCCACCCCCGACGGCGAGGCGGAGCTCTCCCTGGTGGTCAGGCTGCCCTGGGAGGACGTGGCGCGGCTCGGCCAGGAGGCCGGGCGGCTCGCGTCACAGATGCAGCGTCCGGTGACCCTGGACGAAGCCGTCAGCAACCGGCTGCGGTCGCGGCCCGCGGCCGCGGCGCACGCCAAGCCCGCCGAGCAGAGCGCCGCCGCACCGGTCTCCGCGCTGCCGCGCCTGACCGGGACCGCGTAGCCGCCCGCGAGGCGCCCCGGGGACAGGGGCGCGGCCGCCGGTGTCCGGCACCCGGTCGCGCCCCGTCGCCCCGGCCCGCGTGAACAACGCTCCGGGTCAGGACCTCTGGCGCGGGGCGCCGTGCACCTTCGCCGTGGCCTTTCTGGCCGCCACCAGCACCGGGTCCCACACCGGGCTGAACGGAGGCGCGTACCCGAGGTCCAGGGCCGTCATCCGCTCCACCGTCATACCGGCCGTCAGCGCCACGGCCGCGACGTCGACGCGCTTGGCCGCGCCCTCCCGGCCGACGATCTGCACCCCCAGCAGCCGGCCCGTCCGCCGCTCGGCGATCATCTTCACCGTCATTGGCGAGGCCCCCGGGTAGTAGCCGGCGCGGCTGGTGGACTCGACGGTGACCGACTCGAACCGCAGGCCCGCCCGGTGCGCGTCCTTCTCCCGCAGGCCCGTGCGGGCGATCTCCAGGTCGCACACCTTGCTGACGGCGGTGCCCACCACGCCGGGGAACGTGGCGTACCCGCCCCCGACGTTCGCGCCGATGACCTGGCCGTGCTTGTTGGCGTGGGTGCCCAGCGCGATGTGCCGTTCCCGGCCGGACACCAGGTCCAGGACCTCGACGCAGTCGCCGCCCGCCCACACGCGCCCGTCGGCGAGGGGCCCGCGCACCCGCATGGCCAGGTCGGTGAGCAGCCCGCCGTGCGCGCCCACCGGCAGCCCGGCGGCCCGCGCGAGACCGGTCTCGGGGCGGACGCCGATGCCCATCACCACCACGTCCGCCGGGTACTCGGCGTCCGCGGTCCGCACCGACCGCACCCGGCCGTCCCCGCCGGTGCGGATCTCGGTGACCTCGGCGTCGTTGACCATGGTGATGCCCATGCCCTCCATGGCCCGGCGCACGAGCCGGCCCATGTCCGGATCGAGGGTCGACATGGGCTCGCTGCCGCGGTTGACGACCGTCACCTCGTAGCCGCGCTTGATGAGCGCCTCGGCCATCTCCACGCCGATGTAACCGGCCCCCACGACGACGGCCCGTTCGCCCCGCGCGCGGGCCAGCGAGTCCAGCAGCGCCTGCCCGTCGTCCAGGGTCTGCACCCCGTGGACGCCCGCCGCGTCCGCGCCCGGCATGTCCGGCCGGATCGGTTGCGCGCCCGTCGCGATGACGAGCTTGTCGTACGGCGTCCAGGACTCCGCCCCCGAGTCCACGTCCCGCGCGCGGACCCGCCGCCCGGCGAGGTCGATCTCCACGACCTCCGTGCGCAGCCGCAGATCGATGCCCCGCGCGCGGTGCTCCTGCGGCGTGCGGGCGATCAGGTCGTCGCGCGCGTCCACGTCGCCGCCCACCCAGTACGGGATGCCGCACGCCGAGTAGGAGGTGAAGTGGCCGCGCTCGAACGCGACGATCTCCAGCTCCTCGGGCCCCTTCAGCCGGCGGGCCTGGGACGCCGCGGACATGCCCGCGGCGTCCCCGCCGATCACGACCAGTCGCTCGATGCTCATGCGAACACGCTACGGGGCGCTCCCAGTTCAGTCCTGCCCGGGCTCTCGCTGCTGCGTCGGCTGCGTCGGCTGCGTCGGCTGTGCGGGGTGCACGGGGTGTGCGGGGTGTGCGGGTCGGCCCGTGTGCCCTGCCGCCACGGCCGCGTCCGCCCGGGCCGCTGCCGCCCGCCGCCGCGGACGCACCAGCCGCAGCCAGGCCAGCAGGAGCAGGGCCGCGGCCGCCAGGAAGGGCAGCAGTGCGCCGATCGCGACGGCGATCCAGCGCAGCGTCGTCACGAAGGCGTCCCAGCCGCCCGCGAGCGCGTCCACGAAGCCCGGGTCGTCGTCCGCGGCGGCCCGGGCCACCGGCTTCTCGGACAGCGTCAGCGTGATCGTCGCCAGGCTCGTGCGGTCCTTCAGGGAGGCCTGCTGGGCGAGCAGCGCCTCCAGGTCCGCCTCCCGCCTGCTCAGCTCGCCCTCCAGGGTGACGACGTCGCCCAGCTTCGTCGCCCGGTCCATCAGCTCGCGCACCCGTGCGACGCTGGCCCGCTGCGAGGCGATGCGGCTCTCGACGTCGACGACCTGGTCCGTGACGTCCTGCGCCTTCGCCGTGCGCTCCAGGAGCTTGCCCGCGCCCTGGAGGGCGACCAGGACGTCGTCGTACTTCTGGACCGGGACCCGCAGCACCACACGCGTGTGCTCGGAGCCGTCCTCGTCCCGCGCGGTGGTCTCGTCGCCCACGTAGCCGCCCGCGTTCTCGGTGGTCGCGCGCGCCTCGTCCAGTGCCTTGGGCACGTCCTTGACCTGCACGGTGAGAGCGGCGGTGCGGATGATGCGGTCGGTCACCGGCCTGGTCCGCGGCGCCGCGGTCGCCTGGGAACCGCTCGCGCCCGCGCCCTCCTTCGCGTCCTGGGCGGCGCCGGCGTCCGCGGGGGCGGGTTCTCCGGCGGCGGGCCGGTCGGCCGAGCTGCCCGCGTCCTGGTCGCCCGAGCCGGCGCAGCCGGTGAGCGCGAGCGCCGCGGTCAGCAGGACCACGGCCAGCGCGTGGGCGGGCCGCGCGGCGGCGCCCCGCGCGGGCGCGCGGCCCGCCGAACGCCGGGCCGGGTGTGCGAGGTGTCGTGTGCGCATGTGGGTGTCCCCCCGAGGGTGTGACGACTGACGTTCCTTCGACGCCCGGGAACCCCGGAACGTTGGACCGGACCGGTTCCGAACAGGTCACGGTCGGGACGCGGACAGGACACCGGCCGGCTTCCGGGGCGCGCGGGACGGGGCTCGGCCGGGATCCCCCCGGGGCGCGGGGAGTGTCGGAGGGGTCTGAGAGAGTGGAGGACATGAGCGCAATGGGTACGGTCGCCGGGCAGCACGTCGTCGTGGTCGGAGCCGGGATCGCCGGGCTGGCCGCCGCCCACCGGCTGCTGCGGCGCGGGGCGCGGGTGACCGTGCTGGAGGCGTCCGACCGGGTCGGCGGCAAGCTGCTGCCCGGCGAGATCGCCGGGGTGCGGGTGGACCTCGGCGCCGAGTCGATGCTGGCCCGCCGCCCCGAGGCGGTCGCCCTCGCGCGCGAGGCGGGCCTCGCCGACCGTCTGGAGCCGCCCGCGACCGCCTCGGCGTCGCTCTGGACCCGCGGCGTCCTGCGCCCCATGCCCAAGGGCCATGTCATGGGCGTCCCCGGCACCGCGGCGGCCCTCTCCGGCGTCCTGTCCGACGAGGGCCTCGCACGCGTCGAGCGCGACGCCGACCTGCCGCCCACCGAACTCGGCGACGACGTGGCGGTCGGCGCGTACGTGGCGGCCCGTGTCGGACGCGAGGTCGTCGACCGCCTCGTCGAGCCCCTGCTGGGCGGCGTCTACGCGGGCGACGCCTACCGCATCTCGATGCGCTCGGCCGTCCCGCAGCTCTTCCGGGCCGCACGCGCGCACACCTCGCTGACCGAGGCCGTGCGCGAGATCCAGCGCACGGCGGCGGCCGCCCCGCAGACCGGCCCCGTCTTCATGGGCATCCGGGGCGGGGTGGGGTCCCTGCCGCTCGCGGTCGCCGCGTCCGTCGAGGCGGGCGGCGGCGAGATCCACACGCGCGTGCCGGTCACCGCGCTGCGCCGCGACCCCGCGGGCGGCTGGCGCGTCACGGCGGGGGGGCGCGAGCTGCGGGCCGACGCCGTGGTCGTCGCCGTCCCCGCCCCGGCCGCGGCCGCCCTGCTGGCCGCGGAGTGCCCCGGCGCCGCAGCCGAACTGCGCACGGTGGAGTACGCCTCCATGGCCCTGGTCACCCTCGCCTACCGGCGCGCCGACGCCGCCCTGCCCGAGGGCAGCGGCTTCCTCGTCCCGCCCGTCGACGGGCACACCGTCAAGGCGTCCACCTTCGCCTCCCAGAAGTGGGGCTGGATCGCCGACCAGGACCCCGGCACGGTCGTGCTGCGCACCTCCGTGGGCCGCCACGGCGAGACGCGGATCCTCGACAAGGACGACGCCGACCTCGTCGCCGTCTCCCGGCACGACCTGCGCGAGGCCACCGGCCTGACCGCGACGCCCCTGGAGACCCGCGTCACCCGCTGGACGGACGGCCTGCCCCAGTACCCCGTCGGCCACCACGCGCGCGTGGCCCGCATTCGCGAGCGGCTGGCCGCGCTCCCGGGCATCGCGGTGTGCGGCGCCGCGTACGACGGTGTGGGCATTCCCGCCTGCGTGGCGAGCGCCGACGCCGCGGTGGACCGGCTGGCCGGCGACACGGGCACGGCGGAGCGGCTCACGGCCGACCCGGTGCAGAGTCTGCACGGCGGAGCGGGAGAATGAGGACCATGAGTGACGACGCCTCCACCACCGAGCCCGGCAGGATCCCGAACAAGGGCAAACTCGCCAAGGACCTCAACGAGGTCATCCGCTACACCCTGTGGTCCGTCTTCAAACTGAAGGACGTGCTCCCCGAGGACCGCGCGGGGTACGCCGACGAGGTCCAGGAGCTGTTCGACCAGCTCGCCGCCAAGGACGTGACGATCCGCGGCACCTACGACCTGTCCGGCCTGCGCGCCGACGCCGACCTGATGATCTGGTGGCACGCGGAGACCAGCGACCAGTTGCAGGAGGCGTACAACCTCTTCCGCCGCACCCGGCTGGGCCGCGCGCTGGAGCCGGTCTGGTCGAACATGGCGCTGCACCGTCCCGCCGAGTTCAACCGCTCGCACATCCCGGCGTTCCTCGCCGACGAGACGCCCCGCGACTACGTGAGCGTCTACCCCTTCGTCCGCTCCTACGACTGGTACCTGCTGCCCGACGAGGACCGCCGCCGCATGCTGGCCGACCACGGCAAGATGGCCCGCGGCTACCCCGACGTCCGGGCCAACACCGTCGCCTCGTTCTCGCTGGGCGACTACGAGTGGATCCTGGCCTTCGAGGCCGACGAGCTGCACCGCATCGTCGACCTCATGCGCCACCTGCGCGCCTCCGAGGCCCGCAGGCACGTCCGCGAGGAGGTGCCGTTCTACACCGGCCGGCGCAAGTCCGTGGCCGACCTGGTCGCCGAACTGGCCTGACGCCCGGCCGGGCGGCCCGCGCGCCTTCGCTGCGCCCGGACGCCCGGCGCCCCGGCGTCAGTGCCCGGCGTCCGGCTTCGGTTTCGGCTCCGCGCGCCCCGCGCAGGCGGCGCGCCGAGCCGGCAGCCGGCCCTCCAGCAGATACGCGTCGAGATGCGCGTTGACGCACCGGTTGGGCCCGCCGGCGATGCCGTGGGTGCCCGCGTCCCGCTCCGTCACCAGCACCGAACCGGACAGCCGCCGGTGCATCTCCAGGGCGCCCGCGTAGGGCGCGGCCGCGTCCCGCTCGGCGGCCAGGATCAGCGTCGGCGGCAGCTCGCCCGGCCCGGTCCGCACGTCGAGCGGCCGCTGCCGGGGCGCCGGCCAGTAGGCGCACGGCAGGTTCGCCCACACGTTGTCCCACGTCTCGAAGGGGGCGACCCGCGCGAGGCGCGTGTTGTCGCGGTCCCACACCCTCCAGTCCGTCGGCCAGGGCGCGTCGTTGCACTCGACGGCCGTGTACACGGCGTTGGCGTTCTCCGCCTCGGCGGCCGCCGCCCGCGCCGGAGCGGCCTGCGCGATCAACTGCTTGGGATCGCCCTTCAGGTACTCCGACAGGGCCTGCGCCCGGCCGGGCCAGTAGTCGTCGTAGTACGCGGCCTGGAGGAACGCGCCCTGGAGCTGGCCGGGCCCCACCGTGCCGCCGGCCGGCTCCTCGGCCAGCCGGGCGCGGGCCCGCTCGTAGCTGTTCAGCACCTCGTCCGCGGTGTCGCCGAGGCCGTACACGTCGTCGTGCGCGGCGATCCACTCCCGCAGGTCCGTCCAGCGGCTCTCGAACGCCGCCGACTGGCCGAGGTTGTTGCGGTACCAGATCTGCGCGGGGTCCGGGTCCACGGCCGCGTCGAACACCATGCGCCGCACGTGGGAGGGGAACAGGGTCGCGTAGAGCGCCCCGAAGTAGGTGCCGTACGAGGCCCCCATGAACGTCAGCCGGTCCTCGCCGAGCGCCGCCCGCAGCACGTCCAGGTCCCGCGCGTTGTTGAGCGAGGTGTAGTGCCGCAGGGCGCTGCCCGTCCGCGTCGCGCAGCCCCGCGCGTACGCCTTCGCCTGGG
This sequence comes from Streptomyces sp. NBC_00704, assembly GCF_036226605.1. Taxonomy (NCBI): domain Bacteria; kingdom Bacillati; phylum Actinomycetota; class Actinomycetes; order Kitasatosporales; family Streptomycetaceae; genus Streptomyces; species Streptomyces sp. NBC_00704. The sequence goes on from NZ_CP109000.1 coordinate 6,335,205, forward strand.
CGATGCGCTCCTTCTTGTACGACTGCGAGGGATGGTCCGGGGCGGGGGAGGGGCCCTTGAAGAAGCGCTTGGGGTCCTGGCAGGACACGGGCGCCGACCGGCCCACGCCGCGCGGGTCGTAGCCGACCAGGTCGTACGCGGCCGCGATGCGCTTCCACTCCGGCAGCAGTCCGATCAGCGGGAAGTACCGGCCGGAGCCGCCGGGACCGCCCGGGTTGAAGACCAGCGCGCCCTGCCGGGGCACCCGCCGCTTGCTGTTGTGCGGGTCCCGGCCGGTGGCGGGCGCGCGGCTGACGCTCAGCTTGATCTGCCGGCCGTCGGGGTGGGCGTAGTCGAGCGGGACGGCGACCGTGCCGCACTGCATGGCGCCCGGCAGGTCCTGCGCGTCGGAGCACTTCCCGAAGGCGACGCCCTCGGCGGCGGCCCGCGCGGCGGCGAGCGCCACGCCGGGGGCGAGTGCCCTGCCCGCGGTGAGCGTCCCGCCCGGGGCGAGCGTCCTGCCCGCGGCGACGGGGCCCGCCGGGGCGACCGGGACGCCGGGGGCGTCGGCGTGGGGGAGCCCGCTCGCCGGGACGGCGGCGAGGGCGGTCAGGAGCAGGGCTCCTGCGGCCGAATGGAGGGCGGCGGCTCGCATCGGGTGTCCCTTCGGTGCACGGCGGCGACACAAGGGATGGTTGGTTCGGCCCAGGGGGAAGGCAAGCACCACCGGCGGGTGTCGGCTCCAATGCCCCCTGTGCGCCCCCCGGCGATGAGGCGCGCCCCGACGCGTCCCGGTCGTGCCCGTGCCGTCGCTCCCGGCCGCTTCCCGTTCGTGCCGTGCCGTGCGGTGCCGTGCCGCTCGCGTCGGGCCACGGCCGCCCGACGTCCGGCCCCTCGTCCCGCGCGAGGGTTCGGACACGGGGGTTCAGGCCGCGGGGTTCAGGAGCCGGGCGGCGGGCTCGCGGTGGCCGGCGGGAGCGTGTAGGCGGGGGACGGGGACTCCGTGAGCGGCACGACCGGGCCGGGGCCGGTCGACGCGGTGGAGGCTCCGGGGGAGCCGGCGGCCGGTGGCGTGCTGCCGGTGGCCAGGTCCTGGGCGACCGCGTCGAAGTCGACGTATCCGGTGGCCTCGAGGACCTTGATGTGGTCCAGCACGGTGGTGTTGGCGTCGTCGGCGAGGGCGCGCACCAGCGAGTTGCGGGTGCCGGCCCGCACCTGGGCGACGAGTGAGAAGACCCGGCCGTGCGCGACGCGCAGGATGTTGGCGAACGCGCGGTCGTACTGCTCGCCCCGCGCCGCGTCCAGCTCCGCCAGCCAGCCCCGCTGCTGTTCGCCGGGCTCGTCGGGCAGTGTGAGCCCGAGCTGCGCGGCGACGGTGCGCACCCGCTGGTCCAGGAAGGCGTGCCCCTCGACGAGGTGCGCGCCGGCGGTCCGCACCGCCTCGGTCGTGCCCTTCGTCCGCGCCTGCCGTCCGGCGGGCAGCTCCCACAGCCCGGCCAGCCGCACCTTGGCGACGAACTCCTGGTCCAGCGCGGACAGCGGCCCGTACTGGGTCGCCACGGCCTCCGCCTTCACCACGTTCGCGCCGGCGCCGGCCGGCTGGCCGGAGTACGACCAGACCGGGAAGATCAGCGCGGCGAGGGTCGCCGCCAGGCCGGTGAGGATGAGCCCGGTGCCGCTGAAGATGCCTCTGCCCTGGATCGGGGGTCGCGGGCGCATGGTGCCTCCTGCTCGCGGCACTGCACACTAGTGCGCTTCGGTTGCGGGACTGGCATATTACTGCGCCGGTCCCGTCAACTGCCGTACAGGGGCGAAGTCTTGCATCATCCGCATATCGGGCGAAAGCGGGGAGGTGAAGCGTGGGATTAACCGGGGCGAAACGCCCGCAAACGGCGGCGACGGCGGCCGTCCGCCGTGGCGGCGCGGGCGGTGTTAACCCCGGCACATTCCGGACGCGGCGGCCCTCCGGCGGCGTCCGGCGGTCGTCGGCCCCGGATCGGCCCCGGATGGTGCGTCTCAGTGCCGGATCAGGGTGCGTCCCACCCGGCGCAGCCGGGACGTCCGCCGGGGTGCGGGGCCCGAGCGGTCCAGCCACCAGCGGCGCAGCTCGCGCCGGGGCCGGCCCTGTGGCGAACGGCCGCTCAGCAGCGTCTCCTCGGCGAAGTCGAGGGCGTCCTGCCGGTAGCCGCCGCGCATCGGCCGCCGCTGGGCGTACGCGAGGAAGGCGGCGCGGTAACCGCTCCCGAGGATCAGCGGCAGCTCCGGCGCGACCTTCGCCACGACGTCCGCCCGCTTCGCCGCCAGTGCCCGCGCCTGCACCCCGAGCCGCACCCGGTCGAATCCCTCGGGGACCGGCGTCCCGGCGACCAGGGCGGAGAGCAGCGCCGCCTGGGCGAGCCCGAGGCGCAGCCGGGCCGCCTCGGCGACGGGCTCGGACTCGGGCTCGGGCTTGGTTCCCGGGCCGACGGGCTCGGCGGGAGCGGCGGTAGCGGCGGGCGCGGGGAGCGCGGCGGGCGCGGCGGCATGTGTGGCCATGGCGTCGGCGGCGGCGCCGACGGCGGCGAGGAGGGCGGTGCGGGCGGGCGGTTCGCGCGTCACGCCGTGCGCTCCCGGGCGCGACACGGCCAGCGTGCCCGGACTCCGGGCCGCCCCTGCCCCGACGACCTCCCTGATGGCGGCCAACTCCCTTTCCAGGTCGGCCGGTTCGGGGAAGTCGTCGTCCCGCTCCAGCAGCACTCCCGGCGGCCGCACACGGGACGCGAGGTCGGTCAGGATGTCGAGGACCGGCCGGGGCACCGGATGGGCGTGGCTGTCGTGCCAGACGCCGTCCCGCTCGAAGCCGCCCGCCACATGGACGTAGGCGATGGCCTCCAGCGGCAGCTCGGCGAGCGCCCTGGCGGGGTCCTCGCCCCGGTTGACGTGGTTGGTGTGCAGGTTAGCGACGTCGACGAGCAGCCGTACGCCCGTGCGGTCCGCCAGTTCGTACAGGAACTGGCCCTCGGTCATCTCCTCGTGCGGCCACGCCACGAGCGCGGCGATGTTCTCGACGGCGAGCGGCACGGGCAGCGCGTCCTGCGCGATGCGCACGTTCTCGCACAGCACGTCGAGGGCGTCCCGTGTGCGCGGCACGGGCAGCAGGTGGCCGGCCTCCAGCCGCGGGGACGCCGTGTGGGGGCCGCCCGCCCGGACGAACGCGATGTGCTCGGTGACCAGCGGCGAGCCCAGCGCCTCGGCCCGCTCGGCGAGAGCGGTGAGCCGGCCCTGGTCGGGCCGCTCGGCGTCGCCGAGCCCGAGCGAGACGCCGTGCGGGACGACGGTGACCCCGCGCTCGCGCAGCCGCAGCAGGGAGTCGGGCAGATGCCCGGGACACACGTTCTCGGCGACGGCCTCGACCCAGTCGATGCCCGGCATCCGTTCCACGGCGTCCGCGATCTCCGGCCGCCAGCCGATCCCCGTCCCCAGTCGCATCATGGTCCCCGCCTCCTTCGTTCCCCCTGCGTGGTGACGGGGGTATGGCCCCGCCGCCGTCCGCCGAACCGCCCGGGCCTTCCCTTCAGAGCAACATTTGAGGTTCGGGCACGGGACGGGCGCGGGGGTCAGCGGGAGCGGAGGGCGGGATGGTCCGCGACGACGGTGCAGCTGCCCGGGGCGATCTCGGTGAAGCCCGCGTCGCGCACCAGCGGCAGTCCGGCGGCCGTCAGCTCGCGCCACCGCTCCCGGTCGGCGGTCCGCACGGCGAGCGGGAACCCCGCCTCGCGCCAGGCGGCCCGCTCGTCGTCCGACAGCTCCCACCAGGCGAGTTGCGCGCCGTGCCCGGTCTGCGCCATCGCCTTGCCCGCCGACATCGCGACGTCCGGGCTCAGCCACAGCACGACCGTGCCCGGCTCGACGTCCGCGGGAGGCTCCGGGTCGTCGAGATCGGTGCCGGACACCTGGAGCTTCGCCAGTTCCTTCGGCCATCCGTCCAGCGGGACGGGCGGGAACACCCGTACCTCCGCCGACTTCCCGGTGACCGTGATGCCCGGCAGCTCGCCGGCCCGCCGCCACTCGGCGCCCCGGGCCCGCCGCACGACCTTGCGGATGCGGGCGTCCTGCCAGTCGCGCATGACCCGCGCCCATTCGCCGTCCCCGACGGACCGCTCGTCGGCGAGCATCACGAGGACGGCCCGTGCGGCGGTCTCCAGGGCGTCGGTCCGGGCCGGGGGCGCGGACTTCTCCACCCGCACGACCAGCGGCAGCACGAACTGCGGGGCCTCGTCACGGGGGTTCGGCTCGGTCTGAAAGGGGCTCTCGCTCACAGCCGCAGGCTACGTGACCCGGTGTTCTCCGCGGCGGGCCGCCCGCCCCCGCCGCGGCTCCCTCCCCCCGTCCCCCTTTCATTGGAACCGGAACGCGGTGCTCCTGCGCGAGGATGTGCCGCATGGAACGCGATCTCCGCCTCGACGGCGTGGGCCGCCGCTACGGCCTGCGCGGCCCCTGGGTGCTGCGCGACGTGTCCGTGGCGCTGGCCCCCGGCAGCCTCACGCGTGTGGAGGGCCCCAACGGCAGCGGCAAGTCCACGCTCCTGCGCCTCCTCGCCGGGATCGACGCCCCGACGGAGGGCAGGGTCACGGGCCGCCCGCGCACCGCCTACGTCCCCGAGCGCTTCCCCGCGGCCCTCCCCTTCACGGCCCTGGGCTACCTGACCCACCTCGGCGCCGTGCACGGTCTGCCGCGGGCGTCGGCCGAGCGCGTCGCGCACGAGTGGCTGGACCGCTTCGGCGCGTCCGCCCACGCCCGCACGCCCATGAACCGCCTCTCGAAGGGCAGCAGCCAGAAGGTCGCCGTCGCGCAGGCTCTCCTCGCCGAGCCCGGGCTGCTGGTCCTGGACGAGGCCTGGACCGGACTGGACACACGGGCGCGGGCCGAACTGGAACGAGCGGTCGCCGAGCGCACGGCCGCCGGCGGGGCCGTCGTCTTCGTCGACCACGACCCGCGCCGCCTCGCCGGCGCCGCGGACGCCGTCCACACGGTGTGCGACGGCGGCCTCCGGAGCCGTCCCGACGAGCCTGCCGCGGCGCCCGACGGCCCGTACACGGTCATCGAGGTGCAGGGCGAGGCCGGCCCGCTCCCCGCCGAGGCGCTCCGGCTCGCCGTCCGCACCGAGGAGAGGGACCCGACGAACCGCATGGACCGCATGGAGCGCATGGACCGGATGGACCGGAGGGAGCAGATGGACTCGACGGACAGGGCGGACGGGGCGGATCCCGCGGACCGGGTGGACCGGTGGACGCACCGGATCACCGTCCCGGCCTCCCACTCCGACGTCGTGCTGCGCGCTCTGCTGACCGCCCGCCCGCCCTGGCACGTGGCGAGCGTCCGCCTCGACGGGAGCCGTCGATGACCGCCCTCCTGCGCTACCAGGCCGCCCTGCTGGTGCGGTCGCAGCGCTGGCTGCCCCCGTTCCTGCTGTACGCCGTGTTCCTCGGCGTCGGCGTACAGGGCGGTCAGCCGCTGCTGGACTCGCTCGGCTACGCCGCCGCGTTCCTGCTGCCCGTGGCCGCCTGGCTGGTGCGGATCTGCGTCGCCGGCGAACCCCCGGCCGCCCGTGCCGTGGTCGCCGCGGCGGCCGGTCCGGGCCGGGCCCACCTGGCCGGCGTGCTGGTCGCGCTGACGTCGGCCGCGGTCCTCGGCACGGCCGCGACAGCGGTCGTCACCCTGATCAGCGACCCCGTCGGCAGCGACCACCAAAAACGCGTTCCCGTCCTCGAAGCGGCGAGGGCCGGCCTGCTCGCCGTGCTGACCTGCGCCCTGCTCGGCGCGGCCGTCGGCGCGCTCACCGCCTGGCCCGTGCTGCGCTCGACCGGCCGCGCGGTGCCCGCGCTGCTGCTGGCGGCCCTGCTGGCGCTCGTGGTGAGCGGTTCCCCCGCGCACGCGGCCGTCAGCGGCCTGGTCGGCGGCTCCCACACGGCGACGGTCCACACGCCGGTCCTGCCCCTGGCCGCGGCCCTCGTGCTGAGCGCCGCCGCCGTCGCCGCGGCCTGCGCGCTCACCTCCCGCCGGTCACCCTGACCGGGAGCGGGAGTCCCGCGACGCAGTGGGCGGGGAGCGTCTCGCGGGCCGCCGCGCGGCGGGTGACGGACGACGGCCGCACGCGGCCGCTCACCCGGAGCAGGCGGTCCGCTGGGCCTCCTGCCACTCGCAGACCGGGCACAGCGTGATCCCCTTGTACGACTCCGGGTATTCGGTGGGCTCGCGGCACAGCACGCACTCCGCGTACGGCGGCCCGTCCGCCGTGGGCGGGGTCGTCGCGTCGATCAGGCAGTAGTCCCGGTCACGGTCCTGGTCGGTGTCGTCGCTCATGCCTCCAGCGTACGAAAGGGCGGCTGCGAAGGGCGGCTGCGAAGGGCGGCTGGGAAGGGGCCGCTGCGAAGGGCCGTCGCCCATGACGGGGACGGGCCGCGCGCCTCAGCGCCGGGCGCCCGCCGTCCCGATCAGCTCCGACACCTTGACGAACCGGTACCCCCGCCGGCGGAGCTCCGGCACGACCTTCCGGACCACCTGCTCGGTCGTCGGGGCGGCGCTGCGCGTGCAGTGCATGACGACCACCGAGCCGGGCTTCACGCCCTCCAGCACCTGGCGCGCCACGGCGTCGGCGTCCGTCGCGAAGGCGTCCCCGCTCACCACGTCCCACTGCACGGCGGTCACGCCCGTGCCGCTCACCGCGCGCAGCGCCCGCCGGTCGTAGCAGCCGCCGGGGAAACGGAAGTACGGCATCGCGTCCGGCACGCCCGCCTTGCGCAGCGCGGCGTACGCCCGTTCCACGTCCGCACGCATGCGGTCCTCGGGGACGGTCGGCAGGCCGTAGCAGTCGCCGGTGAAGGCGTAGTGGCTGTAGGAGTGGTTGGCGACCTCGAACAGGGGGTCGCGGCCGATGGAGCGGGCCTGGTCCGGGTACTCCTCCGCCCAGCGGCCCGTCATGAACACGGTGGCCGGCGTCTTCAGCGTCCGCAGCGCCGCGATGAGGGCGGGGTTGTCGAAGTGTTCGCCCGCGGCCGCCCGGCCGCCCTCGTCGGCGGTCATGTCGGCGTCGAAGGTGAGGGCGACGGTCCTGCCCGCCGCATGGGGCGCGTTGCGGAAGACCGGGGTGAGGCCGGCCGGTCCGGGGGCGAGCGTCGGAGGGCGGGAAGGGGCGGCGGGGGCGTGGGGGCGGGGCGTGGACGGGCGGCTCGGGGAGGCGGACGCGGGAGGCGAGCCGGTCGCCCCGGACGCCCGGGGGTGCTGCGCGGTTCCGCAGGCGGCGAGGGCGCCGAGGGCGGCGCCGAGCGCGCAGAGCGCGGCCAGGCGGCGGCATACGGGAGTGATCATCGTATGAAGATATGAGGAATGCGCTCACATCCGCGCAGCCACCCGAGCGGGCCCCGGCCGGTCTCACCCGACCGGCCGCCCACGCCGCCCGGCCGCCCGCCGCCGGGGCCCGCCCCGGCGCGACCGCGGCTGTCGCCGCCGCCCCGCCGCGACCGTCGCTATCGCCGCCAGGGTCCCGTCACCGCGAACGTCGTCCCCGGGGTGTAGCAGTTGACGAACATCGTGCCGCCGTCCGGGGAGAAGGTGACGCCCGCGAACTCGCCCCACTCGGGGGCCTCGGGCGTTCCGATGTTCTGCCGGCCGCGGGCCATCGCGTACACCTCGCCCGTCCTGGTCACGCCGAAGACGTGCTGGGCGCCGTTGCCGTCCTCGCACACCATCAGACCGCCGCTCGGGGCGAGGCAGATGTTGTCGGGAGACTCCCCGGGGAGCTGTACGTCGGTGTCCGGGCCGAAGAGGACGACGAGGGTGAGACGGCGGCGCTGCGGGTCGTAGCGCCAGATCTGACCGAAGTGGTCGGCCGCCGATCCGTCCGCACCGCGCGCGAACGAGGAGACGAAGTACACGCACTGCCCGCCCCAGTAGCAGCCCTCCAGCTTCTGGGCGTGCGTGATCCCCTTGGGGCCGAAGTCCTGGAGCCGGACCGGGGTCTGTACGGCGAGCGGGTCCGGCACGTCGACCCATTCGATGCCGTCGAAGACGGCGCCGGTGGTCCGGACGGAGGACAGGTCCGCCACCCCGGGGACGCGCATCGCCTGGAGCCGGCCGCCCGCGCGGAGGGAGCCCACCCCGCCCAGCGGCCTCTCCGGGAGGAAGCGGTAGAACAGGCCGAACGGCTTGAGGAACGCGTCCTCGGTCTCGTAGACGACGCCCCGGTGCGGATCGACGGCGATCGCCTCGTGCTGGAAGCGGCCCATCGCGGTGAGCGGGACGGCCCCGGTGCGGCGCGGGTCCGACGGGTCGACCTCGAAGATGAAGCCGTGGTCCTTCGTGTACCCGTTCGTGCCCGCCTTGTCCTCGGTCTCCTCGCAGGTCAGCCAGGTGTGCCAAGGGGTGGGCCCGCCCGCGCAGTTGACGGCCGTGCCGGCGACGGCGACCCGCTCGGAGAGCACTCTGTTGTGGGAGTCCAGCGTCAGGGCCGTACAGCCGCCCTTGCCCTCCGGGTCGTAGGTCAGGCCCTCGACCGTGGGAACGGGGTGCGCGGCGGCGGGGCGGTTCTCGTGGTTGCGCACCAGGTGCACCCGGCCGCCGCGGGCCGGCAGCGCCGTCATGCCGTCGTGGTTCGAGGGCACCGGGCCCTCACCGGACCGCAGGGGGTCGCCCTCGCGGGACAGCACCCGGTAACGGAACCCCTTCGGGAGGTCGAGCAGGCCGTTCGAGTCGGGCACGAGGGGGCCGTAGCCGGTGTGCCCGAGGCCCTGCGCGGACGCCGTTCCCGCGAAGAGGTCGCCGAGCGCGCCGGTGAACGCGATCCCCACCCCCAGGGCACCGCTGCCGGCAAGGATCTGACGTCGTGTCGCGGACATGGGAAAACCTTCCTGCTGGCGGACAGGAACTGTGATCCCGCTGTGTCTATCACTCGCACCGCGCGCCGGGAACCACGCCCAGGGCACGTGTCACGCGTCGTCACCCACGCGCGGGGGCCGCGCGTCCTCGGGCGGCGGGGGCGGGGACGGCTGCCCGGCCCCCTGCGGTGAACGCCCCGGCGGCGCTCGCCGCGCCGGTCGGGCCGGCCGCACCGATGGCCGCCCCTGCCGGGCCCGCCGGGCCTACTGGTCGGGGTGGAGCGGCCGAACCTGCTGATCGGGCTGGAGCGGCCGGGCCTGCTCATGTGGCTGGATCTGCTGATCCGGCTGGGCCTGCTGAGGCGGTGGGGACGGCTGGGCCGGCGGGTTCGGGGGCGTCGGCTGCCCCTGTTGCTGGGCCTTCTCCAGGAACCGCAGCAGTTCCACCGGGAACGGCAGGACGAGGGTGGAGTTCTTCTCGGCGGCGACCGCCACCACCGTCTGGAGCAGCCGCAACTGCAAAGCCGCCGGCTGCTCGGACATCTCCTTGGCCGCCTCGGCCAGCTTCTTCGAGGCCTGGAGCTCGGCGTCCGCGTTGATGATCCGGGCCCGGCGCTCCCGGTCCGCCTCGGCCTGGCGGGCCATCGAGCGCTTCATGGTGTCGGGCAGCGACACGTCCTTGATCTCGACGCGGTCGATCTGCACGCCCCAGCCGACGGCCGGGCTGTCGATCATCAGCTCCAGACCCTCGTTGAGCTTCTCCCGGTTCGACAGCAGGTCGTCCAGCTCGCTCTTGCCGATGATCGAGCGCAGGGACGTCTGGGCCATCTGCGAGACGGCGAAACGGTAGTCCTCGACGTTGATGATCGCGGCGGCGGCGTCCACCACCCGGAAGTACACGACGGCGTCGACCCGCACGGTCACGTTGTCGCGGGTGATGCCCTCCTGGCCGGGGATGGGCATCGTCACGATCTGGAGGTTGACCTTGCGCAGCCGGTCCACGGCCGGGACGACGAGGGTGAGCCCCGGCGGGCGGACGTCGCCGTGCAGCCGGCCGAGGCGCAGGACCACTCCGCGTTCGTACTGCTTGACGACCCGTGCCGCGGCGGCGAGGTACACCGCGCCCCCGGCGGCGACCGCCGCGGCCGCGCCCAGCAACTCCTGGAGCATGACGACCTCCTCGCAGAGGTTCGTGACAGCGGCGCTGTCCGCTCCCACCCACGATATGCCCGCCGTCCGGCCCGGGGCCACGCCCGTGCCCCGGACCGCACGGCGGATCCCGCCGGCGCTGTGCGCGCTACCCGGTCGTGGCCGGCTGCCGGGCCTTCACCGGGTCCGCGACCGGGGCAGGCTCGGTGACCTTCACCGGCTCGGTCCCGACCGCGCTGTGCCGCTCCGCCCAGGTCTCCAGGGCCGTGCGGCAGGCGTGGTCGAGGTGGTGCAGGCCGGACAGGTCCACCTCCACCGGGCGGTCCTGCGGAAGCGCCTCCAGGCTGTCGAGGATCTTGGGCAGGCGCAGGAAGGTCGCGTTGCCCGACAGATACGCCTGGACCGGGCCCGCGCCCTTGTCGACGATGTCCAGCCTGAGGTGGGAGGCCTCCCAGGCGGTCTTGACCACGGCCAGCGCCAGACCGATGAGGACGCCCTCGAACATGCTGACGGCCACGATCGACACGGCCGTGACGACGAGGATCAGCGCCTCTCCGCGGTGCTCGCGCCACAGTCCCGCGACCGTCCGCACGGGCACGAGCTTGGCGCCCGCGTGCACGAGGATCCCGGCCAGCGCCGGGAGGGGGATGTACGCCAGGGCGGACGGCAGCAGGGCCGCGAAGAGCAGCAGCCACACGCCGTGCAGCACCCGGGACGCCTTCGTGCGCGCGCCCGCCTGCACGTTGGCGGCGCTGCGCACGATCACCGCGGTCATCGGCAGCGCGCCGAGGAGGCCGCAGACCGTGTTGCCCGCGCCCTGCGCCATCAGCTCCCGGTCGTACTCGGTGCGCGGACCGTCGTGGAGCCGGTCCACGGCCGCCGCGCTGAACAGCGACTCGGCGGACGCGATCAGCGTGAACGCGGCGATCGTGCCGAGCAGGCCGATGCTCGCCAGGTCGCCGAAGGCGCCGAGCGGCGGCGGCTGGAGGGAGCCCAGCAATCCCTGGACCTCGACGGTGGCCACCGGCAGGCCGAGCAGCAGCGCGGCGAGCGTCGCCAGGCCCACCGCGGCGAGCGGGCCGGGCACGATGCGCACCCTGGCCGGGAGCCGCTTCCACGACACCAGCACGGCGACGGTGCCGGCGCCGAGCAGGAGGGAGGCGGACGCGGTGGTGTCGCCGGCCGCGTCCACGAGCGCCCCGGGCAGTCCGGCGATCTTCTCCAGCCCGGAGTCGGGGGCCTTGCCGCCGACCATCGAGTACAGCTGTCCGGCGATCAGCACCAGGCCGATTCCGGCCAGCATGCCCTCGACGACCGAGACGGAGATGGCCCGGAAGTAGCGGCCCAGTTTCAGTGCGCCCATGGCGAGTTGCAGCACGCCCGTGGCGAGGACGATCACGCCGAGGACGGGCAGGCCGAACTCCCGCACCGCCTCGTAGACCAGCACGGTCAGGCCGGCCGCGGGACCGGACACCTGTAGGGAGCTGCCCCGCAGGAGTCCGGTGACGATGCCGCCGACGATGCCGGTGACCAGTCCGAGTTCGGCCGGGACGCCGGAGGCCACGGCCACGCCCACGCACAGCGGGAGCGCGACCAGGAAGACCACGAGGGATGCGGCGAAGTCCTGCCTGAGGTGGGGGAACCGGGATATTCGCCCGGTGGCGCCGTCGTTCGTCGCGGCGTTCACAGGGCCTCGAAGCCGTCGGTGTCGACGCGGTGCTCGCGCACGGCGCCCGTGTGGACCTCGTAGTACCAGCCGCGGACCCGGATCGCGCCGTCGGCCAGCCGCTTCTCCACGCACGGGTAGGACCGCAGCCGCAGCAGCTGGGCGAGCACGTGGTTCTGCACGGCCCGCATGACGGTCGGGTCGTCGGGGTCGGCGGCCCCAGGTTCGTCCGCCGCGTGCGCGAGCCAGTCGCGTACGGCCGGGACGGCGTCGAGGTCGTCGCCGCGCACCAGCGCGCCGACGGCGCCGCAGTGCGAGTGGCCGCAGACCACGATGTCGCTGACGCCGAGCACCTCCACGGCGTACTCGACGGTGGCCGCCTCGCCGGTGGGGCGGTCGGAGACGTAGGGGGGCACGATGTTGCCGGCGGTGCGCAGTTCGAACAGCTCGCCGGGGCGGGCGCCCGTGATCAGCGCGGGTACGACGCGCGAGTCCGAGCAGGTGATGAACAGGACCTGCGGCGACTGGCCGGCGGCGAGTTCGGCGAACTCCTCAGGGCGCTGTCCGAACGTGCGGGCGTTGTCGATGAGGGGCTGCATGACGTGGTGACTCCTCCTGGCGCGCCGTGGGGGCGCGTCGGATGTGCAGGACACAGGACAGGTGGGGGATGTGCTGTTCTGTTCCGCCCGCTCAGCAGCGGAAGACCTGGAGTCCGGCCGGGGTGTGGGCCGCCGAGGATCTCGACGGGCGATGGTGGCGGTCGACGGGCCGGGGCGGCTGGTGCGCCGCCGCCGGGTCCAGCGACAGCTGGGTGCGCTCCGGCTCCTGGGGCGCCGACGCCGCCGGGGAGTTCGTGGCGGCGCGGTTGCGGTCGCGGCTGCGCAGGGGGCCGCCGGGACCGCCGGAGAGGTCGCAGTCGCGTTGCGTGACGGTCTCCTCACGCATCGCCTTGCCGGAGGGTGTGAATCCGGGCTTGGCCTTGGCCTCGGCCTGACGCATCGTGTGCGCGTGTGCGAAGACCGGCGTGGGAGCGAAGAACGGGAGGGCGAGCAGGACGGCGGCGAGGATCGAGATCACCGTGCGGCCCGTCGTGCCACGGAACATGCGCCTCCCTCCTCACGCTGGACGTCTCTAGCCCGGACCAACGCTTGGTCAACGACTGGTCAAGAAACACGTTAACCCTGCGACGTTGTTTGCAGGGTTAACTCCACGTTTCCAGAAGAAGTGCGCCTCAAAAAAGAGGCACGGGTGGCGAGAACCGGCTCTTGACCCCGCTGCCCGTGATCGTCTACCGGGCCTCGACGAGCCGTCCGGCGTCGCGGGCCAGCGCGGTGAGGCGGGAGATCGCGCGGAAGTACTTCTTGCGGTAACCGCCGTTCAGCATCTCCTCGCTGAACAGCCGGTCGAACGGGAGCCCGGACGCGAGGACGGGGACCTCGCGGTCGTAGAGCCGGTCGGCCAGCACCACCAGCCTCAGCGCCGTGGACTGGTCGGGCACCGGACGCACGTTCGTCAGGCAGACCGCCCTCAGGCCGTCCGTCAGCGCGCCGTACCGGCTCGGGTGGACCTTGGCGAGGTGCTCCAGCAGATGCGGGAAGTCGTCGAGCGAGGCGCCCTCGGTCGCGTACGCCGCCTTGGTGACCTGCTCGTCGGAGAACGGAGCCGGGGCATCCGGCAGCCCCCGGTGGCGGTAGTCCTCGCCGTCGATGCGCAGGGCGCGGAAGTGCGCCGACAGCCCCTGGATCTCGCGCAGGAAGTCGGCGGCGGCGAACCGGCCCTCGCCGAGCTTGCCGGGCAGGGTGTTGGACGTCGCGGCGAGCGCCACGCCGGCCTCGACCAGCCTGCCGAGCAGCGTCGACACGAGGACGGTGTCCCCCGGATCGTCCAGCTCGAACTCGTCGATGCACAGCAGGCGGTGCCCGGACAGGGTGCGCACCGTCTGCTGGAAGCCCAGGGCGCCGACCAGGTTCGTCAGCTCGACGAACGTGCCGAACGCCTTGAGTGCGGGCTCGGCCGGCGTGGCGTGCCACAGGGACGCCAGCAGGTGGGTCTTGCCGACGCCGTACCCGCCGTCGAGGTAGACGCCGCGCGGTCCGGCGGGCGTGCGGGGCGCCTTCGCCCGGCCGAGGCCGAAGAAGCCGCGCCTGGCCGCGCCCGTCGCGTGGGCCCCGCCCAGTCCGCCCGCGAAGTTCTCCAGCACGCCGACCGCCTGGGTCTGGCTGGGCTGGTTCGGGTCCGGGAGGTAGGTGCTGAAGCGGACCGAGTCGAAACGCGGGGGCGGCACCATCTCGGCCACCAGCCGGTCCGCGGGGACGTGCGGCTGACGGGCGCAGAGGGACACCGGGGCCGCGTCGGCTATCGGACTGAGACCAGAGGCGGGAGAGGAGGACGACACGGTTCCCCATGCTACGGGGCGTGCCAGACTGCCTGACATGCGACGGCTGTTCCCTGTGACCGACCAGACAGTGCCGACCCGCTCCGGCGGGAGCCCGCTCGTGCCCTCCGGCGAGGGGGACGGGGCGGACCGGGACCGCGACCGCGAGTGGAGCCTGGACGAGCTGGCCGACGCCTACGCCTACCCGGAGCCCGCCCCCGGCTCCTCCCCGCAGTCCGGCCCCCCGCGGCGGCTGCCCTGGCTGCGGGCGAACATGGTGTCCACGCTCGACGGCGCGGCCCAGCACGAAGGGCGCTCGCAGCCCATCTCCACCGCCGCCGACATGCGCGTCTTCGGCACGCTGCGGGCGCTCGCGGACGTGGTCGTCGTCGGCGCGCAGACGGTACGCCAGGAGGGCTACCGTCCCGCACGCGCGCGGGCGGAGTTCGCCCGGCGGCGCGAGGCGGCCGGTCAGGGTCCCGCGCCGGCCGTCGCGGTCGTCACGGCCGGCCTCGGCCTGGACTTCTCCCTGCCGCTGTTCACCTCGCCCCTGGTGCCCACCCTGATCCTGACGGGCGCCGCCGCCGCGCCCGACCGGATCGCTGCGGCGGAGCGCGCGGGCGCGCGCGTGGTGATCGCCGGCGACGGCATGGGCGTGGAGCCCGACCGGGCGGTCGCCGCGCTCGCCGAGCTGGGACACACCCGGCTGCTGACCGAGGGCGGTCCGCGGCTGCTGGGGCAGTTCGTCGCGGCCGGGGTGCTCGACGAACTGTGCCTGACGATCTCGCCCATGCTCACGGCCGGCGACGCGCAACGGATCGCGGGCGGGCCGTCCCTCCCGGTCCCGCGGCGGTTCGTCCTGGCGTCCCTGCTGGAGGAGGAGGGCTTCCTGTTCGGCAGGTACCGACGGCCCTGACGCCGACGGCGGGTCCGGGCCGGCGCCGGGATCACGGATCGGCGGAATCACCCGTTCCGTTTCAATTCCGGCGGGCACACTGAGTTTCGCAGCCTCCCGTGCGAGCACGGGGAAAAATGGTTTCCGCAGGGCCGTGAGCGGCCCCCGGAGGACAGAGGGCCACGGGGGTCCTCGAAGGAGAATGGGGCGCTGGTGTTCACAAGCGTGTTGATGATCGAGAAGGCCCTGACGTCCGCCGACGTGGAGTTCGTCACCACCTTGCACGGGGACGATCCGGTCTCCTTCCACGTGCTGCTCCAGCCGCGGGGCGACCAGGCGGACCGCCTGCTGCGGGCCATCGACGACGTCGCCCTCGGCGAACTCGACGAGGCGGCCAGGGAGAACGAGACGCCCGAGGGCGAGGAGGCCAAGGGCTTCGGCGCGCGGGCCCTGGAGGTGTCCCTCCAGGCGCTGCGGGCCTCCGGCAGCCCCGCCGTGGGCCGGCTGGTGGAGGACCATCCGCTGGACGCCCTGAAGGCCCTGGTCGCGGAGACCGGGGCGGACGAGGTGATCGTCCTGACCGACCCCCACTACGTGGAGGAGTTCTTCCACCGCGACTGGGCCTCCCGCGCACGGCACAAGGTGGGCGTGCCCGTGCTGAAGCTGTTCTCGCACAGCAAGGCATAGCGCGCGGACCCGGCCGGGGCCCGGGCCGCGCTCCCCGCGGCCCGGGTCGGCCCCGGCGGCCCCGGCCCCATAGGGTGGGGGCGCACTGGACCGTCGTAGCGCACCTTGGGAGACAGCACATGGCACCCGGCCTTCCTACCGCCATGGACCGACCGCACTTCATCGGCATCGGCGGGGCCGGGATGTCGGGGATCGCGAAGATCCTGGCCCAGCGCGGGGCGAAGGTGGCGGGCAGCGACGCCAAGGACTCGGACACGGCGGCCGCGCTGCGGGCGCTCGGGGCGACCGTGCACATCGGACACGCGGCCGCGCACCTGGCCGACGACGCCAGCTGCGTCGTCGTGTCGTCGGCGATCCGCGCCGACAACCCGGAACTCGCCCGCGCGGCCGAACTGGGCATCCCGGTGGTCCACCGCTCGGACGCGCTCGCCCGGCTGATGGACGGGCTGCGTCCCATCGCCGTCGCCGGCACGCACGGCAAGACGACCACCACGTCCATGCTGGCCGTGTCGCTGTCCGCGCTCGGGCTGAACCCGTCGTACGCGATCGGCGGCGACCTGGACGCGCCCGGCTCCAACGCGCTGCACGGCGACGGCGAGATCTTCGTCGCCGAGGCCGACGAATCGGACCGCAGCTTCCACACGTACGCGCCCGAGGTCGCCATCGTCCTCAACGTCGAACTCGACCACCACGCCAACTACGCCTCGATGGACGAGATCTACGAGTCCTTCGAGACCTTCGCCGGGAAGATCGTGCCCGGCGGCACGCTGGTGGTCACCGCCGACCACGAGGGCGCCCGCGAGCTGACCCGGCGCGTCGACGGCGTCCGGGTGGTGACGTACGGGGAGTCCGCGGACGCCGACGTGCGGATCCTCTCCGTCGTCCCGCAGGGCCTCAAGAGCGAGGTGACCGTGGTGCTGGACGGCGAGGAACTCACCTTCACGGTGTCGGTGCCCGGCCGCCACTACGCGCACAACGCGGTCGCCGCGCTGGCGGCCGGCGTCGCCCTGGGCGTCCCGGCCGCGGAACTCGCCCCGGCGCTCGCCGCGTACACGGGCGTCAAGCGCCGGCTCCAGCTCAAGGGCGAGGCGGCGGGCGTCCAGGTCGTGGACTCCTACGCCCACCACCCGACCGAGATGACGGCCGACCTGGAGGCGATGCGCGCGGCGGTCGGCGACGCCCGCATCCTCGTCCTGTTCCAGCCGCACCTGTTCTCCCGCACCCAGGAACTGGGCACGGAGATGGGACAGGCGCTGGCCCTCGCGGACGCCTCCGTCGTCCTGGACATCTACCCGGCCCGCGAGGACCCGGTACCCGGCGTGACCAGCGCCCTGATCATCGACGCGGCGCGCGCGGCGGGCGCCGACGTCACCGCCGTCCACGACAAGGACGAGGCGCCGTCGGTCGTCGCGGGAATGGCGAAGGCCGGTGATCTCGTTCTCACCATGGGCGCGGGAGACGTGACCGACCTGGGCCCGCGCATTCTGGACCGTCTTTCGCAGTGAGGGGCTGAGGCTCATGTCGTACGACGTCGAAAAGCCGGACGAGCAGTGGCGGGCGGAGCTGACGCCCGCCGAGTACGCCGTCCTGCGCCAGGCGGCGACCGAGCCCGCGTTCACCGGTGAGTACACCGACACCAAGGCCGAGGGCGTCTACTCCTGCCGGGCCTGCGGCGCGGAACTGTTCACCTCGGGCACCAAGTTCGAGTCCCACTGCGGCTGGCCGTCCTTCTTCGACCCCAAGGACACCGACGCGGTGGAGCTGATCGAGGACCGTACCCACGGGATGGTGCGCACCGAGGTCCGCTGCGCCCGCTGCGGCTCCCACCTCGGGCACGTGTTCGCGGGCGAGGGGTACGCCACCCCGACCGACCAGCGGTACTGCATCAACAGCATCTCGCTGCGGCTCAGGGAGAACGGCGGGGGCTGACGCCACCGAGCGGCGAGCCGCGGGCGGCCACGAGGACTGCCGGCGCTCACAGCAGCTTGCGCTGCACGAGCGCCGACAGCACCAGCATCCCCGGCAGCAGCGGCACCCAGACCGTCAGCGCCCGGTAGCCGATGACCGTCGCCGTGGCCAGGGGCAGCGGGGTGCCGTACCCGGCCAGGGTGAACACCAGGGCCGCGTCGACCGGGCCGATGCCGCCCGGCGCGGGCACGGCGCCCGCCGCGGTGCTCGCCGCCAGGAACGCGAACAGCAGCTGCGGCCAGGACATGGGCACGCCCAGCGCGGTCCCCACCGAGGCCACCACGCCCGCCTGGAGCAGCGGGGCCGCGACCGCTCCGCCCCACAGCGGCAGAACGCGGCCGGGGCGGGCGTGCAGCAGCCGGGCGTCGGTGAGCGCGGCGCGGACGAAGTCCAGGGCGGGCCGGCGCAGCGGCCGTACGAAGGCGTAGAGCGCGGCGGCCGCCAGGGGCGCCAGCAGCAGGCCGGCGGCCGCCAGGACCAGCGTGCGGCCCTGCGGCAGGAGGCGGACCGGGGGCGCGGCGGAGGGCGCGGCGAGCACGAAGACCAACACCACCGGCGTCTTGGCCACCGCTCTGACCAGCGAGTACAGGGCGATCGAGGCGGTGGCGCGGGGCAGCGGGACGCCCTGACGCAGCAGGAACCGGACGGTGACCGCGTGGGCTCCTATGCTCGCCGGCAGCACGTGGTTGGCGGCGCCCGCGGCGATCTGCGAGGCCACCAGCGGGCCGGTCGGCAGCCGTTCCCGGATCGCGCCCTGGCGGACGCACGCGGCGGCCACCGCGCCCAGGTAGGTGAAGAGCAGCCCGACCAGCAGCCACCACGGATCGGCCCCGGCCAGCCGGACGGCTCCGTCCTGCACGGCACGCCGGTCGAGCGCCGCCCACACGGCGAGCAGCAGCAGCGGAAGCAGGACGACGGCCCGGCGGGCCGCGGTCACGCCCGGAAGGCGGCGGCGGACGTCCTCGCGCGGCGGCGGCTGCGCGTGCGGGGCCGCGGTCTCGTCCAGGGGCAGCAGGGGCACGGCGCACGTCGTCCTTCCGCGTCGTGACCGCGCGGCGGCGGTGCGACGGATCGGGGGCGAGTCTCACGAGTCTGCGCAGGGGACGGCGGAGTGCTTCCCCTCCGGTGTGACGGTGCGGTGTCCGACAGCCGACGGAGCGCGGGCCGAACGGCGACCGCGGTGCGATGACGCTGCGGTGGTGCGGTGGTGCGGTGGTGCCGGGGTGGTGCGGTGGTGCGGTGGTGCCGGGGTGGTGCGTGGTGCGGTGGTGCCGGGGTGGTGCGGTGCGGTGAGGCTGTGTCATTTCTGCCCGCGCACCCCGCGGTTCATCCCGTGCCGCCGCCGGGGTTCACCCGGCCCGCCGCGCCGACGGCTGCCCCCGGCCCGGGGTCCAGGGGAAGCGTGACCGTGAACACGGTGGTCGTGGCCGTGGGGCTCAGCTCCAGGGAGCCGCCGTGCGCCCGGACCAGCGACCGGGCGACCGACAGGCCCAGGCCGCTTCCGCCCCGGTCGCGGCTGCGGGCCTTGTCGACGCGGTAGAAACGGTCGAAGACGCTGTCCCGGTCCTCGGGCGGGATGCCGGGACCCCCGTCGCTCACGTGGACCCGCGCCGTGTCCGGCGAGACCGTCACCTCGACGCCGACCGGCGTGCCCTTCGGGGTGTGCACGGCGGCGTTGGTCAGCAGGTTGTCCAGGACCTGACGGATGCGGTGGGGGTCCATCGGCAGCGGCACGGCCGACGGGCCCGGGGCCACGGTCAGCGGATGGCCGGGATGGCTCGCGCGAAACGCGTCGGCCGCCTGCCCGACCAGTTCCACCAGGTCGGCCTTCTCCGTCCGCAGCGGTGTCTCCACCTCGGCCGCGTCCAGCCGGGCCAGCAGCAGCAGGTCGTCCAGCAGGAAGCCCATCCGGGCGGCCTCGGCGCGCAGCCGGGTCAGGTGCCTGTCCCGCTCCTCGGGCGCGTTGGCGGCCGCGTACTGGAAGAGGTCGGCGTAACCGCGCACCGACATCAGGGGGGTGCGCAGTTCGTGCGAGGCGTCGGCGACGAAACGCCGCAGCCGCTGCTCGGCCTCCGCGCGCACGGCGAGGGAGTCGTCGATGTGCTCCAGCATCGTGTTGAACGCCGTGCGCAGCTCCTCCACCTCGGGGCCGCCGCCGGGGGCGTCCGCGCGCAGCGGCAGACGCGACGCCGACTCGCTCAGGTCGTGCGAGGCGATGCCGTGCGCGGTGTGCGCCATGTCGCTGAGCGGTTTCAGACCGCGTCGCAGCAGCGCCCGCCCGAACACCACGAGCGCGAGGAGGGCCAGGCCGAAGGCGACGGCCTGGACGGTGATCAGCCGGCCGACGGTGTCCTCGAGGTCGTCCATCGGCGCACCGCTGACCAGCACCACGCCGGGCTCCACCTCGCAGGCGCGCAGCCGGTACTCCCCGGCGCCCGCGAGGTGCGCGGTGCTCAGCACCTCGGCGCCCGCCGTCGTCTGCGCCCTGGCCAGGGCGGTGAGGTCGTCGACGTCGCGGGGCACGTCACCGGGGTCCTCGGGCTTGCGCAGCACGGGCTCGCCGCCGCGCACGTCGTACACGGCGTAGTACCAGCCCCAGTACTTCTTCCCGGTCAGCGAGCCGGAGTCCACGATGCTCTTGGACTGGGCCACCTGCGCGATCCCGAGCTGGTCGTCGAGCTGGTTCGACAGATAGTCGCGCATGTAGGTGGTCAGAGCGGTCCCCACCACCGCGAACACCACCAGCGACAGCGCGCCCAGACCGAGCGCCAGCCGGGTGCCGAGCCGCAGTCCTCGGGAGGACCGCCAGAGCCGGGCGATCACTCGGCCGCCTGCCGGATGACGTATCCGAAACCCCGTACCGTCTGGATCAGCGGGTCGTCGCCCGTCGCGTCGAGCTTGCGGCGCAGCCGGCTCACCACGAGTTCGACGACGTTGGAGCGGCCGCCGAAGCCGTACTCCCACACGTGGTCGAGGATCTGCGCCTTGGTGAGCACGGTCGGCGACTTGCGCATCAGATAGCGCAGCACCTCGTACTCGGTGGGCGTCAGCGTCAGGAGCCTGCCGCCGCGCCGGACCTCCCGGGTGTCCTCCTCCATGACGACGTCCGCCACCCGCAGCACGGACCGCTGGAAGCCGGGCCCGGCGCTGCGCCGCAGCACGGTCCGCAGTCGCGCCATGAGCTCTTCCACGGCGAACGGCTTCACCAGGTAGTCGTCCCCGCCGCGGGTCAGTCCGGCCACGCGGTCGGCGACCCCGTCGCGCGCCGTGAGGAAGACGACGGGCACCATCGTGCCGGAGCGCCGCAGCCGGTCGAGCACGCCGAAGCCGTCGAGGTCGGGCAGCATCAGGTCGAGCACCACGATGTCGGGGCGGAACTCGGCGGCGCGCCGCAGCGCCTCCTCGCCGGAGTTCGCGGTGACCGCGTCCCAGCCCTCGTAGCGGGCGACCGTCGCCACGAGGTCGGCGATCGGCGGGTCGTCGTCCACGACGAGCAGTCGTACTTTTTCCACCCGCTCATAGTGCGTCACCCGGACCGCGGCGCGGGCCCCGCGTCCGCCCCGCGCGCGGATCGATAAGATCTTGAAAGTTGTACGACAGGAAAACGACAGCGAAGCACGGAGAAGCTCTGTCTCCTGAGGTCCCGATCGAGGAGTTTCCGTCCGTGACGACCGTCCAATCGCCCCCCGCGCCCCCCACGGCGATACGTCCGAAAGTGGTGGCCCGCACCGGCCTGTACGCCGTGCTGGCCGCGAACGCGGCCGTCGTGACCTGGTTCGCCGTGCAGGCGGGCTTCGCCTCCGGCGCCCTGCTCGTGGTGGGCCGGTTCGCCGGCCTGTACGCCGCGCTGCTGATGGCCTTCCAGCTGGTGCTGGTGGCCCGGCTGCCGTGGCTCGACCGCCGCATCGGCATGGACCGGCTGACCGGCTGGCACCGCTGGACCGGCTTCGGCCTGCTGTGGACGCTGGTCGGGCACGTGGTCTTCATCGTCTTCGGCTATGCCGAGCCGTCCTCGGTGAACCCCGTGAGCCAGCTCGTCGACCTCGCCGAGACCGTCGAAGGCGTCTTCCGCGCGGTCGTCGCGACGGCGCTGATCCTGGTCGTCGGCGGGGCCTCGGCCCGCTGGGCCCGCCGCAGGCTCGCCTACGAGACCTGGCACTTCATCCACCTCTACGCCTATGTCGCCGTGGTGCTGGCCTTCACCCACCAGGTCGCGGCCGGGACGACGTTCACCGCGTCGTCCGCCGCCACGGCCTACTGGTACACGCTGTGGGGCGCCGCCCTGGGCGCGGTCGTCCTGGGCCGCCTCGTGCTGCCCCTGTGGCGCAACTGGCGGCACCAGCTGCGCGTCGAGGCGGTCGTGCCCGAGGCCGACAACGTCGTCAGCGTGTACATCACCGGCCGTGACCTGGACCGGATGCCCGCCCGGGCGGGCCAGTTCTTCCTGTGGCGCTTCCTCACCAAGGACCGCTGGTGGCAGGCGAACCCGTTCTCCCTGTCGGCCGCGCCCGACGGCGCCCGGCTGCGGCTGACCGCGAAAGCGGCCGGCGAGGGCTCCGCGGGACTGCGCCGGCTGGTGCCCGGCACCCGCGTCTTCGCCGAGGGCCCTTACGGGGCGTTCACCGCGATGCACCGCACCCGCGCGGAGTCCGTGCTCATCGCGGGCGGCGTCGGCGTGACCCCGATCCGGGCGCTGCTGGAGGAGATCGACGGCCACGCGGTCGTCGTCTACCGGGTGGCCGGCGAGCGCGACGCCGTCCTCTACGACGAACTGCACGAACTGGCGCTCGCCAGGGGCGCCGAACTGCACCTGGTCACCGGGCCGGCCGTGCCCGACCGGCTGGCGCCCCGCGAACTGGCCGCGCTCGTCCCGGACATCGCCCGGCGCGACGTCTTCCTGTGCGGGCCGCCGCCGATGATGGACGCGGTCCTCGCCACCCTGCGCGAACTCGGCGTGCCCAAGCCGCAGATCCACTTCGAGCGCTTCAGCCTGGCGGGCTGAGGGATACGGGAGAGACACCGTGAAGCGAGCACTGCCTGTCCTGATCCTGTCCGTCGCGGCCCTCGTCCCGGTCTGGCGCTACGAGCCCTCGACCGGTTCGGCCGCCGCCGACACCGTCTCGACGCCCGCGACGTCCTCCGCCGGCCCGGCGCCGGGGTCGGCCGTCGCCACCGGCGCCACCGTGAGCACCGAGAAGGGCGACGTGCAGGTCCAGGTCACCTTTGCGGGCGACCGGATCACGGCGGTGAGGATGCTGAAGCAGCCGCACCATCCGCAGACCACGGCGGCGGTGCCCGAGCTCGTCGCGCAGACGCTCACCGCGCAGAGCGCGGACATCGACACCGTCTCCGGCGCGACCCTCACGAGCGAGGGCTACAAGAAGTCCCTCCAGGCCGCGATCGACGCCAAGGGCGCCTGAGGTGCGGCGCGTCGACGGCCGCGCCGGGCGGCCGGTCACCGGTGTCGACAGCCTCACCGTCGTGGCCCCGACCCTGACCGAGGCCGACGCCGTCGCCACGGCCGCCTTCGCGCTGGTCGAGCAGGGCGTCGCGTGGGCGGCGGCGCGGGAGGGCTGCGAGGTGGACGCGGTGCCGCCCGGCGGGCGCGTCCCGCGCAGCGCCGGATTCCCGGCGGAGGCGGCCGCGTGAGCGTGCAGGCGGGGGCGCTGGGAGCGGCGCTGTGGCTTCTCGGCTGGGGCGCGGCCGTCGTCGCCTGGACCTCGGGCCGGGGACGACGGCCCCCGGCCCCGCGTCCGCCCGCACCCGGCGGGGACGTTTGGGGCCCCGCCCGCGGGTCGTTGAGCCGTCCCTGAGGGCGCGGTGCGCCGGGGCGGTCGGCGGCCGACCGCCCGTCCGGTGGGCGGTCTAGACTCTCCCCGCAATGATCCGGACTCGATCGGTCGAGTGCGGGCGGAAATTGCCAGACCCGAAGGGTATTCGGCGTTTTGATACGGATAGATTCAGTCACCAAGCGGTATCCGGACGGCACGGTGGCGGTCGACCGGCTCTCCCTCGACATACCGGACCGGGCGATCACCGTCCTGGTGGGCCCCTCGGGCTGCGGCAAGACGACCACCCTGCGGATGATCAACAGAATGGTCGAGCCCAGCGAGGGCGCGATCCTCATCGACGGCGTCGACACCCGTCAGCAGCCCGTCAACACCCTGCGCCGGGGCATGGGTTACGTCATCCAGAACGCCGGTCTCTTCCAGCACCGCACGATCGTCGACAACATCGCCACCGTCCCCCGGATGCTCGGCTGGAGCAAGGGCAAGGCCCGCGCGAGGGCCCGCGAACTGATGGAACGCGTCGGCCTCGACGCCTCGTTCGCCAAGCGCTACCCCTACCAGCTCTCCGGCGGCCAGCAACAGCGCGTCGGCGTGGCCCGGGCGCTCGCCGCCGATCCGCCCGTACTGCTGATGGACGAGCCCTTCTCCGCCGTCGACCCGGTCGTCCGCAAGGGCCTCCAGGACGAACTCCTGCGCATCCAGGACGAGTTGGGCAAGACCATCGTCTTCGTCACGCACGACATCGACGAGGCCGTCAAACTGGGCACTATGGTCGCCGTGCTGCGCACCGGCGGCCGGCTGGCCCAGTTCGCGCCGCCCGCCGAGCTGCTGTCCGACCCGGCCGACGCATTCGTCGAGGACTTCCTCGGCGCCGACCGCGGCATCCGGCGCCTGTCGTTCTTCTCCTCCGCGGGCCTGAAGCTGCTCACCGCCCCGGTCGTCGCGGTCGACGCCACCGCCGAACAGATCGCCGCCCGCGGCGCGGACGAGACCCCCTACCTCCTCGTCACCGGCCTGGACGGCCGCCCGCTCGGCTGGAGCGAGCCCGGCCTGCTGACGGCCGGACGGATCGACGCCGGCCGACTCCTGTCGTGCGGACGGCCGTTCGTCGCCGGCCGGGACTCGCTGCGCGCCGCGCTGGACTGCGCCGTCCTGTCGCCCACCGGCTGGGCCGTCGCCGTGGACGACGAGGGCCGGGCCGCCGGAGTCGTCTCGCAGGCCTCCATCGCCGAGGCCATCCGGGGCGCCCACGCGGCAGGCCGCCAGGAGTCGCTCGACGACGGAGCCGGCGTCGAGAAGGCCGTCCGGTGAACCGCTTCTTCGACATCCCGAGCGACCTCCAGCACGACTGGCTCGGCCTGATCGGACTGCATCTGCGCGAGGCCCTGCTGCCCGTGCTGGCCGGACTGCTGCTCGCCCTCCCGCTGGCCCAGCTGTGCGTGCGGCTGCGCTGGCTGTACCCGCCCGTGCTGTGGGTGACGACCGTGCTCTACGCGATTCCGTCGCTGGCTTTCTTCGTCGTCCTCATCGACTACACCGGGCAGACCGAGCTGACCGTGATGATCCCGCTCACGGTCTACACCCTCGTGGTGCTCGTGCCCGCGATCGTCGAAGGCGTCCGCTCGGTGCCGCAGGAGACCCTCGCCGCCGCGACCGCCATGGGCTTCGGCCCCGTACGCCGTTACCTACAGGTCCAGTTGCCGATCGCGGTGCCCGCCATCGTCGCCGGGCTGCGCGTGGCCACCGTGTCCAGCATCAGCCTCGTCAGCGTCGGCATGCTGATCGGCAACCAGGGCGCGCTCGGCAACCTCCTGCACGACGCCCAGATCTACAACCGGCCCGAACTCGCCTGGAACTCCGTGCTCACCAGCGCCGCCCTCGCGGTCCTGGCCGACGCCCTCCTGGTCGTCGTGCGCGTCCTGCTCACCCCCTGGATGCCGAGCGGTCCGAGCCGAGGCGGATCCCGGAGCGCGGGCGGGCGTCCCGCCCCGGCCGTGCCCGCCCTGGAGGACGCAGCCCGGTGAACGTACTCAGTTTCGTCAGCGCCTTCTTCAACGACAGCGCCCACTGGCACGGTTACGACGGAATCCCCACCCGCGTGTGGGAGCACGTCCAGTACTCCCTGGAAGCCCTCGCGTTCGCGGCCGCCATCGGGCTTCCCGTCGGCCTGGTGACGGGCCACTACGGGCGGGGCGGAAACGTCCTCTCCCTGGTCGCCACGGCGGCCCGCGCGCTGCCCACCTTCGGTCTGCTGGTCGTGACGACCATCGTGCTCGGGTTCGGCATGCTGCCGGTGATGATCCCGCTGGTCGTCCTCGCCGTGCCGCCGATCCTGGTCACCACGTACGAGGCGGTGCGCTCCGTCGACCCGTCCCCGGTGGACGCCGCGCGCGGGATGGGCATGCGCGAGAGCGACGTCCTGCTC
Source organism: Streptomyces sp. NBC_00704 (assembly GCF_036226605.1). Classification (NCBI taxonomy): domain Bacteria; kingdom Bacillati; phylum Actinomycetota; class Actinomycetes; order Kitasatosporales; family Streptomycetaceae; genus Streptomyces; species Streptomyces sp. NBC_00704. The sequence continues at coordinate 6,360,989 of NZ_CP109000.1, forward strand.
CGCGTCGAACTGCCGGTGGCGCTCCCGCTGATCTTCGGCGGTCTGCGCTCGGCGGCCATCCAGATCGTCTCCACGGCCACCATCGCCGCGTACGTCAGCCTCGGCGGCCTCGGCCGCTACATCGTCGACGGCCTCTACCAGCACGACTACGAGAAGGTCGTGGGCGGCGCGGTCCTGGTGGCCGGCCTCGCCCTGGTCACGCTCGCCCTGTTCTGGGCGGCGACCAGAGCGACCGTCTCGCCGGGGGTGCGCCGGAGCGGCTAGGCGCTGCCGGTGCGGGGCCGGGGGCGGGGAGGACCGCCTGCCGCTCGCCCGCCCCGCGCCGTCAGCGCTCCGAGCGGGCCAGGGCCTGTTCCAGCACGACGAGCAGCGCGTCCCGGACCGAGCCGCGCTCGCGCGCGTCGAACACGAGCAGCGGAACGCCGTCCGAGACGTCGAGGGCCCAGCGGACCTCGTCCAGCGTGTGCGCCACCTCCCCGTCGAAGGCGTTGACGGCGACGGCGAACGGGATCTGCTTGTGCTCGAAGTAGTCGACCGCGGCGTAGCAGTCGTCGAGGCGGCGGGTGTCGACGATGACCAGCCCGCCGACCGCGCCCTCCACGATGTCGTCCCACATGAACCCGAACCGCTCCTGTCCGGGCGTGCCGAACAGATAGAGCTTCAGGGTCGGGTCGATGGTGATGCAGCCGAAGTCCATGGCGACCGTGGTGGTGGTCTTGCGGGGAGTGTGGCTGAGGTCGTCCACCCCCGCCGCGACCTCGGTGATCGCCGCTTCGGTGGTCAGCGGCTCGATCTCGGAGATCGAGCCGACGGCGGTGGTCTTGCCCACGCCGAAGCCGCCCGCGATCACCAGTTTCACCGGCAGCGGCGGCCGTACGGCGGACTGGCCGGCCGAGGCGCGGACCAGCGGTTCAGTCGGTGTCACGGAGTACTCCCCGGGAGTCGGGGATGGCCCGCAGGCCATCGATAACCCTGCGCAGGACGGACGCGTCGTGGGTGACGCCGGAGTCGGGCACGTGCACCGACAGCTGCCCCGCCGTCCGCAGGTCCTCGGCGAGGACCCGCACCACGTTCAGGTGCAGCCGCAGCCGCGCCGCGATCTCCGCGATCGACTGCGGGACGCGGCAGGCGGCGACGATGTCGTGCTGCTCGAAGGAGAGCCGGCCGAGCGCGTCGATCCCGTCGGCGGTGGTCACCAACTGGGTCTCCACGGGCATCGTCCGGCCGGACGACGCCTCGTCCGAGCCGCCCGCGACCCGTCCGGCGGTGACCAGGAAGGGCCGGACGGCGGGCGCGGGCCCGACCGGGGCGACGCCGTCCTCGCCGGCCCCGCGCGGGGTGCGGCCGTCCGCCATCGGTGTTCGCTTTCTCTACGGTGGCACGCGGTCAACGCGTACGCGGGGCGCCGACGCTGTTCTTCAGCTCCAGGACGAGCTGCGGACTGAGCGCGGCGCCGGCGCGGTTGGCGAACACCGTCATCTCGTAGGCGATGTTGCCCAGCTTGGCCTCCTTGTCGGTGACCACGCCCAGCACCGCGCCGCTGCCGATAGCGGAGACCAGCACATGGCCGCCCTCCAGGTCGATGATGACCTTGTTCAGTCCCCCCAGGCCGTAGTTGCCGGAGGCGCCCGCGGCCAGGCTGGTGATGCCCGAGACGATCGCGGCCAGCCGTTCGGAGTCCGCGTGCTCGCGCAGCTCCGAGACGGCGATCAGCAGACCGTCGGAGGACACCGCGATGGCGTCCACGACCCCCGCGGTCTCGGTGGCGAAACGGTTGAGCAGCCAGGTGAAGTCGGCTGCGGCGGCCCGCAGATCGGTCGGCCTGGCGTCTCCGGCGGGAGTCTCACCTGTCGACGTGCTCACTGCTCGGCTCCTTCCGGAAGGTGGTTCTGGTGGTGCGGTGTGTCCCGGACCGCGATCGGATCGGCGATCGGGTGGGTCCCGTCGGACGGTTCCGACGGGGCGGACGGGTCGGACGGCGCTGTCCGGTCGGTCCGGTGGGGCTGGTCGGTCGGGTGGGGCTGGTCGAGCCGGTCGTCCGGACGGTGGCCGGGACGGTGGTCCAGCTCTTCGGCGGGACGGTGGCCGGGCCGGACGCCGTCGTGGACGCCGGCGGGGGCGGGGTGTTCGCCCGTGTCCCCGCCGCTGTCCCGGTGCGCCTGGGCCACGGCCGCCTCGAACTCCTCCAGCGCGCTGCGCACGGCGTCCGCGTCCGCCGGGCGGGCCGGACTGCGCGCCGCCTGCTGGGCGGCGGCTTCGGCCGTCGTCCGCAGCGTGGCGCCGCGCACACGGCGCCGCAGGGGACGGGCTCCGTCGCCCCCGGCGGCGGGCTCGCCGGATGCGGCGGGGCCGCCGGAGGCCGCGGCGCCGCCGGACCGCGTGTGACGTGCGGGGAGTCCCGGGCGGTCCGCGGAGTCGGCGGAGTCGGCCGGGTCGGCGGAACCGCCGTCGGAACCGCCGTAGGGCCCGGCCGCCGTACGGGCGTGGGGCACGGAATCGGACTGCGCGGTGCGACTGTGCGGCGCGGGCTCCGGCGTGCCGGCGTCGACCGGGGGCTCGGTGGCGCGGGCGTGGGCCTCGGCGTCCAGGTGGGCCGCCGCGCGCGGGGCGAGGGGCGACCGCGGCGCGGGGACGCCGTGTCCGGTGCCCGGCGTCCCGTCCCGTGGGCCGGCCGCCGGTTCGGCGGGGGCCTCGCCCGGCCCGGCCGTGACGGTGACGGCGCCGGTCCGGGCATCCTGCCGGGCCGGGGCGGTGAGTGATCCGGTCTCCGCCGGTCGGGCGGAGGCCGGATCGCCCACCGCCGTGCGCGCGGGCTCTCCGGCCGCGTCCGTGCGGGCGTGGGCGGCGGGCTCGCCGGTGCGCGGGCCGGCCGGGGTGTCGGCGGTCGAAGCGCCGGTCGTCGGTTCCTGGTCCTCGGCGCGGGACTTCGCGCCGAGCGGGGGCTCGCCCTCCGGGTCGGCGGGGGAGGGGCCGCGGCGGGGGACCCGGCGCGGCAGCACGGCCGGATCGTCCGACCGCGCGGCCCAGGACGGGACCGAGGCCGACGGGGAGGGCCCGGCCGCGGGCGCCGAGAGGGCGGCCGGTGCGGCGGCGGGCGGAGCGGCCGACGGGACGGCCGACGGGAGGGCCGCGGCCGACGGGGCGGCCGGCGTGCCGGTGGCGCCGGGCCTGTCCGCCGCGCCTGCCACGTCCTCCTCGGCCGCCGTCAGGAGCAGCGCCGAGGGGATCAGCACCTCGGCCGTCACACCGCCGCCCGGGGTGCGGGACAGGGTGACGTCCACGTCCCAGCGGCGGGCCAGCGCGCCGACCACGAACAGGCCGAGCACCTTCGTCGGGACGACGTCGAGGCGCTCGCGGCGCACCAGGCGGGCGTTCTCCTCGGCGAGCCGGTCGGCGCTCATGCCCAGGCCGTGGTCGGAGACGGTGAGGGACGCGCCGTCGCCGTCGGAGCCCACGACGACCTCGACGGGGCTGCCCTCGGGCGAGAACGACACGGCGTTCTCGAGGAGTTCGGCGATCATCAGCGTCAGGTCGCCGATGATGTCCGGCTCCACCACGGCGTCGCTCGCGACCCGCAGCCGCACCCGCTGGAAGCCCTCGATCTGGCCGAGGGCGGCCCGCACGACGTTGGTCAGCGCGGTCGGCCCGGCGTCCAGGACGGTCTCGCGGATCCCCGCGAGCAGCATCAGGCTGTCGGCGTTGCGGCGCAGGCGCACCGCGATGTGGTCGATGGAGTAGAGCCGCGCGAGCAGCGCCGGGTCGGTCTCACCGCGCTCCACCGCGTCGATCAGCGCGAGCTGACGTGTCGTCAGGTTGCTGACGCGGCGTCCGACGTTGCCGAACATCTCGGCGACGTTGCGCCGGCTGAGCACCTGGCGCTCCAGCAGCGCGGCCGCGGTCGTCTGGACATTGTTGAAGGCTTCGGCGAGTTCGCCGATCTCGTCGTCGGCGGTGACCGGCAGCTCGCGCAGCCTCGGAGGGCCGGACTCCTCGGCGTCGTCGTCGGCGACCCGGGCGAGTTCGCGGCCCGCGACGTCGGCGACCTCCTGGGCGGCTCCCGTCAGGGCCAGCACCGGACGGACCACGGAGCGGCGGACCAGGACGGAGAAGGCGATCCACAGGGCGAAGCAGAGCAGTGCCAGGCTGAGCAGCAGGCCCGCGCGCCACTGCGCGCCCGAGGCGGCGTCGTCCGCCCGGTCGGCGATCCGGTCGATGAGCGACGCGGTGATCTTCAGCCGGATCGCGGCCTGCGAGCTGTAGTCGGGGTAGGAGGCGAGCGCCTCCCGGAACGAGGCGCGGATCGCGGTCTTGGACTCGGCCTGCAACGCGCTCGGGTCCACGGCCAGTTCGGCGTAGTCCTGAGTGATCGACGCCTGCGAGGAGTTGTGCTCGATGCCGCTGAACTCCTCGGACTGCGCGTCGTCGGCGAACCGGTCGAAGCGCTGCGCCTGGTAGGTGAACACCTCGTAGGAGCCGACCGCTCCGGTGAACTCGATGAGCGCGTTGCTGTCGCCGGTGCGCGCGGAGAACACGCCGGTCTCGTAGGCGCCGTGCGCGGCGTCGGCGCGCAGCAGCGAGTCGAGGAGGCTGCCGGTGAAGGTGGTGGCCAGCGTGGGGTCGCGGTCCAGGTTCAGGCCGTCGATGAGACCGTCCGCGGCACCCGAGTAGGCGGGGTCGATGTTGTCGGCGGGCAGATAGCCCTGCTCGATGGTGGACCGCAGCCCCGCCAGTCCCTGGACCTCCTTCAGGGCCTGGAGCTCCGCGTCCGGCAGCCGGTCGTCGAAGGCGTCGATGACCTTGTTCACCTGCGTGTCCACGACGAGCTGGGCCTGCCGGTATCCGTCGCTGGAGGGGGTGCCGGCGTCGAAGGCCGCCTCGTGCCGGACGGAGAGCAGGATCGCCTGCTGGTGCTCGTCCTGGAGGTCGGCGACGAGCTGGGCCACCTCGGTGCTGTCGCGCACCAGTTGGGCGGCGTCGCTCGCGCGGTCGGACTCCTGCACCAGGTCGACGATGAGGTACGTCAGCAGCAGGGCGATCACCGTGAGCGGGATACCGACCAGTACGTTCAGCTTGCGCTGGAAGGGCCATCGGTCGGCGAAGCCCCGCATCCCCCGCCGCGCGGAGGACGATGCCGAGGACGCCGGCCGGGCGGACGCGTCCACCTCTTTCGTGGACACCGGGCCTCCTTCAAGAGGATGTTGCAAGCGTGCAAGGGGGGTCTCGCATATGCGCACTTCCGTGCACACATGTGTCCTTGTGCGACGACACTGAAAGCGGCCCCCGTACACCGCCGTGACCGCCGCCGACTGCTGTGACGAAGGTCAACTCCGCGGAGCCTATCGCCAATCGGAACGGTGCCGCGCGTCGCCCCGCGTCAAGAAATCATTACGAAGCGGAGTGGAGACGCCGTCCCGGCGATCACCGGGAGGGAGGCGGCCGATCTCCCGATCCGCGCACAAGTGATCACGGATCGACGCCAATCGGTGATCCTGCTGCCCTTGACTGATCGAGAAGCCGATGGATTGGATCAGGTCAGAGTGTGTGAGTTCTCATCAACCCCCCAGCCCGGAACGGGAACCGTGACTTCCAACACCCACAGCAGCAGGTCCCTCAGGAACCACCCCGGTGCGGCGGCCGTCGCCCTCGCCGCGATGACGGCCCTGCTGGCGGGATGTTCCTCCTCGTCCGACGACTCCTCCGACCCGCTCGCCGGCGACAAGGCGGCCGGTGACACCGTGGTCGTCGGCTCCAACAACTTCGCCGAGAGCATCCTGATCGCCGACATCTACGGCGAGGCTCTGAAGGCCAAGGGCATCAAGGTGTCCTACAAGCCCAACATCGGCAGCCGGGAGACCACGTACGGCCTGCTCAAGAACGGTTCCATCACCGTCCTGCCGGAGTACAACGGCTCGCTGCTGGCCTACCTCGACGCCAAGGCCGAGCAGACGTCGCTCGCGACCGTGAACGCGGCGGTGAAGGCCAAGCTCGACTCCAAGCTGACGCTGCTGGAGTCGTCGCCGGCCGAGGACAAGGACTCCGTCACGGTCAACGCGGCGACCGCGCAGAAGTACCACCTCACCGCGACGTCCACCCTCGCCGACCTGAAGGACATCGCGCCGAAGCTGGTCCTCGGCGGATCGCCCGAGTTCCAGACCCGCCAGCAGGGCCTGCTCGGCCTCGACTCCGTGTACGGGCTGAAGTTCAAGTCCTTCAAGGCCCTCGACGCGGGCGGCCCGCTGACCCAGGCCGCGCTGAAGAAGGACACCGTGCAGGCCGCGGACGTCTTCACCACGGACCCGACCATCACCAAGGAGAAGTTCGTCGTCCTCCAGGACCCGAAGAACCTCTTCGGCTTCGCGAACGTCACCCCGGTGGTCTACAAGAGCGGGCTCTCCCAGGAGGGCGTCGACGCGCTCAACGCCGTCTCCGCCAAGCTCGACACGAAGACCCTGCTCGACCTGGACTCCCAGGTGCAGCTCCAGAGCAAGGACCCGCTCGACGTGGCCAAGGCCTGGCTGAAGACGGCCGGCCTGGGCTGATACAGCCCGGCTGCCCGGCCCCGCCCGGACCGGCTCGCCGAACCCCGGTCGGGCCACCGGGACCGGGCCGCCGCCGAACCGCTCACCCGCTGGACCGCCGGACGCCGAACCGCTGGACTGCCGATCCGTTGGACGTCACCGCATCCGCGAACGGACGGGCCCGGGTACCCCCGCACCGAGGGGGCGCCCGGGTCCTCCTGGACGGGACCACGCTCACCGTCGGCGAGCTGCTCGCACTCGCCGACGGCGAAGCCGTGCCCGAGGTCGCCCCGGAGGCGCGCGACCGGGCCCGGCGCTCCTGGCTGACCGCGCAGCGGCTCGCCGCCTCCGGGCGGCTGTACGGGCGTGGCACCGGCGTCGGCGCGCAGCGCTCGGTGCCGGTCGAGGAGCACGACGAGGCCGCGCACGGGCTGCGGCTCCTGCGCAGCCACGCGGGCGGCGCGGGCGCCCTGCTCCCGGCCCGCCAGGTGCGGGCGATGCTCGCGGTGCGCGCCAACCAGTTGCTCGCCGGCGGCTCCGGCATCCAGCCGGCTTTCGTCGACGCCCTCGCCGACGCCCTTCGGCTGGGCGTCCACCCGGCCGTCAACGAGTACGGCGGGATCGGCACCGGCGACCTGACGGCCCTGGCGCAGACGGGTCTGACGCTGATCGGCGAACGCCCCTGGACGCGTCCCGAGCCACCCCGTCGGGCCCGCGGGGCCGGCCCGGACGCCCCCGCCTCCACCTCGGCCGACGGCTCTCACGGTGAGGATCCCGCCGCCCCGGTGCAGTTCGTCGTCGTCCCAGGCCCAGGCCCCGGCCCTGGCCCTGGCCCCGGCGCAGACCCCGGCTCCGCCCCGGCCCCTGCCCCGGCCGGTCGTCGCCTCGACCCGCGCCCCGAGCCGCCCCGCGAGCCACGTCCGGCAACCGTCACCCCCGGAGCCCCCACCGGTCCCCCTCGCACTCCCGCGCCCGTCTCCGGGACTCCCGCGCCCGTCGTCCTGCAAGCCGGTGACGCCCTGGCGTTGCTCAGCAGCAACGCCCTCGCGCTCGGGCAGGCCGCGCTCGCCCAGGGCGAACTGGACGTGCTGCTGCGGGCCGCACACGCCGTCGCCGCGCTGTCCCTCGCCGCGGTGTCCGGCTCGCCCGAGGCCTACGCCGCGCCCGTGCACGCCCTGCGCCCCTACCCCGGTGCGGCACGGGCGGCGGGCGAGGTGCGGCGGCTGCTCGGGTGGGCCGACCGCCCGCCGCCCCGCCGGGGAGGGCGCATCCAGGATCCCTTCGGCTTCCGGACCTTCCCCCAGGTCCACGGGTGCGTGCTGGACGCGTGCGAGCGACTGCGCGAGGTCGTCGAGGTGGAGATCAACTGCCCGTCCGAGAACCCCCTCATGGACGCCGCCGACGCCAGGGCCTACCACCACGGCGGCTTCTTCGCCGCGCCCCTGGGACTGGCCCTGGACGGCGTCGTCCTCGCGCTGTTGCAGAGCGCGCAGCTCTCGACCGCCCGGCTGGCGGCACTGGGCGATCCCGGACTGACCGGCCTGCCCGTCTTCCTCGCCACGGGGCCGGTGAGCAGCTCGGGCACGATGATCCTGGAGTACAGCGCCAACTCGGCTCTGGCCGAGCTGCGTTCCTGCGCGGCGCCGGCCTCGGCGGGGCACGCCGTCCTCTCCCGGGGCCTGGAGGAGGCCGCCAGCTTCGCGGGCCAGGCCGCACGGCAGACCCTGCGGGCGACGGAGGCCTACGCCGTCGTCCTCGGCTGCGAACTCGTCAGCGCGGTGAGGGCGTTGAGGCTGCATCCGGACCCGCCCCGCGTGGCGGCCCTCGCGGTGGCGACGGCGGCACTGCCCGCGGAGACGCGGGACCGTCCGCTCACCGACGACGTGACGGCGGCCGTCCGCCTGCTGCCGGTGCTGGCAGACCTGTGAGACGGCCGCCCAGTAGCCCTAGGCTCGGTGACCGTGAACAGAAGACGGCAGAAGAAGCTCACCTCGCGCCTGGTCGGGGCGGCGATGTGCGGGACGGTCCGGGACGTCGACCGTCTGCTGCGGGCCGGCGCGGACCCGGCCAGGGCAGACTCCGAGGGCACGACCCCGCTCTACCACGCGTGCGTCCACGGCGCGGCCGACGTGGCGCGCAGACTGCTGGAGGCCGGGGCGCCGCCCGACGCCGAGAGCGCCGGCGTCGGCGCCGAGGGCACTCCGCTGTGCGCGGCGGCCTGCTGGGGCCACGTGGAGACCGTGCGCACCCTGCTCGTCCACGGCGCGGACCCCGGACTGCGCGAGGATCACGGCACCGGGCTGACACCCCTGGAATGGGCGGCCGCGGGACCTCATCCGGAGACGGTCGCCGTCCTGCGCGCGGCCGGGGCCCGCTGACGGCGACCACCTCGCGCCGGCGGAACGGACTCGGGAGGGAGGGTCCGGGACGGTCCGGGGCGGGGCGGGGCGGGGCGGTCCGAGGCGGGGCGGTCCGAGGCGGGACGGGGTCAGGCCGGCGGGGGCGGGCGGAGCGTGACGTCGTCGATCAGCCGGTCGATCAGGGCGATCAGCACGTCCCGGCACGACTCCCGGTCCCGGGCGTCGCACAGCAGGACGGGCACCCGCTCCGGCAGGGCGAGGGATTCCCTGATCGCCTCCGGGGGATACGGGTGCACGCCGTGGAAGCCGTTCACCGCGACGACGAACGGGATCTCCCGCCGTTCGAAGAAGTCGACGGCGGCGAAGCTGGACTCCGGTCGCCGTACGTCGACGAGGACCACGGCGCCCAGCGCACCGATCGCCAGGTCGTTCCACATGAACCAGAAACGCTGCTGGCCGGGCGTGCCGAAGAGGTAGAGCACCAGGTCGTCGCCGATGGAGATCCGCCCGAAGTCGAGGGCCACGGTGGTGGACCGCTTCTCCTCGATGCCCTTCAGGTCGTCCACGTCCAGCCCTGCCACCGTCAGCGGCTCCTCCGTGCGCAACGGCGTGATCTCGCTGACCGCCCCGACCAACGTCGTCTTGCCGACGCCGAAGCCGCCCGCGATGAGGATCTTCACCGTGTCGGGGGCCGCCGCCGGTGCGGCCGGGCGAGCGGCGGTGTCAGATCCGGCCAAGGCCGTCCCTCACTTTCTGCAGCAGGTCCAGGTCATGGGCGCCGGTGACGGAGCGGGGCGGGCGGGCCGTGATCAGCCCCGCCTCCAGCAGGTCGCAGAGCAGGATGACGACCACGCTGACCGGCAGGTCGAGATGGGCCGCGAGTTCCGCCACGGCCACCGGCCGGGCGCACAGCCGCAGGATCCGGCCGTGCTCCGGCTGGGGCCGCGTCGGCCGTTCGGGCGGCGGGTCCACCGCGGTGACCGTGGTGATGAGCGTGAAGTCGGCGCGGCTGGGCCGGGTCCGTCCACCGGTGAGGGCGAACGGCCTGACGAGCCGGCCCGCTTCGTCGCCTCCGCTCACCTCACCCGCCGTGGGTGCGCGCGGCGGGACCGGCATGGGCCCGCGGAGCCGCGCTGAGGTGCTCGCCGATCTTCTTCACCAGCATGTTCATCTGGTACGCCACCACGCCGACGTCCGCGTTCCTGCCCGCCAGCACGACGAGGTGGGCGCCCGGACCGGCCGACGTGAGGATCAGGTAGCTGTTGGCCATCTCGATCAGTGCCTGGCGCACCGGACCGCCGCGGAAGTCCATGCTGACCCCCTTGCTGAGGCTCATCAGACCGGACGCGGTCGCCGCCAGTCGTTCCGCGTCCTCCCGCAGGAATCCGGTGGACTTGCTCACCACCAGACCGTCCTCCGAGAGCACGACGGCCTGGTTGACGTCGGCGACCCGGTCGACGAGACCGGTGAGCAGCTGGTCGAGCTGGGTGTTGGTGCCGGGGAGGGAGGGTGTCATCGGGGTGTCCTTCATGAGCGGTCGGCGGGCGTGGTCGAGTTCGTGGCGGCGCCCGTGGCGCCTGAGGCGGTGACCGGCGGGCCGCCGTCCCGGTCGGCGGCGGCCGTCTCCCGCGGCCCGCGGCACGGGGCTTCGCCATCACGGGCGTCTCCACCGGCGTCTCCACCGGCGGCGTCGGCTTCGGCTTCGGCGTCAACGTCAACGTCGGCGTCCGCTTCGGCGTCAACGTCGGCGTCCGCTTCGGTGAGGGCGCGCCGGGTGCCGCGCTGGAAGCCGGCGAGGGAGGACGCCGCGCGCTCGGCGGTGAAATCGTCCGCGAAGGGGTCTTCCTCGGTGCGCCCGGCGCGGGCCGCGGCCGCGGCGTCGTCGCGCAACTCGGTGGCGAGGCTGGTCTGCGGTATCCGGCGGGGCAGCGACGGCGGCCCGTCGGACCCGTCGGCCGAGTTCGCGACAGAGGCAGAGGCAGACGCAGCGGCAGGGGCAGGGGTAGAGATCGGGAGCGGGGCTGAGGCCGGGGACGGGACGGACGCCGTCGTACGTCCGTGGGCGCGGCCGACGTCCTCCTGCCCGGACCTGCCGTGTTCCCGCGCCTGCTCCCGTGACCGCCCCTGCTCCGGCTCCTGCCGGCGCGGTCGCTCCTGTGCCGGATCCTGTCGCCCGTCCGGGCCGGAGGCGTGCGCGTCGCGTGGCGGCTCGGACGGCTCTCCTTCCCCGGCCGTCCGCGCGGCCCGCGGACGCCGGACGCCCGCGGACGCCGTGTCGTCGCGGTCGTCGTCCGGCGCGTCCTTGACCACGATGTCGTGCGGGACGAGCACGATCGCGGTGGTGCCGCCGTACGGCGAGGAGCGCAGGGTCACGGCGATGCCGTGCCGGGTCGCGAGCCGGGCCACCACGAACATGCCCAGCCGCAGGTCGTCCGCCAGCGCCACCACGTCGAACTGCGGAGGGACCGCCAACTGCTCGTTGAAGGAGGCGTAGTCCTCCTCGGACATCCCGAGCCCGCGGTCCTCGACCTCGATCGCCAGCCCCCTGGCCACCAGCGTCGCCCGGACGCCGACCGGGGCCGGAGCGGGCGAGTAGGAGGTCGCGTTGTCGATGAGCTCGGCCAGCAGATGGATGACGTCCGCCACGGCGGGCGGCGCGACGGCCACCTCCTCCTCGGTGTGCACCTCCACCCGCCGGTACTCGGCGACCTCTCCGACGGCGCTGCGCAGAATGTCGACCAGCGCCACCGGCTCCGCCCAGCTGCGCCCCGGCCGGCCGCCGCTGATGATGACGAGGTTCTCCTCGTAGCGCCGCAACTGGCTCGCCGTGGAGTCGAGTTCGTACAGTCCTTTCAGGACGTCGGGGTCCTGGTGCCGGCGTTCCAGGGCGTCGAGCTTGCTGAGCTGGAGGTTGACCAGGTTCTGGCTCTGCCGGGCGATGCCCAGGATGACCTTCTGGAAGCCGCGCCGGGTGTCGGCGAGTTCCACCGCGGTGTGCACGGCGGTGCGCTGCGCGGTGTTGAACGCCTTGGCCACCTGGCCGAGTTCGTCGCTGCCGTAGTCGAGCGGCGGGGTCTCCGCGTCCACGTCGACGGTCTCTCCCCGGTCCAGCCGGGCCACCACGTCGGGAAGCCGCTCGTGCGCCAGGCTCAGCGTGGCCATCCGCAGTCCGTGCAGCCGCCGTGACAGGGAACGGGTGATCCGCCAGGACATGCCGACGCACACGACGAGGGCGAGAAGACCGCCGGCGCTCAGCGAGGCGGCCTTGATCAGCAGGCCGCGGGAGTTGTCCGCGCTGTGCCGCAGCAGGGTCGCCGTCTGTTCCCCGATGAGCTTCGCGTACTGGTCGCTGACGTCGATGAGCGCGGCCCGCCATGTCTTCTGCACGTCCGGCAGCGCGATGTCGCCGTGTCCGCCCTGTTCGGCGCGGGCGGCGAGCACCTTGTCCTCGACGGCCTCCAGCGTCTGCCACTGGTAGCTCGTCAGGATCCGCTCGGTGTCCGCCTTCGCGTCACCGGTGAGGGAGGGGACGATCTGGTCCTGCACGAGCCAGCGGCGGCTGTTCACCAACTGCGCGAACTTGGCCCAGGTCTTCTCGTCCATGCGGCCCCCGGGCCCGGCCAGGGTGAGTTGCAGATCCTCCTCGGAGACCAGCTCGGCCGCGTGCTCCAGCGCGACGAGCGGACCGGCCTGCGAGGTGAGGTCGCCGTCGTCGACCTGGGACAGCTCCTGGAACGCATGGATCTGGTCGTCAATGATGGACGTGTACTGGTCCAGGGCCTGCGCGGCGGTGATGTCGACGGGGTCGTCCACCTGACCACGGTAGTACTCCAGGCTGCCGACCGAGGCGACGACCGAGTAAAGCCGGTCACGGACACGGGCGGGCGCCTTCTGGATGTCGTCCGCCCGGGACACCAGCTTGGCGACCGCCTCGTCCGTCTTCGTGCGCTGGGCCTCCAGCGCGGCCCGGGACCCGCCGGGACCGGAGGCCAGCCACACCGCCGACAGACTGCGCTCCTGCTGGAGCGCGAGCGTCGCCTCGGTGCCCATCGCGCCGGTGGACCTGCTCAGTTCCGTCTGCGCGCGCAGCCGCAGCCCCTCGGTGAACATCTGGGTCGTCGTCACACCCCACATGGCGGTGAGGGTGACGCCGGGCACCAGCGCCAGCAGGATCAGGGAGAGACGTATGGAGCCGAGACGGCGGCGCCGGGCGCCGGACCGAGGAGACATGGCCGTCCTAGGAGCGATCAGCGGGGAGGGGGAAGAGGGGACGGGGAGGGGGAGAGGGCCAGGGAGAAGGGCCAGGGGAAAAGGGGGCGGGGAGGGAGCGAGGGGAGGGGAGCGAGGGGCGGCGTGCGGTCAGCGGGTTCCGGCGGCGGCGAAGCGGGCGACCTGGGCGACGTTGGCGCGGGTGACGAAGGCGGGGCCGGTCAGCACGGGGGCCACGCCGCCGCCGCTGACGTTGCCGTTGGTCCGGTGCAGCCACAGTCCGTCGACGGCCAGGTACCCCTGGAGATAGGGCTGCTGGTCCACGGCGAACTGCACCCGGCCGTCGCGCACGGCCGTGACCAGGTCCTTGTTGAGGTCGAACGTGGCGACCTCGGCCTTGCTGCCGGCCTTGTCGGCGGCCTGTACGGCCGCGAGCGCGAACTGGGCCCCGTTGGTGATGACTTCGTCGATGTCGGGGTCCTGCCGCAGCCGTGTCGTCACGACGGCGGTCATCGCGTCCATGTCCGTCCCGTCGACGTAGAGCATGTCCGTCTCACCGGAGAACGTCTTCTTCACACCGGCGCAGCGGGCCTCCAGGGCGACGTTGCCCCGCTCGTGGATGACGCACAGGGCGTGCTTGACGTGGAGGCCGTCGAGCTTGTCGCCGACGGCCCGGCCCGCGACGCTCTCGTCCTGGCCGAAATACTCCAGCAGCCCCGCCGAACGCCACGCGTCGATGCCGGAGTTGAGGCCGACCACGGGTATGCCGGCCGCCTTGGCCGCGGCCACCGGGGCCTTCATCGCCCGCGGTTTGGCGAGGGTCACGGCGATGCCGTCGACCTTGTCGCGGATCGCGTTGCGCACCAGTGCGGCCTGGCCCGCGCCGTCGGGGTCGCTGGCGTAGGCCAGGTCGACGCCGTCCTTGTCGGCCGCCGCCTCGGCGCCCTTGCGCACCAGCTCCCAGAAGGCGTCGTCCTCGGCGCCGTGGGTGATCAGGGCGATCCTGACGCGGCCGGCCGGGCCGCCCGCCCGGTCCGCGGCCGGGGCGGACGAGCCGGCGCCGGAGCAGCCGGCGAGCAGGAGGCAGCAGGCCGCGGCCAGGGCGGCGAGGCGCGGCGATCTCGGGATCGCGGAGGATCGGGGAAAGGGGAGGGGGAGGGGAGTGGTCATGGGGGGCTGCACCTCGCTGTGCGGCAGAGCAGAGGGACGGGCGAGCGGCACCGGTGCGAGGGGGTGGGCACCGGCGGGAGACTTCCGTTGGCTCGGAGCCAACCGTGTGTGACCGCCGGTAGTCAAGTGAGCTGCCACCGGGGGTGAGAGGCCGGTGCCGCATTGTGATCCTGAATGCCCGCGGTATGGACCAGCGGGACAAAGACGCAGGTGGATTGACTGATCGTCAATGCGTCCAGGTATGGACCGGGGGCGCGCCGGACGCGCGGTGGGATACGCGACGCGCGAGGCGTACGGCGCGCGGGGCACGCAGAGCACAGAGCACAGAGCACGCAGGGCGTACGGCGCTCGGCGTGACGGGATGGCGTGACGGCGGTGGCGTGACGCGGTGGTGTGAGGCGTGGCGTGACGGCCGGCGCTCCAGGGAACGAAGACCGGCGGGGCCGGAGGCGGCCCGCTGTGCGCGAGTCGCCCGGCCCCGCCGGTGGATGTCGCCGTCCCGCTTACGCGGGCTTGCCCGTCTCGGGCAGGTGGCCGCCCTTGTGGGCCGTGCCGACCGTCGGGAGGGCCTGCTTCTCCTCGTGCCGCTGACGACGGCTCCGGCGCGGTTCCTGGTCGGGAACCCAGCCGAAGGCGAGGGAACTGCCCACGGCGCCCAGCAGCAGTCCGACGACGAAGCCGCCGATGTTGGACGTGAGCCAGGTGCCCAGGGAGAGCAGGATCGCGATGATCGAGTAGAACAGCCGCTGCATCGGGTTGAACAGGATCAGCAGACCGCAGAGCACCATCAGGGTGGGCAGGAGGTAACCCGCCAGCCCCTGCATGCCGACGTGCAGGATGACCGGAAGCGGTGCCTTCATGGTCACCAGGATCTCCGCGCCGCCCAGGACGAGCAGCACGCCGCCCGCGAAGGGCCGGTGGCCCCTCCACCCGCGGAAGCGGTCCCGCCACTGGGTGAAGGTCATTACTCGCAGCCCTCGCTGGAGAAGCTCATCTTCAGTCCGGGCAGCTTGAAGACGGCGGCGGTGGCCGCGTAGTTGTGCTGGTACAGGTTCTTGATGACGACCGTGTCGGCCTGCTGGCCGTAGACGCCCGCGGGGCCCTGGATCGGGACCTTGTCGAAGGTGCTGGAGTCGCGGCCGATCTCGATGTTGTTGAACTCGGCGTCGCCGGTGATCTGGTCGGAGTCGATGGCCAGGTTCTTCACGCTCACCGGGGTGTTCCCGCCGCCGGCCTTCAGCACGAGCTGGATGCCGCCGAGGTCGACGCTCTGGCACATGTTGGTGATCTTGCCGTTCTTCACGACCGAGGTGACGACCAGGACCTGGCCGCCGGTGTCGCCCTGGTTCGGGCTGTTCTCGATCATGTTGTCCAGGCCGCCGAACTGGGCGAAGCCCTCGCCGTCGAGCCTGTCGGCGGTGACGACGAACGGCATGCCGGAGATCGCGAACTGCACGCCCAGCGCGCCCTGCGCGGTGAGCACCGCGAGGCCGGCGGCGACGAAGGTGGCGGGCACCGCCATCACGGCGGCCCGGCGCAGCCGGACTCGGCCGCGTCTCTCGGTGGAACCGCTTTCGGGGTTCTCGGGGGTGTTGTCGGCGGACGACGTGACGTCCGGGGACGAGGCCATGTCTGCTCCCATGCGCTAAGTCATGCGGGTTGGGCTTCAGTGGCGCGTTGTCCTGGCGCGGACAGCGGCTGCCGCGTACGTCTCCTCGTGACTCCCGGAAGCCGCAAGGGCTTTCACGTTACGCAGCAGTAGCCGTCGAGGAAGTTACCGATGGTTACACCATGCGGTCAAGGGAGATGTGAAAAAAGAGTGTCCATCATGTGCCGCCTGCGGACCAGTGACCGACAGGCCTGATCGATTTCATCTGTCGATCCATCAAGTTCCTTTGCAGCTATTGACGTTGACCGAACATCAGGTCTACAACTCTCCTGGCCCAGCCCGGATCCGTGGCGCCGGATCCGCAGCGCGGCGTCAAGCTCCGCGCTCCCGGACTTTTTCCGCCATGACGGGCCCTCAGCACGGGCTCGATCCCTTCACGGCGCCGGCCGGAACCGCTTCCCCCTGCGGCCCCGGCCGATCGCCCTCTCCGCCCGGCCCGGCCGGAGCACTCACCAGTGCCCCCGGCCGGTCACCGGTCGCTCGCCGTTGCCGGTCCGTCACGTACGGAGAAGGCGTCACGGGCCGGCAGCGGTGGACGCCGAACGCGTCCCCAGGTTGCTCCCATGCAACGCGCCGGTTCCCCCCTCCTACCGACCAACCCCCCTGCAACAAATCCCCCCTTGAGAAAGAGGCACCCCCATGCGCACCCGCTCCCGCACCCTCCTCGCCGTCGCCGGCGGCGTCGCCGCCCTGTCCCTCGCCGCCGTCACCCCGGCCTCCGCCGCGGGCGCCGTCCTGACGACCGCCAACGGCGACGTCGCCGTCGGTGACGTCCTCAACGCGTCCCTGGCCTCCGGCACGACCGCCACCCTCTACTCCAGCGCGACCGGCACCAGCGGCGTCTCCTGTGCCTCGTCCGCGTTCAACGCCACCGTCACCGACAACCCCGCCGCGCCCGGCGTCGCCACCGAGTCGCTCACCGCGCACACCTTCGGCAGCTGCACCGCCAACGTGCTCGGCGTGCTCGGCGTCACCGGCGTCACGGTCAACAACCTGGCCTACACCACCAGCGTGGGCTCGGACGGCTCCGTGACCGTCACCCCGGCGGCCGGCTCCACCATCCAGACCACGGTCGTGCTGCGCACCCTGCTCGGCAGCATCAACTGCGTCTACCAGGCTCCGAGCCTGACCGGCGTCGCGAGCAACGACGACAACAGCATCACCTTCACCGGACAGCACTTCACCAAGACGTCCGGCTCGTCGCTCTGCTTCGCCAACGGCTACTTCACCGCGAAGTACGCCCCGGTGACCGACGCGGGCGAGGCCGTCACCGTCAACTGAACACCGCCGAGCGCGGCTGACCCCGGCACGGGCGGACCGGACGCGGCCCGCCCGCGCCCGGACACCTCGTCCGGGTGAGGCCGAGCGGCGTACGACTTCCGGGTGCGCGGACGACCGACGTCCGCACACCCGGACTTCCGCATGCGCACCTTCTGCCGGTCAGTAACCTCGCGTGCGGCCCCAGGACTCACCGGGCTCGCGGGGCTCCCCGTCCACCGGGCCCGGCCGGGCTCAGCGCCGGCGCAGCCGCACGGCGAGAGCGGTCCCGCCGGTGAGAGCCAGCACCGCGGCGGCGCCCCCCGCCAGCACCGGCGCCGACGGACCGGAGCCGGACGCCGAACTGGTCTCGGACGCCACCGGGGTGCTCCGCGGCGCGGCCGCCGCGGCCCGCGCCGACGCGGGCGAAGGCGACGGCGACGCGGACGCGGAAGGGCTGCCGGACGCCGGCGACGGCGTCGCGCTGCCCGGCGCCTTCGGCGTGGCCGCGACCGGCGTCCTGCTCGCCGTCCCGCCCGTAGGACGCCCTCCCGGCCCGCTCCGCGCGGCCGACGCCGGGAACACCACGTCCGAGCACGAGTAGTAGGTGTCGGGCGTGCTGCTGTTCTGCCAGATCGTGTACAGCATCTGACGGCCCGTCCGGTCGGCGGGCAGCTTCGCCGTGAAGCGGTAGGCGCCGTCCGTCAGCTTCGGGTCCTTGACCTCGGCGAACGGCCGCTGCGGCAGATCCGACCAGGTGAGCGGCTTCGACGGGTCGTACCCCGGCTTCGTCAGATACATCTTGAACGTGCCGCTGTGCGCGATCGTCGAGGCGTACGTCATGCGCAGCGTCCCGCCCGGCGACACCCTGGTGGACGGCCAGTCGGCGCGGGCGAGATCGAGGCCGCGGTAGGCCGACAGTCCGCCGCTGCACAGCCGCCCGTCCGGGATCGTCTGCCGGTCGCGGCCGTTCACGTTCGCCACCCGCAGGTTGTCCCAGGCCGCGAAGGAGGAGCCGTTCGCCTCGACGGCGGCCCGGCAGGCCGCCGTCCGGGCGGCGGCGCCACCGTCGGGGGAGCAGGCGTACACCCGGCTGACCGGATCCGTCGGAGCGCCGTGCGCCTGGGCCGGCGTGGCGGCCCACAGGGCCAGGAACAGCGGACTCACGGCGGCGGCCGCCAGGGCTGCGGTGCGGTGTGCGGTCGTGCGGGGCATCGGGGACGTCTCCTCGGCCGGCGCGGGAACGGTCTGCCGTGAGTACGGGAATCCGCACCGTCGCGTTCACCGGGCCCGTTCGCCGGTGATCCCCTTCCTCCTCCGCGACCCGTTCGCCGGTGATTCCCCCGCCCCTTCGCGGACGGCTCCCGAATCGACCGGGAACAGCCGCTCCGCCGCGCGACGCGAGCCGTTCACACCCCGGTTGCACGTGTCACCGCCTCACCTTCGAGGCCCGTGGCCCGGTTCGGCACCCCGGAAACCGCACATCCCGTCTCTTTCGATGGCCGTTCGGACTGTGCCACTGGTACGTTTCTGTCGGGCGCGCACTCCTGCGGAGGGCGTTCCCGGCGGGCAAGTCCGGTCGTCGCCAGGGGAGTCGGCGGTCCTCGCGGCCTTGCCGCCAGTACCGCATGGTGAGTTATCGTGTACGTGGGGTAACAAAAAACGGCACGACCCGTTCTTTACCGGCCCGGGAGAGTATCAGCCGATGGCGAGGCAGTTACGCGCGGAACAGACCCGCACGGCGATCATCACGGCCGCCGCCGACCTGTTCGACCGGCGCGGCTACGAGTCGACCAGCCTGAGTGACATCGTCACGCACGCCCATGTCACCAAGGGGGCCCTCTACTTCCACTTCGCGGCGAAGGAGGATCTGGCCCACGCCATCATGGAGTTGCAGTCCCAGGCCGCCCGCCGCGTCGCCGGCGAGATCGACGACCGCGACTGCGCGTCCCTCGAAGCCCTGATACGGCTGACGTTCGCCCTGACCAGGCTGTCGGTCGAGGGTCCGATCGCCCGCGCCGGTCTGCGGCTCGCCACCGGGCAGGTGGCCGTCCGGCCGCCCGTGCCGCACCCCTTCGCGGAGCTGCTGGACCTGGTCTCCCGGCGGCTCGGCGGCGCGGTCAAGGAGTCCGACATCCACCAGGACGTCGACGTGGACGCCGTCGCCCACTCCCTCGTCTGCTTCTTCGTCGGCACCCGGGTCGTCGGCCGCTCCCGCGAACCCGTCGCACGGCTGCCCCGCCGGATGGCCGAGATGTGGTACGTCCTGATCCGGGGGCTGGTACCGGTGCCGCGCCGCCCGCGCTATCTGACGCTCGCCACCCGGCTGGAACGGGAGATCATGGCGGCCGTCTGAGACCGGGTAGGCAGAGGAACGTCCGTGGGGGCGCCGTCGAGGGCCGCCGCGCAGTGCGCCGGGTGCGCGACGCCGCCGGTCGGAGCCGCCGCGCTACCGTGAGCCGCATGCGTCCCCACCCCGCCCCGCCCGTGATCCTCGGCAACGAACCCGGTTCGTTCCCCCGCAGCGTGCTCGCCGAACGGCACCCGGCGATCATCCGGCAGGTGCGGGACGCCTTCCCCTACGGGCCCGGGACCCACCGGGCGCTGGACGCGCTGGCGGACTCCTGCGCGCGGGGCGTCGTCGAACCGCTGCCCGACGACGCGCACGACCGCGGCCGCTGGCGGGACTGGGGGCTCGACGACCACGTCGGCCGATCCTGGTTCGACGTGCCCTGGCTGTGGTCGGAGAGCTACTTCTACCGCCGGCTCCTCGACGCGGTCGGGTACTTCGGCCCCGGCCCGTGGGCGGGCATCGACCCCTTCCGCCCCTTCAAGCTCGCCGAACTCGAAGGGGCCGACACCGACCGGGAACTGACGGCGCTCGACGCCCTCGCGGACCGCACGGCCGGGGAACGGGGCCGCGCCCTGCTCCACGGTTCGCTGTGGGGAAACCGCGCCGACCTCGGGTTCCGGCTGTCCGACGGCGAGGCCGAGGGACGGGCCGCCGTGCCCGGCCTGGTCGCCGACGACGGCGAGGAACTGTGGTCCCTCCTGGACGCCACGCGCGCGGGCGCGGGCCGGACCGTGTGCCTGGTGGCCGACAACGCCGGCCGCGAACTGATCCCCGATCTCCTGCTGGCGGCCCACCTCCTCGAACACAAGCGGTGCGACCGGGTCGTCCTGCACGTCAAGCCGTACCCCTACTACGTGTCCGACGCGACGACGGCCGACGTCGTCGACGCGCTGCGCAGGCTCACCGGCGCCTCGGGGGCGGCCGCCGGCCACGGCCGGCGTCTGTGGGCGGCCATGGCCGACGGCGCCCTGACGGTCCGCGCCCACCCCTTCTCGGCCGCGCCGCTGCCGTTCGCGCGGATGCCGGACGACCTGCGGGCCGAGTTCGCGCAAGCGGCCCTGACGATCGTCAAGGGCGACCTCAACTACCGCCGTCTCGTGGGCGACTCCAGGTGGGAGCCCACCACCCCGTTCGCCGACGTGACCGCCTACTTCCCCGGCCCGGTCGTGGCGTTGCGCACGCTGAAGTCCGAAGTGATCACCGGGCTCGACGCCGCCACCGAGGCCGCGTTGACCACCGCCGAGGGAGAGGGCTGGCGGACCGGCGGAACGCACGCGCTGATCCAGCTGCGGACCTGACCCCGCCGCCGCCCCGCCCGAAACGCACGCCCACCCCCCGACGGTTCACCGATCTCCGCCGGTTCACGCGATGGTGTGATCATGTGCCGTGCCGCGGATGGCCGTGAGAAGCCCCGGGTAGGGCCCGGCCATGACGCAACCGTTCGAACTCCCGCAGTTCTACCTGCCGCATCCCGCGCGGCTGAACCCGCACCTCGACCAGGCGCGGGCCCACTCCACCCGGTGGGCGCGCGACATGGGCATGCTGGAGGGGTCCGGGATCTGGGAGCAGTCCGACCTGGAGGCCCATGACTACGGCCTGCTCTGCGCGTACACCCACCCGGACTGCGACGGGCCCGCGCTGTCGCTGATCACCGACTGGTACGTGTGGGTGTTCTTCTTCGACGACCACTTCCTCGACATGTTCAAGCGCACCCCCGACCGCGCGGCCGGCAAGGCCCACCTGGAACGGCTGCCGCTGTTCATGCCGCTGGACCTGGCCACACCCGTGCCCGAGCCGCGCAACCCGGTGGAGGCGGGCCTGCACGACCTGTGGACGCGCACCGTGCCGGCCATGTCCGAGGACTGGCGGCGCCGTTTCGCCGTGGCGACGGAACACCTCCTCAACGAGTCGATGTGGGAGCTGTCCAACATCGACGAGGGGCGGATCGCCAACCCCGTCGAGTACATCGAGATGCGGCGCAAGGTGGGCGGCGCGCCCTGGTCGGCGGGGCTGGTGGAGTACGCGACCGCCGAGGTGCCGGCCGCGGTCGCCGGGACGAGGCCGCTCAGGGTGCTGATGGAGACCTTCGCCGACGCCGTGCACCTGCGCAACGACCTGTTCTCCTACCAGCGCGAGGTCGAGGACGAGGGCGAGAACAGCAACGGCGTGCTCGTCCTGGAGAGGTTCTTCGGCTGCACCACCCAGGAGGCCGCCGACACCGTCAACGACATCCTCACCTCCCGTCTGCACCAGTTCGAGCACACCGCGTTCACCGAAGTGCCCGCGATGGCGCTGGAGAAGGGGCTCGGACCCGACGAGGCCGCCGCGATCGCCGCCTACGCCAAGGGGCTCCAGGACTGGCAGTCCGGCGGCCACGAGTGGCACCTGCGCTCCAGCCGCTACATGAACGAGGGCGCGGTCACCGAGCCGGCCTGGCGGAAGCTCACCGGCCCGGGCACCTCCGCCGCCGACGTCGGCGCCCTCCTCGCGTCGACGGCCGCCACGGGGACGCCCCGCACGCCGTCCGGGCCGCGCGGAAGACTGCGCGCGTACGCGCACGTGCCGTTCCAGAAGGTCGGCCCGTCGCTGCTGCCCGACTTCCACATGCCCTACCGGGTGGAGCTGAGCCCGCACCTCGAGGCGTGCCGCCCGCGCCTGAAGGCGTGGTCGCACCAGGTGGGCATCCTCGCGGAGGGCGTCTGGGACGAGGACAAGCTCGACGCCTTCGACCTCGCGCTGTGCTCGGCCGGCCTCGACCCGGACGCCACCCCCGAAGCGCTCGACCTCAGCTCCCGGTGGCTCGCCTGGGGCACCTACGGCGACGACTACTACCCGCTCGTCTTCGGCGGCCGCCGCGACCTGGCCGCCGCCCGCCTGGTGACGACCCGCCTGTCGGCCTGCATGCCGGTGGACGGCGAGCCGGCGTCCGTCGTCCCCGCCAACGCCATGGAGCGCGGCCTGCTCGACCTGTGGGCGCACACCACCGCCGCCATGACCCCCGACCAGCGCCGCACCCTGCGCGACGCGGTCGACGTGATGACCGAGAGCTGGGTGTGGGAGCTGTCCAACCAGCTCCAGAACCGTGTCCCCGACCCGGTCGACTACCTGGAGATGCGCCGCGCCACCTTCGGCTCCGACCTCACCCTGAGCATGTGCCGGATGGGCCGCGGCCCCGCGATCCCGCCGGAGGTCTACCGCAGCGGCGTCGTCCGCGCGCTGGAGAACGCGGCCATGGACTACGCGTGCCTCACCAACGACGTCTTCTCGTACCAGAAGGAGATCGAGTACGAGGGGGAGATGCACAACGCGATCCTCGTCGTGCAGAACTTCTTCGGCTGCGACTACCCGGCGGCGCTGGGCGTCGTCCACGACCTGATGACCCAGCGCATGCGGCAGTTCGAGCATGTCATCGCGCACGAACTGCCCGTCCTGTACGACGACTTCGACCTGTCTCCCGCGGCACGCCGGGCGATGGGGGACTACGTGGCGGACCTGCAGAACTGGCTGGCCGGCATCCTGCACTGGCACCGTGAGGTCGACCGCTACAAGCCCGCCTTCCTGGCCCGCCGCACCCACGGCTTCCTGCCGGACACCGCCCCACCGGCCCCGGCCCTCCCCCCGGCCCCGGCCCCCGTCCCGCACCCGTCCTACGCCGGCTGACGCGTCCTGCGGGCGGCGTGCCCGACCGCGGCCCGCGCCAGCGCCCGGACGACCGGATGCGGGCGCGAGCCGTCGCCGGACAGCTCGGGCTGGAACAGGGAGGCCATGAAGAAGGGATGGCCCGGCAGTTCGGCCACGCGGGGCCGGCCGTCCTCGTCGTGGCCGGTGAAACGCAGTCCGTGGGCCCGCAGCGTGTCGAGGTGGCGGGCGGGCCCGTACGCGCAGAAGTAGCGCTCGACCGTCCGTCCCGAGCCGATCAGGGAGTACGCCAGCGAACCCGGTTCCAGCGTGACGACGCCCTCGTGGCCGACGAGGGAACACGCCAGCGGTGCGATCAGCGGGTCCTCGGCCTCGGGGTCGTTCTCGGCGTGCGCGGCGTGCGCCAGCCCGCAGACGTTGCGCGCGTACTCCAGGAGCGCGTGCTGGAAGCCGCCGCAGGTGCCCAGGAACGGGATGCCCTCCTCGCGCGCCGTGCGGATCGCCGACAGCACGCCCGCCTCGCTGCGGTAAGGGCTGCCCGGCACCGCCCACACCGCGTCGAACCCGCGCACGGCGCCCGCGTCCTCGGCCTCCTCGGACGAGATCCAGTAGGCGTCCAGGACCAGCCGGTCCCGGGAGGCGAGAGCGTCCAGCAGGAGCGGTACACGCGTGTGCGAGACGACGTTGGGGGAGCGGTCGCCGACCAGGGCGACCCGCGCGATCTGAGCTGCGGTGTCGGTCATGACGCCCATCGTCGGCGCGCACCCGGCTTCACGTCCAACGATGGTTCCTGCACCCTCGATAAGCAGAGCTGATGCCGCTCTGCGATCCTGCGCGCATGGACCCGCACCTGCTGCGCACCCTCGTCGCCGTCGCCCGCCTCGCCTCCTTCTCCGAGGCCGCCCGCGAACTCGGCTACACCCAGTCGGCCGTCTCCCAGCACATCGCCGCCCTCGAACAGGACCTCGGCGCACCCCTGCTCACCCGTCGTCCCGTCGCCCCCACCGCGGCCGGCGAACGGCTCCTCGAACACGCGGGTCCCCTGCTGCTGCGCCTGGACGCGGCCCGCGCGGACGTCGTCCGGCTGGCCCGCACACCGCCGCACGGGCTGACCCTGGCCGCGTCCCCGACCGCCCTCACCCCCGCCGCGCTCGCCGCCCTCCCGCCCGCCGGCGTCGTCCTGCGCGTGCTCGGCCGTGACGGCGTGCCCGCCGCGGTCGCCGACGGCACCGCCGACCTGGGGCTCGTCGACGGGCTGGCCGCGCCCAGCGACCCGCTCCGGCTTCCCGACGTCGCACCGCTGACCACGCACGGCGTCGGCGAGGAGCCGGTCGGCGTGCTCCTGCCCTGCGACCACCCGCTCGCCGGACGTCCCGGCCTGCGCCTCGGCGACCTCGCCGACGCCCGCTGGGTGGACGCGCCGGACGCCGGGCTGCCGCTGCCCCAGTTGCGCGCGGCCAACGGCGGCCACGGCTTTCGACCGGCCCTGCGCTACGAGGGCGCCGACGTCCGCGTCCTGACCGCCCTGACCGCGGCCGGCCACGGACTGGCCCTGCTGCCCCGGTCGGCGGCAGCGGGCGTCGCGGGAACGGTCGTCGTCCCGCTCGTCGAACCGCGGGTGATGCACCGGATCGAGCTGGTGAGCGCGGGTGCGCCCGCGGGCGCGGCGCGAGCGGTGATCGAGGCGCTGTCCCCGCGCGCGTGAACGTGGAGCGGCGGTACGCGCCCTTGCGCGCGGGGCCGACGCGGTCCGGAACCGGGTCAGTCTCACTCGTTCGTGACTCGTCGTGCGCGGGTGCGCCGGGTAGGGCATCAGCCGGAGGCGATCCATGGAACGACAGACAGCATTGCGTCCCAAGCGGCTGCCCGGCCAGGAGCCGCCCGGCGGCCGCACCGGCCCCGGCGGCCCGGCCCCGCGCCCGCCCGCCGCGCACCCGCGGAGCGGCAGGCCGACGACCCTGCTGTCCGGCCTGCTGGCCGGCGCCGTCCTGGTGCTGTCCGGGGTCGGACTGGGCGCCGTCGGGACGACCGTCATCGGAACGGGCGCACTGGCCGAGCTGCGGCGACAGGCGGCACCGGGCACCCGGACGGCCCCGACGGGACAGCCGGGCGAGGCGGGACGGCCCGGCCGGGCGGGCGAGTCAGGGCGCGTGGGGGAGTCGGCCCAGGGGGACGGGTCGGCGCAGAGGGGGCCGGGTGTTGACGCCGGGCGTGCGGGCGCTGCCGGGCCGTCCGCGCCGCCCCCGCCCTCCGGGGCGTCGTCGCGGCCCGTCCGGGCCACCCTGGGGCTGGAGCCCGTGGACGCCCGGAAGGCGGGCGCCAGGATCGTCGCCGTCCATGTGCCCGGCCCCGGCTACACCGCGGGCCTGGTCCGCGGCGACGTCCTGGTGCGGTTCGACGGCGTCAGCATCGGCTCGGCGACGGACCTCGCCCACGCGGTCGACGCGGCACGCCCCGGCAGGGCGGCACGCCTGACGGTCTGCCATCAAGGCGGTGCGTGCCGGTCGCTGACGGTGACCCCCGGAGTCGTCACCTGAGCCGCCGGTACGACGACGGGCGACGGACGGCGGACGGCGGACGACGTCGAGGAATGAAGGCCGGCGGACGACGGACGACGTGGAGGTATGAGAACCGGCGGACGAGGGAGGGCGGACAGGGGACGGGCCGGCCCCTCCGCCGCTGCCGGGAAGCGCCGCAACCTCGTCGATCGGCTCGCGAGACCCTCGCCGGACAGGCAGGATGCTGCCCGTGGCCGTCGTGCGGGCGGCGCTCCGTCCGGACGACCGCCACGCTCCAGTCGCCACGTCCTTCCAGGGAGGCCCGGATGACCGGCACCGCCCCCGCGCCCTTCACCGCCGACGACTACCGGGCCCGCATGACGCGTGCCGCGGGCGAGGCCGCCGAGGCCGGACTCGCCGGCCTCCTCGTGGCGCCGGGTCCCGACCTCGTCTGGCTCACCGGGTACGCGCCCACCGCGGTGACCGAACGGCTCACGCTGCTCGTCCTCGCCGCCGGCCGTGACCCCGTCCTCGTCGTGCCCGCCCTGGAGGCCCCCGACGCCGCGAAGGCGGCGGGCGCCCCGGCCCTCACCCTGCGCGACTGGACCGACGGCAAGGACCCCTACGCCGTCGCCGCCGGCCTGCTCGACGCCGACGGCCGGTTCGGGATCAGCGACAACGCCTGGGCGATGCACCTGCTCGGCATGCAGAAAGCCCTGCCCGCCGCCTCCTACGCCTCCCTCACCCAGGCCCTGCCGATGCTGCGCGCGGTCAAGGACGCGGCCGAACTGGAGCTGATGGCGGCCGCCGGCGCGGCCGCGGACCGGGCGTTCGAGGAGATCCGGCGGCTCCCCTTCGCCGGACGCCGCGAGACGGAGGTCGGCGCCGACCTCGCGGACCTGCTGCGCCGGTTCGGACACTCCCAGGTCGACTTCACCATCGTCGCCTCGGGGCCCAACGGCGCCAACCCGCATCACGAGGTCGGCGACCGCGTCATCGAGCACGGCGACATGGTCGTCCTCGACTTCGGCGGCCTCAAGGACGGCTACGGCTCCGACACCTCCCGCACCGTCCACGTCGGCGAGCCCACCGAGGAGGAGCGTCGGGTGCACGACCTCGTCCGCGAGGCGCAGGAGGCGGGCTTCCGGGCGGTGCGGCCCGGCGTCGCCTGCCAGGAGATCGACCGGGCCGCCCGCGCGGTCATCGCCGACGCCGGACACGGCCCGCACTTCATCCACCGCACCGGCCACGGCATCGGCGTCACCACCCACGAGCCGCCGTACATGATCGAGGGCGAGGAACAGCCCCTCGTGCCCGGCATGTGCTTCTCGGTCGAGCCGGGCGTCTACCTGCCCGGCCGTTTCGGGGTGCGCATCGAGGACATCGTCACCGTCACCGCGGACGGCGGCCGCCGTCTCAACGACACCACGCGCGAGCTGGTCATAGTGGACTGACCCGCACCAGGAGTTTCCGGCACCCACCCGAACGGCGACGGCGCGACCCATGACCCAGGCACCGACACCCACCGCGGACACCGTCCGCCGACTGGTCCGCGCGCTCCTGCGGGAGAGCGGCCCCGGCGGTCCGGGCCCGGACGTACGGCCCGTCGCGGAGAACGGACCGCGCACCACCTGGTGGGTCGGCGCCCGCCATGTGCTGCATCTGGCCCCCGACCGCGAGACCGGCGTGCGCCGCCTGCGCGAACTGCGGCTGCGCGACCTCGTCCGCAGCCACGTTCCCGTGGCCCTGCCGACCTGTGTCGCGCACGGCGAGTGGTCGCCCGGCCTGGTGTACACCCTCGACACGAGGCTGCCGGGCGGCACGGCCGAGGAGCACGACGTCTCGGCCGTCGGCGAGGCCGACCTCGCCGCGCTGCTCGGCGGGCTGCGCGAGGTCGCCCCCCGCGCGGCCGAGGCGCTCGGCGTGCCGCGCACCGCCCCGCGCTCGCTGGAGGCGCTGCGCCGGATGGCGGTGGCCGCCGCGCGGGGCCTGGCCCGGGCCGACGAGTTCGACCCTGCCCGCCTGCACCAGCTGACCCCGCCCGGCGCGGCACAGCTGGCGGCCCAGCCCGCCACGGCCGTCCTCGTCCACCACGCCCTGCGCGGCGAGCACCTCGTGGTGAGCGCGGACGGCAGGGTGCGCGGGGTCCTGGACTGGACCGAGGCGGTCGTGGGGGATCCCGCGGAGGACATCGCGGGCCTCGCCCTGGCCGTCGGCTCCGGCGCCGCCGTGCGCGCCGCGACCCTGGCCGGCTACGGCGCGCGCCCCTGTCTGCGCGGCCTGTGGCTCGCCCGCTGCGACAGCGTCGTCCGGCTCGCGGAACACGTCGCGCAGGGCGGGCCCCGCGGGCGGGACCCGCAGGCCGTGTCCCTCTGGCGCACCCGGCTGGGACGGGCCTGGGAGGCGATCCTGCTGGAACGGGTGACCGAGCTGCGTGAGGACGGAGAGAGCGGGGGAGAGCCGTAGGCGCGGGGAGGGCCCACCGGACGACGACCTGTGACGGTCCCGGCCGGCCCTCCCCGGGCCCTCCCCTGATCCCGAGAGCACGCCCACCGGCCCGCCCACCGGGCCGCCGGCCCGACCGCCGGGCTGGATCAGTCCTGTTCGATGATCACGCACGACTCGCCCGGCAGGTGCAGCAGACCGTCCGGGCCCGGCGCGTCCACCGGGTCCCATGCGGCCAGCACCCGCGCCGGGCGCGGTCCGAGCGGGATCGAGGCCGGCTCCTTGCCGAGGTTGACGGCCACCCGGACGTCGCCGCGCCGGAAGGCAAGCCAGCGGGCCTGCGCGTCGTGGGCGACCTTGATGTCGGCCAGGTCGGGGTCGGTGAGGTCGGCCTGCGTGTGCCGCAGGGCGATCAGCTCGCGGTACCAGGCCAGCACACGCGCGTGCGGCTCGCGCTCCGGCTCGGACCAGTCCAGGCAGGAGCGCTCGCGGGTGGCCGGGTCCTGCGGGTCGGGCACGTCCTCCTCGGCCCAGCCGTGCGCCGCGAACTCCCGGCGCCGGCCCCGCCGCACGGCCTCGGCCAGCTCGGGGTCGGTGTGGTCGGTGAAGTACTGCCAGGGCGTGCCCGCGGCCCACTCCTCGCCCATGAACAGCATCGGCGTGAACGGGGCGGTCAGCGTCAGCGCGGCGGCGCAGGCCAGCAGGCCGGGGGAGAGGGACGCCGAGAGACGGTCGCCCAGGGCGCGGTTGCCCACCTGGTCGTGGGTCTGGGAGTAGCCCAGGAGCCGGTGCGCCGGCATCCGGGAGCGGTCCAGCGGACGGCCGTGCCGGCGGCCCCGGAAACCGGAGTACGCGCCGTCGTGGAAGAAACCGCCGGTGAGGGTCTTGGCGAGGGCGGCGAAGGGGTCGCGCGCGAAGTCGGCGTAGTAGCCCTGGGACTCGCCGGTGAGCGCCGTGTGCAGGGCGTGGTGGAAGTCGTCGTTCCACTGCGCGTGCAGGCCCAGGCCGTTCTCCCGGCGCGGGGTGATCATCCGCGGGTCGTTCAGATCGGACTCGGCGATCAGGAACAGCGGCCGGCCCGTCTCGGCGGCGAGCACGTCCACGGCCGCCGACAGCTCCTCCAGGAAGTGGCACGCGCGCGTGTCGACGAGAGCGTGCACCGCGTCCAGCCGCAGTCCGTCGAGCCGGTAGTCGCGCAGCCAGGCCAGCGCGCTGTCCAGCAGATAGGCGCGCACCTCGTCGGAGCCGGGCGCGTCCAGGTTGACGGCCGCCCCCCACGGCGTGTGGTGCGTGTCGGTGAAGTACGGGCCGAACTCGGGCAGGAAGTTCCCGGACGGGCCCAGGTGGTTGTGCACCACGTCCAGGACCACGCCGAGACCGAGTTCGTGGGCCCGGTCGACGAACCGCTTCAGCGCCTCGGGACCGCCGTACGGCTCGTGCACCGCCCACGGCGACACCCCGTCGTATCCCCAGCCGTGCCGGCCCGGGAAGGCGCACAGGGGCATCAACTCCACGTGGGTGATGCCGAGTCCGGCGAGATGGCCGAGCCGCCCGGCGGCGGCGTCGAGGGTGCCCTCGGGGGTGTAGGTGCCCACGTGCAGCTCGTAGAGGACCGCGCCCGGCAGCGGGCGTCCGGGCCACCGCGCACGCCATGGGTGGCGCCCGTGGTCGACGACGGCGCTGAGCCCCTCGGGGCCGTCCGGCTGGCGGCGTGAGCGCGGGTCGGGCCTGAGGGGGCCGTCGTCGAGCGCGAAGCCGTACCGTGCGCCGTCCCCGGCCTCCGCCTCGGCGGTCCACCATCCCGGCCGGCCGGGGTCGCGTTGCATCGCGTGCGTGACGCCCTCGCACTGGAGCGTCACACGTTCGGCCTGCGGTGCCCACACCTCGAACTGCACGGACGGTTCCCCTTCGTCTGTTCACCGTGATGGAGCGCGTCGTCGTCCATCGTGCTCCCTCGGAGATCGATCCGCTCAGGGAACACTCCCGATTCTCCCCGCGCGCGGACGGCGGCGTTTCCCGTCTTCTGGACACCCGGGGTTTCGCTGACCGACAATCACCAGCGTGACGTCGTCCTTCGAGTTCAACACGTACCCCGCGCGGCTGTCCGACGTGGAGCGCGACCGGGCGCTGAAGGTGCTGCGCGACGGCGTCGCCATGGGGCGTCTGTCGCACGACACGTTCATCCGGCGCATGGAGCTGGCCCTGGCGGCACGCCGCTCGGACGAGTTGGCCGTCCTCACCGCCGACCTGCCCAAGGAGAGCCGTCTCTCCCGGGTGGTGTTCGGCAGCGTCGAGGCGGTCTCGGGCTTCACCGTCCGGCTGCGCCGGGCCTGGCAGGCCGAGCGTCTGCCCAAGCTGCTGCTCCCGCACCCCGGCACCGAGCAGGCGCTGCGCATCGGCCGCGACCCGTCGAGCGGCCTGCGGCTGACCCACGACAGCGTCTCGCGGGTGCACGCCGAACTGAGCCGGCAGGGCGGCATGTGGGTGCTGCGCGACCTCGGCTCGACCAACGGGACGACCGTCAACGGGCGCCGGGTCATCGGCGCGGCCGTGGTCCGCGAGGGCGACCAGGTCGCCTTCGGCCGCACGGCGTTCCGCCTCTCGGTGAACTGAACCGGCGCGCGTCGCGCCCGCGCCGCCATGCGTCTTGCCCGGGTCCCACGCGCGCGCCGCCGTGCGTCCCGCTCGCGTCCCACGCGTGCGTCGTGCTCGCGCCGCCGTGCATCTCGCCCGCATCGTGCCCGCGTCCCGCTCGCGTCCCACGCGCGCGTCGTGCCCGCGTCCCGCTCGCGTCCCACGCGCGCGTCGTGCCCGCGTCCCGCTCGCGTCCCACGCGCGCGTCGTGCCCGCGTCCCGCTCGCGTCCCACGCGCGCGTCGTGCCGGCGTGCCGCCCGCGTCCCACGCGCGCGTCGTGCCGGCGTGCCGCCCGCGTCCCACGCGCGCGTCGTGCCGGCGTGCCGCCCGCGTCCCACGCGCGCGTCGTGCTCGCGCCGCCGTGCGTCGTGCCCGCGTCCCACGCGCGGGTTCCACTCGCGTCGCCGTGTGTCACGCGCGCGTGCCGCCCGCGCCGGCTCCGGCCGCGGTCCGCGCGGGCCCGCAGCAGCGCGCGAGTCTCCGGCAGCGCCGCCGCTGCGGCTCCCGGTGCTCGGCACCGCCCATGTGACTTCCCTGCGCATCGCGGGTCGCCGGATCGTCCTGCGGACGGCGGGACTGCCGCACCGGTTCGTCACCCGCGCCGGACACGGCCCGTCCGGCGCGCTGCCACGGCTGGACGCGCTCATCGATGCGGGCCGCGCCGCCTACCGGGACGGGTGCGGGGCGCGCCGGACCCCCGTCGCGCGCCAGGCCGAGTACCGGACGCGGGTCGTGCGCGCCGCGTTCGAACGGGCCGCCCGCACCGCCGCCGGACCCGCTCCGGCCCGTTCGGGTGAGTCGGACTGGGGTGCGCGGCCCGCCGTGCCGATGCACCGGGAATGACGAACTTCTCCGACTCCCCCCACGCGTCCCCGTCCGCGTCCGAGTCCCCGTCCCCGTCCCTGTCGCGGTCCCGTGCGGCGAGGGCCGTGCGGCGCGCCCTGCCGACGGCCGCCGCCGCCCTCCTCCTCGCCGTGGGCGCCGCGCCCGCCCTCGCCGGCTCGCAGGACGCCCTCCCCGGCAACTGGCTCCAGCTCACCGTCACCCGCGGCGACGCCCGCTCCAGCGACACCCGCGGCACCCTGCTGATGTGCGACCCGCCCCAGGGCCACTCCCGGGCCGCGGAGGCCTGCGACGTGCTGGCCAGGGCCGACGGCGACGTCGACGCCGTCCCCGGCGACGGCGAGCGCGTGTGCCCGCTGGTGTACGCGCCGGTGACCGTCCGCGCGCAGGGCCGGTGGAACGGCCGCGCGGTCGACTACCGGCACACCTTCAGCAACGACTGCGAGCGCGAGGCGCTGACCGGAGCCGTGTTCGCCCTGGACGACGAGCAGGTGCCCGAGGTCTGAGCGGAACCGGCTGCCGCGGCACGCACGCGTGTGTGTGCCGCGGCAGCCCCGTTCCGTGCACCGGCCGGGCGCGTCAGGCCGCGCCCTCGCGGGCGTGCAGCGCCGCCGCGACGACCGTGCGCGACTGGTGCTCCACCTGGTGCTCCAGAGGCACCCAGCGGGCCCGGAAGCGGTCGGCGAAGGCGTCGCTCCAGGTCTCCACGAGCTGCTCCAGGCGCGGGGCCGCGTGGTCGTCGCTCTCCTGGAGCACCCGCCACAGCATCGCCGCCGCCCGCAGCGGCAGCCGCCGGGCGAACGCGTCCACGCTGCCGACGTAGGCCATCGTGGTGCCCGCCGGGGGAGTGTGGGTCCAGTCCGCCGCGAGCCCCGGCGCCAGCTCCAGCACCCATCTCGCCGCCCGCAGCAGCGGCCCGTCCGCGCCCTCGAGGCGCGGCAGCGCGTCGGCGAGGACGCGCTCCACCTCCGTGGCGTCGCGCAGCAGCCGCCGGGCCAGCCGCCGGATCGCCGCCGCCGGGGCGGGGTGCGGGGCGGGATCGTCGACCATGTCGCTCGCCCACATCGGCACCTCGACCACGGCCGTCAGGCCGCCGTAGCGGTGCGCGTGGTACCAGGTGCTGTGCCGTGCGTCGTCCGGCATGCTCGGATAGGCCGCCTCCGCCCCGGCGGCCGGCATCACGTGCACGCCGGGCCCGGACGCGGGCCAGCCCGCGGCGTCCGAGGCGCCCGTCTCCACCGGAATGTGCAACTGCGCCGCCGACTTGGCGAACGGCTCGGCGAGGCCCGGGATGTCCTTCGTGAGCTGTACCCAGCTGCCGCCCAGGTCGGTGCCGTGCAGGGTCACCTGGAGGTAGGGCCGCAGCTCGTCGATGACCCGGGTCAGCGCGCGGGTCTCGGGCGGCAGCCGGTCCGGCGGCAGCACGGCCGGCGACCACTCCGGCTGCTCGGGGCCGGCGGGCCGGAAGAAGCCGAGGTGGTACTCCAGCAGGCTGCGCGGGGCCGGGGTGACGTGCAGGCTGGCCCCGTCGGGGTCCGCGCAGAGCAGGAAGTGCCAGGACGTACCGTCCCGCAACTCCCGCTCGGACAGCACCCGTTCGGCGAGGGCCAGCAGGGTGCAGCCCCCGGTCGGCTCGTTCGCGTGGGCGCCGGCGACGACCAGCACGGCACGCCGGGCGTGGCCCACGGACAGCAGGTGCAGGGGCCGGCCCGCCCGGGAGACCCCCACCTGCCGCAGCCGGCAGACGCCGCGTTGCTCCAGGACCAGGGCCCGGGCAGAAGTGGTCAGTTCGGTCACCGTGGGGTAGCGCAGCTCCGGCAGGAGACTCACCCCCGTTTTCGTCCGCCCGGCCTTCGCCCCCGCAGTACCCCACGGCCGCTGGGAACTGTCAAGAACGCCCGCGGAAGGCTCCGGGGGGCGCTCGGATGCGCGCGCGCCGACGGCGACGACGGGAGCCGTCGCCACCGCGCGACACGGCCCGCGGACGCCCACGCCCCGCCCGGACCGGGACGCCCGCGGCGGCGACGCCGCTCACGCCCCTCACCCCGCTCACACACGCCCCTCACCCCGACCGCGCCCCTCACCCCGCTCACCCCGACCGCGCCCGTAACCTCCGCCGCCTGCGGCGCGCCGAGGCTCACCGCCGGGGTCGCGAAAGGTCGTCGCAAGCCCGCTCGGGCCCAAGGGCTGCCGCGCGGGCTCACGCCGGGTCACTCCGCGCGTTCCAGCAGCGCCACCGGCAGGCGTGCGAACAGGTCCGCCACGCGCGTGTGCCCCGTGAACTCCCGTGCCGGGCCGTCCTGTCCGGACAGCACGTCGACCCACCGGCCCGGAGGCAGCGTCAGCCGTTCCTCGCGCCAGCCTCCCGCGCGGGACAGCCGCAGCGACAGCCGTGTCACGGCGGTGACGACCCGGCCGGAGCGCGCGAACGCCACGCAGTGGTCCGCGGCCGGCCCCTCGGCGGACAGCGGCTCGTACGTGGCGGCCTCACCGAAGGCCTCCGGCCGCCGCCGACGGAGCCGCAGCGCGGCCGCGGTCAGCGCGCCCTTGACGCCCGGGTCCTCGGGCGGGAACCGCACCGGACGCCGGTTGTCCGGGTCCACCAGCGCCCGGTACTCGCTCTCCGTGCCCTGGTAGACGTCCGGCACCCCCGGCATCGTCAGCTGCACCAGGGCCGTGCCCAGCACGTTCGCCCGGATGTGCGGCGCCAGCGCGTCGCGCAGCGCGGCCACCCGCTCGCCCGGCGCCCCGCACGGCCCCGCGGCCAGGAACGCGGCCAGCGCCTTCTCGTACTCCGGATCCTGCTCCGTCCAGGTGGTGTGGAGCCCCGCCTCGCGCGCGTGCTTGAGCAGTGCCTCCTGGACGCGCTCGGGGGCCGCGGGTCCGAGCCCGAAGACCGTCTGCCAGGCCGCCCACGCCAGCTGGAGGTCGGGAACGTCCTGCGGCGCGCCCGTGACCTCGTCCAGGAGGTCCGCCCAGCGCCGCGGGCACTCGGTGAGCACGGCCAGCGCGGCGCGCACGTCGGCGCTGCGCTTGGTGTCGTGCGTCGAGACGACCGTCCCCGTGACCGGCCAGTCGCGCTGCACGCGCGCGCAGTACGCGTGGAAGGCGGCCGTCGACACGCCCGGGGCGCCCGGATCGCCGCCCACCTCGTTGGCCGCC
The DNA here is from genome assembly GCF_036226605.1 of Streptomyces sp. NBC_00704. Lineage (NCBI taxonomy): Bacteria > Bacillati > Actinomycetota > Actinomycetes > Kitasatosporales > Streptomycetaceae > Streptomyces > Streptomyces sp. NBC_00704. The sequence goes on from NZ_CP109000.1 coordinate 6,395,747, forward strand.
AGCAGCGGCACATAGCGGTAGAAGGCCGTGTCCTCCACCGACTTGGCGCGCAGCGCGGACGACGTCTGGGCGAACCGCGCGCGCAGCTCCGCCCCGCGCGGGCCCTCCCCGCCCAGCACCACCGCACGCACCGCGTCGACCGCCTCCGCCTCCTGCGGCACCGCGAACGCCTGCCGGGCCTGCTCCGCCGCCTCCTCGGTCACGACGGCCGCGGGGTCGCCCGAGGTGTAGGGCCGGTAGACCTCCATCCGCACGAGCAGCTCCGTCAGCGCCGTGCGCAGCGCCCAGGGCGCCCGGTCGCGCAGCGCGGGATCCTCCGGGTCCGTGCACACCCGGGACGCCGTGCGGGTCAGCCGGTCCGTCTCGGCCGCCAGCTCGTGGCCGATCACCGCGTACGCGGCGCGCCGCACGGTGGCCGCCCAGTCGCCCCCGCGGTCCGCCTGGGGGGCCGCGAAGTCCCGGTAGCGGTCCAGGAGCTCCCGCGCTCCCTCCGGGTCGGTGAAGAGGCCGTCGACGCGGCGCAGGGCGTCGTAGCCGGTGGTTCCGGCGACGGGCCAGGAGTGCGGGAGCCGCTCGCCGTCGGCGAGGATCTTCTCGACGACCGTCCAGCGGCCGCCGCTCGCCGTGTGCAGCCGCTCCAGGTAGGCGTCGGGGTCGGCGAGGCCGTCGGGGTGGTCCACGCGCAGTCCGTCGATCACCCCCTCCCGCACCAGGCGCAGGATCGTGCCGTGGGTGGCCTCGAACACCTCCGGGTCCTCCACCCGCACCCCGATCAGCTCCGAGACGCTGAAGAAGCGCCGGTAGTTCAGTTCGGTGCGGGCCAGCCGCCACCACGCCAGCCGGTACCACTGCGCGTCCAGGAGCCGCGGCAGCGGCAGTTCCGCGGTGCCCTCGCGCAGCGGGAACGCGTGGTCGTGGTAGCGCAGCACGTCGCCGTCGACGCGCAGGTGCTCCAGCTCCGCGCCGGCCGGGCCGCCCAGCACCGGGACCAGCATCCGGCCGTCCTGCGCCTCCCAGTCGACGTCGAACCAGCGCGCGTACGGCGACCGCGGGCCCTCGCGCAGCGTCTCCCACAGGGCGCGGTTGTGGCGCGGGGTCATCGCCATGTGGTTCGGCACGATGTCCACGACCAGCCCGAGGCCGTGCTCGCGCGCGGTGTCCGCGAGCGCCCGCAGGCCGTCCTCGCCGCCCAGTTCCTCCCGCACGCGCGCGGGGTCCACGACGTCGTAGCCGTGCAGGGAGCCCGGCACCGCCTCCAGGACCGGGGACAGATGCAGATGCGAGACCCCCAGCGAGGCCAGGTAGGGCACGGCCGCCGCAGCGGCCGCGAACGGGAACGCGGGCTGTAGTTGCAGCCGGTAGGTGGCCGTGGGCGTCACGGGAGTCGGGGCGGCACGTCGCTCAGGGGTCATGACCACCTACGTACCCGCCTCGTGGGGTTTCGTGTCACACCCCCGCCGGACGGGTCGGGCCCGTCCGCCCGTCCCGTCCGTCTCGTCCCGTCCGCGCCCCGGCCCCACCGCGCGGGACCGGGACCGGGACGGGGGGCCGGGCGTCGCTCCCGCGCGACGGGACGAGGCGAAGACGGGCCGTCGGGGCCCTACGTCGGGCGCTGGAGCACCGTCATGCTGCGGTCGACCAGCGTCAGCCGGGCCCCGGCCCGCAGCTCGGGGCCCGCGTCGGCCGCGACGGCCTGCGGGTCCGCCGTGTCGACGACCACCTTCCACTGCCGTCCGAGGTCGACCGGGACCACGAACTCCAGCGGGCGGGCGGTGGCGTTGAACATCAGCAGGAAGGAGTCGTCGGTGATCCGTTCGCCGCGCGCGCCCGGTTCGGAGATCGCGTTGCCGTTGAGGAACACCGACAGCGCGGACGCCTGCGCCCGGTCCCAGTCCCGGGGCCCCATCTCCTCCCCCTCCGGCGTGAACCAGGCGATGTCCGACAGCTCGCCGTGAGTGCCCTCCACCGGACGGCCGTGGAAGAAGCGCCGCCGCCGGAAGACGGGGTGCTCCTTGCGCAGCCCCACCAGCGCGCGGGTGAACTCCAGCAGCTCGGCGCCGGGGCCCTCGGCCTCGGGCCACTCGACCCAGGCCAGCTCGCTGTCCTGGCAGTACGCGTTGTTGTTGCCCTGCTGGGTGCGCCCGAACTCGTCCCCGTGACTGATCATGGGCACGCCCTGGGACAGCATCAGCGTGGCGATGAAGTTGCGCATCTGCCGGGCCCGCAGCCCCAGCACCCCGGGATCGTCGGTCTCGCCCTCGACGCCGCAGTTCCAGGACCGGTTGTGGCTCTCGCCGTCCCGGTTGTCCTCCCCGTTGGCCTCGTTGTGCTTGTCGTCGTAGGAAACCAGGTCGCGCAGGGTGAAGCCGTCGTGGCAGGTCACGAAGTTGATGGAGGCCAGCGGCCGCCGTCCGTCGTCCTGGTAGAGGTCGGAGGAGCCGGTCAGCCGGGAGGCGAACTCGCCGACCGCGCGCGCCTCGCCACGCCACACGTCGCGCACCGTGTCGCGGTACTTGCCGTTCCACTCCGTCCACAGGGGCGGGAAGTTCCCCACCTGGTAGCCGCCCTCGCCGACGTCCCACGGCTCCGCGATCAGCTTCACCTGGGACACCACCGGATCCTGCTGGACCAGGTCGAAGAACGACGACAACCGGTCCACCTCGTGGAACTGGCGGGCCAGGGTCGCCGCGAGGTCGAAGCGGAACCCGTCGACGTGCATCTCCAGGACCCAGTACCGCAGCGAGTCCATGATCATCTGAAGGACGTGCGGGGACCGCATGAGCAGCGAGTTGCCGGTCCCCGTCGTGTCCATGTAGTAGCGCGGGTCGTCCGTCAGCCGGTAGTACGACGGATTGTCGATCCCCTTGAAGGACAGCGTGGGACCCAGGTGGTTGCCCTCGGCGGTGTGGTTGTAGACCACGTCGAGGATGACCTCGATGCCCGCCTCGTGCAGCGCCCGCACCGCCGACTTGAACTCCAGCACCTGCTGGCCCCGGTCGCCCCAGGAGGCGTACGCGTTGTGCGGCGCGAAGAAGCCGATCGTGTTGTAGCCCCAGTAGTTGTTCAGGCCCATGTCGACCAGCCGGTGGTCGTTGACGAACTGGTGCACCGGCATCATCTCCAGGGCCGTCACCCCCAGCTCCGTCAGATGCTCGAGGACCGCCGGGTGCGCCAGCGCCGCGTAGGTGCCGCGCAGCTCCTCGGGCAGCCCCGGATGGCGCATCGTCAGGCCCTTGACGTGCGCCTCGTAGATCACCGTGCGGTGGTACTCCGTACGGGGGCTGCGGTCGTCTCCCCAGTCGAAGTAGGGGTTCACCACGACCGACGTCATCGTGTGCGGGGCGGAGTCGAGGTCGTTGCGCCGTTCGGGGTCGTCGAAGTGGTACCCGTACACCTCCTCGCCCCATCGCACGGACCCGCTGACCGCCTTCGCGTACGGGTCGAGCAGCAGCTTCGCCGAGTTGCAGCGCAGCCCGCGACCGGGGTCGTACGGGCCGTGCACGCGAAAGCCGTAGCGCTGCCCCGGCATGATGCCGGGCACGTACGCGTGCCGGACGAACGCGTCGCTCTCGCGCAGTTCCACCGCCGTCTCCGAGCCGTCGTCGTGCAACAGACACAGCTCTACTCGGTCCGCGGCCTCCGTGAAGACCGCGAAGTTCGTGCCGGCGCCGTCGTACGTGGCACCGAGTGGATACGCCTCTCCAGGCCAGACCTGCATGGACACGACTCTTTCAGGTGTCGGGCCCCGGTGGGGGCGGCTCGGGTTCGAGTCTCCAGGAAAGTGAGGGAACCACCTGTGACTTACGCCCCTCTTACCAAATGACCAGTGCATACGCCGACATATGACGTGTGCCGAACCGGTGGGGCAGACGTACTCCCGCGCAGCAGGGGGAGTAGGGGGAGATTGTGCGCACTACGGTGCGCCGCCACCTGGGCAAGGTGGTGGCGGGGACGGCCATTGCGGTGGCCGCGACAGCCGTGATGGTGGGGATCACCCTGCCGGGCACGGCGGGGGCGGACGACAAGGGAGGCGCGACAGGGCAGGGCGCCGGACGGAACGCCGCGCGGACGGCAGACCGGCAGCGGGCCGGGGCGGCGGGGGGCGTCGCGCCCGGCGTCGTCGAAGGGGCGCCCGCCGAGGGCGACCGCGGCCACGGCCGCGACCCGTTGACCGACGACGAGACCGCGCGCGTGGAGCGCATCGCGCTCAGCCGGCAGCAGTTCAACGCCGCCCAGGACGTGGACGGCGACCGCGGCCCCCAGCGTCTCGGCGTGGACCTCGCCGAGCCCCGGGCCGACGAGGTGGACGATCCGAACGCACCGCGGCGGGCGGAGGTGTCGTTCTACGACTACCGCAACGACACCCTGCTGACCAGGACCGTCAACCTCGACACCGGAAAGCTCGAGGCCACCGGCGTCCAGCACGGCGTCCAGCCGCCGCTCGGCCCCGCCGAGCAGACCGAGGTCGCCCGGCTGCTGATCGCCGACCCGCTCGGCGCGGGCCTCAGGGCCGACTACAAGGACGCCACCGGCAAGGCGCTCACCTCCCCGGCCCAGCTGCAACTCGCCAGCATGGTCTACCGGGCGGTGCCGGGCGCCGAGCCCGCCGTCCTCGACACGTGCGGGGAGCACCGCTGCGCGCGGCTGCTGACGAAGGTCAGGAACGGTCCGTGGATCGACACCCGGTCCCTGATCGTCGACCTCAGCACCGGCAAGGTCGCCCGGCTCACCCGCTGAACCGGCCCGCGGTACCACCTCCCAGTTCCGTTTTCCGACGTGTCTCCCACGCGGGGAGGCAAAGGAGTCGTGTCCTCATGCGCGTTCCCGATCCGATCGGCGGCCTCCGGCCGCGGGGCGTCAGCCGTGTCCGCAAGGGAGCCCTCGTCGGCCTCTCGGTGGCCGCCCTGGCCGCAGGCGCGGCCGCCGGGGCCGGCCCGGCCGCCGCCCGGCCCAAGACCGCTCCCGCGGCGGCGGCCGACTGCAGCGCCGCCTACCGCATCGAGCAGAAGCTCTCCACCGGCACCACCTGGCGCATGTGCTGGCGCTTCGAGTCCAAGTCCGGCCTGGTCCTGGAGAAGATCTCCTACCAGCCGCCCGGCGAGCCCAAGCCGATCAGAGTCCTCAACAGCGCCAAGATCGCCCAGATCCACGTGCCCTACGACGACGGCACGAACGAGTACAACGACATCACCGACTACAACTTCGGCTCCGGCCTGGTGAACATGGCGCCCGCCGAGTGCCCCGGCGGCACCATCAAGACGGTGAAGGTCCCCGAGTCGTTCTCCGACAACCCGAACGTCAAGGGCCTGTGCACCACCACGCGCGCGCGGGGCCACGCCTACCGCATGGAGGCCGACACGGGCAACAAGGTCTTCCAGGCCCAGGGCAAGGACCTGCTCGTCTACACCGTCAACAAGGTCGGCTGGTACGAGTACATCACCGAGTGGCGCTTCTCCGACGACGGCGCGATCAACATGAACATCGGCGCCACCGGCAGCCTCTCGCCCGTCGACTACGACGCCGGCGACGGCCGCGGCTGGCCCCTCGGCAAGGGCGCCAAGGCCTACGCCACCAGCCACAGCCACAACGTCTTCTGGCGGCTCGACTTCGGCCTCGACGGCAACTCCGCCGCCAAGGTCGAGCAGTACGACTCGGTCGTCAGCCCGCCCGCCGGCTCGGACCAGGGCCCGACCGCCAAGACCACGCGCACGGTCGTCGGCAAGGAACTCGCGGGCGACGCGGCCACCATGCGCTGGTGGCGCGTGGTCAGCGCCACCGGCAAGAACAAGGACGGGCACCCCCGCTCCTACGAGTTCGTCCCCGGCGCCACCACCAAGTACTCCGGACGCCCCTTCACCCGGCACGACGTCTACTTCACCGAGTACAACCAGTGCGAGCAGTACGCCAGCAACAACGTGCGCAACTGCGGGTCCCCGCTGCACGGTTACTCCGTCGACAAGTGGGTGGACGGCCAGCCCCTCACCCACCCGGTGGCCTGGGTGAACGTGGGCTTCCACCACATCGCGCGCGACGAGGACCAGCAGCCCATGCCGGTCCACTGGCAGGGCTTCTCCCTGGTCCCCAGGGACGTCACGGCCATGAACCCGCTCACACCCCCCGCCCTCGCGGGACAGAACGGTCGCCCCGGCAACGGAAGTTGAGAAACGACCTGTCCATCCGGCTGCACCGCCCGCCGCTCCCGGAGTACCCTTCCTTGATCGTTGGCACGGGGAGAGCTCGGGGGAGCGGAAGGCGGTGCGCGGGTGGGCTCGGGAGGGCTGGAGCTGCCCCCTGGTGACGAGGGTCACGAGGGGGGCTCCGCAGACGTCCCGACCGGCACGGTGTCCCTGGCCCGGCCGATGGAGACGCACGCCATCGGTCCGGAGCTGGACTGGGACACCGACGCCTGGCGCGAGGTCCGCGTCCGCGCCCAGCGGGCCGGCCGGGCCTACATCTGGCTGAACCTCGTCGAACAGCGGCTGCGCGCCGTGGTGGCCGCCGTGCTGCGGCCCATCTACGAACCCGTGCACGGCGACGAGTGGGTCGTCGCCGCGGCCGGACCCGCCGGACAGGAATGGGTCCAGCGCGCCGTCGCCGTGCGCGAGGTCAGCCGCCGCAAGGGCTATCTGCTCGACCCGGCCGACGACAACGTCATCTCCTTCCTCACCCTGCCCCAGCTGCGCGAGCTGATGGTGCAGCACTGGCCCTGCTTCGAGCCGTACTTCGACGACCGCCGCGACGTCGAACTGGCCCTGGACGAGCTGGAGGTGACCCGCAACGTCGTCTCCCGCAACCGCGCGCTGTCCGAGGCCGTGCTGAGCCAGGCCGAACGGGCCTCCGCACGACTGCTGGAGATGCTCGGCACCAGCGGCGACGTGCCCTCCGCGCGCAGACTGCCCGTGGACGCCGTCGAGGACCTCGTCGGCGACCGCTACGCGGACGTGGTCGCCGTCCACACCGACCGGGTGCGGCTGCTGCGCCAGTTCCCCGCCGAGGACATCTTCGACGGCTCCCGCCGCATCGACGCCATCGGCATCGGCCTCAACCTGCTCGTGCAGAACTTCTCCGGCCGCCGGCTGGTCCGCCTCGCCGAGGGCGGCGCCCGCGTCCGGCTGCTCTTCCTCAACCCCGCCTCCAGCGCGGTCAAGCGCCGCGAGCGCGAACTCGGCATGAAACGCGGCGAACTGAGCCGGGCCGTGGAGATGAACATCCTGCACATGCGCCGGGTCCGCGCCCGGCTGCGCGACCCGGGCGCCTTCCAGATCCAGGTGTACGACGAGACGCCCCGCTTCACCGCCTACCTCGTCGACGGCGACGGCGCCGACGGCATCGCCGTGATCCAGTCCTATCTGCGGCGGATGCGCGGAATGGAGGCGCCGGTGCTGGTGCTGCGCGGCGGCAACCGGGTGGTCAAGTCGGGCGAGGTGGGAGAAGGCGGACTCTTCGCGGCGTATCGCGAGGAGTTCGAGCTCGCCTGGGCCGATTCACGACCGGTGTCCTGATCCGTCCGGTCCACCCGATCTGTCCGGTCCATCCGGTCCATCCGGTCCATCCGGTCCATCCGGTCCGTGCGATTCGTCCCCGGACCGGGCGCGGCCCCGGGCCGCGTGTGCGGAACGCGATCCTCGGATTGTCAGTGGCCCGTGCGAGGGTGGAGACCACTGGGGGAAAGCACCACCGAGAAGGGGGGCCATCATGGCCTGGTACCAGGAGCTGCTGATCGGCTTCGACCTGGAGACGACCGGGACGGACCCGCGCGAGGCGCGCATCGTCACGGGAGCCGTGATCGAGGTCAGGGACGGGCAGGTCCTGGGCCACCGCGAGTGGCTGGCGGATCCGGGCGTCGAGATCCCGGCCGACGCGGTCGCCGTGCACGGCATCAGCAACGAGCGGGCCGCCGCCGAAGGCGCCCCCGCCGACCGGGTGGCGGACGCCCTCGCGGACGTCCTCACCGGCTACTGGCGCACCGGCGTCCCGGTCGTGGCCTACAACGCCGCCTTCGACCTCACCCTCCTCTCCGCCGAGCTGCGCCGCCACGGCCTGCCTTCGCTGAGCGACCGGCTGGGCGGCCTCGACCCGGCGCCGGTCGTCGACCCGTACACCATCGACCGCTCGGTGGACCGCTACCGGCGCGGCAAGCGCAACCTCGAGGCGGTCTGCGGCGAGTACGGCGTCCCTCTGGAGCGCGCGCACGACGCCTCGGCGGACGCCCTGGCCGCGGCCCGCCTCGCCTGCGCCATAGCCGTCCGCCATCCCAAGGTCGCCTCCCTCGGCCCGGCGGAGCTGCACCGCCGTCAGATCGAGTGGTACGCGCAATGGGCGGCGGACTTCCAGGACTTCCTGCGCCGCAAGGGCGACGCGGACGCGGTGGTGGACAGCGCCTGGCCGATGCGCGAACCGGCCACGAAACCCGCCTGACGTCTCCAGCCCCCTGAGGCTTCCAACCCCCTAAGGCTGAGGGGGCGACCACGCGCACTCCCGTATCGGCACGGGGGCGGTCGTGTGCGCGGCTCGGGCCGAGGATCGCGCGCGGCCGGTCAGAAGCGGCGGGTCAGAAGCGGCGGGTCAGAACGGGTACCAGCGCACGCCTGCGTCACCGTCCCGCAGCGAGGCCACGCGGCGGCGGAACTCGGCCAGCGCTTTGGGATTCGAGGGCGCGTGCTGGGCGACCCAGGCGCAGCTCGCGGTCTCGCGGGCGCCCCGCAGGACCTCGCAGCCCGCCCACTCCCGCACGTCCCAGCCGTACGCCTCGGTGAACGCGTCGTACTCCGCGGCGGGCAGGCCGTACCGGTCGCGGGAGAGCGCCATCACCACCAGGTCGTGCTCGCGCAGATCGGCGGAGACGGTCTCCAGGTCGACCAGGACGGGGCCGTCGGGCCCGACGTGCACATTGCGGGGCAGCGCGTCCCCGTGGACCGGACCGGGAGGCAGGTGCGGGGTGAGCGCGGCGGCGGCCGACGCGAAGCCGTCGCGGCGCTCACGCAGATACGCCGCGTCCGCCGGGTCGACGGCGTCGCCCGCGAGGCGCAGCCAGCGTTCCACCCCGGACAGCAGGTCGCGCGGCGGCAGCCCGAACCGCGGGACGGGCAAGGAGTGGAGCAGGCGCAGCAGGTCGGCCAGATCGCGCGGCCCGGCGGGACGGACCGGGTCGGGCAGCCGGTGCCACACCGTCACCGGGCGGCCCTCGGCCAGCAGCGGCTCCGGCGCGGCCGCGCGCACCGCGGGGACGCCCGCGTCGGCGAGCCATGCGGCGACGTCCAGCTCGCGCCGGGCCCGGTCGAGAAGCTCGGCGTCGCGCCCCACCTTCACCACCAGGTCACCCGCGGCGAACACCGCGTTCTCGCCCAGGGCGAGCAGCCGCGCGTCGGTGGCCGGGCCGGGCAGCACTCCCGCCGCGGCCAGTGCGTCGCGCGCAAGTGCCTCGTCCATCGTCCGCCTCCGTGTCGTTCCTCGCCCGGCGTCGCCTCGCCCGGCGTCGCCTCGCCCGGCGTCGCCTCGCCCGGCGTCGCCTCGCCCGGCGTCGCCTCGCCCGGCGTCGCCTCTCCCGGCATCGCCTCTCCCGGCGTCCGGCGCACCGGGCGGCGTCCGGATCCGGCCGTCCGACGGTCAGTGTCGCATTCGTGCGGACGGCTCCGCGCGCGCGGTGTGTTGACGGCGTACCGCGCCTTCCGCGTCCGGAGCCCGCCCCGTCCGTGCGCGGCTGCGCCGAGTGGAAGGACACGGCCGGCATGCCTGAAGCGCGTCACGGCGGCCGGCGCGGTAAACGGATTGCACGAGACGTATCGTCTCGTTTACGGTCGATGGCATGACCAGTCGCCCCGCCCACATCGCCATGTTCTCCATCGCCGCGCACGGCCACGTGAACCCGAGCCTGGAAGTCGTCCGCGAACTCGTCGCGCGCGGCCACCGGGTGACCTACGCGATTCCGCCCGTCTTCGCCGAGAAGGTCGCCGCCACCGGCGCCGAGGTCAAGACGTGGCACTCGACCCTGCCCGCGCCCGACGACGACCCCGCCGCCTGGGGCAGCACCCTCCTCGACCACGTGGAGCCCTTCCTGGCCGATGCGATCCAGGCGCTGCCCCGGCTGAGCGAGGCCTACGAGGGGGACCGGCCCGATCTGGTGCTGCACGACATCACCTCGTACCCGGCCCGCGTCCTCGCCCACCGCTGGGGTGTCCCCGCGATCTCCCTCTCGCCCAACCTCGTGGCCTGGGAGGGGTACGAGGAGGAGGTCGCCGAGCCGATGTGGGCCGAGCCGAGGCGGACGGAGCGCGGCAGGGCCTACTACGCCCGTTTCCACGCCTGGCTGGAGGAGAACGGGATCACCGAGCACCCCGACCGCTTCGTCGGCCGGCCCGCCCGCTCGCTCGTGCTGATTCCCCGGGCGCTCCAGCCCTGCGCCGACCGGGTCGACGGCAGCGTGTACACGTTCGTCGGCGCGTGCCAGGGCGACCGGGCGGCCGAGGGGGAGTGGACCCGTCCCGCCGGCGCCGACCGGGTCGTCCTCGTCTCGCTGGGCTCGACGTTCACCGAGCGGCCCGACTTCTACCGGGAGTGCGTGCGGGCCTTCGGGGACCTGCCCGGCTGGCGCCTCGTGCTCCAGATCGGCAGGCACGTCGACCCCGCGGTCCTGGGTGACCTGCCCGACACCGTCGAAGTCCACGCCTGGGTACCGCAGTTGGCGGTCCTTCGGCAGGCGGACCTGTTCGTGACGCACGCCGGCGCCGGCGGCAGCCAGGAAGGCCTGGCCACCGCCACGCCGATGATCGCCGTACCCCAGGCCGTGGACCAGTTCGGCAACGCCGACGTGCTGGAGGGCCTCGGAGTGGCCCGGCAGATCCCCACGGCGGAGGCGACGGCCGAGGCCCTGCGGGCGGCGGCCCTGGCCCTCGTCGGCGACGCCGAGGTCGCCCGGCGGCTCAAGGACATCCAGGCCGAGATGGCGGACGAGGGCGGCACCCGGCGCGCCGCCGACCTCATCGAGGCCGAACTCCCCGCCTGACCCGCACGCCCTCCACCGCGCCGGACTCCCCCTGACCCGCACGGCTCCACCGCGCCGAACCGTGCGTGCCCCGACCGCGCCCCGACCGTGCCCCGGCCACACGCCGGCCGGGGGACACAGGTGAGGGCTCGTCGACTCCCCCGGGAGGTCGACGAGCCCTCGTTCCGCGAGCCCTCGTTCAGCGCGAGCCCTCGTTGCGCGAGGCCTCGGCAGGGTCAGACCGGCAGGCGCTCGCCCTCGTCGTCGCGCGCCGCCGGGGCGACCGGCTCCGGCGCCTCGTCGTGGGTGAAGTCGGGCAGCCAGCCCAGCCACTTCGGCAGGTACCAGTTGCGCTCACCGAGCAGCGCCATCACGGCCGGCAGCAGCACGCCCCGGATGACCGTCGCGTCGATCAGGACCGCGGCCGCCAGGCCCACGCCCATCTGCTTCATGGACTGCATGGACAGCGTTCCGAAGATCGCGAACACGGCGACCATGATGACCGCGGCGCTGGTGACCACGCCCGCCGTGGTGACCACACCGTGCCGGATGGCCTCGTTCGTCGTACGCCCCCGCAGCCGCGCCTCACGGATCCGCGAGACGACGAACACGTGGTAGTCCATCGACAGGCCGAAGAGGATGACGAAGAGGAACAGGGGCAGCCAGGTGATGAGGGCGCCGACGCCCTCCGCCCCCACCAGCGAAGCGCCCCAGCCGTGCTGGAAGACGGCCACCAGGATGCCGTAGGCCGCGCCCACCGACAGCAGGTTGAGCACGATCGAGGTGATCGCGATCGTCAGCGACCGGAAGGACAGCAGCATCAGCAGGAAGGCGAAGACCACGACGAACGCGAAGACGGGCGCGACGGCTCCGGCCAGCTGGTCGTTGAAGTCGTTCGACCCGGCCACCTGTCCGGTGATCGGAGCCTGCACGCCGTCGACCTTGCCGAGTGTGGCGGGGCGCACCTCGTCGCGCAGCTTGTCCAGGCTCGCCCCCGCCTTGTCCAGGTCCGAGCCGCCGACCAGCGGCACGTACACGTAGGCGAGGTTCTGCGCGTCGTGCAGCTTGATCTCGACCGGCCCGCGCGAGGCGCCCGAGCTGATCGCCCGCTGCCGGAACTGCTCCAGCGCCGCCTTCACCTCGGGGGCGTTGATGTCGGCAGCCTTGACGATGACCTCGGCCGGCTCGGAGCCGCCCGGGAAGGCGTCGTTGACCCGGTTGTAGGTCTGCACGATGGGCAGCGAGTCGCCGAACTCCTGGTCCAGGGTGAGGTTCTGCGTCTTCATGCCGACCGCCGGAGCGGCGATGGCGAGCAGCGCGCCGGCCGCGACGACCAGCGAGACGGCGGGCCTGGCGAGGACGACCCTCAGCACCGCGCTCCAGAACCGGCTGCCCTCGTCGCCGCGTCCGCGGCCCGCCTTGCGGCGACGCCGGTCGGGGTGCAGGAACGGGATCCGTCCCTTCTCCACCCGCTCGCCGAGCAGCGACAGCAGCGCCGGCAGCACGGTCACCGAACCGACCATGGCGACCGCGACCACCATCAGGGAGGCCAGGCCCATCGCCTCGAACGTGGCGAGCCCGGTGAACAGCATGCCCGCCATGGCCACGCACACGGTGACGCCGGAGACGATCACGGCCCGGCCGCTGGTGGCGGCGGCGATCCTGAGCGCGGTCTCCGGGTCGCGTCCCGCCGCCCGCTCCTCACGCTCACGGCGCAGGTAGAACAGGCAGTAGTCGACGCCCACGGCCAGACCCACCAGCAGCATCACCGAACTGGCGGTGTCGTCCATCGGCTGGAAATGGCTGACGATGCTCATCAGGCCCGTCGTCGCCATGATCGCGGTGATCGCCAGGGCCACCGGCAGCAGCGCCGCGACCAGCGCGCCGAAGGCGATCAGCAGGATGCCCAGCGCCACGGGCACGGCCGAGTACTCCGCCTGCTGGAAGTCGTCGCCGAACGCGTCGTCGAACGTCTTCGCCATGCTGGCGCCGCCGATCTCCTCGATCCGCAGCGAGGAGTGCTCCTTGCCGACCGCGTCCACGGCCTTGAGCACCGGCTCCACCCGGTCGCCCGCGGTGTCGGAGTCGCCGCGCATGTCGAACTGGACGAGCGCGCTGCGACCGTCCTTCGAGATCGTCTTCGTGTCGTACGGCGAACTCACGTCGGTCGCCTCGCCGGTCTTGCCGACGGCCGTGACGACGGCGGCGACGGCGGCCCGGAACTCGGGGTCCGTGGCCTTGACGGAGCCGTCCTTCGACTGGATGAGGACCGTCTCACTGGCCGGCTCCTCGATGCCCGCGTCCTCGACGATCCGGGCGGCCGTGCGGGTCTCGCCCCCGAGCTGGTCGCTCTCCTTGACGTCGACCGTCCCCGCCGCCGACCCGATCCCCATGGCCAGGACGACGAACAGCAGCCAGACGCCCACCGCGGCCCATCGATGCCGGGCGCTCCAGCCGCCGGCCCGCGCGGCGATGCCCCGCACCCGTATTTCTCCGCTCACCATGACGGGCTGCCCCCTTGTGATGCGGTAGCAGCCCCTGCCGCCACCTTCCGATTCGAAGGTATGCGCTGGATAAAGCCATCTCCTCGTGCTGCCCGGTGACGTGCGGGGCCCCCGACTCCTCCCGTCGGACCGCCCCGTCTCACCGCTGGGGAGGACAGTGGTCCCTTACATCTATCCGGTGGTCTCGGGGACGGCGATCAGGGTGAGGCCGGCCGCGGACGGTGGAAGTGAACGAATACGCAAGTTTGTTGAACAAGTCACAGACGTGTGGAGAAGTACGCAGGATATGGATCCGCAGGCCCTGGATCGGCCAGAGTCTCCTACCGGTCACCCACCCCGGACGCGGCCGTCGTGCCCACCCCCACGGGGCACGACGGCCGCTTAGGGTGGGCGGATGACGACGACGTACGCCGCCCTGTTGCGAGGCATCAACGTGGGCGGCAGCAGAAAGGTCCCGATGGCCGACCTGCGCGCCCTCATGGAGGGTCTCGGCCACGGCGAGGTGCGCACCCATCTGCAGAGCGGCCAGGCCGTGTTCGCCGGCGCGCACGGCGACGAGGAGAGCCTCGCGGCCGACCTCACGGCGGCGATCGCGGAGCGGTTCGGCTTCGACGTCGGCGTGATCGTCCGCGACCACGCCTATCTGAAGGCCGTCGCCGACGCCTGCCCGTTCCCGGCCGCCGAGCTGACGGCGAAACAACTGCACGTCACCTACTGCTCCGCCCCCGTCGACGAGGAGCGCTACGCGGGCATCGACCGCGCCGCCCACCTCCCCGAGGAGTTCCGGCTCGGCGACCGCGCCCTGTACCTGTACGCCCCGGAGGGACTGGGCCGCTCCCGGCTGGCCGAGCAACTGGCCAGGCCCCGCGTCACCAAGGGCCTGATCACCACCACCCGGAACTGGAACACCGTCGTCAAACTGGTGGAGATGACGCGGGCCTGAGAGCGTCGCGGTCCCCGGCACAGGTGTGCGAGGCTCGTCCCATGCGCTACATCATCATCGGGGCAGGGGCGATCGGCGGAACGGTCGGCGGGCGGCTCGCGGAGTCCGGGCAGGAGGTCGTCCTCGTCGCGCGCGGCGCGCACCGGGCGGCGCTCGCCGAGGGCGGACTGCGGCTCCGCGTGCCGGAGGGCGAGCTGACCCACCGGCTGCCCGTGGTCGCCGGACCGGACGAACTCGGCACACTGCGGGCCGACGACGTCCTCGTCCTCGCCGTGAAGACCCAGGACAGCGAGGCGGCGCTGCACACCTGGGGCCCGGCCCCCGTCGAGGGCGGGGGCACGGCGGCCGAGCGGCTCCCGCTGGTGTGCGCCCAGAACGGAGTGGAGAGCCCCCGGATGGCCCTGCGCCGGTTCCGGCACGTCTACGCCGTCTGCGTCTGGCTGCCCTCGACCCACGTGGAGCCCGGCGTCGTCTCCGCCGCCGGCGCCCCGCTCACCGGCATCCTCCACCTCGGCCGCCACCCGCACGGCGTCGACGACACCGCCCGCGGCATCTGTGCCGACCTGGAGAAGGCGCGCTTCGAGGCGCCGGCCGTCCCCGACGTCGCCCGCTGGCAGTACGCCAAGCTGCTGTCCAACCTCGGCAACGCCCTCGAAGCGGTGAGCGGCCCGGTCACCGGCCCCGCTGGCGAGGCGCTGTTCGACCGGGTGCGCGCGGAGGGCGCGGCCGTGCTCGACGCGGCCGGCATCGCGTACACGGGCGCGGAAGAGCAGCGCGCGGCCCGCGGCGACAAGGTCACCCTGGTCCCGCTCCCCGGCGTCCCGCGCGGCGGCGGCTCCTCCTGGCAGTCCCTCAGCCGCGGCGCGGGCAGCATCGAGGCCGACTACCTCAACGGCGAGATCGTGCTCCTCGGCCGCCTGCACGGCGTGCCGACCCCGCTGAACGAACTGCTGCAACGGCTCGCGAACGCCTTCGCCCGCGAGCGCAGGGCGCCGGGATCCCTCCCTCTGAGCCAGCTCGTCCGCATGGCGGACGACGCCGTCGCCGGCGTCCGCACCGGCTGAGGACTCGCCCGGCCGATCGCAAGGGACGGTCGCAAGGGACGGTCGCGAGGCCGGGGCGCGGCGCTGGGACGCGGCGCTGGGACGCGGCGCCGGGACGCGGCCCGCGGGTGTGGGACAGGAGGGTGGGCGCCGGCGGGTCAGGCGCCGACGGCCGCCCGCAGCGGCGTGCGCGCCGAGTCGTAGCGCCCCAGCAGCACCCGGGCCACCTCCGGCGCCGGGCCGAGCACATCGGCCAGGACGTCCGCCCCGGCCGCGCCCCGCGCGATGCGGTCCGGCAGGAAGCCGGGAGCCAGGACGTACGGGGCGACCGCGACCCGGGAGCAGCCCAGCTCGCGCAGCTCGCGGACCGCGTCCTCGGTGCGCGGAAGGGAGGCGGAGGCGAACGCAGGCCGCACGGCACACCAACCGGTGCGCCGCCACTCCCGCGCGATTGCTGCGATCACTGCGATCGCCTCCGGGTCCGTGGACCCCGCCGAGGCCAGGACGACCCCGGTCGAGGACTTGTCGGCGGGCGTCAACCCCGCCTCGTACAACCGCCGTTCCAGGGCGCTCAGCAGCAGCGGGGACGGGCCGAGCACCTCGGCCTGCCGGATCCGCAGCCGCGACGGCGCGTCCCGCAGCACCGCCGGGATGTCCGCCTTCGCGTGGAACGCGCGGGTCAGCAGCAGCGGCAGCGCCACCACCTCACGCACGCCCTCCGCGGCCAGCGACTCCAGCACCCCCTGCACGGACGGGACGTTGAAGTCCAGGAAGCCGGTCTCCACCCGCAGCCCGGGCCGCAGGGACCGCACGCGCCGCACGAGCGCGTCGACGGTCGCCGCGTGCCGCGGATCGCGGCTCCCGTGGGCGATCACCACGAGAACGGGAGAGAGCGGATTCCTGGACACGGCCCGTCAGCCCTTCACCAGCAGACCGCGACTGCGCAGCACCCACCGCTCCAGCGGGCTGAAGATCAGCAGGTCGATGGCGATGCCGACGAACAGGATGAGCAGGATCGCCTCGAACACCATCGACATGTCGCTCGCGTTGCGCCCGTTCTCCAGCAACTGGCCGAGGCCCACGCCGAGATCGGGGAACGACGCGATGATCTCCGCCGCCATCAGCGAACGCCACGAGAACGCCCAGCCCTGCTTCAGGCCCGCCACATAGCCGGGCAGCGCGGCCGGCAGCGTGATGTGGACGGTGCCCCGCAGGCCCGTCGCGCCCATGGTGCGCCCGGCCCGCAGGAACAACGGCGGCACCTGGTCGACGCCGGACACCAGCCCGTTGGCGATGGACGGCACCGCCCCGAGCAGGATCACCGCGTACATCATCGAGTTGTTCAGACCCAGCCACAGCACGGCCGGCGGCACCCAGGCCACCGACGGGAGCGACTGCAGACCCGACAGGATCGGTCCGATCGCCGCCCGCACGAACTTCACCCGCGCCACCAGCAGCCCCAGCGGAGTGCCGATCGCGAGGGCGAAGAGGAAGCCGAGCAGACCGCGCGAGACGCTGGTCCAGATGTAGCCGAGCAGCTCGCCCCGGAGCCAGGCGTCCCGCAGCGTGGCCCAGACGTCCAGCGGCGAGACCAGCTTCGTCGGGTCGTCGACCACCTTGAAGGTGATCTGCCAGACGACCAGCAGCAACGCGCTCGCGACGAGCGGCGGCAGGATCTTGTCGACGAACGTCCGCCGGAAGGGGACACGGCCCGCGGGGGTGACCACGTCCAGCGCGTCGAGACCCGCCTCCACACCGTCCAGCGCGTGGGCGGCCGGCTTCGCCGCCGTCGTCGTGTTCGTCTCAGTGCTGGCCATGACGGCGGATCTCCCCACGCAGGACTTCGGTGATCTCGACGGACAGTTCCGCCACGGGGGCGTCCTCGATGCGGCGCGGCTGCGGGATGTCCACCGACCACTCGCGCGCCACCCGGCCGGGCCGGGAGGACAGCAGCACGACGCGCTGCGCGAGCCGGACCGCCTCGCGCACGTTGTGCGTGACGAAGAGGACGGACAGCCCCGTCTCCTCCCAGATCCGGGTCAGCTCGTCGTGCAGCACGTCCCGCGTGATGGCGTCCAGCGCCGCGAACGGCTCGTCCATCAGCAGCAGCCGGCTCTCCTGTGCCAGCGCGCGGGCCATCGCCACGCGCTGGCGCATGCCGCCGGACAGCTCGTGCACCCGCTTGCCGTGCGCGCCCTTCAGCCGGACCAGCTCCAGCAGTTCCTCGGCCTTGTCGCGCCGGTCCGGCTTCGCCACCCCCCTCAGCTTCAGGGCGAGTTCGATGTTCTTTCCGGCCGTCAGCCACGGGAAGAGGGCGTGCTCCTGGAACATCAGCGCCGCACGGCCGTCCGTGGTGATGGTCCCGGCGGTCGGCCTGTCGAGGCCCGCCACCAGGTTCAGCAGCGTGGACTTCCCGCAGCCCGAGGCCCCCAGGAGGGTGACGAACTCGCCGGGCGCGACATCGAGGGTGATGTCGTCCAGGACGAGCTGCTCCCCGCCCGGTCCCGCGAAGGACTTCGAGACGTGCTCGAGGCGTGCCGCGTACTCCACCGACTCAACGGTCTCGGCGGCCTTGGCGAGGGTCGTGGCCATGGTCGTCACCTCCTGGGAACTCATCGGATGCGGTCAGCTGACGCCGAGACCGGCGGCATCGACGGTGGGCTCGCCCTCGGCCTTGAGGACCTTGTTCAGGATCGACAGGTCGTAGATTCCCTTGAGGTCGGGCTGCTTCAGCAGACCCGCCTTGACCGCGTGCGCCGCCTCGGTGCCGAGCGTGGCGGCCAGCGGGTCGTCGATGAACTGGATCGACGACCACGCCGGGTCCAGGACGTTCGCCGGCAGCGCCTTGCCGGAGTCGGCCTCCAGCTGCCTGTTCGCCGCCGCCTTCGCCTCGGCCGGGTGGGCGCCGATCCACTTGTTGGTCTCGACCGCACCCTTCAGCACGGCCTCGACGACCTGCGGGTGGGCCGCGAGGAACTTCTGCGACACGATGATGTTGGTGATCACGAACTTCTTGCCGGGCCACAGCGACGCCTCGTCGAGCAGCACCTTGCCGCCCTCGGCGACCAGCTTCGACGCGGTCGGCTCCGGCACCCAGGCGCCGTCGATCGAACCGGCCTTGAAGGCGTCCGGGGTCACCTTGTTGTCACTGCGGACGACCGTGACGTCGCCCTTGCCGCTCTGCGCGTCGACCTTCCAGCCCTGCTCCGAGATCCAGTTCAGGAACGCGACGTCCTGCGTGTTCCCGAGCTGGGGCGTGGCGATCTTCTTGCCCTTGAGGTCCCCGACGGACTTGATCTTGGCCGGGTCGACGACGAGCTTCACCCCGCCGGACGCCGAACCGCCGATGATGCGCAGGCTCTTGCCGCCGGACTTGGTGTAGCCGTTGATCGCCGGGGACGGGCCGATCCAGCCGATGTCGATGGAGCCGGCGTTCAGCGCCTCGATCTCCGAGGGACCCGCGTTGAAGGTGGCGTACGAGGCCTTGGTGGCGCCCAGCGCCTTCTGGAAGATGCCCTGGTCCCGGCCGACCAGAGCGGTCCCGTGGGTGAGGTTGCCGAAGTAGCCGATCTTGACGGTGTCGAGACCGTCGATCTTCTTCGATCCGGCGGCGACCTTCTCCTTGGCGTTGTCCGCCTTGGCCTCGGACCCGTAGCCGCAGGCGGCCAGGGTGAGCAGGGGCAGGGCGGCAACGGCCGCGACGGCGCGGCGCAGAGAAGCGGAGCGGTTGGCAGGCACGGGAGGGGTTCCTCTCGTTGGCCCGGCGGTCACGGTCGTTCAGGTCGTGGCCGGGAAGTCGGCATGGGGTCTTCGCCGCCTCCGGGACGCGGGTCCCGTCGTCTGCGAGCGAAGTGGAGCATGGGGGGAGGTGCGGGGGGACGGGGCGCGCAGGCAGTGCGCGTACGTCAACGCGCACATCGGCCCACTCCGCCCTGCCCGCTCCCGAGGGCGCCGCTGCCGACACGGCCGCCCTCCTTCGCGAACGTCGAGTAGAAATCGGGTGAGTTCACGGTCAGAAGTCCCAACCGTCTTCGTCGGACGCGTCCTTGACCGGTTCGGGGGCGGCGAAGGACTCGCCGGCCATGCCGGCGGTGAGGGTGGTGCCGTCGGAGGGGTCGATGAGGATGAAGGAGCCGGTGCGGCGGGAGTCGGCGTAGGAGTCGACGGGCAGCGGCTCGGCGGTGCGGATCTTGACCCGGCCGATGTCGTTGGCGACGAGCTGTCCGGGGTGCGGGTGCAGGGACAGGTCGTCGAGGGTGAGGCGGGAGGGGATGTCCTTGACGATCGCCTTGACCGTGCGGGTGCCGTGCTTGATCAGCACCCGGTGGCCGACGGTCAGGGGCTGGTCGGCGACGTGGCAGACGGTGGCCTCGACGTCCTGCGTGGTCGCCGGGGCGTCCTTGGTGGGCACGATCAGGTCGCCGCGCGAGACGTCGATGTCGTCCGCGAGCAGCACCGTCACCGACTGCGGGGTGCGGGCGCTGTCCACCCGTTCGCCGAGCAGGTCGATGCCGGTGATCGTGGTGGTGCGGCCGGACGGCAGGACGGTGACGGGGTCGCCGACGCGGAAGGTGCCGGCCGCGATCTGGCCGGCGTAGCCCCGGTAGTCGGGGTGCTCGGCCGTCTGCGGCCGGATCACGTACTGCACCGGCAGACGGGCGTGGCAGTGGGCCAGGTCGTGGCTCACCGGAACCGTCTCCAGGTGTTCGAGGAAGGTGGGGCCGCCGTACCAGTCCATGTGCGCGGAAGCGTCGACGACGTTGTCGCCGGCGAGGGCGGAGATGGGGATGGCGGTGACCTCGGGCACGCCCAGTTCGCCCGCGTAGGCGGTGAACTCCCGCGCGATCCGGGCGAACACGGACTCGCGGTAGTCGACGAGGTCCATCTTGTTCACCGCCAGGACCACGTGCGGCACCCGCAGCAGCGCCGCGATCGCCGCGTGGCGGCGGGTCTGCTCCACGACGCCGTTGCGGGCGTCGACCAGGATCACCGTCAGCTCGGCCGTCGAGGCGCCGGTGACCATGTTGCGGGTGTACTGCACATGCCCCGGCGTGTCCGCGAGGATGAACCGGCGCCGGGGGGTGGCGAAGTAGCGGTAGGCCACGTCGATGGTGATGCCCTGCTCGCGCTCGGCGCGCAGCCCGTCGGTGAGCAGCGCCAGGTCGGGGGTGTCCTGGCCACGGCTGGTGGAGGCGCGTTCGACGGCCTCCAGCTGGTCGGTGAGGATCGACTTGGAGTCGTGCAGCAGCCGGCCCACCAGCGTGGACTTGCCGTCGTCGACGGATCCGGCGGTGGCGAACCGCAGCAGGGTCGTGTCCGAGAGTGCCTCGGCGGTGACGGTGCTCATCTCTAGAAGTACCCCTCGCGCTTGCGGTCTTCCATCGCGGCCTCGGACATCTTGTCGTCGGCGCGGGTCGCGCCGCGCTCGGTCAGCCGGGAAGCGGCGATCTCGGCGATCACGTCGTCCAGCGTCACCGCGTCGGAATCGACGGCCCCCGTGCACGACATGTCACCGACCGTGCGGTAGCGCACCAGGCGCTTCTCGACGCTCTCGCCCTCGCGGGGGCCGCCCCACTCGCCGGGGGTCAGCCACATCCCGCCGCGGGCGAACACCTCGCGCTCGTGCGCGAAGTAGATCCGCGGCAGGGCGATGTCCTCGCGGGCGATGTACTGCCACACGTCCAGCTCGGTCCAGTTCGACAGCGGGAAGACCCGCACATGCTCACCCGGCGCGTGCCGGCCGTTGTACAGGTTCCACAGCTCGGGGCGCTGACGGCGCGGATCCCACTGCGAGAACTCGTCGCGCAGCGAGAACACCCGCTCCTTGGCCCGCGCCTTCTCCTCGTCCCGGCGCCCGCCGCCGAAGACCGCGTCGAACCGCTCCGCCTGGATCTTCTCCGTCAGCGGCAGCGTCTGCAGCGGATTGCGCGTACCGTCCGCCCGCTCCTTCAGCACCCCGCGGTCGATGTAGTCCTGCACCGACGCCACATGCAGCCGCAGCCCGTGCTCGGCGACCACCCGGTCGCGGTAGGCCAGCACCTCGGGGAAGTTGTGCCCGGTGTCCACGTGCAGCAGCGAGAACGGCACCGCCGCCGGCGCGAACGCCTTCAACGCCAGATGCAGCATCACGATGGAGTCCTTGCCACCGGAGAACAGCACCACCGGCCGCTCGAACTCCCCCGCCACCTCACGGAAGATGTGCACCGCCTCCGACTCCAGCGCGTCCAGGTGGCTCAGGGCGTACGGGCTGACCGTACCCTCCCCGGTCTGGGCGACGGTCGTCGTCATGCCAGTCCCCTCTCGCTGAGCAGGGCGTACACCGACGCCGCGGACTCCTGCACGGTCTGCTCCTGGGAGTCGATCCGCAGGTCGGGCTGCTCGGGCGCCTCGTAGGGGTCGTCGACCCCGGTGAGGCCGGTCAGCTCGCCCGCCGCCTGCTTGGCGTACAGGCCCTTGACGTCACGCACCGAGCACACCTCGACGGGGGTCGCCACATGCACCTCCAGGTAGGCGGTTCCGCTCTCCTGGTGGCGCTTGCGCACCGCCTCGCGGCTGTCGGCGTAGGGGGCGATCACCGGCACCAGCGCCTTCACGCCGTTGCGGGCGAGCAGTTCGGCCAGGAAGCCGATGCGCTGCACGTTGACGTGCCGGTCCTCGCGGCTGAAGCCGAGGCCCGCGGAGATGAACTCGCGGATCTCGTCGCCGTCGAGCACCTCGACGAGGTGGCCCTCCTCGCGCAGCCGGCCGGCCAGCTCGTACGCGATGGTGGTCTTGCCGGCGCTCGGCAGACCCGTGAGCCAGACGGTGGCTCCGGTCGTCACGTGGTTCTCCCGGTTCGTAGAAGTGGGGGTGGGGGCGGGGGTGTTCGCGGGGGTCGTGGCCATGGGGTCAGTGCAGTCCGCACTCGGTCTTCGCCCGCCCCGCCCAGCGTCCGGCGCGCGCGTCCTCGCCCTCCAGGACGCGGCGGGTGCAGGGGGCGCACCCGACGGAGGTGTAGCCGTCCATCAGCAGGGGGTTGGTCAGCACGCCGTGCTCGGTGACGTAGGCGTCGACGTCGTCCTGGGTCCAGCGGGCGATGGGCGAGATCTTGACCTTCTGCCGCTTCTCGTCCCAGCCGACGACCGGGGTGCCCGCCCGGGTCGGCGACTCGTCGCGGCGCAGGCCCGTGGCCCATGCCTGGTAGTCCTTGAGCCCTTCCTCCAGCGGCTGCACCTTGCGCAGCTTGCAGCACAGGTCGGGGTCGCGGTCGTGGAGCCGGGGCCCGTACCGGGCGTCCTGCTCGGCGACGCTGTGGCGCGGGGTGAGGGTGATGACGTTGACGTCCATCACGGCCTCCACCGCGTCGCGGGTGCCGATGGTCTCGGGGAAGTGGTAGCCGGTGTCGAGGAAGACGACGTCGACGCCCTTGCGGACCCGGGACGCGAGGTGCGCCACCACGGCGTCCTCCATGGAGGACGTCACGCAGAACCGGGCGCCGAAGGTGTCCACCGCCCACTGGAGGATCTCCAGCGCGGAGGCGTCCTCCAGGTCACGGCCCGCCTGCTCGGCCAGTTCCTTCAACTCGTCCGTCGTACGGCTTTCCTGAGCGGTCGTCATATCCCGTCCCCTCCCGTGTCGGTGCGCTGAACGCCCCGGGCGAGCAGCCCGAGGAACTTCAGCTGGAAGGCGCGGTTGCAGGCCGCGCATTCCCAGGCGCCGTGTCCGCCCGCCGGGGCTTCGCTCGGCCGGAGGTCCTCGTCGCCGCAGTAGGGGCAGTAGAAGGGGGCTGCGCGCTCGCTCATGAGAGGGCCTCCTCGTCGGCCCGCGCGGCCCAGGCGGCGAAGCGCTCGCCGTCCTCGCGCTCGTCCTGGAACCGCTTCAGCACGCGCTCCACGTAGTCCGGCAGCTCGTCGGAGGTGACCTTCAGGCCCCGCACCTTGCGGCCGAACCCGGCCTCCAGTCCGAGCGCGCCGCCCAGGTGCACCTGGTAGCCCTCGACCTGGCGGCCCTGGTCGTCCAGGACCAGCTGGCCCTTGAGACCGATGTCCGCGACCTGGATGCGGGCGCAGGCGTTCGGGCAGCCGTTGAGGTTGATGGTGAGCGGTTCGTCGAACTCCGGGAGGCGGCGCTCCAGTTCGTCGATGAGCGCGGAACCGCGCTGCTTGGTCTCGACGATGGCGAGCTTGCAGTACTCGATGCCGGTGCAGGCCATGGTGCCGCGCCGGAAGGTGGAGGGCCGGGTGGTGAGGTCCAGCGCCTCCAGCGCCTCGACCAGCGAGTCGACCTGCTCCTGCGTGACGTCGAGGACGATCATCTTCTGCTCGACGGTGGTGCGCACCCGTCCCGAGCCGTGCGCCTCGGCCAGCTCGGCGATCTTGGTCAGGGTGGCGCCGTCCACCCGGCCGACGCGCGGTGCGAAGCCGACGTAGTAGCGGCCGTCCTTCTGGCGGTGCACGCCGACGTGGTCGCGCCACCGCTCGACCGGCTGCTCCGGGGCGGGGCCGTCGACCAGCTCGCGCCGCAGGTACTCGTCCTCCAGCACCTGCCGGAACTTCTCCGGTCCCCAGTCGGCGACCAGGAACTTCAGACGGGCGCGGTTGCGCAGCCGCCGGTAGCCGTAGTCGCGGAAGATCGAGACGACGCCCTCGTGGACGTCCGCGACCTCGTCCACCGGAACCCACGCGCCGAGCCGGACGCCGATCTTGGGGTTCGTGGACAGGCCGCCGCCCACCCAGACGTCGAAGCCGGGGCCGTGCTCGGGGTGGTGCACACCGACGAAGGCGACGTCGTTGATCTCGTGCGCCACGTCCAGCAGCGGGGAGCCGGAGACCGCGGTCTTGAACTTGCGGGGCAGGTTCGAGAAGGCGGGGTTGCCGATGACGCGGCGGTGGATCTCCTCGACGGCCGGCGTGCCGTCGACGATCTCGTCCTCGGCGATGCCGGCGACGGGCGAGCCGAGGATGGTGCGGGGCGTGTCACCGCAGGCCTCGGTGGTGGACAGGCCGACCGCCTCCAGGCGGTTCCAGATCTCCGGCACGTCCTCGATGCGGATCCAGTGGTACTGGACGTTCTGCCGGTCGGTGATGTCGGCCGTGCCGCGCGCGAACTCCTGTGAGATCTCGCCGATCACGCGCAGCTGCTCGGTGGTCAGCCGCCCGCCGTCGATGCGCACGCGCAGCATGAAGAACTTGTCGTCCAGCTCCTCCGGCTCGAGGACGGCGGTCTTGCCGCCGTCGATCCCGGGCTTGCGCTGGGTGTAGAGGCCCCACCAGCGCATCCGGCCGCGCAGGTCGCTGGGGTCGATCGAGTCGAAGCCGCGCTTGGAGTAGATCGTCTCAATGCGTGTCCGCACGTTGAGACCGTCGTCGTCCTTCTTGACCTGTTCGTTCCCGTTGAGCGGTGTGAAGTGCCCCGCGGCCCACTGGCCCTCGCCGCGGTGACGGCTCACCTTGCGGCGGGGAGTCGCGGCGGCAGGGTTCTGCGGGGTGGCGGCCATGGGTGATACGTCCTTCAAGACAGGCGGGAAGCGGCTCTGACCTGCGCGTACGGGCGCACGGGAAAACCTTGCGCGTCATTGCGCAGGCGGGAGGCTCTTGCGGAGACGTCGGCGGTGCTGCGGCTCGTCAGCTCGCCGGACAGATGGCGCTGGACATGCGGCCGAGATCGACGTGTCGCCGACTCACCAAGGCGATTCCAGTTCCGGACATGGCGAAAGCGTGTCACGGCGATCTGGACACAGTCCAGCTTCGTCCGCGATGCGGACACCCTTGTCTCGTTCTGCGAGACAAGGGTGTCCTCGATCACACGGACCGCGCGGCCTCTTGTCCGCGCAGGTCAGAACCGCTAAGGAGCGGCCGTTCAGGCCGGGAACGCCCCTGGCCACGGGCCCGGCGCGGGCACCTCGGGCTGCTCCTCCACCTTGGTGTCGAACAGCTTGAAGCCGCGGCGCAGATAGTTGTCCATCGCGTGCTCGCCGTCCAGGCTGCACGTGTGCAGCCACACCCGCTTGGTCTGCGGCAGTCCGGGCCAGCGCTCCGCGAGATCCCACGCCCGGGCGGCGCCGAACGACAGCAGGCGACCGCCGATCCGCCGCCCGCGGAAGGCCGGGAGCAGCCCGAAGTAGACGATCTCCACGACCCCGTCGTCCTGCGGTTCCAGCTCGACGTACCCGGCCGGCGTGCCCCGGTCCTGGGCGACCCAGGTCTCCACCCCCGGCCGCGCCAGGTGCTCCTGCCACTGCGCGTACGTCCAGCGCAGCCGGTCGATCCAGCGGATGTCCCCGCCGACGGACGCGTACAGGAAACGGCTGAACTCGGGGGAGGGGACCTCGGAGCGGACGATCCGCACGTCGCCCTCGGGCGCGGCGGCCGGGAGGAGGTCCGTCGGGTCCGTCTGCTCCAGGGACCAGGTGGTCACGGGGATGTTGGCCATGCCCGTCAGGGAATCATCTACTCCGTCGTTCTGTCGATCGAGGCCAGCGGCAGCGCGAACAGCGCGCGGCCCGACTGCGTCCAGACCTCGCCGGTCGCCTGCCAGTAGGAGAGGGACTCGGTCTGCGGGCTCCAGCAGCGGTGGGTCTTCGCCGAGCCGCACTCGGCGGCGCCCGAGCCGCTCCCCTTGCCGTCCTTCTCGCCGCCGTCCGCGGTCTGGCGCCACAGCGTCCCGTGGCGGTCGCGTGGACCGGCGGCGCGCGTCACGTACCACTGGTCGCGGTAGGCCAGCACGCCCCGCACGCCGGTCAGCTTCGTCTCGTACGCCTGCGAGGCGCGCACCCGCCCGGCCGTGTCCGTCGCGAGCAGCCCCGCGTGGCCGGGGGCGGTGCTGAAGGGGTAGCGCCACAGCCGGGCTCCCCGGTCGCCGTCGCCCAGGGTCCATTCGCCGGCCACCAGGCTGTCCGGCGCGGTGCTGCGGTCCAGGGAGACCGTCGCCGGACGCGGCGCGCCGGAACCGCCGTCCATCCGGTAGGAGCCGATGGCGGGCAGCACGAAGCGGCAGCCGTGGGCCGACCAGCCGCCCGGCACCCGGCCGACCGCGTCGCCGGCCACCGTGGCGCGCTGGACGCGGTTCATGTCGTAGACGTAGAGCGCGGCCCGGTCCCCGTCGTCGGCGGTGACCAGCAGCTTGTCCTGGTACCAGACCATCCCGGAGACATGGGAGACCAGTCCCCGGTAGTCCCGCCCGCCGTCGACCGGGACGGCGAGCAGCGCCCAGGTGTAGGAGAGGTGGTTCGGGTCGCCCGCGTTCACGAAGCCGACGCGGGCCAGCCCCTGGCCGGACGTCGTCCCCCCGCCGCGCGACCAGCCGGAGAGGATCACCCGGTTCGTGCCCCAGACGCCGTCGTCGTCCGCGTCCCCCGACGTGGTGACCGCGCCCGGCCGCCATCCCCGCGTGTCGTCCGTGTTCCAGCAGTACGCGCGGGTGGCCGTGGGGGAGACCGGCAGGGCCCCGCGTTCGGCGGGCGAGCAGTCGACCGCGTCCCGCAGGGTGCGGTCGGCGTCGCCCAGCACGGCGCCGACGCCGACCGGTCTTCCCATTCCCGCGGCGAGCCGGTCGAGAGCGGCCCGCGGCACCAGGTCTTCCCTCAGCCGCAGGTCCGCGGTCCCGGCCGATGAGGCGATCGGCTTCAGGCGTCCCGGCCCGTCGTGGGTGACCGTCGCCTGGGAGACGCTGACGATGGTGGCGGCGGCGGTCAGCGCGAGGGCCGTTCCCGACAGGAACGCCCGCAGTGCCCTGCCCCGCCTACGCCGGCGATGTCGGCCGCGATGTCTCATTCGTCCTCCCGGAGCGGGCCAACTGCGCCTGATGATCCGTACGTTGACCGAGGAGCAGGTGGGGTGACCCGTAGGGGATGGTACGGCAGTGGGCTGCCCCGGGGGACGAAGACTGCGCAAATATGCGGAAGACGTCATCGCGGGAGCGCCGGCGCGTCATCGCCGCCCCGGCGCCGACACGCGGTCGCGCACCACCGCGGGCGCGGTCGAACGGGGCAACAGGCCCCGCGGGTCGGCAGGAAGCAGCACCTCGACCTCGGCGCCCTCGCGGAAACGATACGGCCGGTGGTCCAGGTATCCGCCCAGATACCGCCGCACCCGGGACATCTCGGCCCGCACCGTCACCGTCCGGGCCGGGTCGCCGAACAGGTCCTCCGCCAGTCCCGACGCGCTGCGGCCCCCGTGGTGCGCGGCCAGCAGGTACAGCAACTCGGCGTGCCGGGGACTGAGTTCCCGGGACCACGAGCCCGCGTTCCCCGACACCGTCAGCGACGAGCGCCCGGCCCGCGCCAGGTCCAGCACGATCCGCGCCGTGTCGCGCGGCGCCGGCTCGGCGGCCTCGTCCACCGACCGCACCAGCCACCCGCCCGCCAGCGGCTCGATCGCGCACATCCCGAACGCCGGCAGCCACCGGCGGCCCGGCGACGGCGACTTGGGCAGCGCGATCCGGCTCGTGTACGGCATCCCGGTCACCGCCGCCGTCCAGCCGTCCGCGTCCACGGCCGCCGCCCGGCCGCCGAGCCGGGCCAGCACCGGCGCCGCCACCGCCCGCAGCCGCTCCAGCGCCCCCAGATGCCTCTCGCGCAGCCTGGCCTCGGCGAGCTTGGCCACCGAGTCGACCCAGACGAGGGTGGCCGGGTGCATCGTCTCCAGCGGACCGCTGACGTCGACCACCCCCAGCAGCCGGCCGTTGCGCGGATCGGTGATCGGGGCGCCCGCGCAGGTCCAGGCCGTGTGCGAGCGCACGAAGTGCTCGGCGGCGAAGACCTGCACCGGCCGGCGCACCACCGCAGGCGTGCCCACGCCGTTGGTGCCGACCACCGCCTCTCCCCAGTCCGCGCCCAGTTGCAGACCGAGCCCGTCGGCCTTGCGCAGCACCGGGTTGCAGCCCTCCCGCCACAGCACCCGGCCCTCCTCGTCGGCGACGACCATGATGTGGTGGGCCACGTCGGCGACCGACAGCAGCCCCTCCCGCAGCACGGGCAGCACCTCCCGCAACGGCGACTCCTCACGCCGTCGCCGCACCTCGTCGGAGCTGAGCAGGCCGGAGCGGAAGTCGTGCTCCGGGTCCACCCCGCTGCGCAGCATGCGCTCCCAGGACTGCTCGATCACCGGGCGCGGCGCCACGCGCGCCCGCCGGCCGGACAGCCGGGCGTCGCGCACCTCGTTGAGCACCCGTGCCGCCCGCGCGGCGTCGACGGCCGCGAGCTGCGGCACGTTCATCGGCATCACCACTGGGCCTCCCGGGGACACACAGGCCGACGACCGGATGTCACGAGCGCGCGCCGACGGTTTCCGGTCTCCGCTGAAGGCCCCCATCTTGCCGCCCACGCGCGCCGGACGGGCGCAGTCCGGTCGACAACCACCGACAAGTTGCAACCCCCTGCAACCCTGGTGGACGTCCCGCAACTGTTTGAAACTTGAGCCACGTCGTCCCGAGCGGCGATTCTGGCCTCGCAGGGCCATCGCGGCGGGGGTGGTGCCGTGTCGGCGCAGCACCACCCCCGCTTCCTGCTCCCGTCGGCGTTCCCCACGTCCGAGCAGGTCAGTGCGGGGGCCTCAGGGGCCTGGAAGCCGTCACGGCCGGGGCGCGGCCCGTTCGACGACCGACGCCAGGTCCAGCGTGTGCGGCAGCGTCCCGAAGGCCGCTCCGCCGTCCCCGCCCAGCCGCGAGGCGCAGAACGCGTCGGCGACCTCCGGCGGCGCGAACCGCACGAGCAGCGCACCCTGGAGCACCAGTGCGAACCGCTCCGCCAGCCGCCGGGCCCGCCCCTCGGCGCCGTCCAGATCGGCCAGGTCCGTCAGCAGGGCCTTGATCGCCCCGTCCAGCCGGTGATCGGCCCCGCGCGCCAGGCCCACCTCCCGCAGATAGGCGTTCAGCGCCTGCGGCTCCCGTTGCAGGGCCCGCAGCACGTCCAGCGCCTGGACGTTGCCCGCGCCCTCCCACACCGAGTTCAGCGGCGACTCGCGCACCAGCCGGGGCATCCCCGACTCCTCGACGTACCCGTTCCCGCCCAGGCACTCCGACGCCTCGACCACCACCGGCGCGCACCGCTTGGTCACCCAGTACTTGGCCGCCGGCACCGCGATCCGCAGCAGCGCCCGCTCCTGCTCGCCGCCGTCGTCGTAGGCCGCCGCCAGCCGCAGCCCGAGGACCGTCGCCGCCTCAGACTCCACCGCCAGATCGGCCAGCACGTTGCGCATCAGCGGCTTGTCGACCAGCTTCCCGCCGAACGCCGCACGGTGGGTGCAGTGGTGGATCGCCTGCGCCACCGCCTGCCGCATCAGCCCGGCCGACCCGAGCACGCAGTCCACCCGGGTCGCCGCGACCATGTCGATGACGGTGCGCACCCCGCGCCCCTCCTCGCCGACCCGGCGCGCCCACGTCCCGTCGAACTCGACCTCGGCGGAGGCGTTGGACCGGTTGCCCAGCTTGTCCTTGAGCCGCTGGAGCCGGAAGACGTTGCGGGCGCCGTCCTCCAGGACCCGCGGGACCAGGAAGCACGTGAGCCCGCCGCCGTCCCGCGCGGAACCCGCCTGCGCCAGCACCAGGAACCCGTCCGACATCGGGGCCGAGCAGAACCACTTGTGCCCGGTCAGCTCGTACGTCCCCTCCTCGGCGAGCGCGGTGGCGACCGTCGTGTTCGCCCGGACGTCGCTGCCGCCCTGCTTCTCCGTCATCCCCATCCCGAACAGCGCACCGGCCTTCAGACGGGCCGGCCGCAGCTCGCGGTCGTAGACCGTCGACGTCAGCCGGGGCTCCCACTCGGCGGCCAGCTCCGGATCGGCGCGCAGCGCGGGCACCGCGGCATGGGTCATCGACAGCGGACAGCAGGTGCCGGCATCGACCTGCGTCCACACCAGGAAGGCGGCCGCCCGCCGCACATGCCCGCCCGGACGGTCCCACGCGGCCGTGAGACGGGCCCCGACGCCCTTGCCGAGCAGCCGGTGCCAGGCCGGATGGAAGTCGACCTCGTCGATGCGGTGACCGTGGCGGTCGTGCGTGCGCAGTTCCGGCGGATTCCGGTCGGCCTGCGCCGCCCACTCCTGCACCTGCGCGGATCCGGCCGCGCGGCCGAGCGCCGACAGCTCCCCGTGCGCGTCGTCGGCCGAACCCGGATCCAGGTGCCGTTCCACGGCCGCCACCAGCGCCCGGTCGGAGCCGTACACGTCGTACCCGGTCAGGGGCGGGGGCTGGTTGGTCACGGTGTGCGTGCTGCCTGCCATGGTCCGAACCTACCCCCGGGTTACGGCGGTCATGGCCGCCCGGAGCCCGCGCCATGCTCCCCGACCCGGTGAAGCCGCCTCACCGGAGGTGAGTGCGACCCCGGACGGCGGATACCTTTAGGGCGTGCAGCCAGCAAGTCAGTCACCCGAGCAACCCGGGAGCCCCGCCGGGCGTCTCCACCGGGCGCGCGCCCTGTACCGGAACGTCTCCAAGCGGCGGACCGCCTGGCTGCTGTTGAAGGACACCGTCAACTCCTGCGTCGAGTACCGCATCCTCGGGCTCGCCGCCGAGGCCGCCTTCTTCACCCTGCTGTCCGTGCCTCCGCTGCTGCTCAGCCTCATCGGCCTGCTCGGCTACGTCGACGACTGGACGGGCACCGACACCATCACCAGCCTGGAGACCAACCTCATCGAGGCCTCCCGCACGGTGCTGTCCGACAAGGGCGTGCGGCAGATCGCCCAGCCGATCCTCGACGACGTCCTGAAGGGCGGCCGTCCCGACGTCATCTCCATAGGCTTCCTGTTCGCCCTGTGGTCAGGATCGCGCGCGGTGAACGTCTTCATCGACACCATCACCGTGATGTACGGCCTGGACGGCGTGCGCGGCATCGTCAAGACGCGGCTGGTGGCGTTCCTGCTGTTCGTCGCCGCCCTGCTGATCGGCTCGGTCGCGCTGCCGCTGATGGTCGCGGGACCCGACGCCGTGGTGCGGATCGTGCCGTGGTCCACGACCGTCGTGCAGGTCCTGTACTGGCCCGTGGTGATCGTGCTGTCGGTGGCGTTCCTGACCACGCTCTACCACGTCTCCGTGCCCGTGCGCTCCCCGTGGATCGAGGACGTGCCCGGCGCGCTCGTCGCCCTCGCCATGTGGGTGCTGGGCAGCTTCCTGCTGCGGATCTACCTGACCAGCACGATCGAGGGCGCCACCATCTACGGCTCCCTCGCGGCCGCCGTCGCCGTCCTGCTGTGGATCGGCGTGTCCGCCTTCGCCGTGCTGGTGGGGGCCGCCGTCAACGCGGCGATCGACCGGGTCTGGCCGGCCGCCGCGACGGCCGCCGCCCGCGCCGCCAACGAGCGGCTGCGCCAGGAGGAGGCCGCGGAGTACGTCGCCCGCATGGCCGCGGTCCACACCCACGAGGACGACGACCCGGACGATCCCGACATGCCGTCCGAGTTCCCGGAGAGGTGGTCGCGCTTCCTCCCGCCGGAGGACGTGACGGGACGCTTCCGCGCCCACGTGAAGAACTCCTCCAAGGCGAACGGCGTCAACGGCGCGGACGGAGGAGAGGGCGAGGAAGGGCCCACGGGGAAGTGACCTTCTGAGGGCCTGAGGGACCTGAGGCACCTGAGGGACCTGAGGGACCTGTGGACGCACAGGTCCGGGGCGGAGGCCGCGGCACAGGGGGTCTGTGGCCCGCGGGCGTAGGCTGGCACGCGTGTACGAGGAGCGGGCCTCCCGGCTGAGCGGGGCCGTGGTGTGGACGCACACGCCGTCGCCCCGGGCCGACGCGCTCCCCGTGCTGCCCGACGGCTGCATGGACCTGCTGTGGAACGAGGACGAGCTGCTCGTCGCGGGACCGGACACGCGGGCCCACCTCCCCGAAGGCCCCGCCGCCCGCTGGTCGGGCATCCGCCTCTATCCGGGAACGGCGCCCGCGCTCCTCGGCGTGCCCGCCCGTGAACTGCTCGATCGCCGCGTGCCGCTGGCCGAGCTGTGGCCGGCGCGCGAGGTGCGGCGCCTGAGCGGCCGGATCGCCGCCGCACCGCATCCCGCGTCCGCTCTGGAGGCGCTGGCGCTGGAGCGTGCCGAGCCGCCCGGCCTCGCGCTGCGCACACTGGTCTCGGCCCTCGCCGCGGGCCGCTCCGTGGCGTCGACGGCGGACGAACTCGGTCTCGGCGCGCGCCAGTTGCACCGCCGCTCCCTGGCCGCCTTCGGGTACGGCCCCAAGACGCTGGCCCGGATCCTGCGACTGCAACGGGCGCTCGCGCTGGCCCGGTCGGGCGTGCCGTACGCGCGGTCGGCGGCGGGATCCGGGTACGCGGACCAGGCGCATCTGTCACGCGACGTCCGGGAGTTCACCGGTCTCACGCTGGGAGAACTGCTGAGCGGGCAAGGGCGGCGCGGGCCGGACGCCCCGGACGGATCGCCGTGACGGGAAACCGGCGGCCGGGCGGGTGACCGTGCCCGCGTACGCGCCCTCGTGAGGGCGTGCTCGCGCGGTCCGGCTATCCGGGCAGCGGCGCGAACAGGTCGACGCCGTTGCCGTCCGGGTCGTGCACGACGGCGTACCGCTGGCCCCAGAAGGCGTCGAACGGCTTCAGCTCGCCGTGGTGGCCGGCGCCCACCAGGTCGTCGTAGACCGTGTCGACGTCGGCGGGCGAGTCGCAGCGCAGCACGAGCGAGCCGCGGCCGCCGCCGGACGGGCGCTGCCAGCGGGGGTGGAACGAGCGGACGGTGTCCTCGGTGTCGAGCAGCAGCCGCAGCCCGCCGGGAAGCCCGGCCTCCGTGTGCGGTTCCCGCTCGGCGCCTTCGGGAAAGGCGAACCCGAGCCTGCGGTAGAAGGTGACGGCGGCGGCCATGTCGGAGACGACCAGGCCGATGGCATCGAAACGTGCGTTCATGGGGCCACGGTAGGCAGGACCGGGGTGGCCGGGCTTGAAGGAAACGGACACGTCGTGGCGCCTGTGGAGCACTGGCCGGCGAATCCGTATGCCCCGGGCGCGGGTATCGCCCTAGGGTCGGTCGCATGACCGCTCGGCTGCTCGTGTACACCCGCACCACCGACTACCGCCACGACTCCATCCCGGCCGCCGTCGCCGCCGTCCGGGCCCTGGAGGGGTTCGCCGTCGACCACACCGAGGACCCCGCGGCCCTCGAAGCCCCCCTCGACGGGTACGCGGCCGTCGTCTTCCTGTCCACCAGCGGCGAGGTGCTGACCCCGGCCGGACGGGAGCGGCTCGCCGGATACGTCGAGGCGGGCGGCGGCTTCGCCGGGGTGCACGCGGCGGCCTGCACCGAGGACGACTGGCCGTACTACGGCGAGCTCCTGGGCGCGCGGTTCGCCCGCCACCCCGAGTACCAGCCGGGCAGGGCGGTCGTCGAGGACCGCGAGCACCCCGCGACCCGCCCGCTGCCGCCCGTCTGGAGCCGCACCGACGAGTGGTACGACTTCCGGAGCAATCCGCGCGCACGGGTACGCGTCCTGGCCGTCGCCGACGAGTCGTCGTACGAAGGCGGGGGAATGGGAGCCGACCATCCGCTGGTGTGGTGCCGTGACCAGGGGCGCGGACGCGTCTTCTACACGGCCCTGGGGCATGCCGCCGACGCCTACCGGGACCCCGGCTTCCTCGCCCATCTGCGGGGCGGACTGCGGTGGGCGGCCGGCGTCGAGCGGTGACAAGTGACGTTTCTCCGGTGAACCGCTTGCGCCATCGGGGTGACCGGGGCCGCATGGCGGACGGCGTCCGCGAGAGCGTCGGGATCCTTCGTCCCGGAAGCCTGTTCCGCGACGCCCTTCCGGAAAGAGGTTCCGGGAGGGGACACCCAGGAGGAGCACTGCCGTGACCTACGGGACCAAGCTGCGGGAGCGTATCGCCGGCCCCGGGACGCATCCGCTGATCGGCGTGTACGACATGTACTCGGCGTCGATCGCGGCACAGCACTACGACGGGATGTTCGTCTCCGGGTTCGGATTCGCGGCCTCCTACTACGGGCTGCCCGACATCGGCTTCATCGCCTGGCCGGACATGATGGCGTTCGTCCAGCGGCTGCGGGGCGCGTTCCCGCGGCACGACCTGCTCGTGGACATCGACGACGGCTACGTCGACCCCGAGGTCGCCTGTCACGTGGTGGAGGGCCTGGAACGCATCGGCGCCTCCGGCGTCGTCCTGGAGGACCAGAAGCGGCCGCGCCGCTGCGGGCACGCGGACGGCAAGCAGGTGCTGCCGCTGCACGAGTACCTCGCCAAGCTGGAGATGGTGCTGGCGACGCGGGAGGACATGGTCGTCGTCGCCCGCACGGACGCGACGGACGAGAAGGACATCCTGCGCCGCGCCGAGACGCTCGCCGCCACCGACGCGGACGTCGTCCTGGTCGACGGCGTCCGCAGTGTGGAGTGGATCCGCCGGATCCGCGCCGTGGTCGGCGACAAGCCGCTGCTGTTCAACCAGATCGCCGGCGGCACGTCGCCCCGCCTGTCCCTCGGCGAACTGTCCGGCCTCGGCGTGGACCTGGCGATCTACAGCACCCCCTGTCTGTTCGCCGCGCACGAGGCGATGCACTCGGCCCTCGCGGACCTGAAGCGCACGGACGGGCGGCTCCCCGCGCCGGACGCGGCGAACGGGGTCGGAGTGGCGGCCGCGACCCGCCTCCTGGAGGGCAACATCGCGCACCGCCGCCCGGCGGCGGCGCACCCCGGCCCCGCCCCCCGGCAGGAGACGGCGGCCGGGCGTACGGCGCAGGAACCGGCGGCAGCGGTGACGGCGCACCCGTGACCCGGCGGTGCGCCCTCCCGCGCCGGTGGTGAGAGGAGAGGGGGAGGAGAGCGAGGGGGGAGTGAGAGGCGAGGGGGGAGCCGGAAGAGGAGGGGGCAGGGGAGCGTCCGCGGGCCGTCAGGCCCGCGGCGGCGCGGTGCTGGACCGCTGCACCAGCCGGGTGGACAGCTCGGTGCGCGTGCCCTCCGGCCGCTCCCCGTCCATCATCCGCACCAGCATGCGCAGCGCCGTGGCCGCCGTCTCCGCCAGCGGCTGACGGACCGTGGTCAGAGCGGGGGTGGTCCAGCGGGACTCGGGCAGATCGTCGAAGCCGACGACGCTGACGTCGTCCGGTATCCGCAACCCCCGCTCCGCCAGGGCACGGTAGGCGCCCAGGGCCATGCGGTCGGAGCAGACGAAGACGGCCGTCGGCGGCACGGGCAGGTCCAGCAGCTCACGCATGCGCCGGTACGCGAGGGTCTCGTCGAAGCCGCCGTCGCGCAGGTACTCGGGGTCCGGTGCGACGCCCGCCGAGGCGAGGGCGGAGCGGTAACCGGCGACGCGGGCGCTGCTGCACATCCTGCGCCTCGGACCGGCGATCACCGCGATGCGTTCGTGCCCGAGGGCCAGCAGGTGCTCCGTCGCCGTCACCCCGCCCTGCCAGTTCGCCGCGCCCACGGACATCACCCCGGCGGGGGGCTCCAGGACCGGGTCGATCATCACGAACGGGATGCGGTGCTGCGCCAGCCAGGCGTACTGGGACTGCGTCAACTCCGCGAGGTTGAAGAGGACTCCGGCCGAGCCGCGCACGGCGAGCCGGTCCAGCCAGCCCCGCTGCGGGTGTCCGGCGCGGGTGCGGGAGAGCGCGGCGGAGACGACCAGATCCAGACCGGCCTCGTACGCCGCCTCCTCGACGCCGCGCAGGACCGCGCCCGAGCGGGAACTGTCCAGCGCGTGCACGACGAGATCCACCTGCCGGGGCGGCCTGGACGCGTCGAACCGGGGTCTGCGCACGTAGCCGAGCCGGTTCAGCGCCTCCGTGACCCGGCGCCGCGTCTCGGGCGCCACGTCCTCCCGCCCGTTGACCACCTTGGAGGCGGTCGGTACGGACACTCCCGCCTCTCGGGCCACGACCGCCAGGGTCGGCCCGGCCGTCGCGCTCGCACCCGCCGTGCTCACCATCGGGAACCACCTCTCCGGCCCGCCCGAGGGCCAGCGAAAGTTCGACCAGTGCTGCGAGGAGCCGGCATCGGAGCCGACCGCCCGCAGAAAGCGCTTGCTATCCTAGGTGTGCCCAAGTACGGGCGGGAAGACGCGCGGTGACGCGGGATCATGAACCTCCGGCCCGGCGACCCGCACCGGCCGGGAACGGCAGCCGGAAGGGCCGCGGACGGGAGCCGGAAGGGTCGCGGACGAGGGCCGGACGGCCGGGGCCGCGGCCGGTCGCCTCGGGTCGGGGCGGCGGTCGGGGAGGCGTGCGTGGGGGCCGGCGCGGGCGGGGGCGGGCGTGTGCGCGCGCGGGCGGTGGAGGCGGGTGGAGTGCGGCGGCCCGGCGGCGGTTCTGGCGGGCGCGGGCTTCTACGAAGCGTCCCGCCGGCGTGCGGTCGGGCGGCCCGCCGCGAGGTCAGGCCACCTTCGCGAGGTCGGCGTGGCGGACCTCGTGGGCGAGGGGCAGCCCGCCGGCCAGCCGTTCCAGCTCCTCCACGACGATGCGTCCGAGCCGCTCCAGCTCGTTGCCGAGGGAGCCGGCGATGTGCGGGGTCAGGAACACGTTCGGCAGGTCGTAGAGCGGGGAGTCGGCCGGCAGCGGCTCCGGGTCGGTGACGTCGAGCACCGCGTGCAGCCGGCCCGCCACCAGTTCGTCGGTGAGGGCGACGTGGTCCACCAGGGCGCCCCGGGACGTGTTGACGAGCATGCCGCCGTCGCGCACCAGGGCGAGGCGAGTGCGGTCGAGCAGGTGACGGGTCTCGGGGATGTCCGGCGCGTGCAGGGTGACGATGTCGCTGCGCCGCAGGAGATCCTCCAGGGAGACCGCCCTCGCGCCGAGTGCGGCGGCCTCGGCCTCGTCCACGTAGGGGTCGTGGAGGAGGACGTCGAAGTCGAAGGGGCGCAGCAGTTCCAGCAGTCGCCGGCCCACCCGCGACGCGCCGATGACCCCGACCACGCGGCCGAGATTGCCCGTGCCCGCGGTCTCGGCGGGGGTCGGCTGGGCGTGGGTGCGGCGGAACCGCTCGCGGTGGGCGAAGGCGTCCTTCCCGGCCAGCAGGATCATCGCGAGGGTGTACTCGGCCACCGGGACGGCGTTGCCGGTGACCGCGCTGGAGACGGCCACCCCCCGCTCCCACAGCGACTCGCCGACCAGTGAGCGCACCGAGCCCGCGGCGTGGAGCACCGCGCGCAGCCGGGGGGCCGCGGCGGCGGCGTCCTCGTCGAGGCGGGGGCATCCCCAGCCGGTGATCAGGACCTCGGCGCCGGCCAGGGCCGCAGCGGCCGCCGGGTCGCGGAGGTCGGTCACGACGAGCGCGGTGTCGATCTCGGCCGTGCGGCGCAACCGGGCCATGAGCGGCTCCGGGAACAGCAGGGGCAGGTTCACCGGATCCATGGCGAACACGGCCCTCGGCAAGGAGGCGCTGGGCATGTCTCTCCCGGGGTGCCTGGAAACTGCGGGGGAAGCGCCATAGGAAGCGCTTTCTGCGACTCGCTCCCACCGTAAGTCCGCTCCGCGGCCACGGTCAATCGGTCAGGTGCGGTCGGGTCGCGCCGAGCAGGTCGTGGCCCTGGCGGCCGTGACCTGCTGCCGTGCCGGTCGCGGTCTGCACGGTCCGGCGGCCTGTACGGCCCGGCGGCCCGAAGTACCCGAACAGCCCTCCCACGGGAGTGTGCGACGGAATACCGGGCCCGGGTGTGGTGCTCTGTTGTTACCGGTGCGTGAGAGCGCGGCGAAGGGCTGGTGAGCAGGTGGCGGCAGACCGGACGAACCCTGCGGACGACGCCTGCGGGCCGTCGTCCGCCCGCCCCGTGGTCCGGACCCCCTACGGGGCCGTCCGCGGGAGAGCGGAGAACGGCGTCGCCGTCTTCCGGGGGATCCCCTACGCGGCGCCGCCCTTCGGCCCGCTCCGGTTCAGGCCGCCCGTCCCGCCCGAGCGCTGGGACGGCACGCGCGACGCGGGACACTTCGGACCGACGCCGCCGAAACCGCCGTACTCCGAGGCCTTCGCCCGGTATCTGTCCGACCCCGTCATCGCGGGCGACGACTGCCTCAACCTCAACGTCTGGACGCCGGACCCCTCGCCGAGCGCCCGGCTGCCCGTTCTCGTATGGCTGCACGGCGGTGCCCTGACCAGGGGCTCTTCAGCGGTGCCGGTGTACGACGGAGGGAAGTTCGCCCGCGACGGCATCGTCTTCGTGTCGATCAACTACCGGCTGGGCGTCGAGGGCTACGGACTCTTCCCCGACGTCCCCGCCAACGCCGGGCTGCGCGACCAGCTCGCCGCCCTGGAATGGGTCCACCGGGCGATCGGGGCCTTCGGCGGCGACCCCGGCCGCGTCACCCTGGCCGGCCAGTCGGCGGGCGCCATCAGCGTGGGCGCACTGATCGCGGCCGCGCAGGCCCAGGGGCTCTTCCGGCGGGCCGTCCTGCAGAGCGGCCCCCCGGAGGCCTTCGAGCGGGACAAGGTGCGGCGCATGGTGCGCCGGATGGCCAACCGGCTGAAGATCCCCGCCACCGCCGAGGCCTTCGCCGGCGTCGACCGCGACCTGCTGCTGCGCACCCAGGCCGAGGTCGGCCGGCTGAGCAGCCCGGTGCTGGGCGGCCCCGCCTTCGGCATCGTGGTCGACGGCGACCTCGTCCCGCGCGATCCCCTGCGGGCCCTCGTCGACGGGGACGTGGCGCGCGACGCCGACCTGCTCGTGGGCTGGACCCGCGACGAGTACCGGCTCTGGCTCGCGCCGGGCGGCCTGGTGGAGCGCGTCGACCGGATGGGTCCCGTCGCTCTCGCCGGAGCCATGGCCCGCTGCCACTGCGGCCACGAGGTGCCGCGCGGCTACCGCACCCTGCGCCCCGAGGCGGGCACCGCCGAACTCGTCGGCCAGATGGTCACCGACAAGTTGCTGCGCCTGCCGCTCCGGCAACTCGCCGACGCCCGGCCCGGGACGTCCTACGTGTACGAGTTCGCCTGGCCCTCGCTGCGGCCCGGACTCGGCGCCTGCCACGCGCTGGAACTCGGCTTCGTCTTCGACACCGGCGAGACGCCCGAGTCCGCGAAGCTCGCCGGCGATGGAGCGCCGCAGGCGCTCGCCGACACGATGCACGAGGCGTGGACCCGGTTCGTGCGCACCGGCAATCCGGGCTGGGAGGCCTGGGACGCCACGCATCCGGTGCGCGTCTTCGGCGAGACGGGCGAGACCACCGAGACGGACGAGACCGCCGAGACAGGTGAGACGGGCGCGACCGGCGTAGGCGAGACCCGCGAGATCGGTGGCACGGGCGTGGGCGTGGCCGGCGGGGTGCGGGAAGGGCTCGGCGTGTTCGACGCGGTGGCGCGCGAGACCGACGGCCCGGGCGTGGCGGTGGCCGACGGCGGGGGCGGGACCGTCGCTGCCGGAGAGGGCGAGGCGGTGGGCGAGGGCGTCGGGGAGCCGGCCGGCCGCCCGCGCCCCGGGCGCGGCGACCTCCCGGTCACGGGGGAGGCCATGGCGTACACCGCGTACGGGCTGCGGGACCGTGAGCTGGCGCTGTGGACGGCGGCGCAGACCCAAGCACCCGCGCCCGAGGGGGCCGTCGACGCGACGCCGTCGGGGGACCCGGCACCCGGGAAGGCCGCACGCCGCGCGGAGCTGAGATCGGCGGTGCGCCGACTGCGCCGGGCCGGCGGCGTACGAGGACGCTGAGCGTCCGGGGCGGGCGGCCGCCGGGTGCGGAAACCGGCCGCCCCGGCGGAGTCGGCCGTCGGCGGGCAGCGCGCCGCCGCCCCCAGGGCATCGTCCACTGCCACGCCCCGCGCGCACGGATGCCGTCGGGGCGTGCCCCGCTGTGCCCGGCCGGTCTATGCGGGGGACAGCGTCTCGGCGATCGACGCGATCGCGCCGGGGCCGACGCGGCAGCAGCCGCCGATGAGGCGGGCCCCCGACTCCCGCCAGCCCAGCACCTGTCCGGGGAGGAAGGAGGAGCGGCCGTTCCAGGCCCGGGCCTCCGCGTCCCAGGCCTCGCCGCTGTTCGGGTAGACGACGACGGGCTTGCCCGTCACCCGGGTCGCGGTCGCCACGGCGGCGTCGACGTCCTCGGGCGCGCAGCAGTTCACGCCGACCGCGATCACCTCGTCCGCGTCGGCCGCCAGGGCGAACGCCTCCTCCAGCGGCTGCCCCGCGCGGGTGCGGTCTCCGGCGATCGAGTACGAGAGCCAGGCCGGCACGCCGAGTCCGCGCACGGCGCGCAGCAGGGCCTCGGCCTCGTCGGTGTCGGGAACCGTCTCCAGCGCGAACACGTCGGGCGCGGCGCCGGCCAGCACCTCGAGCCGGGGGCGGTGGAAACGCTCCAGTTCCTCAACGCTCAGGCCGTAGCGCCCCCGGTACTCGGAGCCGTCCGCGAGCATCGCGCCGTACGGTCCGACCGACGCGGCCACCCACAGCGGACGCGTGACCCCGCCGGCCACTGCCCGCCGGGCCGCCTGCCGGGCCAGTTCCACGCTCAGCGTGAGCAGCCGGGCCGCCTCGTCGCGGTCGATGCCGCGCTTCGCGAATCCCTCGAACGTGGCCTGGTAGCTGGAGGTGATCGCCACGTTCGCGCCGGCCTCGAAGTAGGCGAGATGCGCCTCGACGACGGCTTCGGGCTGTTCGGCGAGCAGCCGTGCCGACCACAGCTCGTCGCTCAGGTCGTGCCCGGCGGACTCCAGTTGGTTCGACATGCCGCCGTCGAGGACGACGGCCGCGGCGGTGAGCGCCGCGGCGAGGGAGGGCTCCGCGAGGGGGGAGGGGGCGTCGCTGGTCATGCCACGACGCTAGTCGAACGGGCGGGGGACAGCCCGATGTGTCCGGTACGTGAGCAGCACGACCACATGGTGGACGGGTGGACGGGTGGAGGGCGGGGGAGGGGGCGGCCGGGTCCGGAAGGCCGGGGACCGCGCGGCCGGGCGGGTGCGCGGCTTCGGTCCGCCGGGCCTACCGCCTCGGTGCGGAGTGCCGGCCGCTCCTGCCGCGCGGTTCGCTCCGGGGCCGTCTGGTCTTCGGGACCAGCAGTGCCCCGAGCAGCCCGGCCGCCAGGACGTACGGCCACCATCCGAACGCTGAGGAACCGCCCGCGCCGGCGCCGTGCGCCTCGGCCGTGACCGCTCCCGGCGACTCCCGCCCGTCCGCGTCCGCCGACGGGGTCGCGGCCGTGGCCGTCAGGACGACGTCGTTGCCGTCGCCGCCCTTGTAGGTGATCCGGTAGACGGTTTCGTGGAGTCTCACCTCGGCGCCCTCGCGCAGGCCGTCGAAGGAGCCGCTCACGGGTGTGCTCCCGGCGTGGTCCAGGACGGTGACGGCGGGCAGCGGGTCGCGGGCCGCCGTTCCGGAGGCCTCGCCGGGAGCGGCCGCGGTGCGTCGTGGGGCGGCGGCGCCGGCGGAGGGGGCCGCGGAACCGGTCGCCGCCGGGGCGGTCCGTGCGCCGGACAGGTCGAGGCCGCCGGCCAGGGTCACCTTGCCCGACACCTTCAAGGGGGCGGTCGTCAGGACCAGTTGGCCCTCGTCGCGCTGGGTGTAGGCGCCGGACACCGTCAGGCCGCCGGTGACGACGCCCTCGTTCGTCACGGCGCCGCGCACGGTTCCCCTGCCGCTCAGCGCGCTCGTCACCCGCAGGGCCGAGCCGCCGGTGTCCAGCCGTGCCGCCGCGGACGTCAGCCGGACGGCCCTGCTGTTGGCCAGCGTCGCCCCGTCGGCGAGCGCGAGGGTTCCGCGTTCGACGGTCGTCGTCCCGGTGTAGGTCACCGCGGATCCCGTGAGGGTCGTCGTCGCGGCCCCGGACTGCACGAGCGAGCCGCCGCCGCCGACGCGGGACAGGGAGACCGCCTTCTTCGTGTTGTGCACGACGAGCGTGCCGTCGTTCACGATCCGCCGCCGGTCGGTCCCGGTGAGGAGGGAGCCGTCCCCCCGCGCCGACCCCAGGCGCAGGATCGCCCCCTTCTGCACGGTCGTCGAACCGTCGTAGTACTGCGCGGCGGCGAAGGTGACGTCGTTGCCCTTCGTCCCGGCGATGACGATGTCGCCCGCGCCCGGCGCGGCCAGCGTGTCGTGGTACCTGCCGCCGCCGATCGGCGCCCCCAGCGTGACCGGCCCGTCGTAGTCGAACGTCAGCAGCGACCGGCGTCCGGAGGCCTCGTGCAGGTTGACGTAGACGGTGTCCCGGGTGCCCGGCATGAAGATGTCGTGCGTGGTGCCGTCGCCCCACCGCACGTCCGCGCCCTCGATGTTCGTGCCGCGCTTGTTCAACCGGTGGGGTATCGCGCGCCAGTTGAGGCTCGGGTCGCTGAGCGAGGGCGCGGTGTCGCCGCCCCGGTCGCTGTAGCTGTACTGGCCGGTGAGGACGACCTTGCTGCCGGGCCGGGTGTGGACGTTGACGTCGCTGCCGTACTGCCGTTGGTAGAAGTTCTGGCGCAGGGTGACCGTCTGGTTCAGCGGGGTGTCGATGATCCAGGAGCCCTGGTTGAGGATCGCCCGGGCGTGCGGCAGCGACACCGGGTACTCGGGCCGGCCGGCCGCCGTGCCGGTGCCGTTGTCGATGACGCCGGAGAAGGGGTGGGCGCCGGCCAGGTCGAGGGTGCCCCACATGTTGCGGGGCTGGGTGACCAGGCCCGAGCCGCTGATCGTGCCGATGTTGAACGTGCGGGTCAGCGACAGGCGGAGCGTGCCGTCGACGCGGATGTTGAGCTGGTTGAGCCGGTAGCCGGGAGTGTCGTAGGGGAAGTGCCCGATCAGCCCGGTGGCCCCGCCGACGCCGTACTGCAGGGTCGTCCCGCGTTCCACCGTGATGGCCGGCGGGTCGGGGGCGCCGACCGTGGTGTACGGGTGGTTGCCGCCCTGCGTGCGCACCACCTGCCGCCGGCGCGCGGCGGGCAGGGTGAAGTCGCTGTCCTTGCTCAGCACGAGCGTCCCCCCGCCCCGGACGGTGAGCGTTCCCTGGCCGCGGAACACGCCGCCGTACGTCGTCGTCCCGGCGGGCACGGTCACCGCGGAGTCGCCGGTGAGCGTCACGTCCCGGTCGGCCAGCACGTCGGCGGTGACGTCGCGGACGCCCGCGGCCACGGCGGGAGGGGCGACGGCGAGGAGGGCCGCGACGGCTGCGAGGGCGCCGGCGGCCGCGGTCGAGGTGTGAAGTGGGCTGCGCACACCTGGGAGACGCGCCACGGCGGGCCGGATAACAGAAATCTTTCTACTCGATCGCGGCGGCCGCTCTCCGCGCCCCGGAAAGCCACCGTCCGGCCGCAAAATTCCGGAAAGGGCTTTCTGTCAAGTCCCGTCGGACCCGTTGACCTGCCCGTAACGCGCCCTTACCTTTTCGGCGTTCGCCATTCCACATGTCGTTCGCGGTACC
This sequence comes from Streptomyces sp. NBC_00704, assembly GCF_036226605.1. Classification (NCBI taxonomy): domain Bacteria; kingdom Bacillati; phylum Actinomycetota; class Actinomycetes; order Kitasatosporales; family Streptomycetaceae; genus Streptomyces; species Streptomyces sp. NBC_00704. The sequence goes on from NZ_CP109000.1 coordinate 6,439,454, forward strand.
GAACACAGCCTTCTCCTGCGGGGCAACCGCTTGCCCCGCGGGCCGTCCGCGGCCCGGGACCGCCGGACCTGGACGCCGACGGTCCCCGGAGCGATTCCCCCACCCCTGTCCCCACTCCCGCCCCCCTGCCGAACTCACCCCCCACTCCCGCCCCCTGCCCCCCCTCACCCCCCTGCCATCCCGCCCCCACCACGACCCTCTGAAGGAGAGTGCGTGAGATGAGACGTGCGTACACGGCCCTGCTGGCCCTCTGCCTGGCGCTGATCGGCGCCTTCGCCACCGCGGGACCCGCCCAGGCGGCGCCCGTGACGATCGCCAACGGCGTCCAGTTCACCGACACTTCGGGTGATCCGGTGCACGCCCACGGCGGAGGCGTCCTCAAAGTCGGCTCCTACTACTACTGGTTCGGCGAGGACCGCAACGCCGACAACACCTTCCGGTACGTGGACGCCTACCGTTCCACCGACCTGAAGAACTGGGAGTTCCGCAACCACGTGCTCACCCGGTCGAGCGCCTCCGAGCTGGCCACCGCCAACATCGAGCGGCCGAAGGTGATGTACAACGCCGCCACCGGCAAGTTCGTGATGTGGATGCACAAGGAGAACGGCGCCGACTACAGCGAGGCCCGGGCGGCCGTCGCCGTGTCGGACACCGTCGACGGGAACTACAGCTGGCAGGGCAGCTTCCGCCCGCTCGGCCAGCACATGTCCCGGGACATCACGGTCTTCGTGGACACCGACGGAGCCGGGTACATGATCTCGGCCGCACGCGAGAACTACGACCTCCAGATCTACCGGCTGACGGCCGACTACACCGGCATCGCGAGCCTGGTCGCCGACCCCTGGCACGGCGGGCACCGGGAGGCGCCGGCCCTGTTCAAGCGCAACGGCGTGTACTTCATGCTCACCTCGGCCGCCACCGGCTGGAACCCCAACCAGCAGCAGTACGCGACGGCGACCTCCCTCGCCGGCCCCTGGACGGCCATGAAGGACGTCGGGGACGCGACCGCGTACGGCTCGCAGACCGCGTACGTCCTCCCCGTCCAGGGCGGCTCGGGCACCTCCTACCTCTACCTGGGCGACCGCTGGGGCAACTCCTTCGGCGGCACCGTCAACGACTCCCGCTACGTCTGGCTGCCGCTCGCGTTCCCCACATCCACCTCGATGTCGATGTCGTGGACTCCCGAGGTCACCGTCGACACGGCCGCCGGCACGGTCACCGGCACGAGCGCCGTGTACAACACGCTCGTCGCCCGGCACAGCGGCAGGTGCGCGGACGTCACCAGCCAGTCCGTGCGGGCGGGGGCCCAGATCAAGCAGTACGACTGCAACGGAGGGAACAACCAGAGGTACTGGTTCAAGCCCGTCGGCGGCGGCTACTACCAGTTGGTCGTCAGGAACAGCTCCCTGTGCGTGCAGGAGAACGCGGGCACCGTCACCCAGGAGGACTGCGGCGCGTCCGTCACCGCCCAGCAGTGGTCGCCGGTGACGTCCGGCAGCTATGTGAACCTCACGTCCCGCGCCACCGGAAAGTGCCTGGACGTGAACGGCGCGTCCACCGCCAACGGGGCCGCCGTCATCACGTACACGTGCAACGGCGGCGCCAACCAGCAGTGGACGCGCGGCACATGAGACCGCGGCTCACGGCTCACGACGTGACGGCGTCACGGGCTCACGGGGTCGTGGACGGCGCCGTCATTCCAGCAGGTCGAGGGCGTCGATCGCGGTGCCCGCGCTGAGATAGGCGGCCGCCCCCGAACCGCTCACCACGTTGATCCGCAGCACGTTGTACCGGCTGGTGTCCGTGAGCCACGCACTCGCCGGAACGCTGTAGGTGAACGTGTGGTTGTTCCCCCGGTAGGACCCGTTCGTCAGGGACCGGGTGTTCGGCTGGGTGGGCGGGGAGGGGACGGGCGAGGTCCACGTGTCGTTGACGACGACCTGCGGCCGGCCGTTGGCGTAGGCCGTCGTCACGCCGATGCGCAGGGTGTGCGCGGCGGCGGCCTGGGCCGCGGTCAGCCGGAAGTGGACCAGCAGACCGCTGTTGACGTCCTTCCAGAGGTAGCAGGGGAAGGACGAGGTCTCGCCGCCGCTGCCGATCACGACGTTGCCGGTCCAGGGAGCGGCCCGTACGTCCGAGGGGTGCGCGTACGTCATCAGGTCGGCGTTCTTGAAGCCGCTCGGTGTGCCCGTCCAGTCGTTGACGCGCCAGATGGCGCGCGCGTTGCTCGGGTCGTTCGACGACGGGACGGCGATCGAGTTCAGGGTGGTCGTCGCGCCGGCGGACACGGTCACCCGCGTGCTGTACACGGCCAGCTCGCTCTTGTGGACGGTGAGCGTGTACGTCCCCGGCAGCACCCCGGCGATCGAGAACCAGCCGTCCGAGGCGCGTGCCGAACCCCAGTACTGCGCAGCCGCGTTGGCCAGGCCCACCGTGTACGGATACGCCGGGTCCCGGCCGGTGATGCCGACGCCCGCGACCCGGCCGCGCCCGCCCGCGCCGACGTAGCCGGAGATGCCGAGCGAGTCGGCCCAGGGCGTGGTCAGGTTCCGGGAGAAGAGCGCGGAGGACGGCGCGCCGCCGTCCGTGAAGGCGATCACGTAGGGGCCCTGGAGCCCGAAACGCTGCTCCTCGGTCTGGTTCTGGCCGTAGTAGAGGATCTCGTACAACCCGCCGCCGTCGGCGCTCTGGTGGCGCAGGAGGGAGCGGTAGAAGGGGCCGCCCGAGGCCTTCTCGTGGTTGCTGCGCACCATCCACAGGCCGACGCCGCCGCTCGCCCAGCCGACGTAGTCGTAGTCCATGACCCGCAGCCGGGAGTAGTGCTTGGAGCGGGTCTGGCCGTCCGGCTTGGCGAAGACGTCGGAGGCCTCGATGGTGCTGGTCGTGTAGGTGTACGAGTCGGGCTCGTCGTTCAGGAACCGGCCCGCCCTGACCCGCACGATGTACCGGGTCGCGGAGACGGACGCGTCGGCCTTGTGGGTCCACAGGTAGACGTTGTTCTCACCGCTGCGGGCCGCGTAGTAGTGCTTGAGCGTGCCGTGCGTGACCGAGACCAGGATCGTCGCCCCGGACTGGGAGATCCTCACCGTGGAGCTGCCGAGGCCCGACTCGATGTGCGAGTTCTTGCCGCCGTAGCCCTGGTACTCGACGCCCCGGTGGACGAGCGAGGTGAGGTCGCCGGTGGTCTTGCTGACCTTGAAGACCAGGGCGGCGCCGGTGTCGACGACGTAGTTCGCGCCGTCGTCGGTGTAGCCGAACGACGCCGCGGCGGCCGGGACGGCGAGCGGCCCGGCGAGCGCGGCCGAGCCGGCGGCGGCGCCGAGGACGAAGGTGCGGCGTCGGACCTGCCTGGGGCTGTCGGATCCGGACATGGGGGTGCCTCCTTCGGGAGGTGTGGGGGTGCGAGTGCCTGAGAGGGTGACAGTTGAATCGATTTCGCGAAAGGGCTTTCACGCGTGTGGGGTCGGTGATCACGGGAAATCCCGTCGAGGTCTAGAAAGCGCTTGCCGGGAGGCGGTACCGTCCTGCCGCCACCCCCTGTCCCCCCACGGAGGAGCCGCACGTGAGACGTTTCACCCTGGCCGCACTGGCGGCGCTGTCCCTGACGGCCGGTCTGACGTCCGTCCCCGCGTCCGCCCGCACCGGTCCGGCGTCCCTCCCCGCCACCGCCCGCACCGGCGCGCCCCTCGGCATCGACCACTGCACCGCCACCGCATGCCACTTCGACGTCCCGCCCGGCTCCTACGACGTGCGGGTCGTCCTCGGCGGCGACGCCGCGTCGAGCACCGCCGTCACCGCGGAGACCCGGCGCGCCGTGCTGCCCGAGACCGCCGTCCCCGCCGGCGCCCGCACCGCGCGCACCTTCACGGTCGACGTCCGCACCCCCGAGGGCGAGCCGACGGGACCGGACGGCGCCCCCGGACTGGACCTGGCGCTCGGCGGCGCCGCGCCCGCACTGGCCGGCATCAGGGTCACTCCCGCCCGGCACGCGCGGCGGATCTTCCTCGTCGGCGACTCCACCGTGTGCGACCAGCCCGCGGAGCCCTACACCGGCTGGGGCCAGCAACTGCCGCAGTACCTGCGCAAGGGCGTCTCGGTCGCCAACTACGCCGATTCCGGGGAGAGTACGGTCACCTATCTGGGGAACCCACAACTGTGGGACACGGTCCGGCCGCTGATCCGCCACGGCGACCTCGTCCTGGTCCAGCTCGCCCACAACGACAAGACGACCGACGAGACGACGTACCGCACGAACCTCGAGACCCTGGTGGCGGGGGTGAGGCAGCAGGGCGGGCGACCGGTCCTGGTGACCCCCATCGTGCGCCGGTGGTTCAATGCCGACGGCACACTGAACAACCCGACGGCCCTGCTGGTCAACGGACTCGGCGTCGACCACCCGGCGGTCATCCGCTCGGTCGCCGCCGCGCGGGGCGTACCGCTGATCGACCTGACGGCACAGACCAAGGCGCTGGTGGAGTCCGCGGGCGTGGAGGGCTCCAAGGCGCTCTACCTCTACAACGAGAAGCGCGACAACACGCACACCTCCCCGCACGGCGCGACGGTCTTCGCGGGCCTGGTCCGCGACGGACTCGTCGCCCGGCACCTGGTGCCGAAGGGCGCCGTGCGCGTGGGATGAACGCCTGGGGGCGTCCCGACCGGAACCGGGACGCCCCCAGGTCCCGTCCGCGCCCGGAACCGGGACGCCCCCGAGCCCGCCCCGCCCCGCCCTCCCTGATTGCCGACCGGTCGCCCAGGAAAGAAACGACAGATGCAGCTCCCCCCGCCCGACGCCGCCCGCAGCCCCCGCACCGGATACACCCGGGCCCACTGGGAGGCGGCCGCCGACGCCCTGCTCGCCGCCGTGGAACCCCACGCCACCGACGACCGCGCCCTCTACCACTTCCCCGGCTCCCGGACGAGCTGGTCCGGACGCCTCTCCGACGGACTGGAGGGGTACGCCCGCACCCTCCTCCTGGCCGCCTTCCGCCGTGACGAGAGCGCGCTGGAGCGCTACGCGACCGGCCTCGCCGCCGGCGTGACCGGCGTCTGGCCCCGCATCGAGGACCGGAGCCAGCCCCTCGTCGAGGCCGCGTCGATCGCCCTCGCCCTGCGCCTGACCCGCCCCCTGCTCTGGGACCGCCTGGACGACGGCGTCCGGCAGCGCGCCGCGCACTGGCTCGGCGACGCGCTGACCGCCGAACCATGGCCCTGCAACTGGGAGTTGTTCCCGGTCACCGTGGGCGGCTTCCTGGCGGAGATCGGCCACGAGCCGGAGGCCTCCCGCAAGGCCATCGACCGCGGCCTGGAGCACATCGAGCAGTGGTACGCCGGCGACGGCTGGTACACCGACGGCCCCGGCCGCGCCTTCGACTACTACAACGGCTGGGCGATGCACCTCTACCCGGTCCTGCACGCCTGGCTGGCCGACGACCCCGACCTGCTCGCCCGTTACGGAGGCCGCCTCAGGGCGCATCTCGGCGACTACGCCCGCCTGTTCGGCGGCGACGGCGCGCCCCTGCACCAGGGCCGCTCCCTCACCTACCGGTTCGCCACCACCGCGCCGCTGTGGCTGGGCGCCCTGACCGGCCACACCCCGCTGCCGCCCGGCGAGACCCGCCGTCTGGCCTCGGGCGCGCTGAAGTACTTCCTGGAACGCGACGCGGTGGACGACCGGGGGCTGCTGACGCTCGGCTGGCACGGTCCCGACGAGTCGGTGCTACAGGGGTACTCCGGACCGGCCTCCCCCTACTGGGCGAGCAAGGGCTTCCTCGGCCTGCTGCTCCCGCCCGACCACCCGGTGTGGACGGCGCGCGAGGAAGCGGGGCCCGCGGAGCGGGAGAGCGCGGTCACGCCCGTCGCCGCCCCCAACTGGCTCCTCCAGTCGACACGTTCCGACGGTCTGGTGCGGCTGCACAACCACGGCTCGGAGGACGTCCGTTACGACCCCTTCTACACGCGCTTCGCCTACTCCACGGTCACCCGGCCCCGGGTCTCGCCGCCGGACAACTCCGTCACGGTCGGCGGCGACCCGCACCGCGAGGGCATCGTCTCCCTCGGCGTCGGCGCGGGCTGGGCGGCCTCCCGGCACACGCGGGGCTCCGGCGCCACGGTCACCAGCCTGGTGGTCGCCGAGGGGGCGGTGGAGGTCCGGGCCCACCTGGTGTCCGGCGCGCCCCCCGGGACGCCCGTGCAGGTCACGGGCTGGGCGCCCGCGGACGGCACGGACGCACGGTCCGAGCTGGTGGGCGTGCACGAGCTGACGGGCGGCTCCGGGCCCGCGGGCGACTGCGTGCTCTCGGGGACGGTGGGGGAGGGGCCGACGCTCTTCGTCGCGCTGGCCCGCCTCACCGCCGAGCAGGACCCCCGGTCCCTCGCGCACTCGGTGTCCGTGGAGGTGGGACAGGCCGCCGACGGCGACGCCCGGGATCTGACCGTCCGCTGGCCGGACGGCCCGGAGCAGCGGTTCCGTTTCCGGCCCACGGCCTCGGACGCGGGACCGGAACCGGGGCGGGAACCGGGGCCGTGGTCGGTGGCCCCGCGGTGAGACGGCCGCGAGGGCCGGAGGCCGGGGGCCGACGGTGGCCTGGGGGACGGGAAGGGCGACCGCCCCTCGGGCGTCGACGGGCCGCCGCAATTGCGTTGCCCCGTGTCCCGGCGTCCACGACAATCCGCGCATGACTTCCGCCTTCCGGCACGTGACCATCGACTGCTCCGACGCCTACGCCCTCGCCGGCTTCTGGTCCGAGGTGCTGGGCCGGCCTCGCCACGAGGACGACCGGCCCGGCGACGAGGAGGCGCTCATCGAGGACGCGGGCCTGCTCTTCGTCACGGTGCCGGAGGCCAAGAAGGGGAAGAACCGCATCCACTTCGACCTTCAGCCGCAGGACCGCACCCGCGAGGAGGAGGTCGAGCGCCTGCTCGCCCTCGGAGCAGCCCTCGTCGACGACCACCGCAGACCGGACGGCACGGGATGGGCGGTCCTGGCCGACCCGGAGGGCAACGAGTTCTGCGTGGAGCGCAGCGCGGCGGAACGGGCGGCCGGCTGAGACGACGAGGGCGGGCTGCGGGCGGGCGGGCTGCGGGTTACGGGGACGGTTCGGCGTCCGCCGAACGCAGCCGCGGCTAGCGTCGGCGGCATGCCTGCACCCGGTGCGACCATGAGCCCCTTCTCCGCGCTTCACCACGGCGACGTCCCGCTCCTCCTGCCCAACGCCTGGGACCACGCCTCCGCGGTGGCCATGGCACGGCAGGGCTTCCCGGCGATCGGGACGACGAGTCTCGCGGCGGCCGCGGCGGCGGGCCTGCCGGACGGGACCGGCGCGACACGGGACCGGACGCTGGAACTGGCCTTGACGCTCGGTCCGCAGCCCTTCCTGCTGTCGGTCGACGCCGAGAACGGGTTCAGCGACGATCCGGACGAGGTGGCCGATTTCGCGTGCCGGCTGGCGGCCGCGGGCGTGGCCGGCGTCAACCTCGAGGACGGCATGGGCTCCGTCGACCGGCACGCCGCGAAGATCGAGGCCGTCAAAGCGGCCGCGCCCGGCCTCTTCGTCAACGCGCGCACGGACACGTACTGGCTCGGCGGACACGACGAGGCCGAGACGCTGTCCCGGCTCGACGCCTATCAACAGGCGGGCGCGGACGGGGTGTTCGTCCCCGGGATGGCGGACGAGCGGCGCATCGCCGCGCTCGTCGCCCGGCTCGGCGTCCCGCTCAACGTCCTCTACTCGCCGACCGGTCCCACCGTCGCCCGTCTCGCGAGCCTGGGCGTCGCCCGCGTCAGCCTCGGCTCGCTGCTCTACCGGCGGGCCCTCGGCGCCGCGCTGGAGGCGCTGGACGAGATCGGCGCGGGAGGACGGGTGAGCGGCCGTACGCCGACGTACGCGCAGACGCTGGAACTCGCCGCCCCCACGCCCGCGGAGCGCTGACACGGCAGCACCCCGCCGACCGCCGCCGCCGACCGGCCCCGAGCAGCCGTGGGTCACCGTCCCTCACCCGCGGATCACCCGGCGGTCATCCGTCGATCGTCCTGCGGTCATCCGTCGGTTTCGCTCTCCCGTGGCCAGTGGGTGAGGGCCGTGTGCAGTGCGTCGATCGCCTTGTCCCACGACCGCCGCACGTCCCGCGACGCGCCGAAGCCGCCGCCCGCCTCCAGCAGGCAGTAACCGTGGAAGGTGCTGCGCAGCAGGCGGACGGCGTCGGTGAGGTCGGGCTCGTCGAGGCCGTAGCCGCGGAGCATGCCGTAGGTGATCTCGCCGGTGCGCCGCAGGGCCGGGGAGTCCGCGGTCAGCTCCCGGTCGAGTTCCCGGTCGATGCGGATCTGGGTCGCGGCGTACCGGCCCGGGTGCCGCAGGGCGTAGTCGCGGTAGGCGCCGGCGAAGGCGGCCAGCGCGTCCTTGCCGGCCAGTCCGACGACGGCCGCGGCGATGCGGTCGATCATCTCGGCGCCGACGAACAGCGCCAGCCGGGTGCGCAGTTCGCGCAGGCTGCCGACGTGGGAGTACAGGCTCGCGTCCTTGACTCCGAACCGGCGGGCCAGCGCCGAGAGGCTGACGTTCTCGACACCGGCCTCGTCGGCCAGCTCGGCGGCGGCCTCGACGAGGCGGTCGGTGGTCAGGCCGACTCGTGGCATGGGGACCGCCTTGTGTGCGGGGACCGGCAGGGTTCAGCCAGGATCCTAGAGGTTCCAGGCGGGACACCCTGGCCCGGCCGACCCGCCCGCTGACCGACCGACCCGCTGACCGGCCGACCCGCCGGCTGCCCGGCCGACGGGTCGGCCGACCGGTCAGGCGGTGGGCGTGAAGACGAACGAGAAGCGTGCGGGCGCCGCGTTCAGGAAGTACCGGGGCAGCGGGCCCGGTCCGCAGGACTGGGAGCCGAGGCCGTGCTGAGCGTGGTCGAGGTTGACCCACACCGTCTCGCCCGCGACGAGGTCGGTGCGGTGGGCGGCGGCGTCGAGCTGCTCGGTCGTCCAGCGCCGTGCGGTGAACCAGAACGCGGGGTCCCCCTCGACGCGCAGTCCGCCCAGCTCCGCCCAGCGGACGTCGGCCCGGGCTCCGTTCTCCTGCGGGCGGACGTACGGCGTGTGCAGGGCGTCGACGGTCGAGCGCCACCGGCCGAGGGCCGACGCCGACCTGCTGTCCGGGTACGCCTCGCCGGGACCGCCGCCGAACCACGTCACCCGGTCCGCCGCGGACAGCCCGAAGCGGATGCCGAGGCGGGGGAGCGGGAACGTCCAGTCGCCCTCGGGGGTCACGGAGACGGTCAGCCGCACTCGGTCGCCGTCCGACGTCCACCGGTAGGCCGTCGACAGACCGATCTCCCGGCCGGCCGGGGCCACCCGGGTCCGTACCGTCAGGGCGTCGTCGCCGACGTCGACGGCGTCCAGCCGGTGCCGCATCCGGTGCAGGCCGAACGTGCGCCACAGCTCGCTGTGGCGCACGTCCGTCTGCCAGGCCGCGCCGTCGTCGTTGTCGGTGGTCGCCCGCCACACGTCCAGCCGCAGGCCGGTCACCGCGACCGGACCCAGGGTGCGCAGTTCGCCGGTGCGGGCGTCGAAGGAGGCGGGGCCCACGCTGACGAGCCGGTCGCCGGCGGCGGGCGCGACCGCCGGGCCGAAGGACGGCGGCGTCGGCGCCGCCGCCGCCACCTGGCCCCAGGCGACCACATGCCCCGCGTCCGCCCAGGCGGTGTCCTCGGCCAGTACGGCCCGGACGGTCCATCCCGTCTCCGTGCCGGCCGGGACGCCGGCGGCCGGCTCGGGCAGTTCGACGTCGGCCGACTCGCCCGGCGCGAGCGGCGGCACGGCGAGGGCCCCGGAGGCGAGGGTCTCGCCGTCCGCCTGGAAGGCCCAGGTGAACGCCAGCGCCGACAGGCCGGCGAAGTCGTGCTTGTTGGTGACGCGGACCGCGCCCTCGGGGGTGGCCTCCAGGGCGACGGGCTCGATCACCTTCTTGAACTCGACGAGGCCGGGGGAGGGCGTGCGGTCGGGGAAGAGCAGGCCGTCGCAGACGAAGTTCCCGTCGTGCAGTTCCTCGCCGAAGTCGCCGCCGTAGGCGTATCCCAGCTCCGGGTGCCGGATGCCGTGGTCGATCCACTCCCAGACGAACGCGCCCTGGAGCCGGTCGTGGGCCTCGAAGATCCGCTGGTAGTCGGCCAGTCCGCCGGGGCCGTTGCCCATGGCGTGGGCGTACTCGCAGAGGATGAAGGGCAGTTCGCGCCGTCGGTGCGTGCCGCCGTCGAGGCCCTGTCCGATCCGCTCCACCTCCTCGTGGGAGGCGTACATGCGGGAGTAGACGTCCGTGTCACGGCAGCCGAGGTCGCCCTCGTAGTGCACCAGGCGCGAGGAGTCGCGGGCGTGGATCCACTCGGCCATGGCGGTCAGTCCGCGCCCGGTGCCGGCCTCGTTGCCGAGGGACCACATGACGACCGACGGATGGTTCTTGTCCCGTTCGACCATGCGGGCCGCGCGGTCGAGGAGGGCGGGGGTCCAGCGGTCGTCGTCGACGGGGTTGTCCCGCCAGTCCTGCTCGACGAAGCCGTGGGTCTCCAGGTCGCACTCGTCGATCACCCACAGCCCGTACTCGTCGCACAGGTCGAGGAACGCCGGGTGCGGCGGGTAGTGCGAGGTGCGGACGGCGTTGACGTTGTGCCGCTTCATCAGCAGCACGTCCTCGCGCATCGTCTCCACGTCCAGGGCGCGGCCCGTCTGCGGATGCCACTCGTGCCGGTTGACGCCCTTGAAGAGGACCGGACGTCCGTTGACCTTGATCAGACCGTCCGCCAGTTCGACGGTGCGGAAGCCGATGCGCAGGGGCACCCGTTCGCCGGGCGTCACCAGCTCGCCGTCGTAGAGCGTGGGCGTCTCCGCCGTCCACGGCCGGACCGTCGCCGTGACCGCCCGGCCGGTCGGGACGTCGATGCCCAGGGCGGGCACGACGACCCGCCCGTCCACGTCGGAGTCGACGCACAGCCGCCCCTCGCCCGTGACGTGGTCGTAGGAGGCGTGCACGAAGAAGTCGAGGACGGCGCCCGCCGGGCGGTGCAGCAGCGTCACGTCACGGAAGATGCCCGGCAGCCACCACTGGTCCTGGTCCTCCAGGTACGAGCCCGCCGACCACTGGTGGACCCGGACGGCGAGGACGTTGCCGCGGGCCTTGAGCAGATGGCCCACCGCGAACTCGTGGGCCAGCCGGGACCCCTTGAACTCGCCGATGTCCGTGCCGTTCAGCCAGACCCGTGCGCAGGACTCGACGCCGTCGAAGCGCAGGACGGCGCCGCCGTCGCCGGCGTCGGGCCACCCGTCGGGCAGGTCGAAGACGCGCAGGTGGTCGCCGGTCGGGTTCTCCGTCGGCACCCGGGGAGGGTCGACCGGGAAGGGGTAGAGGTGGTTGGTGTAGGCGGGGGATCCGAACGCGCCGTCTCCCTGGAGCACCCAGTGGCCGGGGACCGTGACCTCGGCCCAGTCCCCGGCGTCGTACCCCTGCGCCGCGAACGCGTCGTCCTCGGCGTCGGCGGTCGCCGACAGGCGCAGCCGCCAGCGTCCGTTCAGCGACAGGGACCGCGCGTCCGAGACCGCGTACCAGGCGCGGGGCGGGAGGGCCCCCGAGCCGGGCGACACGTTCTCGACGTAGTCGACGGACGGGGGTCCCCCCGCTCGTGCGGAACCGAGGGAGGGGGAGGTGCGCAAGGTCATCGGTCTCCTAGGTGTCTTGCCTCGTGAGGTCAGCCCTTGATGCCGGTCTGGGCGATCCCCTGGACCAGCCAGCGCTGGAGGAAGAGGAACACGAACACCAGGGGCAGGATGGAAAAGGCGGTGGCCATGAAGATCAGGTGGAAGACGACGGTCTGGTTGGTCATGTAGTTGGAGAGCGCGACCTGGACGGTCCACGAGCCCGGGTCCTGGCCGATGACCAGCGGCCACAGGAAGGAGTTCCAGCCGTTGATGAACGTGATGGTCGCCATCGCCGCGAAGAAGTTCAGCGAGTTGGGCACCACGATGCGCCAGTACGCGCCCCAGTATCCGAGCCCGTCCACCCGCGCCGCCTCCTCCAGCTCCTTGGGGAACCCGAGGAAGTACTGCCGGAAGAGGAAGCAGGTGAAACCGCTGAACAGGCCCGGGATGATCAGGCCCCGGTAGGTGTCCACCCAGCCGAGCGACGACACCAGGACGAAGCTCGGGACGAAGGTGACCGCCGTCGGGACCATCAGGGTGCCCAGGACGGCGTAGAAGACCTTGTTGGCGTGCCGGTACGGGATGCGGGCGAGGGCGTAGCCCGCCAGCGAGCAGACCAGCAGGACGCCCGCGGTGTGCAGGGTGGCCACCACCGCCGAGTTCCACAGGGACTGGCCGAAGGGCACCGTCTCGTCGGTGAACAGTTCCTTGACGTTGCTCCACTGGACGTCCGTGGGGAAGAACTTCCAGTTCTCCCCGGTGATCTCGGTGTCGGTGGAGAGGGCGTTGCGGACCAGCAGGTAGAACGGGACGAGGAAGAAGAAGGCGGCGGTCCCGGTGGCGATGTAGAGCCCGGTGGAGCTCATCACGCCGCCGCGCCGGTCTCGGCGGGGCTTCGGCGCCGGCGGTGCGGACTTGCTCACCTCGGGTGTGGTGGTGGTCACTTGGACTCCTCCCCCCTTCCGAAGCCCAGGAACTTGCCCTGGAGCAGGGTCACGGCGCAGATCAGCACGGTCAGGATGACCGCGCCGGCGCTGCCGGAGCCGTAGTCCTGGCTCTCGCCGAGGGCCTTGTAGTACAGCTCGACGAGCGGCGGGCGGCCCCACGTGGTCTTCGACAGCAGGTTGAAGAACTCGTCGAACGCCTGGTAGGCGGCGATGAGCAGCAGCAGGATCACCGCGGTGGACGTGGCGCGCAGCTGGGGCAGGGTGATGTGGCGGAACGTCTGCCAGCCCGGCTTGGCGCCGTCGATGGCGGCGGCCTCGTACAGCTCGCCCGGGATGTTCTGCAGCGCGGCCAGGAACAGGATCATGTAGAAGCCGGACTGGAGCCACAGCCGGGCCGAGACGATGACGACCCAGTACCAGGGCGGGTTGGGGTCGACCAGCCAGGCGATGTTGTCGATCCCGAACCAGGCGAGGATCGTGTTCATGAGGCCGAAGCGGACCCCGCTGAAGATCGACATCTTCCAGATCAGCGCGGCGGCGACGTAGCTGCACGCGGTCGGCAGGAAGAAGACCGAGCGGAAGAACGCCCGCATGAAGCGGAGCCGGTTCACCAGCAGGGCCAGGCCCAGCGAGAGCGCCCAGGTGGTCGGCACGATGAACGCGGCGAAGACGGTGAAGGTGACGAGCGAGCCGACGAAGTCGTCGTTCGTCAGCATGTACGTGTAGTTCTCGAAGCCGACGAACTTGTCGGGTGTGACGGTGAAGCGGGCCTCGAAGAAGCTGAGCCAGATGCTCCACAGGATCGGCGCGTAGACGAAGATCGCCAGGCCGATGAGGAACGGGCCGCAGAAGAGCCAGAAGTTGAACGTGGGGCTGCCCCGCAGACCCCGCCGCGGCCTGGCCGGTGAGGCCTTCGCCGGGGCGGGGGACGCGAGGTCGCGCGTCGTGGTCGTCGACATGTCGGAGTCCGTCCCGCGGCCTATCCGAACAGCTTCTTGAGTTCGCGGTTGACGGCCGCGTCGGCCTTGTCCAGCGCGGCCTCCGGGTCCATGTCCTTGCGGACGGAGTTGGCGAAGACGTCCTCGAGCGAGGTGCGCATGGCCTGGGTCCAGCCGATGTTGTCGAAGTGCCCGAACTCGTTGAAGAGCTTGACGCCCTCAGCGGCGTTGCCCGACTTGAGCTTGGTGGCGGTCTGCGCGATCGAGGTGCGCGGCGGGATGTGGAAGCCGAAGGAGGTGGCCCACTCCTCCTGGTACTTCTTCTGGTCGATCCACAGCCACTTGACGTACTCCTTGGCCGCGTCGACGTTCTTGCCCTTGGCGTTGACGAACATCGACCAGCCGCCGTTGTAGACCGACTGCTTGCCGGAGTCGATCGTCTTAGGGAACGGGAAGACGCCCCAGTCGTCGCCGAGCGCCTGCTGGATGGCCGGCATCGCCCACATGCCGCAGAACTGGATGGCGCACAGGCCCTGGTTGAGCGAGGAGGGGTCCCAGGACGCGGTCGGCGCGCCGAGCAGGAGATGGCCGCTGGTGAACAGCTTGCGCATCTTCTTGATGCCCTCGATGACGCCGGGGGTGTGGTAGGCGATCTCGTTCTTCTCGTTGAGGTGGTCCGCGCCTGCCGACCAGATCATCGTGTCGATGACGCTGTGCAGGTCGTCGCCCATGTACAGGCCCTTGACCTTGCCGGTGGTGAGCTTGGCGGCGGCTTCCATCAGCTCGTCGAGCGTGGTCGGGACCTGGACCTTGGCCTTCTCCAGCATCGACTTGCGGTAGAAGAAGAACTGCGGGTCGTCGATCATGCGGACGCCGTATATCTTCCCGTCGACCGTGTGCGACTTGATGTCGGCCGGGTTGAAGTCGCTCTTGACCGGCTCGATGATGTCGGTCAGGTCCGCCACCTGGCCGCTCTTGACCATCTGGATCTGCGGGTGGAACTCGAACAGGTCGGGCGCGTTCTTGGTGAGCAGGGTGGCGAACAGCTTGCTCTCGAAGTCGGCGCTGGTGATCCACTGGGTGGTCACGTCGGCCTTGTCGTAGGCCTTGGCGTACTTCTTGATGGCCTGCTCGGTGCCCGCCTCGCCGTACGCGTGGAAGAACTGCGTCAGGCCGACGCCCGAACCCGACCCCCCGCTCCTGCCGTTGTTGCCGCCGCAGGCGGCGAGCGTGCCGGCCGCGGCCATGCCCGCCGCGGCCCGGAAGAGGGATCGGCGGGACCAGTTGCTGTTGCTCATTGCCGACATGGCGACGTCCTTGTCTCGAGTACGGCTGCGGCGCGACGGCTGGGTGCCGGATGGCCAAATGGCGCTGCGGAGCGGGACGTTAACCTTCGGCTAAGGCTTCGGCAAGGGGTTGGACGAAGCCTGTTCGAAGCGTTGCCATCGGTTCGGCATGGCGAACAGGCGACCTGCCCGAGCGCGGCAAAAGGGCGGCAAAGGGCCGGGAAGGAAGAAGAGGTGAGGGCCGCCGGTGTCAGGGGCCGGCGACCCTCGGTCCAAAAGGGGTGGTCCCCGGACGGACTACCGCCCGGACAGGACCACGGGGACCTCAGGGATGTCGTGGACCGCGCCGGCCCCGGCGGATCCCTGCGGGCTCCCGGCCCGTGTGCGGGGGCGCGTCACCGGCGCGCCCCGCGGCCGTCGGCGGATCGCCGCACACGGCCGCTCCCGCTCATCCGGCCGGGGCCGTGCGACCGCGCGCTTCCGCGGAGACGGTGCGTCTGACGTTGCGCTGACCGACCGAGCGCAGCGCTCCCTCCAGCGCGAACGTCGCCGCTCCCAGACAGGCCGGATCGGTCGGGATCGGGCTGACGACGATCCGGTTGGCCGCCAGCGGCCGCTTCAGCGCATGGCGCGCCACCGCCTCGCGCACCTCCCGCACCAGCGGCTCGCCGAGCCGGGCGGCGACCCAGCTGCTCAGCACGACCACCTCGGGGTTGAGCAGGTTGACGAGGTTGGCGATGCCCGCCCCGAGGTACCGCGCGGTCTCGCGGAGCACCTGGACGGCCTCCGGGTCGTCCGCGGCGACCCCGGCCGCCAGCGCGTCGATGGTGGCCGTCTGGTCGTCGGGATGCAGCAGCGCGCTGTCCGGGAACAGCTCGCGGAGATTCTGCATGATGCCCGGCGCGCCGACGTACGCCTCCACGCAGCCGCGGTTGCCGCAACGGCACGGCCGTCCGTCCAGGACGAGGGTCGTGTGCCCCCATTCGCCGGCGCTGTTGCTCACCCCCCGGTGCAGTTCGCCGCCGAGCACCAGACCGGCGCCGACGCCGGTGCCGAGGTTCACCACCAGGGCGTCCCCGTGCCCCCGGGCCGCCCCGAACCACAGCTCGGCGACCGCGCCGGCCCGCAGCGGATTGTCCAGGTAGAGCGGATACGCGATGTGCTCCGCGAGCAGGTCGAGCAACGGCACGTCGTGCCAGTCCCAGTTGGGCGCGTACTCGGAGACGCCGGTCGCGCGGTCCACCTGGCCGGGCACGCTCACCCCGACGCCGAGCACCCGCGCGGCCTCGACCCCGGCCTGCGCGACCACCGAGCCGGCCGCCGCGGCGACATGACCCACCACCTGCCGCGGACGGCTCTCACCGGGGCGCATGTTCTCCTCGGCGCGCGCCAGCACGTTCAGCCCCAGATCGAACAGTTCGACGTGGACGTACGTCTCCGCGATGTCCACGCCGATCAACGCGCCCCCCGACGCGTTGACGGCCACGAGTCCCCGGGGGCGGCCGCCCGCCGAGTCCTCGAACCCGACTTCCGTGATCATGCGGAGGTCGAGCAGCTCGCCGACCAGGGTGGCGACCGTGGCGAGCGAGAGGCCGGTCGCTGCCGCGAGCTCCTGCCGGGAGGTGGGCGACGCGGCGATGATCTGGCGCAGCACCTCGTAGCGGTTCGCCGTGCGGATGTCCCGTGACGTGCCGCGCTTCATGGAACGTGCCCCCCTCATCCCTGCCGTCCCTTCGCATGCCGGGCGGGCCGGCACTGCGACGGCACCGGCGCCGCGCCAGGCTATGGCGTGCCACGACGTTCGACAAGGGGTTAGGAAAGGGGCTTTATAAAGTCGGCGGCCCTTGGGGCGTCAGCCGCCCAGAACGTCCCGCACGAAGGCGTTGCTGAACTTTCCGGCCGGATCCAGCACCCGCGCCAGGGCGGTGAAGTCGTCGATCCGGGGGTAGCGGCCGCGCACCGCGCCGGCGGGCGTCTCGAAGACCTTGCCCCAGTGGGGGCGCGGCTCGAACGGCTCCAGCGCCGCCTCCACGGCCCGCACCACCGGCAGCACCGCCGCCGTGTCCTCGATCCACGTGAAGTGGAGCGCCACCGTGTCCCGGCCGTAGGAGGGGCTCAGCCACTGCCGGTCGGCCGCCACGGTGCGCACCTCGCAGATCTGCAGCACGGGGGCGACCGTCCGCCGGATCCCGTCGAGCGCCCGCAGCGCCCGCGGCGCGTGCGCACGCGGCAGCAGGTACTCGCTCTGCAGCTCGTTGCCGCTGCTCGGGGTGAACTCCGCCCGGAAGTGCGGCAGCCGCTCGTGCCACGGGCCGGGCTCGCCGAACTGCGCCGTGCAGTTCACCGCCGGCATCCCCGGCACCGGATGCAGGGCCTCCACCGCGGGCTCGGCCCACGGGAAACCGCCGAACGGCTCGTCCGAGCGCCGCTTCACCCACACCTGCCGGAACCCGGGCGCACCCCAGTCGGTGAACAGGCTGACGCTGTACGCCGCTCCCGCGACCGCCTCGAAGTCGAGCCCCTCCAGCGGGAGTTCGGTGAACACGTGCTGCTCCACCTCGTAGGCGGGCTCCAGGTCGAGCGTGAGGGCGGTCACCACGCCGAGGGCGCCCAGCGAGGTGACGGCGCCCTCGAACCGCCGGTCGCCGCGCCCGACGACGACGGTGGAGCCGTCGGCGGTGACGATCTCCACCTCGCGCACCGAGGAGGCCAGCGGACCGTTGCCCACCCCGGACCCGTGGGTGCCGGTCGCCACCGACCCGGCGACCGAGATGTGCGGCAGGGAGGCCATGTTCGCCAGGGCGAGCCCGTGCTCGTGCACCCGGCGCGCCAGCTCGGCGTACCGGACGCCGCCGCCGACCCGTACCGTGCGGGCCGCCGTGTCGACGTCGATCCCTCCGGTCAGGCCGTCCAGCGACAGCAGCACCCCGTCCGCGCCCGGCTCGGCGATCTCGTTGAACGAGTGCCCGCTGCCGAGCACCCGCACCCGGGCGCTGTCCGCGACCAGCGTGCGCAGCTCGTCGAGGGAGCGCGGGCGGCGCACCTCGCGCGCGGTGAAGACGATGTTGCCGGCCCAGTTGGTCACGGTCTGCGTCATGCGGCTGCTCGCCCCTTCCGAGGAGATCGGGAACCCTCGGTTCCCAGGTCGAACCTACCCTGCCCGCAACACGAGGCCCCCGCCCCCGGCCCCGCGCCGGCAGGGGCATACCGTGAGGAGTCGTACGCCTGAGCCGGGAGGAGAGTCGGATGGACAGCCGTACCGCGCTGGTCGAGGATCTGATGGAGCGGTTTCCGCATGTGCCGCGGGAGGCCGTCGTCAAGGAGGACCTCCTGCGCGGAGGCGTGGCCTTCGACGCCTCCGCCCTGAGCGACAACGAGTCGGGTGAGGTCAAGCCGAAGTCGTACTTCATCTTCTCCTTCGACCACGGCACCCTGCCCGAACTGGGCGAGGCCGCCCTGCGCCGCCCGCCGGAGGAGATCATCCTCACGGGAGGCCCCTACGACCTGCGGCGCACGGTCGTCTCGGTCCGGGTGAACCCCGCCTCCCCCTACCGGGTCGCCGCCGACGACGAGGGCCTGCTCGGCCTGTACCTCGACGGCAAGCGCATCGCCGACGTCGGCGTGCCGCCGATGCCCGAGTACTACCGGCACAAGCTCTCCAACGGGAAGTCCGTCATGGAGGTCGCGCCCACCATCCAGTGGGGCTACCTCATCTACCTGACCGTCTTCCGGGTGTGCCAGTACTTCGGCGCCAAGGAGGAGTGCCAGTACTGCGACATCAACCACAACTGGCGCCAGCACAAGGCGGCCGGGCGGCCCTACACGGGCGTGAAGGACGTCGAGGAGGTCCTCGAGGCCCTGGAGATCATCGACCGCTACGACACCCAGAAGGCGTCCACCGCCTACACGCTCACCGGCGGCGCGATCACGAAGACCGTCGCCGGCCGCGACGAGGCGGACTTCTACGGCCACTACGCCAAGGCCATCGAGGAGCGGTTCCCGGGCCGCTGGATCGGCAAGGTCGTGGCCCAGGCGCTGCCCAAGGACGACGTGCAGCGCTTCAAGGACCACGGCGTGCAGATCTACCACCCCAACTACGAGGTGTGGGACGAGTACCTGTTCAAGATGTACTGCCCGGGCAAGGAGCGCTACGTCGGCCGCGACGAGTGGCACAAGCGGATCCTCGACTCGGCGGAGGTCTTCGGCGCCCGCAACGTCATCCCCAACTTCGTCGCCGGCGTCGAGATGGCCGAGCCCTTCGGCTTCGGCACCGTCGACGAGGCCATCGCCTCGACCACCGAGGGCCTGCGCTTCTTCATGTCGCACGGCATCACGCCCCGTTTCACCACCTGGTGCCCCGAGCCCACCACCCCGCTCGGCAAGGCCAACCCCCACGGCGCGCCGCTGGAGTACCACATCAGGCTGCTCCAGGCCTACCGCGCCACCATGGACGAGTTCGGCCTCGCCTCGCCGCCCGGCTACGGCCCGCCCGGACCGGGCCGCGCCGTGTTCTCGGTGAGCTCTTTCATGGACAGCCTTCCGGCGCGGGACGAGGCGGCCGTATAGTCCGGCGCGACCGCCCCGAACGGTCCGTCGCGAGAGGGTTTTCGCAACAGGTCCGAAAAAAGGCGCGCCGACGGTGAGCACGGAGGGGCCCGCGTCCGTACAACAGGGCGCAGCGGCGGACGCGGCCGCCCCTGCCACCCTGTCCTGCTGTCCTGACATGACATCTGAACAGGGCGCTTGTCAGTTGTGCGGGAAACGTGAAAAGCTCTGCCCCTGCCGCGAGGTTCCCCCCAACTCCATTGCCGTCATGGTGAGTTGACCTTGCTTGTGGATGCAGGAGACCCATGCCCGACCTGCCGACCCCGAAGGACGCCGCCGAGGCCGCGCTGTTCTCCGAGTGCTGGGACGCCGTCCTGTCGTACGCGGACCTGTGCACGTCCGGCTCGACCGAGGCGAACCAGCTGGCCCGAGAGGCGTTCGCACTCGGCATACGCGAGGCCCGCGCCGCCGAGGACGGCACCGCGCGAGGCGGCGGCCGCCGCTCGTCCCGGCTGCCCCGGATCCCCCTGCTGCTGACCGCCGTGCGCACCACGGCGGCCGCCTGGGAGGCCCGCGGCCAAGGCCACAAACTCGACCCCGACCTGCGCCTGTGGCTGAACTCCGGCAAGGCCGCACGCTACGTCGGACCCCCGCTGAGCCGTCCCATCGCCCTGCGCGGCCTGCGGGACATGCAGGAACCGGACGCCGCCCTGCTGTGGCTGGCGGAGGTGGAGGCGCTGCCGCTGCACGCCGTCGTCCGCCGCCAGGGCCTGGACCCGTCCGCGGCCGTCGAGGAGCTCAACGAGGTCCGCGGCCTGTTCCGCGACCGCTGCCACCGCAACCATCTCGACACGCCGATGGACGCGGAGTGCCGCAGCTACGTCCGGCTGCTGGACGCCGTCACCCGCTCGCCCGCCGCCGACACCCCGCCCGACCTCTCCCGCCACCTCGCGACCTGCGTGGAGTGCGCGGAGGCCGCCGCCTGTCTGCGTCTGCACGGGGGCGGGCTGCCCGCGGCCCTCGCCCAGGGCGTGATCGGCTGGGGCGGCCTCGCCTACCTGGAACGCCGGCGGCGCGCCGCCGAGGTGCGCCTCGGACCCGGACGCCCCGACACCGCCGACCCGGAGGGCGCGGCCGTCCGGGCCGCCGCGAGCCGGGCGCGCGTACGGCGCAACGCGCTGCTCACCGCCGCCGTCCTCGTCTCCGGGCTGGCGCTCGCCGTCTCGATGATGCCCGGCGACGGCGGAGGCGACGCCCTCGCCAAGGGCGGCCCCACGGACAGCAGCCCGGTGGCCGGGCCGCGCTCCGCCCCCCCGCCCGCCTCCTCGCCCGCGCCCTCCGCGGACGGCCCCGCGCCGTCCTCGTCCGGCCCCGCACCGTCCGCGGACGGCACACCGTCGGCGAACGGCGCCGGAGCCGACGGCGCGAGCAAGCCCGACACCGAGCCCCAGGGCACCTCCTCGTCCACCGCGGGCGCCGGAGACAGCGGCCGGGAGGCCGCCTGCGAGGTCCGCTACGACCTGGTCAACCAGTGGCCCGACGGCTTCCAGGCCACCGTCACCGTGACCACCGCCCAGGCGCTCGACTCCTGGCGCGTGGCCTGGTCCTTCCGCGACGGCCAGCGGGTGGACCAGATGTGGGACGCGAGCCTCGCCCAGAGCGGCTCCCGGGTCACCGCGGCCAACGCCGACTACAACCGGACCGTGTCCGCCAACGGCACGCTCACCTTCGGCTTCCTCGCCTCCTGGCACCAGAAGAACTCCGCCCCCTACGCGTTCACCCTCAACGGCAAGACCTGCACCGCCTCCTGAGGCGGACGACGGCCGGTCCGGTCGGCCGCCCTCCCGGGGCCCGGCCACCCGGCCGGGCCGTCGTCAGGTCCCGGGGAGGGCGGCGGGCGCGCCGAACCACCGCTCCAGCGCGCCGGCCAGTTCCCGCCGGTCCTCACCGGCCCACGCGACGTGACCGTCCGGCCGCAGCAGCAGGGCGGGGACGTCCAGTTCCCCGCAGTCGTCGACGACATGGTCGACCCGGTCCGCCCAGCCCCGCACCGAGAGCCGGCCGGTCCGGTCGAGCAGCAGACCGCGGCCGGTGTGCATCAGCGCGTAGAGACGCCCCCGCTTCAGCCGCACGTCGCGCAGCCGGCGGCCGAGCAGCTCGTGGCCCTCGCCGAGGTCGTAACGGACGTCGACGGCGGTGATCATCCCGGTCAGGTAGCGGTTCACCTCCTCGAAGTCCATCAGCGTGGACAGCAGCTCCCGCAGCGCGGTCGCGCCCGGGTCGGTCCCCAACAGCGTCATCTGCGCCCGGGTGTTGGCCAGGACACGAGCGCCCACCGGATGCCGCTCCGCGTGGTAGCTGTCCAACAGCCCCGCCGGAGCCCAGCCGTTCACCTCGGCGGCCAGTTTCCAGCCCAGGTTGAACGCGTCCTGGACGCCGAGGTTCAGCCCCTGCCCGCCGGTCGGCGGATGCACGTGCGCCGCGTCGCCCGCCAGCAGCACACGGCCCACCCGGTAACGCTCCGCCTGCCGGGCCGCGTCGCCGAACCGGGACAGCCGACGCGGCGCGCGCACGCCGAAATCGGTCCCCGCCACGGCCCGCAGCCGCTCCCGGAACTCCTCGAGCGTCGGCGCGGCCGCACGGTCCTCGCGCACACCCTCGGCGGGCACCACCACGCGGTACGTTCCGCCCCCGAGGGGGACGACCCCGAACCGCTGCTGCGTCCTGCGCACCTCCCCGACGACGGCCGCGACGACCGCCGGGTCCTCGGTCGCCTCCATCTCGCCCAGCAGCGTCTCCACGGTGGCCGGCGTGCCCGGGAAGCCGACGCCGAGCAGCCCGCGGACGGTGCTGCGACCGCCGTCGCAGCCCACGAGATACCGCGAGCGCAACCGCGTGCCGTCCGTCAGCTCGACGCTCACCCCGACCTCGTCCTGGCTGAGCCCCACGACCTCGCGACCGCGGCGGATCCCGGCGCCGAGTTCCAGGGCCCGTTCGGTCAGCAGCCGCTCGGTCTCCGGCTGGGGGACGGCGACACCGTAGGGGTGCGCGGTGTCCAGCCGTTCCGGCCACGGCTTGGCGATGCCGCCGAAATGCCCGCCCACCGAGAACTTCCCGGCGATCGCCAGGAACCGGTCCAGCAGACCGCGTTGGTCCATGATCTCGACACTGCGCACATGCAGACCCTGGCCGCGGGACTCCCCGGTCGGTGCGGCCAGCCTCTCCAGCACGACCGTGCGCACGCCGGCCAGCCGCAGTTCGGCCGCCAGCATCAGCCCGGTCGGTCCACCGCCGACGACGATGACGTCGATCATCGCTACCCCGTTTCCCTGACGTCGTTCCCGGCCCGGAATTCTCGGCGGTGACGGGGGCCTTGCGGCAAGCCCCCCACCGGGCTATACGTTGAGAGTGGCGAGGAGCGGGTCGTCTCCTTGCCCTTTCTCATTCCGGTTCCCGTCGCGCTTGTTCGGCTCTCGGCGCGGTTCGTGTTCCGGAAAAGGAGTGGCGACCCGTCGACGGCGTCCGTACGCTGAGGGAGTTCCGAGCGGGGCCGGGCCGGCCGCCGCCGTCAGCCGTGTGAGACAGGGGGTGTGACCGATGACTGTCACTGCCAAGGGCGCTGTGCGCAGCGACCAGACGTTCGTCCACTGCACCTCCGCGGTCTCCGGCTGACCGAATTCTCCGCTCTGTTCTCCTCACCTTTCCGCACGTGACCAGATTCCCGTGCGGAGGCGGAGCGCTGCCGGGGCTGCCCCTGTGAAGGGTCCCCCTTGCATTCCTCCTCTTCCTCGGTTCCCCGCGTTTCCGAGACTTCTCCGGCTTCTCAGTTTTCTCCGTCGTCCCCGTCTTCTCCGGATGTCCCGGAGGAATCCCCGGCCCCTTCAGGGGCTTCCGGGTCTTCGGGTTCCACGGGCTCTTCAGGTTCTTCGGGCTCTTCAGTTTCTTCGGGTTCCGCGCATCCTCTCGTCGCCTACGGCTGGGACGAGGGCTGGGAATCCGCGTTCCTGCCCAGTGCCGAGCGGAAGCTGCTGCCCGGCCGTGTCGTGCGCGTCGACCGAGGTCTGTGCGACGTCGTGACGGCGGCCGGCGTGGTCCGCGCCGACACCGAGTTCGTCGTGCCCCGCGATCCCCTGAAGGTCGTGTGCACGGGCGACTGGGTCGCCGTCGACCCCGACGGCAGCGATCCGCGGTACGTGCGCACGATCCTCCCGCGGCGTACCGCCTTCGTGCGCTCCACCTCCTCCAAGCGCTCGGAGGGACAGATCCTCGCCGCCAACGTCGACCACGCGATCGTCGCCGTGTCCCTGGCCGTCGAACTCGACCTCGGCCGGGTCGAGCGGTTCCTGGCCCTGGCCTGGGAGTCGGGCGCCCAGCCCGTCGTCGTCCTCACCAAGGCCGACCTGGTGCCGGACCCGGTCGCGCTGTCCTACCTGGTCGACGACGTCGAGGCCGGCGCGCCCGGCGTGCCCGTGCTGACCGTCTGCGCACGGGACGGCGACGGCGTCGGGGAACTGGCCGCGCTGGTCGGGCAGGGCACCTCCGTGCTGCTGGGCACGTCCGGCGCGGGCAAGTCCACCCTCGCCAACGCGCTCGTCGGCGAGGACGTGATGGACGTCCGGGCCACCCGTGACATGGACGGCAAGGGACGGCACACCACCACCACCCGCAACCTGCTCCCCGTCCCCGGCGGCGGCGTCCTCATCGACACGCCCGGACTGCGCGGCGTCGGCCTCTGGGACGCCGGCCAGGGCGTCGGCCGGGTGTTCTCCGAGATCGAGGAGTTCGCCCGCGGCTGCCGGTTCCACGACTGCGCCCACGACGCCGAGCCCGGCTGCGCCGTGCGCGCGGCCGTCGAGGACGGCGAACTGCCGCCGCGCAGACTGGAGAGCTACCGCAAACTCGTCCGCGAGAACGAGTGGATCGTCGCCAAGTCCGACGCGCGCGTGCGCGCCGGGTTCCGGCAGGACTGGAAGCGCAGGCAGGCCGAGGGCCGCGCCGCGGGAGAGGCGAAGCGGGGCCGCGGACCGTGGCGGCCCGCGCCGCCTCACTGACCGGAGCCGGCGGGGGAGCGGCGGGCGGCAGGGTCGGCGGAACGCGACGCCGGCGCCGTGCCCGGCGTCGCGGACGTCACGTCCGATTTCCGCTAGCACGTGTGTCGCCGCGGGCCGAGACTGGGAGCCATGACGGACCAGGAAACCCGCTACGAAGCGGTCCGGAGCAGGGACGCCCGGTTCGACGGCGAGTTCTTCTTCGCCGTCCGGACCACCGGCGTCTACTGCCGGCCCAGCTGCCCGGCCGTGACGCCGAAACGTCACAACGTGCGGTTCTTCGCGACGGCCGCCGCCGCGCAGGGCTCGGGATTCCGGGCCTGCCGGCGGTGCCGCCCCGACGCCGTGCCCGGTTCGGCGGAGTGGAACGCGCGAGCCGACGTCGTCGGCCGGGCCATGCGTCTGATCGGCGACGGCATCGTCGACCGGGAGGGCGTCGGCGGACTGGCCGGCCGGCTCGGCTACAGCGCCCGCCAGGTGCAGCGGCAGCTCACCGCCGAGCTGGGCGCGGGACCCGTGGCGCTCGCCAGGGCGCAGCGCGCGCACACCGCGCGGGTCCTGTTGCAGACGACGGGACTGCCGGTCACCGAGATCGCCTTCGCCTCCGGGTTCGCCAGCGTCCGCCAGTTCAACGACACCGTGCGGGCCGTGTACGCCTCGACCCCGACCGAACTGCGGGCCGCCGTACGGGCGCGGCACCGCACCGCCACGCCCACCGCCGGGATCCCGCTGCGACTCGCCCACCGGGGCCCGTACCACGCGCGGGCCGTGTTCGACCTGCTCCAGCGCGAGGCCCTGGCCGGCGTGGAGGAGGTGAGCGGAGCGGCCGGGCGGCGCACCTACCGCCGCACCCTGCGCCTGCCGTACGGCACCGGGATCGTCGCCGTCGACGAGCGCGCGGGGGACCCGGGCCGGGCCTCGGCCGTCAACCCCGGCGGCTGGCTCGCCGCCCGCCTGCACCTCACCGACCCCCGCGACCTCACCACCGCGGTCCAGCGGCTGCGGCGCCTCTTCGACCTCGACGTCGACCCGTACGCCGTCGATGAACGGCTCGGCGCCGATCCGCGGCTCGCCCCGCTGGTCGCCGCCCGGCCCGGACTGCGCGCGCCGGGAGCGGCCGACCCGGAGGAGCACGCGGTGCGGGCCCTGGTCGGGCGGGCGCGGGCCGAGCGGCTGGTGCGCGTCTACGGCAAGGCCCTCGACGCACCCTGCGGGACCCTCACCCGTCTCTTCCCGGAGCCCGCCGTCCTGGCGGAGTCCGAGCCCGGCGGGCCGCTGGGCCCGCTCGTCGCCGCCCTCGCCGACGGCGCCGTACGGCTGGACCCGGGCGCCGACCGGGACGACGCCCAGGCGGCCCTGCTGGCCCTGCCCGGCCTGGACGCCCGGACGGTCGCGGCGATCCGCGCCCGCGCCCTCGGCGACCCCGACGTCGCGCCGCCCGGCACGGACGTCCCCGACACCTGGCGCCCCTGGCGCACCTATGCCCTGCACCATCTGCGCGTCGCGGAGGAACGATGACCGACCTGACCCTGCCGGACCGTGTGCCGCATCCGTCCGAACCGCCGGAACCGCGGGAGCGGACGGACCCCGCCGGCCTGAAGGAACCGGGCCCGGACCTGCGGGCAAAGACGGAGGAGCGGCCGACGATGTCGGAGCGGGCGAGGCCCGGCGAGCGGGCGGCGGACCCGACGGCGTACTGGACGCGGGTGGAGAGCCCGCTCGGAGCGCTGCTGCTCACCGCCGACGCCGAAGGCGCGCTGACCTCGCTCTCCGTGCCCGGGCAGAAGCGCGGCCGCAGCGTCCTGGCGGACTGGTGTCACGACCCCGGACCCTTCCGGTCCGCGCGGGAGCAGCTCGACGCCTACTTCGCCGCCGAACTCAAGGAGTTCACGCTGCCGCTGCGCAGCGACGGCACCGCTTTCCGCGAGCGGGTGTGGGCCGCCCTGGACTCGGTCCCCTACGGGGCGACGACGACGTACGGCGAGGTCGCCGCGCGGGTCGGCGCCTCGCGCATGGCCGTACGCGCGGTGGGCGGCGCCGTCGGGGCGAACCCGCTGCTGATCCTGCGGCCCTGCCACCGGGTCATCGGCGCCGACGGCACGCTGACCGGTTACGCGGGCGGCCTGGACCGCAAGGTGCGGCTGCTGACCCTCGAGGGAGTGCTCCCGGCGCCGCCGGTGTGACCACGGGACCGCCCGGCAGGTCGCGGGCCGCCGCCCGTCGTCGTCAGCCCCCCAGCTGCGCGCCCAGCCAGGCCCCCGCGATCAGCAGGCAGGCGAACAGCTCGGCCAGCACGCTCCAGCCGCCGGAGCGCATGGCCGTGCGCAGGGCCGCGCGGGCCTCACCGCGACGGCCCAGGCGCAGGCGTTCGGAGAGGTAGATGCCGCCCATGAAGCCGGGGATCGCGCCGAGCACGGGAAGCAGGAGGAAGCCGACGAACGCGCCGGCTCCCGCGAACACCGCCATCCGCGGGGTCGCGCCGCTCTCGCGCAGCCGGCGCGGGGGAAGGGCCCAGCGCACCGCCTGGGACACGAGGAGCGTCACCGTCGCCCCGACCAGGACGAACCAGGAGACCGGGCGCGGATCGTCCAGCGCCCACCACAGGACCGCCGCCCAGACCAGCCACGATCCAGGGACGCCGGGCACCAGCACTCCGCACAGGCCGAGCAGGATGACCACCGCGACCAGCAGGAGTTCCCACACTCCCATCTGCCCAGCCTGCCCGAACAGGAGAGAACGCGCAGGTCAAGGCGGACGGCTGAACGGCCGTGCGAACACCGGAGTGCGGCGGCGTCACCGGTCGCGGGTCACCCAGCCGCGTTCGTGGGCGTGCCAGCCCAGTTGCAGCCGGGTCGTCGCACCGGTCAGCTCCATCAGCACCTTCACCCGGCGCTGCACGGTCCGCAGGCCCAGGCCGAGCTGTTTGGCCACGCTCGCGTCGGTCATCCCGGCCAGCAGCAGGGAGAGGACCTCCAGGTCGCCGGCGTCGGGCGTGCCGGGGTCCCGCTCGGCGACGCCGGCCGAGCCCAGGCGCAGGGGCAGCGACTCCCGCCACACCGACTCGAACAGTCCCGACAGCAGTTCGAGCAGCCCGCTGGCGTGCACCACCAGCGCGGCGGGCTCCGCCGAGCGGCCGGTCAGCGGCACCAGGGCGAGCGAGCGGTCGGCGACCACCAGCTTCGTCGGCACGGTGTCCACCACCCGCACCTGCTCGCCCCGGGCCAGCGCGGCGGTCAGCTCCCGCACGCCGTCCGGCTGATCGAGGACCGCCCGCTCCAGCACGACCCGGTAGCGCACCCCGCGGGAGGCGGCCAGCTCCTCGGCGTCGTTCTCGCTGCTGGTGACGGCCACCGGGGAGCCGGTGACCAGGGCGCACACCTCGTCGCTCGCCCCGAGCTGGAGTTGAAGGAAGCGCTGGGCGACGGCGGCGGCGCCCGTCACCACCTCGACCAGGTCGTGCACGGCCGGTTCGGCGGCGGCCGCCCGGTACTCCTCGGCGAGCCGGGCCGCCGCCAGCTCCGCCTTGTCCAGCTCGTGCCGCCGGTGGGTGAGCAGAGCGCCCAGCGCCACCCCGGGCGGGGCGGCGACCCAGCGTCCGGGCCGGCCCGAGGACTGCGCGGCCAGCCCGTGCCGCTCCAGGCGGCGCAGCGCGCTCTCCGTGTCCTGTTCGCCCAGCGCCAGCCGCCGTGCGAGGTCGGGCACGTCCGCCGCGCCCACCGACACGAGCGCCCGGTAGGCCGACTCGTGCGTCTCGTCGAGTCCGATCGCTCCCAGCATCGCGGTGGCGTCCTTCCTTGCCGGGTCCCGTCGGCGGCGGCGGCCGGCCTCCTCACCTCTCGTGAGTGGCGGGAAACGGCCACGGCGCGAACCCGCCACCGCCCATCATCGCCGTACCGGCGGTCACTCTGCCAATGTGTGGCCACGGCGGAAACATATGATCATCCACCGATCGTCCAGGGTGGGCTCCGTATCCGCCGTCCACACCCGGAGCGGCCCGGCCGCCGCGCCGTGCCTCCGGGTCCGCGAGACGTGATCCGGGCTCTTGCCGCGCAGGGGCGCACCAGGGGACTCGAGCCCAGGTCACCGCAGTCGCCGGGCGGTTCTCCCGTGGGGGGTGGAATCGCCCGGCGACCCCCTCGCGCCGTGCCGGACACCGCACCCGACCCGCCCGGCGACGCCCCTCGCCCGACTGTTCGACACCCGTGGCGTGGCGGATTTTTCCGGATGCCCCGTTTTCCTGCGGCCCGTGCGGTGGACAATTGTCGGCATGAGCCAGCAGGGGGGAAGGCCCACCGGTCGCGAGGACGACTGGTGGCGGCAGCTGTACGACGACGCCGGCGAGGACACCGGGCCCGCGCCCGCCGCCGACTCCCTGGACGACCGCTTCGCCTCGGCGGCCGGAGCGGTGCGCTCCACGAGCGCGACGGACAGCGGGCGCCCGGACGACGGCGCCCGCGTCGGCCCCGCGGCCTCGGCGGCCGTAGGGGACGACCCGGACGTCCTGCCGGACCGGTGGTCCGGACGCTTCCCCGACGGCGGAGTGGTCGCCGCGCCCGGCGATACCACCGGCGACATCCCCGGCGATGCGACCGGTGACTGGGTGGACGGCGCCGACGACGGCCAGCCCGCGTCCGGTCCGGCCGGTGCGCTGCCCTCGCCGCGCGCCGAACGGTCCGGCGCCGAGGCGGGGGCCGAGGCGGCGGCCGACTGGTGGACGTCGCAGGGCCCGCCACCGCCGCCGTCCTCGCCCCCGCCCGTGCCGCGGGAGGCCACCGTCCCGCAGCCCAGAACCGGCCCGCCCGCGGCCCCCGCTCCGCCGGACGAAGGGCCGGGCAGCGGGCCGGACCCGCGGGGCGGTGGGGGCGGCGACGGCGGGGGTGTCCGGCCGGAACCGCCGTCGGACGGGGCGGCCGGTCCCACCGGCTTCCCGCCGGGCCCGCTGCCGCCCGGGTTCGCCGAGCAGCCGGTCCACGGGAACGCCCGCGGCGACGTCCACCGCGCATCCGTGGACGACGGCGACGCGGCGGCGTGGACGGAGGCCGCGGACACCCGGCGGCCCGCGTCGCCACCGCCGTCACCCGCGACGGACCCCGCCCTCCCGCCGCCGCCACCCCGGCCGCCGTCCCCGCCCCCGCCGTCGACTCCGCCCGAAGCGCGGTCGACGGCCGGGCCCCGTTCCGCCGCCGCCGCACCACCCGCCCCTGACGCACCGCCGGACCCCCGGGCGCCGGCGCCCCCCGACACCCCGGCGCCGCCTTCCGCCCCCGCGGTGCCCCCGGCCGCCCCGCCGCCCGTGCCGCTCCATGCCCCGCCGCCCTCGACGGCCCCCACCGCCCACACCGACGGGCGGTCGCCCTCGTTCACCCCGGCCGGCGCTGCGCCGGACGCCCCAGCCCGCCCCCCGGAGCGGGTCCCGGACGGGGAGGCCGAGCCCGGCCCGCCCGGCCATCCGCCCACCGTCCTCACGATCCCGGCCCGGCCCGCCGCCACGGACCACGTCGGCTCCGGGCCGCCCACCTACGACGCCGAGCCCACCGCCCTCCCCGCCGCCGATCCGGACGAGCTGGACGAGCTGGTCGCCGACACCGTCCTGGAGGGCGCCCGCTACGGGTCCTGGGCGCTGCGCGCCGCGTCGGTGCGCGGCGACTCCGCCCGGTACCGGGGGGAGCCGCGCCGGGACTCCCTGCTCACCGCCCGTTTCGGGACGGGCGAGCACGCGCTCGTCCTGGTCGCGATGGCGACGGGCGCCAGAGCCAATCCGGCCGCGCACCGTGCGGCAGCCGAGGTGTGCCGGTGGATCGGACGCGCCGTGGGCCGCAGCCATGTCCGGCTCGCCGAGGACATCAGGGCGGCCCGGCGCGGCGATCTGAAGTCGGGGCTGCACCGGCTCACCGACCGCAGCCTCGGCCGGCTGCGGGCCGGCGCCGCCGAGCAGGGGCTCGAACCCGAGGAGTACGCGGCCACCCTGCGCTGCCTGCTGCTGCCCGCCGACCCCGAATGCCGCACCCGCGTCTTCTTCGGGGTGGGCGGCGGCGGACTGTTCCGGCTGCGCGGCGGCGTCTGGCGGGACATCGAACCGCAGGTGGCCGAGGTCGCGGGCGATCCGGTCGTGGGGTTCGGGTCGCTCCCGGCCGAGACGCCCGAAGGGGACCGGCTCACCATGGACCTGGGCGTCCCCGCACCGCCCGACCCGTACGACCCGGAGCCCGGACCGCCCCGCGAGCCGTTCCGCTTCCGGGCCTCCGTAGCCCGCCCGGGTGACACGCTCCTGATGTGCACCGGCGGCATGGCCGACCCCCTGCGCGGGGAGCCGGAACTCTCCGCGCACCTGACGGACCGCTGGTCGGACCCGGCCCCGCCCGGTCTCGCCGCCTTCCTCGCCGACACCCAGGTCAGGGTCAAGGGCTACGCCGACGACCGTACGGCCGCGGCCGTCTGGGAGGCGTGAGCGCGCCACCGCGGCCACTGTGGAGAGCATCGACCCGGGAAACCGAAGGGATGCGTCGGTCCATGGCCAAGCAGAACGTCGCCGAGCAGTTCGTGGACATCCTGGCCCGCGCGGGGGTCAAGCGCCTCTACGGCGTCGTGGGGGACAGCCTCAACCCCGTCGTGGACGCGGTGCGCCGCCACCGGGGCATCGACTGGATCCACGTCCGCCACGAGGAGAGCGCCGCCTTCGCCGCGGGCGCGGAGGCCCAGATCACCGGGCGGCTCGCCGCCTGCGCGGGCTCCTGCGGGCCGGGCAACCTCCACCTCGTCAACGGCCTGTACGACGCCCACCGCTCCATGGCCCCGGTGCTCGCCCTGGCCTCGCACATCCCCTCCAGCGAGATCGGTCTGGGCTACTTCCAGGAGACCCATCCGGACCAGCTGTTCCGCGAGTGCAGTCACTACAGCGAGCTGGTCTCCAACCCGAAGCAGATGCCGAGGCTGCTGCACACCGCGATCCAGAACGCGGTCGGCCGCGGCGGCGTCAGCGTCGTGTCCCTGCCCGGCGACGTCGCCGACCTGCCCGCGCCGGAGAAGGCCGTCGAAACGGCCCTCGTCACCGCCCGCCCCACCGTCCGCCCCGGCGACGCCGAGATCGAGGCGCTCGTCGAGATGATCGACGCGGCGGGCAAGGTCACCCTGTTCTGCGGCAGCGGAACAGCCGGCGCGCACGCCGAGGTGATGGAGTTCGCCGGGAAGATCAAGTCCCCGGTGGGACACGCGCTGCGCGGAAAGGAATGGATTCAGTACGACAATATGTATGACGTAGGGATGAGCGGTCTCCTCGGCTACGGCGCCGCCTACGAGGCCACCCACGAGTGCGATCTGCTGATCCTCCTCGGCACCGACTTCCCCTACAGCGCCTTCCTTCCCGACGACGTGCGGATCGCCCAGGTCGACGTGCGGCCCGAACACCTCGGCCGCCGCTCCAGACTGGACCTCGCCGTCTGGGGCGACGTCCGCGAGACGCTGCGCTGCCTCATCCCGCGCGTGCGGACCAAGGAGAACCGGCGCTTCCTCGACCGGATGCTGAAGAAGCACGCCGACGCGCTCGAGGGGGTGGTGAAGGCCTACACGAGGAAGGTCGACAAGCACGTTCCCGTCCACCCGGAGTACGTGGCGTCCGTCCTCGATGAACTCGCCGCCGACGACGCCGTGTTCACCGTCGACACCGGCATGTGCAACGTGTGGGCCGCGCGCTACCTCACCCCCAACGGCCGCCGCCGGGTCATCGGCTCCTTCTCGCACGGCTCCATGGCCAACGCGCTGCCCATGGCCATCGGCGCGCAGTTCACCGACCGCGGCCGCCAGGTCGTGTCGATGTCCGGCGACGGCGGCTTCGCCATGCTCATGGGCGACTTCCTGACCCTCGTCCAGCACGACCTGCCGGTGAAGGTCGTGCTGTTCAACAACTCCTCGCTGGGCATGGTCGAGTTGGAGATGCTGGTCGCCGGTCTGCCCTCGTACGGCACGACCAACAAGAACCCCGACTTCGCCGCGGTCGCGCGCGCCTGCGGCGCCTACGGCGTCCGCGTCGAGAAGCCCAAGCAGCTGGCCGGCGCGCTGAAGGACGCCTTCCGGCACAAGGGGCCGGCCCTGGTCGACGTCGTCACCGACCCCAACGCGCTGTCCATCCCGCCGAAGATCAGCGCGGACATGGTGACCGGCTTCGCCCTGTCGGCCTCGAAGATCGTCCTCGACGGGGGAGTGGGACGCATGCTCCAGATGGCCCGCTCCAACCTGCGCCACATGCCCCGGCCCTGAGCACCGGCTCACTCCGACGACCGGCGGGCGGATCAGTCGGTGGCCGGGACCCACCGCCGTGCTCCGCCGCCGTCCGAGGCGTACCAGTAGCGGGGCAGTCCCTTGATGCTCGTGGTGCGGAACGGACGGCCGTGGTCGTCGACGCGGACCGTGCCGGTGCGGCCCCCGGAGGACCAGTCGAGTTCGACGTACCAGTCGCAGCCGCACGTCTGCGTCCGTGCCGTGACCAGCAGCACCTCGGGGTCCTCGCCGGACACGTGGTAGGGCAGGCGCACCGCCGGGATCGTCCTCTCCCCGTCGTCGCCGGCGACCGAGCGCGCCACGGGCCGGTCGCGGTCGAGGTCCACCGCGAAGTAGCGCTTGCTCAGCGAGCCGCCGCAGCCCTGGTCCATCGCGTACGCGGTGCCGGGGGCGGGAGCGGCTCGCCGGGCGACCCGCACGCGCACCGCCGTCAGCGCGACGGCGGCGGAGCCGCGTCCCTGGAGCGTGATCTCCACATTGGTCTCGCGTCCGTGCACGGCGCCCTGCGCCGACGCCCAGGGCCCGGCGTCCTGCGCCATCGGGGGAGGCGGGACCTGCGCCGGAGGCCTGTCGATGACGTAGTCGTGACCGCAGCCCTGCGCCCAGACCTGCGAGTCGGCGGTCCAGGTGAGCGGTACGCCCGCGGCCGGGACCGCCGCGGCTCCGCCGCCGGCCGGGGCGGCCTCGGTCACGGGCGCGGTCCTGGTGCGGCCGGGGGAGGGCGAGGGCGAGGGCTCGGCGGAACCGGCGGGGGCGGTCGTCGCCGCCGGGCCGGGTGCGGAGGAGCGGCCGGGGGCGGCCCCGGGGAACGGAACGACGGGCGCCGCGGCGGACCGGACGGCGTCGTCCGAGGCCCGGGGAGTGCGGTGCCCGCCGCCTTCTCCGGGCAGTGCGGCCAGTGTGCCCAGAATGGTGAGGAGCGCGCACGCGGCGCCGGCGAGGACAGCGGTACGGCGGCGGCGGTGCCAACGGCGCGCGGGCGCCCGCGCCGGGGCCGGATCCCGCGCTTCCCGCGCCGCCCGTGCTTGCCGGACCCCGCCCGCCGCCCGAGCGTCATCCCGCTCGGCTGCGTCGGCTGCATCGGAGGCGTCGGCTGCGTCCTGCACGTGATCTTGGTCGTGCGGGCTGCGCGGGTCGTACGGGTCGTACGGGTCGTGCGGGTTTGGTGACCCGTGCGGATCGTGCGGGTCCGGCGACCCGTGCCGGTCGTCCGGGGCCTGCCCCGGTGTCCGCGCCCGGCTCGTTGATTCCGAGGCCGTCGTGCTCCGGGGGCGTTGTCGTGCCGCCGCCAGCCGGAGCCACCGCCGGTGCAGTTCGAGGCGTTCCTCGGGCGTCGCCCCGCAGAACTCGGCGAGCCGTTCGACCGGGGCGAAGTCCTGTGGAACCGCTTCCCCCGCGCAGTAGCGGTGCAGGGTCGAGGTGTTCATGCCCACGCGACGGGCGAGGGAGCCGTAGCTGCGCTCGGTGCGCCCCTTCAGTTCCGTCAGCAGTGCCGCGAACTCCGTCACATCGCTCACACAGTCGTCGGTCGACACCGGGTCCCCCGTGCTCGTCCGGCCCGGGCGGTCATCCCAGGCACTCATATACCTGCACGTCAGATGGCCTGGGATGGTTCCACCGCCGCCGATCGGGCGCAGACCGTTGCAGCGTGCCGGGGGAACCGCCGATGCTCTTGGTGTCGCACCGACCGGGCCGGAACCGACCGGCCGGCCTCTCGGCGCCGACCCACACCCATGCACCCACCGGCACTCACGCGGCCTTCACCCGGCACTCACTCACGGGGGACACCCATGCCCAAGCGCTTTCGAACCACCATGATGATCACCACGCTCGGCGGGCTCACCGCACTGACGGCCGCGGGCACCGCGTTCGGCGCTTCGCCCGCCCCCGCGGCGAGCAGCCCCGCCTCCCAGCGGCCCGGCTTTCTCGCCGCCCCGGACCTCCCCGTCCGTCCCGGCGCCCCCTGGACGGCCGGCCGGATCACGGCCGGCGCGGCGCCCGACGTGGAGCTGGACCTGTGCCTCGGCAGGGCGCTGGGCGGCGGCTCCGGCTCCTGGTACCGCGAGTTCCGGACCGACCTCGACACGAGCGCCCGTCAGATCGCCGTGCGGACGCCGAGCGTCGCCGCGGCCAAGGGGCGGTACGCGCGGGTCGACCAGGACATCAGGTCCTGCGCCCGGCGGATCGAGCGGGCCGACCCGGAGGTCGAGGCGACACTCAGGGACTACGGACGCCTGCACGTCGAGGAGGGCGCCCACGTCTACGGCCTGCACACCGAGACGTCCTGGGGCGCGAGCGACATCCGGCTCATCTCCGTCGGCCGGGACGGCACGAGGGTGACGGTCGTGGACTGGCGCCAGATGGGCGACTTCGCCGACGCCCCGGTCAAGGCGTTCAGGAAGACGACCGTCACCGCCGTCGACAAGCTCCGCTGACGTTCCGGAGCACCGGCGCGGCCGGCCGCCCCCGCCGACGGGGACGCGACGCACGAACCGCGCGTGACGAGACCGCTGAGAAGCGCGGGCCGCCGCCCCTCCCGCCACGGGGGTCGGGAGAGGCGGCGGTCCCGCCGCAACCGCACGACCACCGCTCGACCGCACGACCGATCACCGCTCGACCACACGACCACATGAGAGACACGGGGAACACGGACATGACGAACGACGTCGACAACACGACCGGCAGCACCGCGACCGGCACGGCCGTCAGGAGCACCGCGCGCCTGCGCGCCACCCGCCGTACCGCGGTCGCCGCCGGGCTCGCGCTGGCCCTCGGGCTCGGCGTGACGGCGCAGGCGTCCGCCGGCGGCCCGCGCAGCGTCAGCGGCAGGTCGTCGGACAACATCACCCGCGTCGCCGACTTCTACGGCGCCTACATCGACGCGGTGACCGACGAGGGCGGCGGCGACCTCGCGGACGCGCTGCGTGCGCACTACCTGACGTCGGCCCTCCAGAAGGAGCTGAACGCCTGGGAGGAGGCCAACCACGCCAACGGTGTCCTGCGGGCCCAGAACGTCCCGCTCGCCTGGAAGGTCACCGACAACGGCACCGCCGACCACACGGAGGCCGTCGTCACCCTCACCTGGAGCAAGAACACGACCACCAAGCTGGTCGTGGACGTGAACCGCGAGAGCCACAAGATCTTCCACATCGGCACGAAGGGCGTCGCGGGCAGCTGACCGCCGCCCCGGAGGCCGCGCGGCCACCGAAGAGTTCAGGCCAACCTCGGGGGACCGGGGGGACGGGGGGACCGGGGGGACCGGCGAGACCGGGGGGGACCGGGGCCGCCGGAACCTGAAGGGGATCCGCGGGCCGGCGGGCCGGGTACGTCCCGGACGCCGGACCGCGGATCCCCTGTCGTGTCACCTCCACGCGTCCGGCGATCGCCGCACCCGCGCCGTGTCTACGACCAGGTCGGTAGGGCCGCGTCCGCAGACGGCACGAGCCCCGGCGGTCGCCCGCCACCCGTACGCGCACGCGACAGGGGCGCGAAACGGCCAGGCGGGAGGCCGCGCCGGGCGGCCGGCGCCCCGGCTCACCTCGGCTCGCGCGGGAGGTGAACGCGCGGAGCGGTCCGCGCGGGTGCGCGCCTTCCCGGGGGGCGCCCGCGCCGTCGTGCGGCCCGCTCCGGGACCGGCCGCCCTGGTGAGCGCCCGGCGGCCCCGTGGCCGTCGTGCCGCGTCCGCCCGTCGCCGGGGCCGTCCCGCGCGCCGCCGCAGAGGCAACCGGAACCGGTGCCTCGGCCAGTGCCTCGACCAGGGCTTTCCCCTCCTGCCCGGCGCCGGGCGCGGACGGCGCCGGGCCGGCCCGTGCGTCCGGCCGTCCGGCGGGCCCGCGTCCGGGGACCGTCCCACGGCTCCGTTCGCGCCCGCCGCTCCCGGCGGCGCACCGGCCGCAGCGGTCCGCGCCCCGCCCCTCTCCCGCTCGCCGGAACCCGGATGCGGCGATCGCGCACGCGTGCCCGGCCCGCCCCGGACAACGCTGTCGTCCCGCCGTGCGCCGTGCGAATGCCCTCGACGGCGCGTCCGAACATGGCCGAACACCCGGTCGTTGACGATTCCACATGACTGGCGCGGTGCCGACCGGGCAAGGATCCCCGTGAACGTGTTCGAGCAGGGGGGAAACCGACATCGGCACGCGGGCGGGGGTCATGGAGAGGCAGGCACGGGGAAGCGGCGCGACGACGGTCGTGGACGGCTCGGAGACAGGAGAGCCGGGGGAGACCGGGGACGACGCCGCCGGGGACGCGGCGGACCAGGATCGCGCGGCGCAGCTCAATCGCCGGCTCGGCCGGGCGGACCTGCGGGCGGTGCCCGAGGCGCGCCGGGCGCTGCGGGAACTGCTGCGGGGGTGGGGCAAGCCCGGCCGGTCCGAGACGGCGGAACTGCTCACCAGCGAACTCGTCACGAACGCGCTGGTGCACACGGACGACGACGCGCTGCTGACGGCCACCGTCTCGTCGGCCGGTCTGCGGGTCGAGGTGCGGGACTGCGTCGCCCGCCGGCCCCGGCCGAGCGCGCCGGCCCCCGACGAGGGGACGCACGGGCGGGGTCTGGTGCTCGTCGAGTCCCTCGCGGACACCTGGGGAGTCCGGGCCCAGGGCGGCGGAAAGGTCGTCTGGTTCGAACTGGGCGCCGGAGCCGCGTGAGCGGACCGGCCCGCCGGACGAGGGGCGGCGCACCGCACACGAACGGGAAGGGGGCGCGACCGTGGTGGTCGTGCCCCCTTCCCGTCATTCCCGTCCGGCCGTCAGCCGAACTGCTGCTCCAGGTCCTTGAGCTTGCGCTCCAGGGAGTCGAGGCGCGGAAGCGCCATCGTGTCGTCCTCCGCGGTGAGGTCGACCGTCGTCGATTCGGAGCTGTGGCGAACGGGCTGGAGGGAGGGCCGTGACCGAACGGGCAGCTGCTCGGCCGAGTTCGCTATGGCAGGCTCCGCGGGGACACGCTCGGCCGTCGCCCGCTCCAGCGCGGCCTGGGCCTCGACCTGACGGCCGCCGCCGCGGCCGGGGAAGCGGCCGTGGCCGCGGCTGATCGCCTTCAACTGCGCCCGCTCGACCCGCTGCTGCTCGCGACGGCGCAGCTTGGTCTCCTCCTTGCGGGCCTTGTCCTCGCGGACCTCCTCGACGGCCTCGTCCAGGCTGCGCACGCCCTCGAGCAGCATCAGCGACCAGGCCCTGTAGGTCTCGCGGGGGGCGCGGACCCAGCGCACGACGCGGATCTGCGGCAGCGGACGGGGCACGAGACCCTGTTCGCGCAGGGCCGCCCGGCGGGTCTGCTTCAGGGCCCGGTCGAAGAGCACGGCCGCGGAGAGGGACATGCCGGAGAAGAACTGCGGGGCGCCGTCGTGGCCCAGGCCGCGGGGCGCGTGCACCCAGTTGAACCAGGCCGCCGCCCCGGCGAACGTCCACACGAGTATCCGGGAGCCGAGAGCCGCGTCGCCGTGGCTGGCCTCGCGCACCGCGAGGACGGAGCAGAACATCGCCGCGCCGTCCAGGCCGAACGGCACCAGGTACTCCCAGCCGTTGGTGAGGCCGAGGTTCTGCTGGCCGAAACCGACGAGGCCGTGGAAGGAGAGGGCGGCGGCCACGGCCGCACAGCAGAACAGGAGGACGTAGGAAGCGGTCCCGTATATGGCTTCCTTGCGCCTGCGGCGCTCCTCGGTGCGCTCCCACGAGTCGTCCGCGCTCGCGCTCGCCCCGGAGGAGCGCTTGCCGCGCGCGAGCACCGCAACCGCCGCCAGCATGCCCAGGAGCAGTACGGCGCCCGGAAGCAGCCAGTTCAGCGATATGTCGGTAAGTCTCATCTGGGGTCCCTTGCATTGGGATAGGGCGTAACGCCCGCCATAGTGGCCCAATCCCGCCGTGCCTCAGGGGGTTTCGGGGCAAGAGGCCGCCAAGGAGGTGCAAGGGGATGCCCAGGGCGACGTTCTGCTCGAACTGCCGCATGAGGGGCGGGAGTTGAGTTCGAATAAGACTACCCGTAAGGGTGGTTCCACGGAAAGTTCCCGTGACGTGTGGGGATTTTGTGAATCGCCTGTGGCCGTACGGGAGTCTCGTTCGGGTGATCTTACGGGACGTACGGCGCGCCTTCGTTCCGGGGGTCGCCTCCGGCGGCGGCTGAGGCGGCGTCAACTCGCGGCGGGAGCAGTGGCGGTGAGCCTGGCGACGCGGTCGGCGTCGCAGGTGCGCGGGCAGGAGGCGCAGGTGTCCTCCGGGCGCACGGTGTAGAACATGCAGCAGCTCGCCCGGTCCCGGGTGGGCAGGGACTCGCCGCCGGGACCGGTCAGCTCACGGAAGGCCGCCGAGCCGACGTAGGGGCGCGTGGCCCCCGGGAGCAGCAGCTCCAGTTCCCGTCGCGCCCGTTCCCCCTCGTCGTCGCCGAACAGTCCGCCGACGTACCAGAGCCCTTCGACGATCTCGTCCGTGACCATGCCCCACAGGGCGCGGCCGCGCCGCCGGGCGCGCGGGCCGAAGGCCGCGAGCAGCGGCTCGTGGTGCTCGGCCACCGCCGCCCGGACCTCCGCGCGCAGCGCCTCCTCGTCCGGGACCACCCGGGCGCCGGGCGTGCGGGCCGCCGGGTCGCCCGGCAGGCACGCGAAGGAGGACGGCGGGCGGACGGCCATCCGCATGCCGCCCCCGCTCCGGTCGTACGAGACGTCCGTCACGAGGAGCCGGGGGACCCGCCGGTGCAGGAACCACGGCACGGTGATCAGCAGGCAGGCGGGCCAGGCGTACCGGTGCAGCCCGAAGCCGGCCACCACGTCCGGGCGGGCCCTGCGGCCGTGGTCGCGGACGACCTGGGCGTCGTCCCAGGCCAGGAAGGTCTCCAGGGCCGCGCCGCCCTCGGCCAGAGCGGCCGCCGTGACCCATCCGCCGCCCCGGGGGAAGGGCTCCGTGTCCGCCAGCTCCCTGACCGTCAGGCTCGGCAGCGCCCGCGTCAGGCGGGCGTAGGCCTCCCCGGTGACGGACGGGGCGGCGGCCGACGCGATGGCGGCCGACTGGACTGTGGCCGAGGGGGCTGGGGGCATGCCGG
Organism: Streptomyces sp. NBC_00704; assembly: GCF_036226605.1. Classification (NCBI taxonomy): domain Bacteria; kingdom Bacillati; phylum Actinomycetota; class Actinomycetes; order Kitasatosporales; family Streptomycetaceae; genus Streptomyces; species Streptomyces sp. NBC_00704. Next base: position 6,479,196 of record NZ_CP109000.1, read on the forward strand.
TACCGCCGTTCCGGGAGCGTCTACAGGTTAGCCTTACCTTACCTGCCCTCGTCCTGGGTGTCCGGCCGCCCCCGTGCCCCGGCCGGTGGAGAGCCCCCGTTACCCCCGAGGCGGCGGGTGCGCCTAAGGTGCTTGACGGACGAGTAACAACCCGTCGTAATGACCCCAAGTACCGACAACGCCGGAGGAGGCCTCGTGGAGCGGAGCGCGCAGGGCTCCACCGGGCTGGAGACCCCGGCGGTGCCCGACGGCGACGGCCGCGCCCGGGTGCCGGCGCAGACACGCCCCGGCTCGTCCCCGTACGGCGCCGGATACGGCGAGGACGCGGACCGCGAGCGGTGCGGGCCGACGGACGCGGCGCGCGGCGAGCACACGCACGGCGAGGCCCCGTCTCCCTCCCCCTCCCCCTCTCCCCTTTCCTCTTCCGCGTCCTCCGGGTCGCCGGTCTCGTCCGCGTCCCCCGCTCCCGGTCTCGCGCGGGTGGGAGCGGCTCCGGCGCCTTCCCGTCCGGTGATCCAGCGGGCGTCGGTGCGCGGCCAGATCCTCGACGCCCTGCGCACCGCGCTGGTCACGGGCGAGCTGCTGCCGGGTGAGGTGTACTCCGCCCCGGTCCTCGGCGAACGCTTCGGCGTCTCCGCGACCCCCGTGCGCGAGGCGATGCAGCAGCTCGCGCTGGAGGGCGCCGTCGAGGTCGCCCCCAACCGCGGGTTCCGGGTGGTCGTGCGCGGCGCCCGTGAGCTGGCCGAGCTGGCCGAGGTGCGGGCGCTGATCGAAGTGCCCGTGATGCTGCGGCTCGCCCGTACGGTGCCCGGTGAGCGGTGGACGGAGCTGCGGCCCCTCGCCGAGGCCGGCGTGCGTGCGGCGGCCACCGGATGCCGTGCCACCTACGCGGAGGCCGACCGGCGCTTCCACCGCGCGCTGCTCGCCCTCTCCGGCAACGAGCAACTGGTCGCGGTCGCCGACGATCTGCACCGGCGGTCGCAGTGGCCGCCGGTCGGCGCGCCCGCGCGGCGCGGACGGGCCGACCTCGTCGCCGACGCGGCCGAGCACCTGTCCCTGCTGGAGGCGCTGACGGCGGGCGAGCTGGACGTGGTGCAGAAACTGACCCGGGACCACTGCGCGGGTTCGGCCGGCTGACCGGCCCGCCACCGTCCCGCGCGGAGCGTCCGCCGCTCGTCGCCACCGCAGGTCGCGGTGCGGGCGGCGGTGCGGCCGGTGGGTGCGGATGTCGCCGTCGGACGGGGACGGGCCCCTCACACGCCCGACGGGCTCGGTGCGGCCGGCGGGGCCAGTTGACGGGCCAGCCAGGTCGGCACTCCGCCCAGCAGCCGGAACAGCCGTCGCGCCTCCTCCCGCAGCCGTGACGCCTCCGGTTCCACCTCCGCGTCCGCGAGCGAGACGAGCGCCGGAGCGGTGCCGACGAGATAGCCCAACTCCTCGCGGATGCGCAGGGATTCGGCGAAGCCGTGGCGGGCCTCGGCCAGCTCGCCGTCGCGCAGGGCGAGGCCGGCGAGGTGACGCCAGGTGAAGGACAGCAGCAGGGAGTCCGAGTGCAGGGCGGCCGCCGTGTGGGCGCGCCGGTACGCGGCCTTCGCGGCCTGCGGGGAACGCGAGATGTTCTCCGCGACCAGGCCCCGCCGGAAGTCCAGCAGCGCCCGGCCCGTCGCGTCCGGCGGGATCAGCGCCGCCGCCCGGCCCAGCGCGGCCCGCGCCTCGTCCGCCCGGTCGCGCACCCCGTGCAGCGTGGCCGCGTAGGCGAGCTGCCCGCGTTCACAGGCGGCCGCGCCGCGCTCCTCGTCGTCGTGGGCGAGGGCCTCCGCCGTGCGCAGCGCGTCCTCGGCGTCCTGCCAGCCCTGCTCGGTGTACAGGCACCGCTCCACCAGCAGCGCGGCCCGCTGCATCGCGCCCGCGGCCGTGCCGGGTGGGACAAGGGCCGCCGCGTCGGCCCAGCAGGCCCGCGAGCGCAGCCGCCATACCGCGGTCTGGAGGGGATCGTCACCTGAGGTCGTTCCGGTACCAGACATGGCGGAATGCGCCACGTTGCCCTCCCCGAGCGCGCCGTCGAGCTATGAGTGGTGGCCGCATCTCAGCACGGATCGAGGCGCCGGGCCAAGGGGGCGGGTGAAGGATTTCACAAAGTCGTGGGACTCGGTGTCCTCCCAGGTGCGCGCCGAGTCGCCGGCGAGGGGCGGCGGGCGGTGTCCGGGCGCCGTCAGCTCATGCGCAGGGCCAGGAAGAAGTCCAACTTGTCCTCCAGGCGCGACAGGTCACGACTCGTCAACTGCTCGATCCGCCCGACCCGGTAGCGCAGCGTGTTGACGTGCAGGTGCAGCCGGGAGGCGCAGCGGGTCCATGAGCCGTCGCAGTCGAGGAACGCCTCCAGGGTCGGGATCAGTTCGGCGCGGTGGCGCCGGTCGTAGTCGCGCAGGGGGTCCAGGAGGCGGGCGGTGAACGCCCGGCGCACGTCGTCGGGGACGAACGGGAGCAGCAGGACGTGGGAGGCCAGCTCCTGGTGCCCCGCCGCGCAGACCCGGCCGGGACGGGCGGCGGCCACCCGGCGCGCGTGCCGTGCCTCCTCCAGCGCCCCTCGCAGCCCTTCGGCGGAGTGCACGGCCGCGCTGACGCCCAGGGTGAGCCGCCCGTCGCCGTCGAGTCCCGCGGACAGCGGCTCCCGCACGGTGGCGAGCAGCGCGTCGGCGAGGACGCCGGTCTCGCCGCCCTCGTGCTCGGCGGGCATGGCCGGCAGAGGGACGAGGGCGATGGCCTCGTCACCCGTATGGGCGACGGCGATGCGGTCGGACGGCTCGGGACCGGTGGCTCCGGGGTCGACGAGGATCTCCTCCAGCAGCGACTGGGCGACCGGGCCGGCCTCCGCGGCGCCGTCCTCCCACTCCACCCGGGCCACCACCACCTGCCAGTGCGGCGCGGCGCCCAGCCCCGGCAGCAGCACCGGCGCGGCGACCCGCAGCCGGGCCGCGATCTCGGCGGGGGCCGCACCCGTCTGGACCAGCTCCAGCACCTCCTGCGCGAGACGGCGGCGCACCGTGCGCGCCGCGTCCCGGCGGTCGCGTTCCACCGCGATGAGCTGGGTGACGCCCTGCAACAGGTCGAGGCGTTCGTCCGCCCAGTCGCCGGCGTCCGCCTCGACGGCCAGGAGCCAGTCCGACAGGGCGCTGTCGCGCACGTCCCGCGCACCGGGCACGCCCGCCGCCCCCGGACCGTGCGCGGTCCGCGGCGGCTGCGGGGACGGGGGGATGCGGGGCGTGTGCGGCGGGCGGCCGCCGCTGCCGCGGATCGGGAACAGGGAGAACGTCGTCTGCCCCACGATCACCCGGTGCGGGCCGCGCCGGCCGGTGCGGACGGCGGCCAGCTGCTCCGCGGCGAGCTTGGCGCACACCTCGGCCGCGAGGCCGGGGCCCGCCGTCTTCGGGCCGGCGATGAGCCGCCCGGTGGGGGACAGGACCCAGGCGCGCAGGTCCAGGTCGGAGCCGAGCAGGTCCAGGACCACGTCCGGGCCGCCGCCGGCCGGGCCCGAGGTCATCATCCGGCGGTGCCGGTCGACGACGGCCGCGAGGTCGCCGGCGCGCTCGCCGGACACCTGCCGCACGACGTGCTCGGTGATCGTCGCGAAGGCCACCGACTCGTGCACCGCGAACAGCGGCAGACGGTGCCGGGCGCAGGCCGCGACCAGGTCCTCCGGGACGTCGCCCAGCTCGGCCTCGCCGGCCGCGAGCGCGGCCACCCCGGCCTGCACCAGGATCCGTACGAACGGCTCGGAGTCCGCCGCGTCCCGCCGCCAGGCCAGGCCCGTCAGCACCAGCTCGCCCCCGGAGAGGTAGCGGCTGGGGTCCCGCAGGTCGGTGGTCATGACCCCGCGCACCGTGCGGTCCAGCTCGTCCTCGCCGCCGAGGAGCCCGAGGCCCAGCGCATCGGTGTCCAGAAGTGCGCGCAGCCGCATCTCGTCGCCGCCGTTCTCTGTCTCGAAATCTACGATGAATCCTGAGGGACGCGACGGGAGACGGCCCGCCGCCGGTCCCGCCCCGGAGCCCGGGCCGCCGCGGCGGGACGTCAGAAACCGCGTTCTTCGATCGCCGGGCCGTCGTCCGTGTTTCCGGAGGAAAACCAGGAGGTCACGGAAGGCCCCCGTTCATACGAATCTACAAGATGCCCGAAGGGACCAGCCAACTCCTTCATGGTTTCCGTGACTGACCCGGTCGGAGCAAGCCGCTGTGTACTGGCCCCACGACGCGTGAACAGCACATGAACGAGCCGGGCCCGCCGCACCCGATTCTGGCTCGATAGAGACGACTCACGAGACTCACGAGACGAAGAAGAGAGCCGGTCATGGACTTCCTTCGCCCCGCCAGCTGGGAGGAGGCGCTCGCCGCGAAGGCAGCGCATCCCACGGCTGTGCCGATTGCGGGTGGCACCGACGTGATGGTCGAGATCAACTTCGACCACCGCAGGCCCGCGTACCTGCTCGACCTGAACCGCGTCGGCGATCTGTACGAGTGGGAGGTCGGCGAGGACAGCGTGCGGCTCGGTGCCTCCGTCCCGTACTCCCGGATCATGGAGCACCTGCGCGCCGAGCTGCCCGGCCTCGCGCTCGCCTCGCACACCGTGGCCTCCCCGCAGATCCGCAACCGCGGCGGCGTCGGCGGCAACCTCGGCACCGCCTCCCCGGCGGGCGACGCCCACCCGGCCCTGCTCGCCGCCGGCGCCGAGGTCGAGGCCGAGTCGGTGCGCGGTTCGCGCCGGATCCCGATCGACGCCTTCTACACCGGCGTCAAGCGCAACGCGCTCGCCCCCGACGAGCTGATCCGCGCCGTCCACGTCAAGAAGGCCGACGGCCCCCAGCAGTACTCCAAGGTCGGCACCCGCAACGCCATGGTCATCGCCGTCTGCGCCTTCGGCCTCGCCCTGCACCCCGACACCCGGACCGTGCGCACCGGCATCGGCTCCGCCGCCCCCACCCCCGTCCGGGCCGCGACCGCCGAGGAATTCCTCGGGGCGGCCCTCGAGGAGGGCGGCTTCTGGGACAACGGCAAGATCATCACCCCCTCGGTCGCCAAGCAGTTCGCCGACCTCTGCGCCGCCGCCTGCAACCCGATCGACGACGTCCGCGGCACCGCGAGCTACCGCCGCCACGCGGTCGGCGTCATGGCCCGCCGGACGCTCACCTGGACCTGGGAGTCGTACCGCGGCGCCCGCCGCGCCTCGAAGGGAGCCGCGTGATGCGCGTCAACTTCACCGTCAACGGACGCCCGCAGGAAGCCGACGACGTATGGGAGGGCGAGAGCCTGCTCTACGTGCTGCGCGAACGGCTCGGACTCCCGGGCTCGAAGAACGCCTGCGAGCAGGGCGAGTGCGGCTCGTGCACGGTCCGCCTGGACGGCGTCCCGGTCTGCTCCTGCCTGGTCGCCGCAGGCCAGGTCGAGGGCCGCGACGTCGTGACCGTCGAAGGCCTCGCCGACCACGCCCGCCGGCGCGCCGGCCGCGACGACCGCGCGACCGGCTCCCGCGGCGACGCCCCGGCCGCGCCGGGCACCTCGCTCGACGAGGCGCGCGCGTGGCAGGCCGGGGGCGCCGACTCCCAGGCCGGCGACGGCGGCGAACTCGCCCCGGTCCAGCAGGCGTTCATCGACGCCGGCGCCGTCCAGTGCGGCTTCTGCACCCCCGGACTCCTGGTCGCCGCCGACGAACTGCTCGAACACCACCCCAACCCGACCGACGCGGACATCCGCGAGGCGCTCTCCGGCAACCTGTGCCGCTGCACCGGCTACGAGAAGATCATGGACGCGGTCCGCCTGGCGGCCGCCCGGCAGGGAGAGGCGGTCTGACGATGCCCTCACCCACGCGCGGCCCCGCCCGAACCGGCGGCGCCCCCCTCGGCACCCCCGTCGAGGTCACCCAGGCCTCCCCGACCAGGGGCGGCATCGGGGAGTCCACGCTGCGCCCCGACGGCACCCTCAAGGTCACCGGCGAGTTCGCCTACTCGTCCGACCTGTGGCACGAGGACATGCTCTGGGGCCAGATCCTGCGCTCCACCGTCGCGCACGCCGAGATCGTCTCCCTCGACACCTCCGAGGCCCTGGCCACCCCGGGCGTCTACGCCGTCATGACCTACGACGACCTGCCCACCGAGGTGAGGACCTACGGCCTGGAGATCCAGGACACCCCGGTCCTGGCGCACGGCAAGGTGCGCCACCACGGCGAGCCGGTCGCGATCGTCGCCGCCGACCACCCGGAGACCGCCCGCCGCGCCGCCGCCAAGATCAAGGTGGAGTACCGGGAACTGCCCGTCATCACCGACGAGGCCTCCGCGACCGCGCCGGACGCGATCCTGATCCACGAGAACCGCGACGACCACCACATCGGCCACGTCCCGCACCCCAACATCGTCCACCGCCAGCCCATCGTGCGCGGCGACGCGGACGCGGCGGCCCGGCGCGCTGACGTCGTCGTCCGGGGCGAGTACACCTTCGGCATGCAGGACCAGGCCTTCCTCGGCCCGGAGTCCGGCCTCGCCGTGCCCGAGGAGGACGGCGGCGTCCACCTCTACGTCGCCACCCAGTGGCTGCACTCCGACCTGCGCCAGATCGCCCCCGTCCTCGGCCTGCCCGAGAGCAAGGTGCGCATGACGCTGGCCGGCGTGGGCGGCGCGTTCGGCGGCCGCGAGGACCTGTCGATGCAGATCCACGCCTGTCTGCTCGCCCTGCGCACCGGGAAACCCGTCAAGATCGTCTACAACCGCTTCGAGTCCTTCTTCGGCCATGTGCACCGCCACCCGGCCAAGCTGTACTACGAGCACGGCGCCACCCGCGACGGCAGGCTGACCCACGTCAGGTGCCGCATCGTGCTCGACGGCGGCGCCTACGCCTCCGCGTCGCCCGCGGTCGTCGGCAACGCCTCCTCGCTCGGCGTCGGCCCCTACGTCGTCGACGACGTGGACGTCGAGGCCATCGCCCTCTACACCAACAACCCGCCGTGCGGCGCGATGCGCGGCTTCGGCGCGGTCCAGGCGTGCTTCGCCTACGAGGCGCAGATGGACAAGGTCGCCACAGAACTCGGCCTGGACCCGGTGGAGTTCCGGCAGCGCAACGCGATGGAACAGGGCGCCCTCCTGCCCACCGGGCAGCGGGTCGACTCCCCGGCGCCGGTCGCCGAACTCCTGCGCCGCGTCAAGGCGATGCCGATGCCGCCCGAGCGCCAGTGGGAGAGCAGCGAGGGCGCGGACGTACGGCAGCTGCCCGGCGGCCTGTCCAACACCACGCACGGCGAGGGTGTCGTACGCGGGGTGGGCTACGCGGTCGGCATCAAGAACGTGGGCTTCTCCGAGGGCTTCGACGACTACTCCACCGCCAGGGTGCGCATGGAGGTCGTCGCCGGGGAGCCCGTCGCGACCGTCCACACGGCCATGGCGGAGGTCGGCCAGGGCGGCGTCACCGTCCACGCGCAGATCGCCCGCACCGAACTGGGCGTCGCCCAGGTGACCATCCAGCCCGCCGACACGGCCGTCGGCAGCGCCGGCTCGACCTCGGCCTCCCGGCAGACCTACGTCACCGGCGGCGCCGTGAAGAACTCCTGCGAGCTGGTGCGGGAGAAGGTCCTGGAGATCGGCCGCCGCAGGTTCGGCTCCCACCACCCCGCCTGGGCCACCGCCGAACTCCTCCTGGAGGGCGGCAAGGTCGTCACCGACGGCGGCGAGGTCCTGGCCGACCTCGTCGACGTGCTCGGGGACGAGGCCGTCGAGGTCGAGGCGGAGTGGCGGCACCGGCCGACCGAGCCGTTCGACCTGCGCACCGGGCAGGGCGACGGCCATGTCCAGTACTCCTTCGCCGCGCACCGCGCGGTCGTCGAGGTCGACACCGAACTGGGACTGGTCAAGGTCATCGAGCTGGCCTGCGCCCAGGACGTCGGCAAGGCCCTGAACCCGCTGTCCGTCATCGGCCAGATCCAGGGCGGCACGACCCAGGGCCTGGGCGTCGCCGTCATGGAGGAGATCATCGTCGACCCGAAGACGGCGAAGGTGCGCAACCCCTCCTTCACCGACTACCTGATCCCCACGATCCTCGACACGCCGACCATCCCGGTCGACGTGCTCGAACTCGCCGACGACCACGCCCCCTACGGGCTCCGTGGCGTCGGCGAGGCACCCACCCTGTCGTCGACCCCGGCCGTCCTCGCGGCGATCCGGAACGCGACCGGGCTGGAGCTCGACCGCACGCCCGTACGTCCGGAGCACCTGACCGGAACGTGACCCCTTCCGGGGCCACGACCAGCAGTTCCCCGGGGGCCTCGCGCCCCCGGTCCACCTTGTTCGTCTCGGGCCGTCCCCCGGGTCGTCCCTTCCCAAATCCCGCACCCGGCGCGGACGCCACGCGGGTGTCCCTTTGAACCTTGGGAGATGGCCCATGACCCAGCAGTCACTGGAGCCGAGGACCACAGCCGACGACGCGGGCGAAGGCTCCCGCGTCCCGGCCGGACGGTCCTGGCTCGACCGGTACTTCCACATATCCGGGCGGGGCTCCACGGTCGCCCGCGAAGTGCGCGGCGGCGTCACCACCTTCATGGCGATGGCGTACATCCTGCTGCTCAACCCTCTGATCCTGTCCGGCAAGGACGCGGCCGGCGACACCCTCGGCCAGAACGCCCTGATCACCGCGACCGCGTTCGCCGCCGCCTTCACCACGCTGCTGATGGGCTTCTTCGGCAAAGCGCCGCTCGCCCTCGCCGCCGGCCTGTCCGTCTCCGGGGTGCTGTCCTCGCAGGTCGCGCCCCAGATGACCTGGCCGCAGGCGATGGGCATGTGCGTGATGTACGGCGTCGTCATCATGCTGCTGGTCGTCACCGGCCTGCGCGAGATGATCATGAACGCGATCCCGCTCGCCCTCAAGCACGGCATCACCATGGGCATCGGCCTGTTCATCGCGCTCATCGGCTTCTACAAGTCCGGGTTCGTGCACCAGGGCAGGGCGACCCCGGTCACCCTCGGCCCCGCGGGCGAACTCGCGGGCTGGCCGGTGCTGCTGTTCGCGGGCACCCTGCTGCTGATCTTCATGCTCCAGGCCCGCGACGTCCCCGGCGCCATCCTCATCGGCATCGTCGCCGGCACGGTCGTCGCGGCGGTCCTCAACGCGGCCGGGGTCGTCGACCCCCGCCAGTGGGCGGGCGGCGCCCCCGCACTGCACGGCAGCGCCGTCTCGATGCCGGACTTCTCGCTCTTCGGGCACGTGGAGTTCGGCGGCTGGGGCCAGGTCGGCGCCATGACCGTCGGCATGATCGTCTTCACGCTCGTCCTCGCCGGGTTCTTCGACGCGATGGCCACCATCATCGGCGTCGGCGCCGAGGCGGGGCTCGCCGACGCCAAGGGCCGCATGCCGGGCCTGTCCAAGGCGCTGTTCATCGACGGCGCCGGCGGGGCGATCGGCGGTGTGGCGGGCGGCTCGGGCCAGACCGTGTTCATCGAATCGGCGACGGGCGTCGGCGAGGGCGCGCGCACCGGCCTCGCCTCGGTCGTCACCGGGACCTTCTTCGCGGCCTGCCTGTTCTTCACCCCGCTCACCGCGATCGTCCCGCAGGAGGTGGCCTCCGCCGCCCTCGTCGTCATCGGCGCGATGATGCTGATGAACGCCCGGCACGTCGACTGGGCGGACCGGGCGACCGCCGTCCCGGTGTTCCTCACGGTCGTGCTGATGCCGTTCACCTACACCATCACCACCGGCGTCGCCGCCGGAGTCGTCTCCTACGTCGCCATCAAGGCGGCACAGGGCAGGGCACGGGAGATCGGGGCCTTCATGTGGGGCCTGACGGTGATCTTCCTCGTCTACCTCTGCCTGCACCCCATCGAGGCCTGGCTGGGCGTGCACTAGGAGCCGCCCGCTCTTGCCCCCCGCCGAAAGGGGGTACCCGTCCTCCGCACGACCGCGTTCAAGGAGACCGAGACATGCTGGACATCGCCGAGGAACTCGACCGGTGGGCCGCGCAGGGCCGTGACTTCGCCGTCGCCACCGTCGTGGCCGTCGGCGGCAGCGCGCCCCGCCGGCCCGGCGCCGCCCTCGCGGTGGACGCCGACGGCACGGCGATCGGCTCGGTCTCCGGCGGCTGTGTGGAGGGCGCGGTCTACGAGCTGTGCCGGCAGGCGCTCCAGGACGGGGAACCGGTCCTGGAGCGGTTCGGCTACAGCGACGACGACGCCTTCGCCGTCGGACTCACCTGCGGCGGGGTCATCGACGTCCTCGTCACCCCGGTGCGCGCCGCCGACCCGGCCCGCCCGGTGGTCGCGGCCGCCCTGCGGGCCGCGGCGTCCGGCACGGCCGCGGCGCTGGCCCGCGTGGTGAGCGGTCCGCCCGGCCTGGTGGGCCGCGCCCTGCTCGTCCGCGCGGACGACGCCCACGACGAGGCCCACGACGGCGCTCCGCCCGCGGGCGCGGCCTTCGCGGCAAGCGCCTGGCAGGGCGGCTTCGGCGCCCACCCCGGACTGGACCGCACGGTCGCGGCCGAGGCGCGGGCCTTCCTCGACGCCGGCCGCACCGGCACGCTGGAGATCGGCGAGCAGGGCTCACGCTGCGGGGCCCCGCTCACCGTCCTGGTCGAGTCGTCCGTGCCCCCGCCGAGGATGATCGTGTTCGGCGCGATCGACTTCGCGGCGGCGCTCGTGCGCGTCGGCAAGTTCCTGGACTACCACGTCACGGTGTGCGACGCGCGCCCGGTCTTCGCCACCGCCGCCCGCTTCCCCGAGGCCGACGAGATCGTCGTCGAGTGGCCGCACGAGTACCTGGAGCGCACGCGGGTGGACGCGCGCACGGTCCTGTGCGTCCTCACCCACGACGCGAAGTTCGACGTCCCGCTGCTGCGGCGGGCGCTGCGGCTGCCGGTCGCCTACGTCGGCGCCATGGGATCGCGCCGCACCCACCTCGACCGCAACCGGCGCCTGCGCGAAGTCGGCGTCACCGACCTGGAGCTGGCGCGGCTGCGGTCCCCCATCGGCCTCGACCTCGGCGCGCGCACCCCGGAGGAGACGGCCCTGTCGATCGCCGCGGAGATCGTCGCCGACCGGCGCGGCGGCAGCGGAGCGTCCCTCACCGGCGCGCACACCCCGATCCATCACGACACGCCGGCACCCCCGGCCGGCCGCATCGGCTCGGTCGCGTGAGGGACCGCCCCACGAACGGCTGGCCGGGTTCGTCAGCCGGGTCCGTCAGCCGGGTCCGTCATGGGGTGCGCAGGAGGCGGTCGGCGGCGCGCCCGAACACGGAGCGGGCCGTCGCCGCGAGGAGCGGGTCGAGGAAGGAGGGCACGAAGCGCACGCTCAGCTCTTCGTGCCAGAGCACGTGGGTCCGCCCGTCGGGTCGCGGCCGTACCTCGATCCGCGCCCGGCCGAGGACGACCCGGCCGCGCTTCTCCAGCCGGCAGCGGCCCGGAGCGTCGGCGGTCGGCGGCTGCCACGCGGTGACCTCCATCGGGTCGTCGAAGGACAGCGGGCCGAGGCCCGAGCGGGCCACGAAGACGGTGCCCTCGCGGGTCGGCGGGGGAGTGAGCACGGTGACGCGGGTGAGCGGGACCACGTCGCCGTGCCGGGACCACCGCGTCAGCCGGCGCCAGGCGTCGTCCGGAGGCAGCGGTACGGTGCGTTCGAGCTGGAAGACGGCCACCCGGCGATCGTAGGCGTGCGGGACGCGGGACCGGGGAGCGCCCTCCGGTCAGCCGGTCAGCCGGTCAGCCGGTCAGCCGGTCAGCCGGCTCCGGAGCCGGCGTCGGTGTCCGGTGTCGGTGTCCGTGCGGGCTCTCAGCGGTAGACCTCTCCCGGCACCGCTTCCCCGGGCGCCAGCAGCTGCGGCACCGTCACGAACACGAACCCGCGCTCCTTGAGCGCGTCGATGATGCCCGGCACGGCCGGCACGGTTCCGTCGTAGAGGTCGTGCAGCAGGATGATGCCGTCCCGGTCGGCCTGGGCGAGGACCCGGCGTTGGATCAGGGCGGAGTCGGTCGTCGTGTAGTCCTTGGCCGTCACGGTCCACAGCACTTCGGCGAGGCCCAGTTCGCGGGAGATCTCGTGCACGGTCTTGTTCGTGCGGCCCTGCGGCGGCCGCATCAGGGTGGGGGGCCTGCCGGTGAGGCGCTCTATGACGTCGTTGGTGCGCCGCAGCTCCTGGCGTATCTCGGCGGGTTCGATCTCCGTGAGGATCTTGTGGTCCCAGGTGTGGCTGGCCACCTCGTGGCCCTCGGCGGCCATGCGTCTGACGAGGTCCGGGTACTTCTCCGCGTGTCGTGCGCCGAGCAGGAAGAAGGTCGCCGGGACCTGTTTCTCCTTCAGGATGTCCAGCAGCGCGGCGGAGTGCTCGCTGGGGCCCGCGTCGAAGGTCAGGGCGATGCACTTCACCTCCCGGCAGTCGACGGGGCCGCCGCGGGCGGCCTGGGAGGTGGTGGCGGGGCGGGCGCGGGCGCTGCTCGGGAGGGTGGTGTCGGCCCCGCCGCAGCCGGTGAGCGCGACCGCCAGGCAGGCGGCCGCCGCCGGAACGCCGAGGGCGCGCAACCGGGCCCCCGTGTTCTTCGTCTTCTTGATCGGAGAAAGCATGCCGAGACTATACAGAGAAGGTATACACCTCATGTATAGTCTCGGCGTCATGCCGTCGCTCGCCTCACGCGGGCGTGAGCGGCGGGCGTCTCACTGGGCGTAGAACGTCGCGTCCGCCCTGTCCGTGGCCGTGCTCGGCGTCTGCACGTACAGCAGGTAGTTGTAGTGACGGATGTAGCGGCCCGCGGAGGCGTACGACTCGTACGAGATCCCCGCGGAGTCGGCGAGCCCGGCGCGCTGGCGGTACGTCGCCTCGGAGGCGAACGCGGACGTGCCGTCGTTCTTCTCCAGCCACACCTCGGAGTTCTTCTGGCGCAGGTAGTAGCCCGGGAAGTTGGCCGCCTCCAGGGAGACCGTGCCGGTCCCGGCGAGACCGCTCACCACGCGGAACTGCGAGTCGGCGAGCGGGCTGACGTTCGCCTCGATGCGGGCCCGGTAGTCCCAGTGGCGGATGAACCGGTCCGGGTAGTTGGAGGAGGAGAAGCGCTGCGGGGTCACCCCGTCGGCCACCGGGATGCCGAAGTCGGGCGTGCCGTCGGCCTTCCAGTACACCTTCTGCACCCGGGTGCGGCGGTTGGGGTCGTTCAGCGGGTCGCCGGTGATGTCCTTGTAGCTGCGGTCGTGGTAGACGAGGATGTCGGAGTTGCCGTCCTCGGAGACGGTGAACGAGTTGTGGCCCGGCCCGTACTGCGAGGTCGCGGCGTTCGTCCGGAAGACCGGCTGCGTGCCCTTCGACCAGGACGCGGAACTGGTGAGGTCGGCGCCCGCGGAGGCGGTCAGCATGCCCAGGCAGTAGTTGGAGTCGGTGGCGCTCGCCGAGTACGTCAGGAACACCTTGCCGCCGTGCTGGATCACCGCCGGCCCCTCGTTGACCTTGAAGCCCACGGTCTCCCAGGACAGCGTCGGCTGCGAGATCTCCGCCGGAGTGCCGGAGATCGTCCAGGGGTTGGCCAGCTTCGCGATGAACAGGCTGGTGTTGTTGTCCTCGGACGGGTTGCGCTGGGCCCACGCGAGATAGCGGACGCCGTTCACGACGAACGTGGTGGCGTCGAGGGAGAAGCTCTCCCACGTGGTCCTGATCTGGCCCTTCTCCGCCCAGCTCGCGGTGAGCGGGTTGGCGCCGGTGCCTTCGAGGACGTACATCCGGATCGCCCACACGTCGCTGGTGGAGCCGGCGGCGAAGTACACATACCACTTGCCGTCGATGAAGTGGATCTCCGGGGCCCAGATGTGGGCGCCCATGACCCCGCTGACGTGCTTGGTCCAGATGGTGACCTCCTGGGCCGTGGACAGGCCCTGGATGGTCGTCGCCCGGCGCAGCACGATGCGGTCGTACTCGGGCACGGTGGCGGTGAAGTAGTAGTAGCCGTCGGTGTGCTTGTAGATGTGCGGGTCGGCGCGCTTCTCGGCGATCGGGTTGGTGTACGTCACCGCGGGGGAGTCGGGCACGGCGGCCTGGGCCGGGGCGGCCACGCCGGTGAGGACGGCCGCGAGGGCGACGAGGCCGGCCAGTATCAGCCGAACGGCGTTGCGTCTCAAGGGGGTTCTCCTGGAGGGAAGGGGGTGCGGGGGTGCAGGGGTTGCGGGGGTGCAGGAGTCGCGGGGTCAGGTGGTGGGCACGAGGCGCCACTGCTGGCAGGTGTTGTTCAGCCAGGTCCACTGCCGTACGTCCACGCCGTTGGCGGTGCCGCAGTCCGCCACGTCGGCGACCTTCCCGCTGTTCTCGCCGACGAGGCGGACGTAGTCGCCGCTCGCGGTGAAGACGAGCCGGAAGCGCTGGCACCTGTTGTTCAGCCACGACCACTGGCGCAGGTCCGCGCCGTCCGCGGTGGAGCAGTCGGCGGTGTCCATCACCCCGCCGGTGGCCACGTTCACCAGCCGGCTGGTGTCGTCGCCCTGGTCCTCGATCCGCCACTTCTGGTTGGCCCCGCCGTTGCAGGTCCACTGGAGGATGTTCGCGCCGTTGGCGGCCGAACCGCCGGACACGTCGAGGCACTTGCCGCTGTTGCGGTTGACGAGGGTGTACGACGTCGGGGTCGTCGCCGTCTCGCCGGACGGGCCGGGCAGCGTCGTGCCGAGCGCGACCGGGGTGCCGAAGTTCGGCGTGCCGTCGGCGTTCCAGGTGAACTTCTGGGCGCGGGTGGTGCGTCCGTTGCCGCAGCCGCCGCTCGCGGAGGAGTTGGCGTGGTAGACGATCCAGTTCTCGGTGCCGTCGGGCGAGGTGAAGAAGCCGTTGTGGCCGGGTCCGTAGACGCCGTTCGCGTCGTTGCGCTGGAACACGGGCGTCTGCTTCTTGGTCCAGGACGCCGGGCTGAGCGGGTCGGAGCCGGTCAGTTCCAGCAGGCCGAGCTTGTAGTCCGCCGTCTGGCAGTAACTCGCGGAGAACGTGAGGAACGTGCGTCCGCCGTGGTAGAGCGGCTCGGGCCCCTCGTTGACCGCCGCGCCCGAGGTCTCCCAGCTCAGCGTGGGGCTGGAGATGACCGTGAAGGCGCTGCTCGCCAGCGTGTACGGGTTGCTCATCGGCGCGATGACCAGGCTCTGCCTGCTGCCGTTCACGGAGCCGCTGCCCACGAGGTACAGGTTGCCGTTCGCCTGGAGCACGCTCGCGTCGATCAGCCAGCCGCCGGGGTCGAGGTTGGAGCCGGTGAGCGTCCCCTTGTGGGTGTACGGGCCCAGGGGGTCGGCGCCCGCGCTCTCCAGGACCTGGGTGCGCTGGAGGTCGCAGCAGGCGGCGCCGCTCGGCGCGGCCGAGTAGTACAGGTACCAGTGGCCGTTGAACTGGTGGATCTCCGGCGCCCAGATGTTGTTGTTGCGGGTCGCGGTGGTGTCCGACCAGACCTGCACGGTGGGCGCGGTGGCGAGCCCGGCCAGCGTGGGCGACTTGCGCATGCCGAGGACGCCGGTGAACGTCGTGGTGATCAGGTAGTAGTCGCCGTTGTAGTACTCCAGCCAGGGGTCGGCGCCCTTGGCCGACTTCAGCGGGTTGGCGTACGGGCGGCCGTCGGCCGCGGACACCGGCTGGGTGGCCGCCACCAGGGCGACGAGGAGGGCCAGCACGCAGACGAGCAGAGATCTGCGGCGGTGGATCCGAGGCATACGGGACCGTCCCTTGTCCGTGAAGCAGCCTGTCCACCATGTTCGTTATTTCGAACATGGTTCGTAACTTCGGCCAGAAGATAAGCGGCGGGCAAGTCGGCGTCAATGGTTTGGACAGCGGGGCGACGCGCCGGGGCGCCCGGTCCGGTCCGTGGACCGGGCCGAGCGCCCCGGGTGTGCGGTGCTCTCGTCGTGCGGGTGTCGTGGGATCAGACGAGGTCGAACCGGTCCAGCTCGCTGACCTTGACCCACGCGGCGACGAAGTCCTTCACGAACTTCTCCTTCGCGTCGTCGCTCGCGTAGACCTCGGCCAGCGCGCGCAGCTCGGAGTTCGAGCCGAAGACCAGGTCGGCGCGGGTGCCGGTCCACTTGACCTCGCCGGTGGCGGCGTCGCGGCCCTCGAAGAGGGTCTGGTCCGACGACGTCGACGACCAGGTCGTGCCGAGGTCGAGCAGGTTGACGAAGAAGTCGTTCGTCAGCTTGCCGGGGGTCTCGGTGAAGACGCCGTGCGAGGACTGGCCGTGGTTGGCGCCCAGCACGCGCAGGCCGCCGACCAGGACGGTCGTCTCGGGCGCGCTCAGGTCGAGCAGGTTCGCCCTGTCGAGCAGCAGGAACTCGGCCGGCAGGCGGTTGCCCTTGCCGAGGTAGTTGCGGAACCCGTCGGCGGTCGGCTCGAGCGCGGCGAACGACTCGACGTCCGTCTGCTCCTGCGAGGCGTCCACCCGGCCCGGCGTGAAGGGGACCTCCACGTCGTGGCCCGCGTCCCTGGCGGCCTTCTCGACGGCGGCCGCGCCGCCCAGGACGATCAGGTCGGCCAGCGAGACCTTCTTCGCGCCGGCGTTGAACTCGGCCTGCACACCCTCCAGGACGCGCAGCACCTGCGCCAGCTCGTCCGGGTTGTTGACCTCCCAGCCGCGCTGCGGCTCCAGGCGGATGCGGGCGCCGTTGGCGCCGCCGCGCTTGTCGCTGCCGCGGAAGGAGGACGCCGACGCCCACGCCGTGGACACCAGCTGAGAGACGGTCAGTCCCGAGTCGAGCAGCTTGGCCTTGAGGGCCGCGATGTCCTCGGCGCCGATGACCTCGCCCTCGGCCTGCGGCAGCGGGTCCTGCCACAGCAGCGTCTCCGCCGGGACCTCCGGGCCGAGGTACAGCGACTTCGGGCCCAGGTCACGGTGGGTCAGCTTGTACCAGGCGCGGGCGAACGCGTCCGCGAACTGGTCGGGGTTCTCGTGGAAGCGGCGCGAGATCTGCTCGTAGACCGGGTCGAAGCGCAGCGCCAGGTCGGTGGTGAGCATCGTCGGGGCGTGGCGCTTGGACGGGTCGTGCGCGTCGGGGACGGTGCCCGCGCCCGCGCCGTCCTTGGCGACCCACTGCTTGGCGCCGGCCGGGCTCTCGGTCAGCTCCCACTCGAAGCCGAAGAGGTTGTCGAAGAAGCCGTTGCTCCACCGGGTCGGCGTGGAGGTCCAGGTGACCTCCAGACCGCTGGTGATGGTGTCGCCGCCCTTGCCGGTGCCGAAGCTGCTCTTCCAGCCGAGGCCCTGCTCGGCGAGCGAGGCGGCCTCGGGGTCGTCGCCGACGTGGTCGGCCGGGCCCGCGCCGTGCGTCTTGCCGAAGGTGTGACCGCCCGCGATGAGCGCGACCGTCTCCTCGTCGTTCATCGCCATCCGGCGGAACGTCTCGCGGATGTCGCGGGCCGAGGCCAGCGGGTCCGGATTGCCGTTGGGGCCCTCGGGGTTGACGTAGATGAGGCCCATCTGCACGGCGGCGAGCGGGTTCTCCAGCTCGCGGTCGCCGGAGTAGCGCCGGTCGTCGAGCCAGGTGGTCTCGGGACCCCAGTAGACGTCCTCGTCGGCCTCCCAGACGTCCACGCGGCCGCCGGCGAAGCCGAAGGTCTCGAAGCCCATCTGCTCCAGGGCCACGTTGCCGGTGAGGATCATGAGGTCGGCCCAGGAGATGGACTGGCCGTACTTCTTCTTGACCGGCCACAGCAGACGGCGGGCCTTGTCCAGGTTGGCGTTGTCCGGCCAGCTGTTGAGGGGCGCGAAGCGCTGCTGGCCGGCGCCGGCGCCGCCGCGGCCGTCGCTGATGCGGTAGGTGCCCGCGCTGTGCCAGGCCATGCGGATCATCAGCGGGCCGTAGTTGCCGAAGTCGGCCGGCCACCAGTCCTGCGAGGTGGTGAGCACCTCGGCGATGTCCGCCTTCACGGCGGCGAGGTCGAGCGCCTCGAACGCCGCGGCGTAGTCGAAGTCCTCGCCGAGCGGGTTCGCCACGGCCGGGTTCTTCGCCAGGATCTTCACGTTCAGCCGCTCCGGCCACCACTGGCGGTTGCCGCCGCCCTGGGTCGGGTGCAGGGCGCGGTCGTGCGCCACCGGGCAGCCACCTGCCTCCGCCGCCTTCGGCTCGGTCACGATCGCGTCATGGTTCTCGGTCATGGGGGAATCCTTCTGGACTGGTCGGATCACATGCTCACGAAACCGCAGGTCGAGGCGCTGCGGGTGGTCAGGTGCGGGCGGTCGAACAGTCGGGGCACAGGCCCCAGTAGATGACCTCGGCCTCGTCTATGGCGAAGCCGCGGTCGTCGACGGCGGTCAGGCAGGGGGCGTGGCCGACCGCGCAGTCGACGTCGGCGACGACGCCGCACGAGCGGCACACGAGGTGGTGGTGGTTGTCGCCCACGCGGCCCTCGAACCGGGCCGGACTGCCCGGCGGCTCCAGGCGGCGCACCAGGCCGGCCGAGGTCAGCGCGTGCAGGGCCTCGTACACGGCCTGCACGGAGATGTGGCCCACGCGGCCGCGGACGCCGGAGGCGATCGCCTCGACGTCCAGGTGATCGCCTTCGCGGACGGTCTCGAGCAGCGCGACCCGGGCGGCCGTCACCCGCAGGCCGGCACCGCGCAGCTCCTCGGCGGTGGTCGGAGTACGGGGGGCTGTCATGACGTCGAACCTACGGCATAAACACGAACGATTCAATAAAACGAACGATGCAAGTCTGGAGAACGCCGCGCGCCGCCGCGCACCGGGCCGTTCACCCCGCCCTTCACCCGGCCGTGCGCGGGGACGCCGGGCGCAGGAACGAGGACAGCCCGTCGAGGAGCCGGTCGACGTCCCCGGCGTCGTTGTACGGCGCGAGCCCCACCCGCAGCGACGGGTCCGGCAGCTTCAGCGCCGCGAAGACCTCGTGGGCGTAGAACGAGCCCGCCGGGGCCACCACGCCCCGCGCCGCCAGATGCGCCTGCGCCTCCCGGGCGTCCCGGCCCTCCAGGGTCATCAGAAGCGTGGGCGTGCGGTCCGCCGCCTTCGAGTGGACGGTGACGTCGTCGCCCAGCGCCCGCAGCCCCTCCTCGATCCCGGCGCGCAGCGCGTTCTCGTGCTCGTGCAGGGACTCCAGCGAGCGCCGCAGCCGCTCCCTGCGGGGCGCGTCCGGCGCACCGCCGTCCAGGTCCGCCAGGAAGTCCACCGCGGCCGTTGCGCCCGCCAGCACCTCGTAGGGCAGCGTCCCGAACTCGAAGCGCTCCGGCACGGCGTCGCTGGAGGGCAGCAGCTTGTCCGGCGCGAGGGCCTCCAGGACGTCCGGCGACCCGGCGAGCACACCGCAGTGCGGCCCGAGGAACTTGTACGGCGAGCAGACGAACAGGTCGGCGCCCAGCGCCCGCACGTCCACGAGGCGGTGCGCGGCGTAGTGCACCCCGTCCACGTGGACCAGCGCGCCGGCCTCGTGCGCCCGGTCGGCGATCCGGCGCACCGGCACCACGGAGCCCAGCACGTTCGAGGCCGCCGTCACCGCGACCAGCCGCGTCCGGGACGACAGCGCCCGCTCGTAGGAGCCGAGGTCCAGTTCCGTGGTCGCCTCGTCGATCTCGATCCAGCGCACGGTCACCCCGGCGCGCTCCGCCGCCTGGATCCACGGGCGCACGTTCGCGTCGTGGTCCAGCCGGCTCAGGACGATCTCGTCGCCCGGCCGCCAGGTCTTGGCCAGGTGCCGTGAGAAGTCGTAGGTGAGCTGCGTGGCGCTGCGCCCGTGCACGACGCCGTTCGCGGGCGCCCCCAGCAGATCCGCGTAGGCGGCCCGGAACCCGGCGACCGCCGACTCGGCGTTGCGCTCGGAGGCGCTGACCGTGCCGCGGTTGGACAGCGGCCCGGTCATGGTCCGGGCGATCGCCTCGGCGACCGGCGCGGGCGTCTGCGTCCCGCCCGGCCCGTCGAAGAAGGCGAACCCGTGGGCGAGGGAGGGGAAGTGGGACCGGAGGGCGACGACGTCGATGGGCATGGCCCCGACTCTGGCACCGGTCGCGCCGCCCCACCAGTGGATCGCGCCGCGGGCCGGCGCCGCCGCGGCCTGCGCGCCCGGCGCCGACGCGTGATCCGGGCCACCCGGCGGCCGAGAACACCGTCACGCCAGGTGATGCGCTATTGGCCATGGACGCGACACACGGTACCGTCGCTCTGATATCGACGACGGAAGTCACGGAAGCCGGTGGGAATCCGGCACGGTCGCGCCACTGTGATCGGTGCGCCGCCCCGCAAGGGCGCGCATCGCGAGTCAGACCCGGGGCCGTCGTCCTGTGCACCACCGAGATGGGACGCGAACTCCCAGAGGAGGCCCTGCCCATGGCGCAGCATGTCGCCCAGCCGACCGCCACCAGCCCTGTCGTACCCGCCAAGCTGCCGCTGAGGGACATCGCCCCCTGGGCCGTCTTCTTCGGCGTCCTGATGCTGGTCCTGCTCTACTTCGTCGGCGCCGAGCAGGGCGCCACGGCCGTGGTCTCCGGCGAGGGCGTCCACGAGTGGGTGCACGACGCCCGTCACCTGCTCGGCTTCCCCTGCCACTGACAAGGGGCGCCGCACCCGCATGAATTCCGCAACGGTAAGAAACCTGCTCGTCCGGGGCATGCTCGCCGGCCTCGGGGCCGGCGTGCTCGCCCTGGTGGTGGCGTACTTCCTCGGTGAGCCGAGCGTCGACAGCGCGATCGGCTTCGAGGAGTCCCACGCCCCCGCGCACGAGCACGAGGTCGAACTCGTCTCCCGCAGCCTGCAGTCCACCGCCGGTCTGGCCACCGGCGTCCTGGTCTACGGGGTGGCCTTCGGCGGCATCGCCGCCATGGCCTACTGCTTCGCCCTGGGCCGCGTCGGACGCTTCGGCCCCCGGGCCACGGCGCTGCTGCTGTCCGGGGCCGCACTGCTCACCGTGTACGTCGTGCCCTTCCTCAAGTACCCGGCCAACCCGCCCGCCGTCGGCGACCACGACACGATCGCCAAGCGCACCACCCTGTACTTCCTGATGATGGTGCTCGGCGTGCTCCTGGCGATCGCCGCGGTCATCGCCGGCAAGCGGCTCGCGCCGAGACTCGGCAACTGGAACGCCACGGTGGTGTCCGTGGCCGGCTTCGTCGTCGTGATCGGCCTGGCGTACGGGTTCCTGCCCGCCGTCAACGAGGTGCCGGCGGACTTCCCGGCCACGCTGCTGTGGCGGTTCCGCCTCTCGTCGCTCGCCATGCAGGCGACGATGTGGGCGGCGTTCGGCCTCGCCTTCGGCGAACTGGCCGAGCGGCTGCTGAATCCCCGCCCGGCGACGAGGCCCGCGGGCACGACCACGACGGCCGCCGCCCCCAACTGACCTGTCCGCAAGGCGGGTCGACCGGTACCGGCACGACGAGAGGGCTCCTGGGACCACCCGGGGGCCCTCTCTCGACGGCGGACGGCGACGACGACGGCCCGCCCCCGGGAACCCCCTCCGCCCGCCCCTCCGACGGCCGATGACGCGGCGTCACGCCCCGTCGGGACAGGCCTCGTCCGGTCGCAGGGGCTCTCCGGTCCGCAGGTTCCAGCGGCCGTCGCGCCCGCTGAGCGAGGTGGCCGTGAGCGGCGGCACGTCGAGCCGCCAGAAGGCCGTCACGGGCGTCCCCAGCACATGGACGACGGCCGCCCGCACGATCTCCGGCTCGACCACCGCGAGGGTGCGGCCCTCCCGCGACGACGACTCCAGCCAGCGGGCCACCCGCGCGCACAGGTCCTCGACGGACTCCCCGCCGTGCGGCGCGCAACCGGGATCGGCGAGCCAGCGCGCCACCGCCTCCGGCTCGGCCGCGCCCACCTCGGCGAGGGTCAGCCCCCGCCAGCGCCCCACGTCCAGCCCGGCCAACTCCACCGGCTCCACCGGCTCGACTGGTTTCGCGGCAGCCGGGGAACCGGCCGCCCGTTCCGGGGCGAGGCCCAGCGCGGCGGCCGTCTCCCGGCAGCGCACGGTGGGAGACGTCACGACCCGCCCGCCCGTGGGCAGCGCGCCGGCCGCCGCGCGGGCGCGGGCCGCCCCGGCGTCGTCGATCGGGGCTCCGTCGTCGAAACGGGCCAGTCGCAGCGACGCGTTCATGGCGGGCGAGACGAAGGTGACACGGCTCGTCACGTGATGCTCCTCCACAGGCGCGCGGTTCGCCGGCCTCCGTGCCGAGAACTTCGCGGTCGGCGGTCGGCGGTCGATCGCCGTGCGGGCAGCGGCCGTTCGGGCGTCGGCCGCCCGGCGTCCTGGCCGCGGCCCCCGACGCGCGCCCGCGGATGCGTACACGGGTGCGACCGGCGTCGGCAAGCTACCACAGGGGCGCGGCGCGCAGGCCGGGCGGCGGGACGGGGCCCGCCGCCCGGCGGCGCGGTTCAGGCGGTCGACGGCCGGGCGGGCAGCACGTGGTCACCCACCGTGTCCGTGCTCAGGCACAGGGAGCAGACGACCGCGTCGTGCGTCGGGCAGGCGGCCACGTCGGGACGCTCGTAGGGCAGGCGGCAGACGTGGCAGTCGTACGTCGTGGCGCTGGGGTTGCCGTCCGCGTCGAGCAGCGGCTCGGCGATGCCGTCGTCCGAACGGCGCAGGTAGTAACGGCCCTTGGTGACGATCGCCGTCAGCGGGGTGAGGACGAACGCGATGACGGCGGCGGCCACGGGGGAGTACGGCTGGAGGGTGTCGCCGAGGGCGTGGAAGTACATCGCGATGGACAGGCCGGACGCGGCCAGGAACGCGACGACGCCGACCGGGTTGACCGCGTACAGCATGCCCCGGCGGAACTCGGGCGCGAGCGGGGACAGCCGGAGCAGGTACTTGTTGACGCCGATGTCCGTGGCGACGGTGACGACCCAGGCGATGGCGCAGTTCGAGTAGAAGCCGAGGATGTCGTTGAGGAAGCTGAACATGTCGGCTTCCATCAGGACGAGCGCGAAGGCCAGGTTGACCAGCACGAAGACCAGGCGGCCGGGGTAGTGCCGGGTGACGCGGGTGAAGGAGTTCGTCCACGCGAGCGATCCGGAGTACGCGTTCGTCACGTTGATCTTGATCTGGCTGATCACGACGAGCGCCACGGCCAGCGGGACGACCAGCCAGGACGGCATCATCGCGTCGAAGGCCCCGCGGAACTGCTGGATCGGCTCGGTGGCCGCGGCGGGGCCGACCTCCGCCAGGATGTACACCGCGAGGAAGACGCCGATGGCCTGCTTCAGCGCGCCGAGGACCACCCATCCCGGCCCGGCCATGACCACGGCCGTCCACCAGGTGCGCTTGTTCGCCTCCGTCTTCGGCGGCATGAAGCGCAGGTAGTCGATCTGCTCGCCGATCTGCGCGATGAGGGACAGGCAGACGCCCGCGCCGAGCAGCACGGGAGCGGTGTGCACCCCGCCGTCCCCGTCGGTGCCCGCGTAGGCCAGGAACCGGTCGACGGTGCCGGGGTCGGTGGCGACGAGGTAGACCAGCGGCGCGACCATCAGCAGCAGCCATATCGGCGTCGTCCACACCTGGAGCTTGCTGAGCGCCTTCATGCCGTAGATCACCAGCGGGATCACCATCAGCGTGGAGACCAGATAGCCCAGCCACAGCGGCAGCCCCAGGCCCAGCTTCAGGCCCTGGGCCATGATCGAGCCCTCGAGCGCGAAGAAGATGAACGTGAAGCTGGCGAAGATCACGCCGGTCAGCACCGAGCCGTAGTAGCCGAAGCCGGACCCGCGGGTGATCAGGTCGAGGTCGATGTTGTAGCGGGCGCCGTAGTAGGCGAGCGGGAACCCGGTGACGAAGATGACGACCGCGGCGACGGCGATCGCGACGAGCGCGTTCCCGGTGCCGTGGGCGAGGCCGATGCCGGCGCCGATGGAGAAGTCCGCCATGTACGCGATGCCGCCCAGAGCGGTCGTCGCCACCACCATCGGGGTCCAGTGGCGGTAACTGCGGGGCGCGAAGCGGAGGGTGTAGTCCTCCAGGGTCTCTTTGGTGGCCTGGGAGGCGGGGGAGCCGGGGCGGGAGTGCGGCGCGGTGGCCGTCGGCGACGACTGCGGGTGCCGGGGCGACTGCGCCGGCTGGGGTGTCTCGGTGGCGCTCATGGGCGGCCCTTCGGGGAGGTGGGCGGTGGGGGACTCCCGGTCGGCGTCCTCGGCATCCGGGGGAGGGGTGGGCCGCGGAGCCATGAGCGGACACGGTAGGAACCGTTTGTTTCTCCGGACGGCGACACGGCGTGAACGCGAGGTAACGGACGGCGGCCCGCGACCGCCGCCCACGGACCCCGGCCGGCGAAATCCTGGTCCCGCCCCCCGCCGTCGCGACCGCGGCTCGCGCCCCCTGAGCCTCGGCCTTTGCCGCCGGACCCCCGGCCGCCCGCCCAGCCCGCCGCTGTCCCGGCCCCGGCCGTCGCCCGTCCGTTCCCCGGTCCGCGGCTCCCGCCGATCGCATGCCGTCGACGGCGCCCCCGTGGTCCGGTGTGCTTGAGTGGGCGCGCTCGCTCCGACCCGTCGCCGCTCATGATCGGACCCGGACTCTCGTGCACGTACTGATACTCGGCGGGACCGCGGAGGCCCGTCGGCTCGCGGAACTCCTCAGCGGCGAGCCGGACTTGACGGTCACCAGCTCGCTCGCCGGGCGGGTGACCGCTCCCCGGCCGCCGGCGGGCGAGGTGCGCGTGGGCGGGTTCGGCGGCGTCGAAGGGCTCGTGACCTGGGTGCGCGAGCACGCCGTCGACGCGATCGTCGACGCCACCCACCCCTTCGCCGGGACGATCGGCTTCCACGCGGCCGACGCGGCCGCCGTCGCCGGTGTCCCGCTGCTCGCGCTGCGCCGTCCCGGCTGGACGCCCGTCGAGGGCGACCGCTGGCACGAGGTCGGCTCACTGGCGGAGGCGGCCGCGTCGCTTCCCGCGCTCGGCCGGCGGATCTTCCTCACCACCGGACGCACGGGGCTGGCGGCCTTCGCCGGACTGGACGGCCTGTGGTTCCTGGCACGCTCGGTCGAAGCGCCCGAGCCGCCCTGCCCGTCCGCCCTGGAGGTGCTGCTCGACCGGGGCCCCTTCACCCTCGACGGAGAGCGCGAGCTGCTGCGCCGGCATCGCGTCGACGTCCTGGTGACCAAGGACAGCGGGGGCGCCGCCACCGCGCCGAAGCTGACCGCCGCCCGGGAGGCGGGGCTGCCCGTGGTCGTGGTGCGCAGACCGCCGGCGCCCACGGGCGTCCCCGTGGCACCCGACCCGTGGGACGCCGTCCGCTGGATCCGGGCCCAGCGGACGGCAGGCCGCCCGGCCGGCCACCCCGACCCCCGGCCCGAGCCCCGCTGACGGCCCACGGGCGACTGGCGCCGGGGTCATGCCGGGGTCCGCCTGCCTCTGCCGAGGGCCGCATGGGATCCCCGGTGTCCGGTGGCCGGGCCGGGTTTGCGCCGGGCGGTGCCGGGGTCCCGCCGACCGGTGCCGGGGCCCGCCCGCCTCTGCCGTGGGTCGCATGGGGTCCCGGTCACCGCCGGGACCTCAGGGGTCTCTGTTGTCTCCTGCCGCCGTGGCCGTGGCCGTGGCCGTGGCCGCCGGTGTCGGCGCCGCGTGCTCCGGGACGGCTCAGGCCCTCCGGGCGCTCACTCCTCCTCGCTGGCGAGGGCGTTCAGGGCGGCGGCGGCCATCGCGCTGCCGCCCCGGCGCCCGCGCACCGCGAGGTACTCCAGTCCGTACGGGTTGGCGATCAGCGCCTCCTTGGACTCGACCGCCCCGACGAATCCGACCGGCACGCCGATCACCGCGGCGGGCCGGGGCGCGCCCTCCCCGATCATCTCCAGGAGCCGGAAGAGGGCCGTCGGCGCGTTGCCGACGGCGACGACCGCACCCTCCAGCCGGTCGCGCCACAGCTCCAGAGCGGCGGCGCTGCGCGTGGTGCCGAGCCGTTCCGCCAGTTCCGGCACGGCCGGTTCGGACAGGGTGCAGAGCACGTCGTTGCCGGCGGGCAACCGCTTGCGGGTCACGCCGCTGGCCACCATCCGCACGTCGGTGAAGACGGGCGCCCCGGCGCGCAGGGCCTCGCGGGCGCGGGCCACCACGCCGGGAGTGTGGGCGAGGTCGCGGACGAGGTCGACCATGCCGCAGGCGTGGATCATCCGGACCGCCACCTGAGCGACGTCGGCGGGGAGGCCCGCGAGGTCCGCCTCCGCACGGATGGTGGCGAAGGACCGGCGGTAGATCGCCGCGCCGTCCTTCTCGTAGTCGTAGCTGGTCACGGTGCTGGTCTCACTGCTCTCGGGGTGGTCGGACGGCTCGGGCGGGAGCGGTCGCGCGGCGGCCGGACCGGCTGCCGTGGACATGGCGGCGAGCATACCGACGCCCCCGCACCTGACGGCGGCCGGAGGCCCGGGCGGGGGCGCACCCCGGCCGGGGGCGGGGGCCGGCCGGCCCGGAGGCGGTGACCCGTGACGGACCGGCCGGGCCTCTCAGCCGGTCGGTCGCCCGGCCGCGGGCCGGTGGCCGGCACCGTCCGCACGGAGGCCGGGGTCGGGGCCGTCGCCGTACCGGGAGCGGGCCCGGGCGCGCAGGCCGGCGTCGTCCAGCACGTCGAGGGCCGTGCAGGCCAGCGCCTCCACCACGGCGGTCAGGACCCGGCGGGCGCGCGGGGAGGCCGCGGCGGCGGCGAACTCGGGGGTGTGGTCGCTGCCGTCGGAGTCCATGATCGCGACGAAGGGGTGGACGGCGGGCACCCGTCCGCTGACGTTGCCGATGTCCGAGGACCCCAGGTACACGCCGGGCTCGGGCGGTGTGAGGGTGATCCCGGCCCGGGACAGATGGCCGGCGAACCGCTCGGACAGCGGCTCGCAGTCCCGGAAGTGCTCGTAGCGCACGCTCGCCCGCTCCACCTCGACGGACGTTCCGGTCGCCAGCGCGACGCCCTGCGCCGAGGTGCGCAGCCGCGCCGCCAGCTCGTCCAGGGCCGCCGTGGTCGCCGCGCGCAGCCCGAAGCGCCCCTCGGCCCGGTCGGGCACGATGTTCGTCGCCGTCCCGCCGTGGGTGACGATCCCCTGGACGTGGGAGCCCTCCGGCAGCCGCCGGCCGAGCGCCGACAGCACGTTGAACAGCTCGATCAGCGCGGCGAGGGCGTCGACGCCCTCGGTCGGGTTGCCGGTGGGATGCGCGGCCCGGCCGTGGAAGACGACCCGGTACTGCTCCTGCGCGGTCAGCGGCGCCCGCGCCCAGTCGTGGACGCCGGGATGGAACATCAGGGCGGCGTCGACGTCGTCGAAGACCCCGGCGCGCACCTGGAGGGCCTTGCCGCCGCCGCCCTCCTCGGCCGGGGTGCCCACCGCCAGGACGCGGCCGGCGGCGCCGTCCCGGACCGCGTCCACGACCAGTGCGGCGCCCAGTCCCGCCGCCGCGATCAGGTTGTGCCCGCAGGCGTGCCCGAGTCCGGGCAGGGCGTCGTACTCCAGCAGCAGCGCCACGGCAGGCCGGCCGTGCCCCGAGGACGCGGTGAACGCCGTCGGGAGGTCCGCCACGTTCCTGCGCACCTCGAACCCGGCCCGCTCCAGCTCGCCGGTGAGCAGGGCGGCGGCGCGGTGCTCGGCGAAGGCGGTCTCGGGGTCCGCGTGCAGGGCGCGGGCGACGGCCCACAGGCCGTCCGCGCGCCGGGCGACCTCGTCATGCACACGGCTGTACGGCGGGCTGGTCAACGGAGCCTCCTGCTGGTCGACGGCGACACGTTCCTGCCGGACCCGGGTTCCACCGCACGGGCCCCCGAACCAGAGCCGAGCGCCCGGCCGGGGTCCGGCGGAGCCGCCGGGCCCCGCCGGACACGGGAGCCGCCCGCCCGAACTCCCTGGGCCGCCGGAACCCGGGTCAGTCCTGGGTGAGCAGGTCGGCCAGGCGGTGCGCCTGGGCCAGCAGCGTCCCGTAGGTGACCAGCGCGTCCGGGTCGTCGGGCACGGCGCCCGGCAGCCCCCTGCGCAGGTCGTTCAGCGTGCGCTGCAACTCGGCGACGGCCTCGCGCAGTTCCGCCGCCGCGTCGTCGTCGTGGCCGTCCGGAAGGCCCGGGTCGGCCAGCGTCCGTCCGTAGAGCCGGACGGCACGTGCGGTGTGCCGCAGGAACTCGGAGTACGCGCGGGTCAGCTCCGGGGCCGGCCGGGCCGCCCTCTCGCTCTCCGTGATCTCCCGCACGGTCCTGGTCACGCCCGCCGTGTGCAGGGCCACGTAGTCGAGCACGCCCAGGGCGTCGGAGTACGCCTCGTCGGCCGGGAGGCGCGGCCGGGCACGGCGCCCGCGCGGGTTGACGCGCATGCTCTCCCGGCTCCAGCCGATCGCCGACCGCGCCTGGTCGACCAGCCGGCCCAGACGCAGGGCGCGCTCGTGCCACTCCCCGACGGGCAGACCGTCCCACTCGCCGCCCGCCAGGCCGTCGGCCACGGCGTCGAGGATCTCCTGCGCCTCGCCGGCCGCGTCCTCCAGCGCGGCGCGGGCGTCACGCAGGTACACCGGAGGGCGGATCAGCACGTTGACGGCCACGCCGACCACCGCGCCGAAGACCGCCTCCGCGATGCGCGCGGCCGAGGCGGCCACCGTCACGGGACCGTTGGTCAGCACGAACAGCGCACCGGTGGCGGCGTAGACGCCCTGGCTCCCCAGACGCTGCCACTGCCCCAGGAGCAGCACGGCCGGAAGTACCAGGGCCATCGTGATCATCGTGCTGTGCAGCAGCAGCGCCACCGCCGTCGCTGTCGCCGTCCCCACCGCGATCGCGGCGAGCTGCTGAAGTCCGTGCGCGACCGACCGGTACACCGTCGACTCCACGAGGACGACCGCCACCCACGGCGCCACGAACGCCATCGGCGCGGCCAGCCACCAGCCGACGACCGCCCAGGCCAGCCACGCGGCCAGCGCCGCCTTGCTCGCCTGCACCATCAGGTCCCGCTCGCGGCCCGGTCCTTCCCAGGCCCGGCGTGCCGCCGGCACGACCGCGCCGGCGGTGCGCCGGACCGGCCGGGCCGCCTTTCGCATCCACTCCATAGAGAAGCAAGTGCCACGCGAGACGCGCTACGCACCTGCCGGCCTCGATCTCGTTGCGCCCGGCGAGCGCTCCCCGCACCGGCGCACCCGTCGGGCCCGGCGGTGTGGGGAGCGCGCCGCCCCGGGTACTCGGGAGGCGCACGGCGGTGAGCACACCGCCCCGACACCGGACCGACCGACCAACCAGCATCGGTCAGTCGGCTGACCGACTGACCGATTGACCGACCGACCAGAACGGAGCGCACGCCATGACGACTCCCGACCCGGACCCGACGCGGACCCCGTCGATCGACCCGGGCGGCGGTGTGCCCCCTGGCGAGACCCCGCCCGCCGAGGGCGGAACGTACGGCATCTCCCATCCGGAGCCGCCTGAACAGCGCAGGGGATGGGCCGCGATGCCGCTCGCGCTGATCGCGGTCGTGGTGGTGCTGGTGGCCGCCGGCCTGATCGCGATGGCGGTGGCGTTGATCGTGTGACCCACGGGACCGCCCCTTCGGGGCCGGGTTTCGGGGGGACGCCTCCGGTGCACTCGGACCGGATCCGCGTCGGAGCGACGGGGAACGCCGCCGTCGCCGGGGCCCACTGCCCCGAGGACCAGTGAGGAGCAACGATGGACCACTCGCGGGCGCCCGTTCTGGAGGCCTTGCAGGAGTTCCGGCGCCGGGGGGACATCGCCTACGGCCCGCCCGGGCACAAGCAGGGCCGGGGCGTGGACCCGCGGGTCGCGGAGATCGTCGGGATGGACGTGTTCCGCTCGGACGTCCTCTCCCTCAACGGCCTGGACGACCGCCGCCAGTCGCAGGGCGTGCTGAGCCAGGCCCAGGAACTCATGGCGGACGCGGTCGGCGCGGAACAGGCGTTCTTCTCCACCTGCGGCAGCTCCCTGTCGGTCAAGGCGGCGATGCTGGCGGTGGCCGGCCCCGGGGAGAAGCTGCTGCTGTCCCGCAACGCGCACAAGACGGTCATGGCGGCCGTCGTCGTCAACGGCGTGGAGCCGATCTGGGTCCACCCGAAGTTCGACGTCGAACGGCACATCGCCCACCCGCCGGAGCCAGACGACGTACGCCGCAGGCTGCGCGAGCACCCGGACGCCAAGGGCATGCTGCTGATCACGCCCACCGACTGGGGCACCTGCGCCGACATCCGGGGCGTCGCCCGGGTGTGCCACGAGTACGACGTCCCGCTCATCGTCGACGAGGCGTGGGGAGCGGTCTTCCCGTTCCACCCGGAGCTGCCGCCCTGGGGCATGGACGCGGAGGCCGACCTGGTGGTCACGAGCGTCCACAAGATGGGCGGCGCCGTGGAGCAGAGCTCCGTCTTCCATCTGCAGTACGACCGGGTGTCACCGGAGGTCCTCAAACAGCGGGAGGACCTGCTCGGGACCACCAGCGCGTCGTCCCTCGTGTACGCGTCCCTCGACGGCTGGCGCCGGCAGATGGCCGAACACGGTCACGACCTCGTGGCCGGCGCGCTGCGCCGCGCTGAACGCGTCCGCCGGGCGGCGGCCGAGCTGCCCGGGCTGCGGCCGATGGGCCAGGAGGTCGTCGACGAGGGGCTCGCCGCCTCCTACGACCCCATGAAGATCGTGATCGACGTGCGCGGGCTCGGCATCAGCGGGATGCAGGCCACCGAGTGGCTGCGGACCCACCGGCACATCGATCTCGGCGGTTCCGACACCTGCCGCGTCAGCGCCTCGATCACCTGCGCCGACGACGACGAGACCGAGAAGGTGCTGGTGGACGGCCTGCGCGCCCTCGTCGAGGCGGCCGACTCGATGGAGCGGCGGCCGCCGGTGCGCCTGCCCGCGCCCTCCACGCTGGAGCTGGAGCAGGCGATGCTGCCGCGCGACGCGTTCTTCGCCGAGGCCGACCATGTGCCGGCGGACCGCGCGGCCGGCCGGATCGCCGCGGAGATGATCAGCCCCTATCCGCCGGGAGTGCCCGTGATCGCCCCCGGCGAGGTGATCACGGACGAGGTCCTCGACTATCTGCGCAGCGGCGTGGAACACGGCGTCCTGATCCCGGACGCGGCCGACCCGTCGATGCGCTCCCTGCGAGTGGTACGCCGCTAGGCCAGCGTCCGGCGGCTTACCGGTGCGGCGCGTTGCGCGGTGCGCGGTGCGCGCGCTGACGGCGCGGCGCCGGTCGAGCGCCCCGTGCCCCGCTCAGCGGCAGGGCGGCCCGGTCGGCGGGCTGTGCCGCCGCTCGTCCGGGGCGCGTGCGCGTTCCCGACGGGCGCGCACCCATGAGGTCGTTTGCCCGGGATTCTGAGGGGGACCCGGCTGCTCATGAGCGCTACGTCTCCTCGCCTGCGGACAGGACAGAACCGGGCCCTGCGGCTGCTGGACCGCCTCGAACGGGATTCCCGGGCGGACGCCGTGATAGACGCCGTCGCCGCGCGCGTGCGCGCCCTGCCGCTGGGACGCGGCCGGGACGTGCTGCACGGCACCTGGCTCGGTCACCCGGTACACCCCCTGATGGTGCAGGTGCCGGTCGGCAGCTGGCTGTCCGCGGCCGTGCTGGACCTGCTGCCCGGCCGTTCCCGTGGCGCGGACGCGCTGGTGGGCGTCGGGCTGGCCGCGGCCGCGCCCGCCGCCCTGACCGGCGCGGCCGACTGGGCGGAACTGCACCACGAGCAGCAACGCGTGGGACTGG
This sequence comes from Streptomyces sp. NBC_00704, assembly GCF_036226605.1. NCBI lineage: Bacteria > Bacillati > Actinomycetota > Actinomycetes > Kitasatosporales > Streptomycetaceae > Streptomyces > Streptomyces sp. NBC_00704. Next base: position 6,510,785 of record NZ_CP109000.1, read on the forward strand.
TGCACGCCGTCGCCAACACGACGGCCGTCGGACTGTACGCGGCCTCCCTCGCCTGCCGGCTCCGGGGGCGTACGGCGGCGGGCCGGACCCTGGGGTTCCTGGGGCTGACGGCGGTGGGCGTCGGCGGCATGCTGGGCGGTCATCTGGCCTACCGCCAGGCCTCCGGCGCCAACCACGCGGAGGAGGTCGCGCACCTCGTCGGCGAGGGCTGGCACCGCGTCGGCGGGGTGGCCGACTTCCCCGTCGGGCGGGCCGTGCGCCGCATGGTGGACGACGTGCCGATCGTGGTCGTGCACCAGCCGGACGGGGAGATCCACGCGCTGGCCGATCGGTGCAGCCATCTGGCCGGGCCCCTGTCCGAGGGCGCCGTCGCGGACGGGTGCGTCACATGCCCCTGGCACGGCAGCGTGTTCCGTCTCTCGGACGGCTGGAACGTCCGCGGGCCGGCCACCGCGCCCCAGCCCGCCTTCGACACCCGGACGGTGGACGGGCACCTGGAGGTCCGTCTGCGCCGGCACGACCAGGAGGACGACGGGAGCCCGCAGGACGTCCGCACGGACGGCGAGGAGAAGCGCACGGAAGGGAAGGCGGCTGATGGGAACGGCGACTGACAACCGTCTCGCCCGGAGTCTGCACGGGTTCCTGCGGCGGACGAAGCGGGACTACTCGGCGGGACAGGAACGGCCGCTGGAGGGCTATCTCGCGGCCGTGGCCGGCTTCGGCGTGTACACCTCGGCGTGGGCGACGGCGGTGCGGCTGCTGGGACGGCCGGTGCCGGAGCGGCCCGCGCCGTGGGACGTGGCGCTGACCTCCGTGGCGGCCTTCCGGCTCAGCCGGCTGCTGAGCAAGGCCTCGGTGACCAGTCCGCTGCGGGCTCCCTTCACCCGCTACGTCGGCCCGCAGGCTCCGGCCGAACTGCACGAGGAGGCGCGCTCCGGGACCGGCAAGGACGCCGTCGGCGAGCTGCTGACCTGCCCGTTCTGCCTGAGCGTGTGGGTGGTCTCGACCCTGACCGCCGGCCAGCTCCTGTGGCCGCGCGCCACGCGCACCGCCATGGGCGCGCTCGCGGCCCTGGCCGGGGCGGACGCCCTGCAGTTGTCGTACGCGGCCCTGGTGGCCAAGGCCGAGGAGGGCACGGGCACGGAGGACGAGTGATCCGGCCGGCGTTCAGTGGTGGGCGTGGGCGACCGCATGGCCCCTGCCGCGTCCGATCATCCACTTGTTGACGGGAGTGGTGACCAGCAGCGCCACCGCGAAGCCGCCGAGCAGCGTCGACCAGAACAGCCCGTCGGCCAGCTGGGCGTCCATGGCGCCCGGAACCAGGGCGATGATCCCGTTGTCGACCAGCTCCATCACCGCGATCGAGACGGTGTCGGCGGCCAGCGCCACCCGGACGGCGGACCTCAGGTCCAGGCCCGCCCGGCGCACCGCGAACAGGGTGAACGAGTAGCCGAACAGGAACGACAGCGCGATCGCCAGCACCATCGTGGACACGTTGCCCCACATGAGGGCGGTCCCGATCACCATGCCGACGATCTCGCCGACGGCGCACCCCGTGAGGCAGTGCAGGGTCGCCTTCACCGCCGTTCCCCACGACGCTCCGCCGTGCGGGCCGCCACCGTGGCCATGACTCAGGGCGCCGTCGGCGGCGGCGTGGTCGGCGTGCTCGTGCGCGACGCCGGTGTCATGGGTGGTGCCCGTGTCATGCGTGGCACCGGTGTGATGGGTGCTGTCCTTCATGGCCTGCCCCTTCCCTCGGGGTGCTCCCGGCACCCCGCTGCCTGGAACGTGTTCCCTGGACTGCGGCCCGGCATCCGGACCACTGAGGTCAACCAGATACCCCTAGGGGGTATTCCAGCCGGCTCGCGGAGCCCTGGCACAGGCCCAGCCAGCCGCAGGCAGGCCAGGCAAACCAGGCACAACCAGGCAGAGCGCGACGGCCGCCGCGCGCTGCCGGGGGGTGCGGCCCGCGACGGCCTCCGGTCGACGCGGCGAGCGGATGCGGGGCGACGCCCGTCCCGGTGGCGGTCACTCCGCGCGCGAACGCCACCGCCACGTCCGGCCGGTGGGCGACGGGCCACGACAGGAGGCCCGCGTCCGCGAACAGCGGTATGCCGTCGTGGCCAGCCGCGACCATGGTGAGCACGCCGAACCCCGTCTACGCGCCGAGAGCGCGGCCGACGGCCCGTCCGGTGCGGCCGCCGCGTGTCACGGAGTCGCCGCGAGCAGCGGACGCAGCCGGGTGGCGGCCAGCCGTGCCGCCCACGCCTCCGCCCGTCCGCGCCGCAGCGACGACATGGCGAGCAGGGCGGCCGCCGCGCCCGTGACGAGACCCGCCAGCACGTCGTGGGGGTAGTGCGCGCCGACCCAGACACGGGAGGCCGCCATCGCGCAGGCGGCCACCGCGGCGCACGCGCCGAGCCGGCGCGAGACGAAGAACAGGGCGACGGCCGCGGCGGCGGCGATGGCCGCGTGGTTGCTGGGGAAGGACCAGTCGCCGGGGGCCGGGCACGCCTCCAGCGTGGCCGCCCGCAGGCTCCGGCAGGGGCGGTCCTCGCGCACCAGCAGTTTCAGCGCGGCGTTCGTCCCGTACGCGGCGACCACGGCGACCGGCGCGGCGAGTGCCATGACCGCCGCGGCGGCGCCCGCACGCCGGGCCTGCCACCAGCCGACGGCCATGAGCACCGCGAACAACGCGAGCCCGTACGCGGACCACGCCGACACCGTGTCGTCGAGCCACGCGGGTGCGTGCCGGGCGAGGTCGACCACGTCGAGGTAGGCGGGGCCGTCGAGCGACGAGCCGTCGAGGGCGACGACCGTCCGCGTGCCGCCCGCGCTCCCCGTGAGTGGTGACCGGACGTCCGGCACGTTGACGGCGAGCTGCGACGATAGGTGCATGGCTGTGGTCATCGTCGGGAGCCTCTTCATCCTTCTCGCGGACCAGTGGACTGTCGCAGTGCCGGACGGATGGCATGACGGCGGCGTGACGAGGGCACGACGATCGCACGACGACGTCCGGCCACCGACTACAACCGTGTAGACGGCCTACCGCACTGTAGACGACGGCGGAACGAGGAACGCTCCCATGACCGGTGCCGATGCCCGTGCCCGTGCCCGTGCCCGTGCCGATGCCGATGCCTGTGCCGGTGCGAGGGACGAGCGGCGGCCGGCCGGCGAGCTGGAGGCCGCCGTCATGGCGGCGCTGTGGGCGGCCGGGGCCCCGCTCACCCCCGGGCGGGTGCAGACCGAACTCGGTTCCGGCCTCGCGCGGACCACGGTGGCGACGATACTGACGCGCTTGCACGAGAAGGGCGTCGTCAGCCGAGAGCGGCAGGGCCGCGGGTACGTCTACCTCCCGATGCAGGACGCCCCCGGCCTGACCGCCCGGCGCATGCACGGGGAACTCGACCGCGGCACGGACCGGCAGGCGGTCCTGGCCCGGTTCGTCGCCCAGCTCGGCTCCGCCGACGAGGAGTACCTGCGCCGCCTCCTCCAAGGTGACGAACGGTGACCGCCCCGCTGGTCGTCCGGCTGCCGCCGCCCTTCTCCGAGCCGCCCCCGGCCAGCCGCGCCGTTCACCGGTCGGCCCCGCCACCGCGTACCGCGTACCGCGCTGCGGGTGCCCACCGCACCGGAAGTCATCTAGGACGGAAACCGTCCTAGATCGCCGTTAGGTTGACGTCATGACGAAGACGACGTCCGTGGCGGCCCCCGTGCTCGGCGTGCGAGCCCTCAACCGCGCCACCCTCGACCGGCAGCTGCTGCTGCGCCGCTCGGCCCTGTCGGCCGCAGAGGCCGTGCGCCGTCTGGTCGGTCTCCAGGCGCAGAACGTGAAGCCTCCCTACTACGCCCTCGCCGCGCGCCTCGACGGCTTCGTCCCGCAGCAGCTGTCGACGCTCATGGCCGACCGCGAGGTCGTCCGCATCGTCAGCATGCGCTCCACCATCCACACCCACACCGCGGACGACTGCCTGAGCCTGCGCCCGTTCGTGCAGCCCGCCCGCGACCGCGAGCTGATCCACTTCCGCAAGGGCCTCGCCGGGGTCGACCTCGACCGGCTCGCCGTCCTCGCCCGCGACCTCGTGGAGAGCGAACCGCGCACCATGGCGCAACTGCGCGAGGCCCTGCACGCCGTGTGGCCCGAGGCCGACCCGGCCTCCCTCGCCGTCGCCGCCCGCTGCCGGCTGCCCCTGGTGCAGGTCACCCCGCGCGGACTGTGGGGCCGCAGCGGACAGGTCGCGCTGACCACCGCCGAGCACTGGCTCGGCCGCCCCGCCGAACCCGCGCCCGCCGCGGACGACGTCGTCCTGCGCTATCTGGCCGCGTTCGGCCCGGCCTCCGTCAAGGACATGCAGACCTGGGCCGGACTGACCCGGCTGTGCGAGGTCTTCGAGCGGCTGCGGCCCCGGCTGCTCGTCTTCCGCGACGAGCAGGGCGTCGAGCTGTTCGACCTGCCCGACGCCCCCCGCCCCGACCCCGAGACCCCGGCCCCGCCCCGCTTCCTCCCCGAGTTCGACAACCTGCTGCTCTCCCACGCCGACCGCACGCGGGTGATCCCTCCCGGGCAGTGGGGCCGCAGCTGGCAGGGCAACCAGGCGCACCGCACCCTCCTCGTCGACGGATTCCTGGCCGGGGTGTGGAAACCGGGGCCGGACGCCCTGGTCGTCGAGCCCTTCACCGACCTCACCCGGGCGCAGCGCGCCGACGTCCTCGCGGAGGGCGAGCGGATGCTGGCCGTGCTGCATCCGGGGGAGTCGCCCGACATCCGGTTCGGCCGGGTGCGGGCCGCGGACGAGTGACGGGCCGGGCGGCACGGCGAAACCCCCGCCGGCAGGCCGGCGGGGGAGTGGAGAGGAGGCGCTGCGGGCCGCTCGTGGAGGCTCGCAGCGCCCCCTGATCGTTCCCTGAGCGGTCCCCGGGGTGCGAGGGGCCGTCAGGAGTTCTTCGGGGCCGGGCGCGCGCCGGCTACGCGGTGACCTGCTCGGTCACCAGGTCGGAGAAGGCGGTCAGCCGGGTGTAGACACCCGGGTGACCGGCCTCCGCGCAGCCCTCGCCCCAAGAAGTGATCCCTGCCAGGGCGCCCCCGATGAGCAGGGGACCGCCGCTGTCGCCCTGGCAGGTGTCTGTGCCGCCGGAGGTGAATCCGGCGCAAACCATGTCGGTCGGGACGAAGTCCGAACCGTAGGAACTCGTGCAGTCGGCGTCGGACACGACCGGGACGGTCGCGGTCCGCAGCTGGTTGGAGGAGGCGCCGTTCTCCGACGTGGTGCCCCAGCCCAGGACGCGGGCGGTCGTGCCGGCCGCGTACACCCCGGTCTGCGACGAGGACACGTACGGCGCCGCGGTGTACGGCATCGACGTCGCCAGGGTCAGCACGGCCACGTCGTCGCCCCTGGTGGCGTCCGTGTAGTCCGGGTGGATCCAGATGCCGCTCACCCGGGCGACCGTGCCGTCGGTGCCGTCCAGATAGGTGCGCCCCCCGACGACGCGCACGCTGCTCGTGGTCTCGCCGGCCATGCAGTGGGCGGCGGTGACCACCTTGGTCGGCGAGACGAGCGTCCCGCCGCAGAACTGGTTCTGCGAGGCGTCGGTGATCTGCATCATGAACGGATAGGCGGTGGTCGTGGTGGTCGTGCCGCCGACGATCGGCTGTGGCGCCGCGACAGCGGTGGGGGCGCTGAGCAGTGCCGGGACCGCAGCGGCGGCGGTCGCCGCGACCACTGCTGCGGTCCTCTTCACGCGGTTGAGCCCGAGCATGGAACTCCTCGATGGAGACGGCCGGTGGGGGGTCGCGCGGGTGTGGGGGGTAGCACGGGGGACGCGGGACCGACCCCCGTGTGCCCGGGCGAGCGGCACGTCCCTTACGCTAGGGCTCGGTCACCGGTGCCCCCAATGAGGGAACCCCCTAAGGGAGTTGGGGCAGGGAAAACCCTCGGTCGGCCAAGCGGGCGCCAGGCCGCGGCCGCAGCCGTCGCCCCGGGACCGCGCGATGCGTCCGCCGCGCGCGGCGCACCGGCCAGGAGAAACCCACTAGGGACAGGTAGCCGCTGCGGGAGCGTTGTCCCGCCGATTCCTCACTTCGCGTGACGTCCTGCCGCCAGACGGACGATGTCCACCCGCGAGCGGATCCCCAGCTTGCGGTAGACCCGCGTCAGCGTCGCCTCGACCGTCTTGACGCTGATGAACAGGCGCGCGGCGATCTCCCGGTTGGTCGCGCCCTCCATGACGAGCGCGGCGACCTGACGCTCCATCGCGGCCAGCCCCTCCAGCACGTCGGACGCCTGCTGCTGTTGCTGCCGGCCGACGGCGGCCGGCCGCTGCGCCTGCGCCGCCGCGCCTTCCGCGGCGGCCCGCTCCACCTGACGCAGCCAGGGCAGCGCCCGGCACCGCCGGAACAGCCGCGCCGCCTCGTCGTACGACGTCGGCCCCGGCCCCGCCCCCGGCCGCAGCGTGCGCAGCCGGGCCAGCGCGAACGCCGCCCGCGCCTCCTCCAGGCCGTATCCCAGCTTGGCGAGCCGGTCCTGAACGGACGTCAGCCGGGCCAGCGCCGCCTCGTGGTCGCCGAGCGCGGCCCGCACCATCGCCTCCGAGCGGTCCAGCACGGCCAGCACGCTCTCCCGGTCCAGGCGCAGCGCGTGCTCGCGCGTGACGTCGATGACGTCCTGGGCTTCGCGGGGCTCGCCCACCCGCACCAGCGCCTCCGCGAGGTCGCCCTGCCAGCGGCCGCGCGCCGGGTCCGTGATGCGCAGCCCGGCCTCCAGCTCCCGCACCCGGCGCAGCGAGCCGACCGCGCCCGCGGCGTCCCCGGCCACCAGCTGGGCGTGGCCCAGCGCGGCGAGGGCGCGCGAGAGGTACATCTGGTCGCCGTCCTCCTCGGCGCGCTCCGCCGCCTCCCGGGCCAGCGCCAGCGCCCGGTCGACGTCGCCGCCCGAGGCCTCGGCGAGGGAGGCCAGCATCGCGGAGGCCCCCAGGCCGATGCCGGAGTCGCGGGCCAGCCGCAGGCTCTCGCGGGCCAGGTCGAGGGCGCGTCCGCAGTGCCCGGAGCGCAGTTCCGTCTCGGCGAGGAAGCGCTGGAAGTGCACCTCGCTCTCGACCATGCCGCGCCGGCGCACCTCGCGCAGCAGGGCGGTGATGGTCGAACGGGCCTCGGCCAGCTGGTCGCTCATCATCAGCCAGCGGAACCTGGCCGCGCCGACGCCGTTGTGATGGCAGGCCACGTACGGGTCCTGCGGCTCCTTCATCGCCTGCTTGATGGTCGCGGGCGCGTTCGGGTGGCCCATCAGGGTCTCGGTGGACGACTGGAACGACAGCGCCATCAGCTCGGTGCGCCGGTCGCCGCCGCGGGCGGCCAGCTCGGCCGCGTGCGCGGCCTCCTGCCGCGCCTCGGAGAAGTCGCCCTCGACGATCAGCTTGCGCCAGGCGAGGTGGTAGCGGACCAGCGCCAGCAGCCGGGGATCGTCCCCGGCGTCGGCCAGGGCCTGCGGGAAGACGGCGTCGACGTCGCCGAGCGCCTGCCCGGCGGCCTCGATGACCACCTCCCAGGCGCGGATCCGGTCGGCGGCCACGGTGGCCCGCGTCAGCACCTCGCGCGCGATGTCGCGGGCGAGGTCCACCTCGCCGGCCGTGATCGCGTCCTCGGCCGCCTGCAACCGGTGCCGGTCCGCGGCGGGCGTGCCGTCCTGCGGGGTGTGCCGGGCGGCGAGCAGCCCGAGCGAGGCGGCGACCGAGGGAGCGCCGCGGTCCCGGGAGAGCGCGGCGGCCTCGGCGAGCCGGGCGGCCACCTCCGGGTCGGTGCCGGTGGTGGCGAGGGCGAGGTTGCGGGCCCGCTCGATGGGGTCGGACGCGGCGGTGGACAGCGCTGCGTGCGCGGCCCGCCGCTCCTGGGCGGGGGCCTCCGCGTACAGCGCCGCCGAGATCAGCGGATGCGTGAAGCGCACGGCGGGCCCCTCGGGCTCGGTCGTCAGCAGCCCCAGCTCGGCGGCGCGCGCGGTCTCCGCCTCGGCGTTCTCGCGGCCGGCCGCGTGCAGCAGGGCCAGCGTGGGGCGGGCGCCGGCGCTGGCCACCAGCAGGGTGCGCCGGGCCTCCGCGGAGAGCATGTCGAGGCGGCTGAGGACCAGGTCGCGCAGCGAGGTCGGCACCGGCAGCGGCTCGCCCGGCCGGGGCGGCGTCGGGTTCTCGCCGAGGGCGCGGCCCAGTTCCAGCGCGAAGAGGGGGTTGCCGCCGCTGGTGCGGTGGATCTCCCGCATCGTCGAGCGGGGCAGGTCGGTGTAGCCGCGGTGGTCGAGCAGCGCGGAGACCTGGGCGCTCGAGAGCGGGTTGAGGCGGACGGCGAGCGTGTCGGGCGGGGAGGCGCGGAGATGGCGGTCGTACTCCTGGCCCTCGGTGCGGACCGCGCAGAGCAGCTGGACGGGGGTGTCGCCGAGGCGGCGCGCGGCGAAGCCGAGCAGCTCGGCGCTGGCCGAGTCCAGCCATTGCAGGTCGTCGGCGACGAGCAGGACCGGGCGCGTCGCGGCCAGGGCGCGCAGCGCCGACAGGACGGCGAGCCGCAGCGCGAGGCCGTCGCGTTGCAGGGTCGACTCGCCCCGGCCGGTCAGCGCGGACTCCAGGGCGGTGCGCTGGGCGGCGGGCAGCTTGTCCGAGATCTCGTCGAGGACCAGCCCGAAGAGATCGGCCAGGGCCAGGAACGGCAGGTGCGATTCCGACTCGGTGGCCGAGCAGCGCAGCACGGTGCGCGCCGCGTCGCCGTAATCCGCGGCCAATGCCCGCAGCACGGTCGACTTTCCTATTCCGGCCGGGCCGTGCAGCAGCACACTGCCGCCGCGGGTCAGCTGCTCGCGGGCGGTCGCGTACAGCTCGTCCCTGCCGATGACCAGGTCGGGGCGGCATCGGGCAGGCTCCTTGAAGTCCCGTCGCACGGTCACCGCTCCCCTCCGAGTGTCGTGTCCGGGCCAAATTCTAGGCACCGACTCTTTGAAATTCGGAGGCGCGGCGTGGTGAGGGATATAACAACCTGGTGCACAGGCAAATTCATGGTGACAGTGAGTGAATAATCGCTTGTCGTGAGGGGCTCCCTGGCTTGATGTGATCGCTCCTCGCCGGCGCCCCGCAAGGCGCCCGCCGCGGCCGCGCCGCACCGCCCCCGAAGGGGCGCGGCGGCCTCGCGCTACGGCAGCAGACCCGCCCTGCGGGCCGCGACCACCGCCTCTCCCCGGGTGCGCGCGCCCAGCCTGCGCATCGCCGACCTCAGATAGCCCTTCACCGTCTCCGCGCGCAGCCCCAGCCGCTCGGCGGCGGCGGCGTTCGTCGCCCCCGCCGCCACACACGCCAGCACGTCCAGCTCACGCGGGGCCAGCACCACCGCCGGGCGCTCCGGCTCACCCGGCGAGCCCGGCGCGAGCAGCCCGCACGCGTCGAGCAGCTCCGCGCGCAGCACCGGGTCGGCGATCCGCGGGGCCAGGGCGCGCAGCGCGGCATGCGCCTCGCGCACCTGCTCCCAGCCGGCCGCCGCACCCCCACCCGGCCCGGCGGCCGCCGCCGCGCGCTCCTCGGCCGCCGCCAGCAGATCGCGCGCCTCGTCCTGGACGACCAGCGCCTGCTCCACGTCCCGCGCGGCCTGCACCGCCGCGGTCAGCGTGCGCTCGCCCAGCGGCTGCGCCGTGCGCAGCGCGCCGTACAGCACCCCGCGCACCCGGCGGCGCACCACCACCGGGATCGCCAGCACCGAGCGCAGCCCCTCCTCGGCGACGGCCGCGTCGTACTCGTGACTGATCTGCCGCGACAGCGAGTAGTCGGTCACCGCGCACGGCCGGGCCAGCGCCACCGCCTTGCCGCCCAGACCGTTTCCCGAGGTCACCGCCAGCCCGCGCAGCGCGAGCCCGGCCGCCCCGCTGAACTCGCTGATCCGCATCCGCTGCCGCCCCGGCTCCACCAGCCCGCCGAAGGCGACCGGCAGCCCGGTCGCGCGCCGCAGCCGCATCAGCGCCCCGCCGATCTGAGCCGTTCCGGCTGCGTCCGCCGCCACCTTGCCGCCCTTTCCGCGCGCCGTCGTGCCGCACACCCCCGTTCGGGGGTAGTGAGACCTGCATCACGGATTACACGATGGCAGAGAGCCGCCCGCAATGGTCCGGCGCCACGGGAGTGTGCCGCAGGGACGCGCCGCTGTCGAGCGCGTTCCCACGGCCCCGGGCAACACAGCCAAGAGAGCGAGGAGGACCGATGACGACGGCGACGGAGCGCTTCCGCGCAGCCCGCGACTTCCTGCTGGAGCACCGCGAGGACTACACGACCGCCTACGAGCGTTTCGCGTGGCCCCGGCCGGAGCGCTTCAACTGGGCCCTGGACTGGTTCGACGCCATCGCCGAGGGCAACGGGCGCACCGCCCTGCACATCGTCGAGGAGGACGGCCGCGAGACGCGGCTCAGCTTCGCCGAGCTGTCGGAGCGCTCGGACCGGGCCGCCAACTGGCTGCGCGCCCGCGGCGTCGCCGCCGAGGACCGCGTCCTCGTCATGCTGGGCAACCAGGCCGAGCTGTGGGAGACCGCGCTGGCCGCCATGAAGCTGCGCGCGGTCGTCATCCCCGCCACCCCGCTGCTGGGCCCCGCCGACCTCGCCGACCGCGTCGAACGCGGCCGGGTCCGGCACGTCCTGGTCCGCGCCGAGGACGCCGCCAAGTTCGACGACGTCCCCGGCGACTACACCCGCATCGCGGTCGGCGGCGCCCCCGAGGGCTGGCACCGCTACGAGGACGCCTACGGCGCCCCGGCCGGCTTCACGCCCGACGGCCCCACCCTCGCCGACGACCCGCTGATGCTGTACTTCACGTCCGGCACGACCGCCCGCCCCAAGCTGGTGGAGCACACCCACACCTCGTACCCGGTCGGACACCTGGCCACGATGTACTGGATCGGGCTCAAGCCCCACGACGTGCACCTCAACATCTCCTCGCCCGGCTGGGCCAAGCACGCCTGGTCCAACCTCTTCGCCCCCTGGAACGCCGAGGCGACCGTCTTCATCCACCACTACACCCGCTTCGACCCGGCCCGGCTCATGGCGGAGATGGACCGCGCGGGCGTGACGACGTTCTGCGCCCCGCCGACCGTCTGGCGCATGCTCATCCAGGCCGACCTCACCCAGCTGCGCACCCCGCCCCGCGAGGCCGTCGCCGCGGGCGAGCCCCTCAACCCCGAGGTCATCGAACAGGTGCGGCGCGCCTGGGGCGTCACCGTCCGGGACGGCTTCGGCCAGACCGAGACGGCCGTGCAGATCGCCAACAGCCCCGGCCAGGAACTGAAGTCCGGCTCCATGGGCCGGCCGAGCCCCGGCTACCGGGTGGAGCTCCTCGACCCGGTCTCCGGCGCGCCGGGCGCCCGGGAGGGCGAGATCGCGCTCGACCTGTCCGCCCGCCCGGTGGGCCTGATGACCGGCTACCACGGCGACCCCGACCGCACGGCGGAGGCGATGGCCGGCGGCTACTACCGCACCGGCGACATCGGCAGCCGCGACGACGACGGGTACCTCACCTACGTCGGCCGGGCCGACGACGTCTTCAAGGCCTCCGACTACAAGATCAGCCCCTTCGAGCTGGAGAGCGCGCTGCTGGAGCACGAGGCGGTCGCCGAGGCGGCCGTCGTCCCCGCCCCCGACGAACTGCGCCTGGCCGTGCCCAAGGCGTACATCGTCCTCGCCGAGGGCTGGGAGCCCGGCCCGGACACCGCCAAGGTGCTGTTCGAGCACTCCCGCCAGGTCCTCGCCCCCTACAAGCGCCTGCGACGGCTGGAGTTCGCCCCGCTGCCCAAGACGGTCAGCGGCAAGATCCGCCGCATCGAGCTGCGCGAGGCCACGGCGGCGGGCTCGGCCGACGAGTACCGCGAGGAGGACGTCCGATGAGCGGCGGCTCCCCCTCCACGCAGGACAGCCCCGCACCGGACAGCCCCGCACCGGACAGCCCCGCACCGGACAGCCCCGTGCCGGACAGCTCCGCCGCGGGCGGGCGGGGCGCGGGCGGGCCGGTCGCGTCCGCTCCCGGCCCGGCGTACGCGCACGGGACGAGCACCACGGGCCTGCTCGGGGACACCATCGGCGAGAACCTGGACCGGGCGGTGGCCGCCTGGCCGGACCGCGAGGCCCTCGTCGACGTGCCCTCCGGACGGCGCTGGACGTACGCCGCCTTCGCCGCGGACGTCGACCGGCTGGCGTGCGCGCTGCTCGCGAGCGGCGTCGCCAAGGGCGACCGCGTCGGCATCTGGGCGGTCAACTGCCCCGAGTGGGTGCTGGTCCAGTACGCCACCGCCCGCATCGGCGCGATCATGGTGAACATCAACCCCGCCTACCGCACCCACGAGGTCGAGTACGTCCTCAACCAGGCCGGGATCTCGGTGCTGTTCGCCTCGCTCAGCCACCGCACGAGCGACTACCGGGCCATGGTCGAGCAGGTGCGCGGCAGATGCCTGCTCCTGCGCGAGACCGTCTACATCGGCGATCCGGGCTGGGACGCCCTGCTGCGCCGCGCCACGCCCGGCGGCCACGAGGAACTCCGGGCCCGCGCGGCCGAGTTGTCCTGCGACGACCCGATCAACATCCAGTACACGTCGGGGACGACGGGCTTCCCCAAGGGCGCCACCCTCTCCCACCACAACATCCTCAACAACGGGTACTTCGTGGGGGAGTCGATCGCCTACGGCGAGCGGGACCGGATCTGCGTCCCGGTGCCGTTCTACCACTGCTTCGGCATGGTGATGGGAAACCTCGCGGCGACCTCGCACGGCGCCTGCGTCGTCATCCCGGCCCCCTCCTTCGACCCGGAGGCCACGCTGGAGGCCGTCCAGCGGGAACGCTGCACCTCGCTGTACGGCGTGCCGACGATGTTCATCGCCGAGCTGAACCTGCCCGACTTCGCGGCCTACGACCTCTCCTCGCTGCGCACCGGCATCATGGCGGGCTCGCCCTGCCCGGCGGAGGTGATGAAGCGCGTGGTCGCGGAGATGAACATGGCGCAGGTGTCGATCTGTTACGGCATGACCGAGACCTCGCCCGTCTCCACCCAGACGCGCCGGGACGACGACCTGGAGCACCGCACCGGCACCGTCGGCAGCGTGCTGCCGCACCTCGAGGTCAAGGTCGTGGACCCGGTGGACGGCGTGACCCGGCCGCGCGGCCTCCCCGGCGAACTGTGCACCCGCGGCTACAGCGTGATGCTCGGCTACTGGAACGAGCCGGACAAGACCGCCGAGGTGATCGACGCGGGGCGCTGGATGCACACCGGGGACCTGGCGGTGATGCGGGAGGACGGCTACGTGGAGATCGTCGGCCGCATCAAGGACATGATCATCAGGGGCGGGGAGAACATCTACCCGCGGGAGATCGAGGAGTTCCTCTACGGCCACCCGAAGATCAGGGACGTCCAGGTCGTCGGGATCCCGCACGAGAAGTACGGCGAGGAGGTCCTCGCCTGCGTCATCCCGGGCGATCCCGCGGACCCGCTCACGCTGGAGGAACTGCGCGCGTACTGCCGGGGCCGCCTGGCGCACTACAAGATCCCCAGCAGGCTCCAGATCCTGGACGCCTTCCCCATGACCGTGTCGGGGAAGGTGCGCAAGATCGAACTGCGCGAGAAGTACGCGCTCTAGGAGTCCCGCGGCGGTGTGCGCCGCTCCCGGCCGCGGACGCCACGCCCGCCGTGGGCGTCCCCGCCCTCGCGGGCGTCCGCGGCGGCGAGGGCGCCGGCCGTGGCGTTGACCGGCTGCGGGGCGCCGGTGAGGTCCAGCACGAACAGCGGCACACCGAGCCGGTCGGCGCTCTCCCGGGCGTCGTCGGTGTACCCGGCGAGGGAGAAGTACACGCACTCGGCGGACTCCGTCATCGCCGTCAGCCACAGGCACTCCACGTCCCGCGCCGAGGCCGGGTGCACGCTCGGGTCGACCTGGGCGACGAGCCCGCGGGCGGCGAGGCCGATGCCGGAGGTGGGCCGCTGGTCGGCCCGCCGGATGTCCCCGTGCCCCAGCCGGTTCAGGTGCAGCGCCGCGGCGGTCACGACGTCCCGCGCGGTACGGATGGCGACGGGCCGGAACGCGCCCCGGCGCGGCGGAGGGACGGACCCCCGGCCGTCGCCGGCCTCTCCCGCCGGCTCGCGCGCCCCGCAAGACTCCGGCCCGGCCGCTGACTCCGGCTCCGCGACGAGCCCGGACTCGGACTCCGCGACGGTCTCGGTCTCGGACTCGGGCTCCCCGACGGTCTCGGAGTCCGGCTCGGCCGCGTGGTCGGTCACCGGGATGCGCAGCAGCATTCCGCAGGCGCAGCCCAGTTCGGGCCGCGGCCACTGGTCGCGGCGCCCGCAGGCGCGGCAGCCCAGGACGATCCACTCGTCGTCCCAGGCCCGGTGGGCGACGGCCGTCGGCGCCGTGCGCGGGTCGAGCACCGGCGTGACGGGGGAGCCGCACGCGCACGGGTAGGACGGCACGGTGTAGCGGCGCTCGCGCCGACAGGCCGGGCAGCGCACCGGCACGCTCTCGGACATGGCCCCCATCGTCCTCCTCCGGTCCGCTCCTGTCCGTCTCTTGACGACCTTTGCGCACCCACTTACATTGCTTCCAGATAGCAGAAAACTTTTTCCGCAATACGGAAGTGCGGAAACGGTGGACAGAGGAAGGGCTCACCGCGGGGCGCGACGGGAGAGCGAATCCGACAGCTGAAGCAGCTGAAGCAGTCGAAGCAGGAGTACTCCATGGCTCGTATGACCGCTGCCCGTGCGGCAGTCGAGATCCTCAAGCGCGAAGGCGTCACCAGCGCGTTCGGCGTCCCCGGCGCGGCGATCAACCCGTTCTACGCGGCGCTCGCGGCCTCCGGCGGCATCGGCCACACCCTCGCCCGCCATGTCGAGGGCGCCTCGCACATGGCCGAGGGCTACACCCGCACCCACCCCGGCAACATCGGCGTGTGCGTCGGCACTTCCGGTCCGGCCGGCACCGACATGATCACCGGGCTGTACTCCGCCATCGGCGACTCGATCCCGATCCTGTGCATCACGGGCCAGGCGCCGACCGCCGTGATCCACAAGGAGGACTTCCAGGCCGTCGACATCGCCTCCATCGCCCGGCCGGTGACCAAGATGGCGGTCACCGTCCTGGAGGCGGGGCAGGTGCCCGGGGTGTTCCAGCAGGCCTTCCACCTGATGCGCTCGGGCCGGCCCGGACCGGTGCTGATCGACCTCCCGGTCGACGTCCAGCAGACCGAGATCGAGTTCGACCCGGATGCCTACGAGCCGCTGCCCGTCCACCGGCCGGCCGCGACCCCCGCGCAGATCGACAAGGCGCTGCGCATGCTGAACGCGGCAGAGCGGCCGCTGATCGTCGCGGGCGGCGGCGTCATCTCCGCGGACGCCTCCGAACTCCTGCGGGAATTCGCCGAGTTGACGGGAATTCCGGTCATCCCGACCCTGATGGGCTGGGGCGCCCTCCCCGACGACCACGAGCTGAACGCCGGCATGGTGGGGCTCCAGACCTCCCACCGCTACGGCAACGCGACGTTCCTGGAGTCCGACTTCGTCCTCGGCGTCGGCAACCGCTGGGCCAACCGCCACACCGGCCGCATCGACGTCTACACGGCCGGCCGCACCTTCGTTCACGTCGACGTCGAGCCCACCCAGATCGGCAGGATCTTCGCCCCCGACTACGGGATCGCCTCGGACGCCAAGGCCGCGCTGCGCCTCTTCGTCGAGGCGGCGCGGGAGTCGAAGGCGTCCGGCGCGCTGCCCGACCGGTCCGCCTGGGCGGCCGCCGCACGGGAGAAGAAGGCCACCCTGCTGCGCCGGACGCACTTCGACGACATCCCGATCAAGCCGCAGCGCGTCTACGAGGAGATGAACAAGGCCTTCGGCCCCGAGACGCGGTACGTCACCACCATCGGCCTCTCGCAGATCGCCGGCGCCCAGATGCTGCACGTCTACCGGCCGCGGCACTGGATCAACTGCGGCCAGGCCGGGCCGCTCGGCTGGACGATCCCGGCGGCGCTCGGCGTCGCCAAGGCCGACCCCGAGGCACAGGTCGTCGCCCTCTCGGGGGACTACGACTTCCAGTTCATGATCGAGGAGCTGGCGGTCGGGGCGCAGCACAAGATCCCGTACGTGCACGTCCTCGTCAACAACTCCTATCTGGGCCTGATCCGCCAGGCGCAGCGGGCGTTCGACATGGACTTCGAGGTCAAGCTGGAGTTCGAGAACGTCAACTCGCCGGAGCTGGGCGTGTACGGCGTCGACCACGTCAAGGTCGTCGAGGGCCTCGGCTGCAAGGCGATCCGGGTGACGGACCCCGCGGAGCTGGGCGCGGCCTTCGAGGAGGCGAAGAAGCTCGCCGCCGAGTTCCGGGTGCCCGTGGTCGTCGAGGCCGTCCTGGAGCGGGTCACCAACATCTCGATGAGCGGCACCAACGACATCGGCGACGTCGTGGAGTTCGAGGAACTGGCCACGGAGCCGGGTCACGCGCCCACGTCGGTCCGGGCACTGAAGGTCTGAGCGGGAGCGAGGGCGGCGGCGCGGACGCCGACACGGAAGGGGCGGCCCGAGCGGGCCGCCCCTTCCGTGTGCGGTGCCGGGGAGGGACGGCACGTCCCCCGTCCCGTCGTCCTCCCCGTCACGCGGGACCTGCCGCCCCCGTGCCGGCGGGCCCCGCGTGCACACAATGTGCCCTACTCCGGGGGCGGTTGGAGCCCACGGAACAGCGTTCAGAGGTTGATTTGAGGTTGGGCCGCCCTTCCGGCGCGTCCCCGTGGCGTCCCTGTCGCCGGCCCCCTATCGCGCGTCCGCGGGCCCGCCGTGCTCCTCGGACAGTCCGGGCCAGTCGTCGGGGCCGCCGCCCTGCCATTCGATGAGGTCGTCCTCCTCGACCTCGATGCGGTCCAGGTCGGCCAGGCGCAGGATCTCCACGACGTCGTCGAGATGCGTGGCGAGGCCGAGCACCGCGTCGCCGGAGGTGACCCGGCGGGAGCCGTCCAGGGCCGGGGGGTGCACCACGATGTGCGGAGGTCGCGCGGGATCGCCCATGCCCCCAGCGTCCTGCGGACGGGCGCGATCCGCACGTCGGACGCCCTCTTCGTCGGCCGGACGGCCGCCGGACGGCCGCCGGACGGGCGGCTGCGCCGGGTGCGGACGTGCGGGCGCCCCCGTCGGCGGGGGGGCGGGGGCGTGTCGTGCAGGGTCGTGTGGCCGTCCGACGGCGCGAGGCTGGGCGCGACAGGACGTTCGCGCCGCCGGACGGGGCCCGGTGGGGCGGGGACCGCGGCGGGTGCGACGGAACCGGGGACGCCTTCCCTCAGGTCGAGAAGGGCGCTCGGGTCCTTCACCACCGCACTGGCTCACACGCCGCCGCGGTCCTCACCGGACCCGCACGCGCCGGGACGGTCACCCCTCATCCGGGCCGTCCCCGCGGTGCGGGCCGTTCGTGCGGCCGGTCCTCGCGGGGGCGCGGGGACCGGCTCCTCGTCCACCGGGAACCGCGGGAGTGCGGCCGGTGGGGTTCGGTCGGTGCGGGGGGTTCCGGGCGGCGGTCGTCGCTGGGCGCGACAGGACATGTGTCGACGACGCCGCCGCCCGGAAGCTTTCGGGGGCCGGGCTCAGACCCGCGCGCCCGAGAGCCGCTCGACGGCCCGCAGCAGCGCCGAGTGGTCCAGGCCGCCGTCGCCCTGCGCGCGCAGGCTCGCGACCAGCTGGGCGACGACCGCGCCGACGGGCAGGGCCGCGCCGACGTTGCGGGCGGCGTCCGTGACGATCCCCATGTCCTTGTGGTGCAGGTCGATCCGGAAGCCCGGCCTGAAGTCGCGGGCGAGGAAGTTGTCCTTCTTGCGGGTCAGGACGGTGGAGCCGGCGAGGCCGCCGTTCAGGACGTCCAGCGCCGCCTTCAGGTCCACGCCCGACTTCTCCAGGAAGACCACGGCCTCGGCGCACGCCTGGATGTTGACGGCGACGATCAGCTGGTTGGCGGCCTTCACGGTCTGCCCGCAGCCGTGCGGGCCGCACAGCACGACGGTCCTGCCCAGCGCGTCGAAGATCGGCTCGGCCCGGTCGAAGTCCGCCTGGTCGCCGCCGACCATGATGGACAGCACGGCCTCGATCGCGCCGGCCTCGCCGCCGGACACCGGGGCGTCGAGCACCCGGATGCCCTTGTCCGCGGCGGCCCTCGCCAGGTCGACCGAGGTCTGCGGGGTGATCGAGGACATGTCGATCAGGAGCGTGCCCGGCCTCGCGTTCTCGAGGATGCCGTCCGGCCCGTAGGCGATCGCCTCGACCTGAGGGGAGGCCGGGACCATGGTGATCACGACGTCGGCGTCGCGCACGGCGTCCGCGATCGAGGCGGCCGCGGTGCCGCCGGCGGCGGTGAGCCGGTCCAGCTTGTCCTGCTCCAGGGTGAAGCCGGTGACGTCGTAGCCCGCCTTGACGAGGTTCTCGGACATGGGGGAGCCCATGATGCCGAGGCCTATCCAGGCGACCTTGGGAAGACTGCTCATGACGAAACGCCTCTCGGTGCGGGGGTGTGTGCGACGGGCTTCGCGGCGGCGGGCCTCACCGGCGCGGTGCGCGGGCGGCGCGGGCCTCGCGGGGCAGCCACCCGAACGCCTCGGCGCCCGTCCGGTCGCCGGGCTTGTACTCCAGGCCGACCCAGCCGTCGTAGCCCGCCTTCGCCAGCCGGTCGAGCAGGTCCTCCAGCGGCAGCGTGCCCGTGCCCGGCGCGCCGCGGCCCGGGTCGTCGGCGATCTGCACATGACCGGTCAGCGCGGCGTGGCGCTCGATCACCGCCGGGAGGTCCTCGCCGTTCCTGGACAGGTGGTAGAGGTCCATCAGGAACCGCGCGTTGCCGAGACCGGTCGCCCGGTTGACCTTGTCGACGATCCCGACCGCGGCGCCCGCGCTCACCAGGGGGTACAGCGGCGACTCGGGCCGGTTCAGCGCCTCGATCAGCAAGGTCGCGCCGATCCGGTCGGCGGCGCGGGCCGCGAGGACGAGGTTCTCCAGCGCGAGCGCGTCCTGCTCGGCGGGGTCCGTGCCCGCCACGCGGTTGCCGTAGAGGGCGTTGAGCGCCCCGCAGCCCAGGGTCCGCGCGAAGTCCGCGGCCACGTCGACGTTGGCGCGGAACCGCTCCGACTCGGCGCCGGGCAGCGACAGCGCGCCGCGGTCCGGGCCCGGGAGGCGTCCCGCGTAGAAGTTGAGGCCGGTGAGCCGTACGCCCGCGTCGTCGATCGCCCGCTTCAGGGCGTCGAGTGCGGACTGCTCGGGGGTGGGCGAGTCGATCCAGGGCCACCACAGCTCGACCGCGCCGAACCCGGCCGCGGCGGCGGCCGCGGGACGTTCCAGGAGCGGGAGTTCCGTGAAGAGGATCGACAGGTTGACGCTGAAGCGCTGGTCTTCGAATCCCATGGCGGTTCCGCGCTCCCTTCCGTGTCGACTGCTTCCGCCTAGTTTCCATATTGCGGAAGTTAGTTTCTGCTTAACGGAAGGTTGCCGTCGTGGGCCGGGGCTTGTCAAGGGGGTGCCGCGCTCCTGCGCCGCCGGCCGGCTCCGGGCGGACGAGGGGGAATCCGGACTGAATCCGGACTCCCGGGTGGTCGTCCGCCGGGTCCGTTAAGGTCGGGGGTCCGGGCGTCTGCGGCCGGGACCCGTTCAGGAAGGTGTGGGGCGCGATGCGACTGAAAGTGGAGTTCACCACCGAGCCCTTCGACCTCGACGAGGCGCCCGCGCACGCGCTGGCCGCCCGCGAGGTGATCGAGCGCGCCGACCTGGACGCGGTGGACGTCGGGCCCTTCGGCAACACCGTCGAGGGCTCCGCCGACGCGGTGCTGGCCGCCGTCGACGCCCTGCTGCGCGAGTCCCTGGGCGCGGGCGCCACCCGTGTCTCGCTCCAGGTCAACGTCGTCGGGCAGGAGCGGTGAGCGCCGGCGGCGACGCGGCCTTCATCGCGGCCGTCAAACCGCTGGTCGACGCGATGGGCGGCGAGATGCTCCCGCCGGACGAGGCCGGAGCCGAGGACATCGTCCTGACCTGGGAGGGCGTGGAGTCGGTGGCCGTGCGCCTGCCCCAGCTCGCCGACTCCCTCGACCACATCCTGGCCGCCATGGAGCGCCGCAGGGGCAGACCCCTCGCCGACCTGGACCGCAAGGAGAAGCAGGAGGTCGTGCGGATACTCGAGGCGCGCGGCGCCTTCTCCGTACGGCACGGCGTGGAGACCGTGGCGAGCGCGCTCGGGGTGAGCCGCTTCACGGTCTACAACTACCTCAACCGCGAGAAGGGCGCCTGACCGGCCTGACCGGTCCGCCCGCCCGTGCCCGCCCGGCCCGAGGGACGCCTCTCGCCGAGAATTTTCAACAAAGTGTTGACGTGGTGTCGTGCGGGGGCGTTAGCTGGCCGCAGCCCGCTCAAGCACGAAGGCCGTTCTCCGCGGCCACGGAGGCTCCCGTGACGTCGACTTCCCCGCTCCCGGGCCTGGCCCGGTTCAACGCCCTCGAGGAGTCCGCGGCCCGCGCCGCGCTCCTGGAGGCGTGCGCCTCCGCGGCGTGGGCGAGCCGAGTGCTCGCGGCCCGCCCCTACGCGTCCGCCGACGAGCTGTACGGGGCCGGCGACGCGGCCACGGCCGAACTGACCGACGCCGACCTGGCGGAGGCGATGGCCGGGCATCCGCCGATCGGCCGCCCGAAACCCGGCGACCCGGCCTCGGCGCGCGAGCAGCGCGGCATGGCCGGCGCCTCCGACCGGCTCAGGGCGGAGATGCTCGAACTGAACCTGGCCTACGAGGAGAGGTTCGGCCACGTCTTCCTGATCTGCGCCACCGGCCGCACCGCCGAGGAGATGCTCGACGCGGCCAGGGAGCGGATCGGCAACCCGCCGGAACGGGAGCGGGAGATCGTCCGCCGCGAACTGGGCAGGATCAACCGCATCCGCCTGGCCCGACTCGTCGAAGAGGACCGAGACACACCATGAGCACCAGCACCACCGCTTCGGTGTCCACCCACATCCTGGACACCTCCGTCGGCCGCCCCGCCGCGGGCGTCGCCGTCCGGCTCGCGGCCCGCGGCGGCCGGGGAGCGGACTGGCAGGCGCTCGGCGGCTCCGCGACCGACGCGGACGGCCGGTGCAAGGACCTGCCGGCGCTGCCGGAGGGAACCACCCACGTACGGCTCGACTTCGCCGTGGAGGCGTATTTCGAGCACCGAGACGACCAGCGAGCCGATGCGCAGCAGGACGCCCCCGCGAATCGGGACAGCGGTGCCGCCGGCGTGTTCTTCCCGGAGGTGGCGATCACGTTCGCCGTCGTGCCGGGCGAGCACTACCACACACCGCTGCTGCTCAACCCGTTCGGCTACTCCGTATACCGAGGGAGCTAGCAGACATGACCGACGCTTCACGCCCCGCCCGCCCCGTGACGCTGGGCCAGAACCAGTACGGCAAGGCCGAGAACCGGGTCGTCAGGATCACGCGGGACGGCGAGACCCACCACATCAAGGACCTCAACGTGTCCGTCGCGCTCAGCGGCGACATGGACGAGGTCCACTACTCCGGATCCAACGCCAACGTCCTGCCGACCGACAGCACCAAGAACACGGTGTACGCGTTCGCCAAGGAGCACGGCATCGAGTCCGCCGAGCAGTTCGGCATCCACCTCGCCCGCCACTTCGTCACCTCGCAGGAGCCGATCCGGATCGCCCGCATCCGCGTCGAGGAGTACTCCTGGGAGCGGATCCGGACGCCCGGCACGGACGAGCACTCCTTCGTCCGCCGCGGCCAGGAGACCCGTCTGGCCCAGATCACCTACGACGGCTCGTCCTGGGAGGTCGTCTCCGGGCTCAAGGACCTCACCGTCATGAACTCGACGAACTCCGAGTTCTGGGGCTACGTCAAGGACGGGTACACCACCCTGCCCGAGACGCACGACCGGATCCTGGCGACCGACGTGACCGCCCGCTGGCGCCACAACTGGACCGACGACGCCCGGCCGGCGCCGGACTGGAACGAGTCGTACACGGAGGCGAGGAAGCACCTGCTGCTGGCCTTCGCCGAGACGTACTCGCTGTCCTTGCAGCAGACCCTCTACGCCATGGGCGCGCGGATCGTCGAGCACCGCGACGAGATCGACGAGGTGCGCTTCTCCCTCCCCAACAAGCACCACTTCCTGGTCGACCTGAAGCCGTTCGGGCTGAAGAACGACACCGCGGACGGCGCCGTGTACTTCGCCGCCGACCGGCCCTACGGCCTGATCGAGGGCACCGTCCTGCGGGACGGCTGCCAGGCCCGGATACCGGTGGACCTCACCAACCTCTGACGGACCCCACCGCACCCCGCCCCTCACCCCCACCCACCTCTCCTGCGGCACCCGCGGCCGGGGCCCGGTCCCCGGCCGCGGCACTCAACTCCTCCAGGGTCATGCCGTGCCCGCTCCATCCGGGTCCACCGAGGGCCCGGCGAGGCCCACCGCGGGTCCACCGAGGGAAAAGGACGAAACCATGGCAGCAGACCGGCGCATCGTCATCGAGAACTGTGCGATCGCGACCGTCGACGCCGAGGACACCGAGCACGCGGACGGACACGTCGTCCTCGCGGGCAACCGCATCGAGTCGCTCGGCGCGGGCCCGGCCCCCCGGGGCCTGGAGAACGTCGCGCGCCGCATCGACGCCACCGGGCACCTGGTCACCCCCGGCCTGGTCAACACCCACCACCACTTCTACCAGTGGATCACCCGGGGCCTGGCCACCGACCACAACCTCTTCGACTGGCTGGTCGCCCTCTACCCCACGTGGGCGCGCATCGACGAGGAGATGGTCCGCGCCGCCGCCGAGGGTTCCCTGGCGATGATGGCCCGCGGCGGGGTCACCACCGCCATGGACCACCACTACGTCTTCCCGCGCGGCTCCGGCGACCTGTCCGGCGCCGTCATCGGCGCCGCCCGCGACATCGGCGTGCGCTTCACCCTCGCCCGCGGCTCCATGGACCGCGGCGAGAAGGACGGCGGTCTGCCCCCGGACTTCGCGGTGGAGACGCTCGACGACGCCCTCGCCGCCACCGAGGAGACCGTCCGCCGCCACCACGACGCCTCCTACGACGCGATGACCCAGGTCGCCGTCGCCCCCTGCTCGCCGTTCTCCGTCTCCACCGAACTGATGCGCCAGGGCGCCGAACTGGCCCGCCGGCTCGGCGTGCGGCTGCACACCCACGGCTCGGAGACGGTCGAGGAGGAGAAGTTCTGCCACGAACTGTTCGGCATGGGCCCGACCGACTACTTCGAGTCCACCGGCTGGCTCGGCGAGGACGTGTGGATGGCGCACTGCGTCCACATGAACGACTCCGACATCGACGCGTTCGCCCGCACCGGGACCGGCGTCGCCCACTGCCCGTCGTCCAACGCCCGCCTCGCCGCGGGCATCGCCCGGGTCCCCGACATGCTGAAGGCCGGCGTCCCGGTAGGCCTCGGCGTCGACGGCACGGCCTCCAACGAGTCCGGCGAACTCCACACCGAACTGCGCAACGCCCTGCTCATCAACCGCCTCGGCGCCCACCGGGAGGCGGCCCTGAACGCCCGTCAGGCGCTGCGCCTGGGCACCTTCGGCGGGGCCCGGGTCCTCGGCCGGGCCCGGGAGACGGGCTCACTGGAGCCGGGCAAGCTTGCCGACCTGGTGCTGTGGCGGATGGACACCCTCGCGCACGCCTCCATCGCCGACCCGGTGACCGCCCTCGTCTTCGGCGCGGCGGCCCCCGTCACCGCGTCCTTCGTGAACGGCCGTCAGATCGTCGAGGACGGACGGCCGCTGCACATCGACGAGGACGCCGTCGCCCGCTCGACCCGCGCGCAGGCGCGGCGGCTGGCACGGATCGCCGCGCAGGGCTGAGCGGCCCCGAGGACTCCGGGCGAGGGGGACGGCCCTGGCCCGGACGCCGTGACCGGGGCGCGCGTTCATCGCGCGCCCCGGAACCGGCCCCCGCCGTCGCGGCCCCCGGCCCGTCCCGGAATGCCCGCACCGGCCGGCGGAAGCGGCCACGGAGATCACCCGGGCGAACCGTGCCCCCGCCACGCCATGAGGTTCGCGAACAGCTCGGCCTGCTCGACGGCGTCGTCGAGCGCGTGATGGGTGTGCGGGCGCGTCGGCAGTCGGGTTTCACGTGTTCGTGCGGACATGGGGCCCGATGATCGCAGCCGCCCGGCTGGGGCGGCACCCGGATTTCCGGATGTCCGGCCCGTGCCCGGGGAGGGGTCAGAGCCCGAACAGGGCCGGGTCGTCGGCGAGTTCCCGGAAGATGTTCTGCGGGTCGGCGACCATGCGGCGGGCCGTCAGGTCCAGCAGGCCTCCGACGGCGGTGATCTCCGCGGCGACCGTGCCGTCCGTCTTGGTGACGGTCTGCTCGATGCGGAACGTCTTGCCGCCGCTCCACTCGAAGACGCACGACACGTCGACCTCGTCACCGGCGAGGAGTTCGCGCCGGTAGCGGATGGTGGTCTCCAGGGCGACGGGGCCCAGGCCCTTGCCGAGCAGTTCGGCCTGGGTGATGCCCGCCGCGTGCAGGAGCGACCAGCGAGCGTGCTCGGCGTAGTTGAGGTACACGCTCTGATTGAGGTGTCCCTGCACGTCGGTCTCGTATCCGCGGACGGTGACCCGGACGGCGAACGGCTCGCTCACTGTCTCCCCTTCTCGTGGGACTTCTCGTGGGACGTCGATGCCCCGGACACCGATCTTGGCACGAGCTTCAGGCGCGGCGAGGGGAAGCCAGCAGATAGCGCGCTCGCGTGCGGGGCTCGGTGTGCTCGCCGACCTGCCAGCCCGCCTGCTCCAGGGTCGCCGCGCAGGCCCGCAGCGTCGCCTCGTCCGGCGCGTGCACGGCGACGGCCTCCGGCTGCGGGGTGCCCCGCACCCGGTAGCCGTCTCCCCCGCCGGGGCCGGCGGGGCGGTGGCCGGCCGCCTCCACGGCGAGGGCGGCGGCCCGCACGAGATGCGCGCGCTCCCAGCCGCAGGGCCGGTCCGTCCCGCCGTCCGGGTTGGTCATCCTGCGCAGTTCCAGCAGCCCCCGCCAGGCGCCGCGCACCTCGCGCAGCCGGGCGGGGCCGCGGTCCGCGCCGTCCTCCTCGCCGCCGACGCGCGCCGCGAACACCCCGCTGTCCGCGCCCGCCCCGGGGGCGTCGGCCGCGGGCCCGCCGGACGGGGGGCCGGGCACCGCCTCCCGCACGCGGTGGCCCGCGGGCGTCAGGAAGTGGTCGTGCGGCGGCCGGGGGTGCCGGAACGCCAGCCCGTGCCGGACCAGGGCCGTGAGCTGTGCCGGTGTGCCCTTCAGCCGCCCGGAGACCGGATCGGCGGCGTCGATCACGCGCCGCTGCGCGGCGGTCGGCGGTCGTGTCACGGCGTGCTCCTTCCCGGTCTCGGGCCTTTCGCCCCGGTGCGTCCGAGGCTACGTCGGGGGACTGACATTCCAGGCGGCGATCACCGGCCGCCCGTGTTCCGTGCCGAGCCGGCACAGCGTCCCCGTCGCGAGCTGGAACAGCGCCCCGGCCGACGGGGGCAGTCCCAGCCGGCGGGCGGTGAGCACCCGCAGGAAGTGCCCGTGCGCCACGAGCACCACGCAGCCCTCGGTGCCGGCGAGCGCCTCGTCGGCCCTGGCCAGGACCCGGTCGGCGCGTTCCCCGACCTGCTCGGCCGTCTCCCCGGGGTGTTCGGGCGGCCCCGGTGTCACTCCGTCGCTGAACAGGAACCAGTCGGGCCTGGTGCGCTGGATCTCGGCGGTCGTCACGCCCTCGTAGCCGCCGTAGTCCCACTCGCGCAGGTCCGCGTCGAGCCGGAAGCCCGACAGCCCGATCAGTTCCGCGGTCTCGCGCGCCCGCTCCAGCGGGCTGACGAACGCCGCCCCGATCCGCTGCGCGCCGATCAGCGGCGCGAGCGCGCGCGCCTGTGCGCGGCCGCGGTCGGTCAGCGGGACGTCCGTGGAGCCGGTGTGGCGTCCGGAACGCGACCAGGAGGTCTCGCCGTGCCGGACGAGAAAGAGATCACCCATGGGACACAGGCTGGCACAGCCGGCCGGCGCTACTGCCGGTACCCGCTGAGGAACCGGCCGATCCTCCCGATCGCGGCCTCCAGGTCGTCCGCGTGCGGCAGGGTCAGGATGCGGAAGTGGTCGGGGGCGGGCCAGTTGAACCCGGTGCCCTGGACGACCTGGATCTTCTCCCGCAGCAGCAGGTCCAGGACGAACCTCTCGTCGTCGTGGATCTTGTGCACCTTGGGGTCCAGGCGCGGGAACGCGTACAGCGAGCCCTTCGGCTTCACACAGGACACGCCGGGGATCTCGTTGAGCTTCTCCCAGGCGACGGTGCGCTGTTCGTGCAGGCGGCCGCCGGGCGCGGTCAGTTCGTGGATGGACTGGCGGCCGCCGAGCGCGGCCTGGATGGCGTACTGGGCGGGCGCGTTGGCGCACAGCCGCATGGACGCCAGCATGGTCAGGCCCTCCAGGTAGTTCTTCGCGTGCTGTCTCGGGCCGGTGACCACGAGCCAGCCCGACCGGAAGCCGGCCACCCGGTAGGTCTTCGACAGGCCGCAGAAGGTCAGCACGACCAGGTCGGGGGCGAGCGCGGCGACCGAGTGGTGCACGGCGTCGTCGTACAGGATCCGGTCGTAGATCTCGTCGGCGAAGACCATCAGGCCGTGCCGGCGGGCGAGGTCGAGGATGCCCTCGATGATCTCCTTCGGGTAGACCGCGCCGGTGGGGTTGTTCGGGTTGATGATCACCACGGCCTTGGTGCGGTCGGTGATCTTCGACGCCATGTCGTCCAGGTCCGGGTACCAGTCGGCCTGTTCGTCGCACAGGTAGTGGACGGCCTTGCCGCCGGCGAGCGTGGTGACGGCCGTCCACAGGGGGAAGTCGGGGGCCGGGATGAGGATCTCGTCGCCGTCCTCGACGAGCGCCTGCACGGCCATCGAGATCAGCTCGGAGATGCCGTTGCCGAGGTACACGTCGTCGACGCCGACCTCCAGGCCCAGCGTCTGGTAGCGCCCCGCCACCGCGCGCCGGGCCGACAGGACGCCGCGCGAGTCGGTGTAGCCGTGCGCCCGCGGCAGCATGCGGATCATGTCCTGGAGGATCTCCTCCGGCGCCTCGAAGCCGAACAGCGCGGGGTTGCCGGTGTTCAGGCGCAGGACGCTGTGGCCGGCCGCCTCCAGCGCGTCGGCGTGCTCGATCACCGGGCCGCGGATCTCGTAGCAGACCTCGCTCAGCTTGTTCGACTGCCGGAACTCCATGCGCGCTCGCCCCTCCGGTTGATGTGTTGCTTGGTTTTACCAAGTTCCAGCTTGGAAAGTCCAACGACATGTCTAGACTGCGTGCCATGTCACCGCGCCGAAGCTACGACCAGTACTGTTCCGCCGCCCGTGCCCTCGACGTCGTGGGCGACCGCTGGACCCTGCTGATCGTCCGGGAACTGCTCGCCGGTCCGCGCCGCTACACCGACCTGCACGCCGACCTGCCCGGCGTGAGCACGGACGTCCTCGCCTCACGGCTGAAGGACATGGAGCGCGACGGGCTGGCCACCAGGCGCCGGCTGCCCCCGCCCGGCGCTGCCTACGTGTACGAACTCACCGGACGCGGCCGGGAGTTGCTGCCCGTGCTCCAGGCGCTCGGCGCGTGGGGCGAGCGCGAACTCGGCGAGCGGCGGCCCACCGACGCGCTGCGCGCGCACTGGTTCGCGCTGCCCCTGGCGCGCGGGCTGACGGGCGAGGGCGTCGTCGAAGTCCGCCTGGACGAGGGCGACTTCCACCTGTTCGTCGGCGCGCAGGACGGTCCCGTGTACGGGTACGGGCCCGCCCCGGTGGCGCCGGACGCCCGGCTCGACCTCGGCACGGACACCTGCACGGCCGTCGCCCAGGGGGAGTTGACGGTGCTCGACGCGGTGCGCTCCGGGAGGATCGCGGTGAGCGGCGACGGACCGCTGGCCAAGGAGCTGCGGGACGCCTGAGGTCGCGGGAGGGGCGGGGCCCGCCGGAGAGCGCGGGCGCGAGGGCCGGGAAACCCCGCGGGGGGACGGCGATGGGACCGCCACCGTGCGGTGGCGGCCCCATCGACCGTGCCCCGGAAGGGCGGTGACTTACCGTCAGGTTTGGGTCAGGCGGTCCGTCAGGCGCCCGGCGGCACCTGCCGCGGCCGTCCCGATCCGCGCGTCAGCGTGTATCCGCCGATGCCCGCGAGGGCGGCCAGGACGGCGCCGGCGGCGGTCCACACCCAGCGGTCCGACCACCAGCCGGACGACCAGCCGTCGTCGGGCTCGATGCTCGACAGGACGGCCGGCCCCGACGAGCCGCCCTTCGCGTCCGTCCCGTTCTCCCCGTCCTTCGACCGGAACGCGGCGCCGGGCACCAGCGGCTCCGCCAGCGAACCGTCCACGGCAGCCGCGCCGCCGATGTCCTTGGAGTCCACCCGCAGCGTGGTTTCGACCGGCAGGCCCAGGTCGCCCGCCGTGAGGCCGAGAGCCGTCAGACGCACGTAGTACGTGCCCGGCAGCGGGTCGTCGGCCCACGGTTCCGCCCACGCGCGCACCGTGCGCAGCACGCAGGCCAGCTCGACCGAGGCCGTGCCCGCCGCCGCGGTGCGCGTCTGCGCGCCGTACTGGCAGGCCTGGCGGCGCCGCAGCCCGTCGTACACGTCGACCTGCCAGGTCTGCGCGGTGTGCGACTTCGGCAGCTTCACCGTCGCCTTGACCGTGGGGCGCCGGCCCGTGTCGGCCGGGAACGACCAGTACAGGTAGTCGCCCGCGGAGCCGCTCGCGGTGGCCGTCTCGCCCTGGTCGATCTCCGTCGCCGTACGGAACGACGTGCCCGCCTCGGTGGGCGCGGAGCCGTCGCCCGAAGGGCTCGCGGAGGGAGAGGCGTCGGCGGCGGCCGGCGCGACCGCCGGACCGAGAGCCAGTCCGAGAGCCAGTCCGAGCGCCGGAAGAACGCCGGTCGTCACCCGTGTGATCCGCATCAGTTGGTCCTCCAGACCGCGACCCGCCAGCGTGACAGCCAGCCCCACAGCACACCCGCCAGGAATCCGAACAGCACCAGGACGCCCAGCAGCCACCAGCCGCGCCCGAGACCGAAGGCGGCCACGTCGCTCGCCGGCGAGGGACCGTCGACCACGTCCACGGTCAGCTCCAGCGGCAGACCCGGCGTGGTCTTCACGCCGGCGCCCACCGAGTAGGAGTTCGTCACCTGCACGCACACCGTCTCGGCGGGAGCGTCGTCGTCGTCCGCCTTCGGGTAGCGCAGTCCGGTCGAGACGACGTCGGTCCGCCCGTGGCCGGCCGCCTCGCCCCGCACGATCTCCCGGCCGTGCGTCGTGACCGCCCGCAGCAGCACCCCGTGGTCGGGGTTCACCGCCCGGTCCGCCGCCACGCTCACCGAGGCGCGCAGCTCCTGGCCCGGCTCGACGTCCACCTTGTACCAGCGCTGCCGCCCGAACTCCTCGCGGTCGGTGTACAGGCCCGACTTCAGCGTGGGCGCCGCGGCGCAGGAGGCCGCGCCCTCGACGGCCACCGGAGTGACCACGGGGTCCGCGGCCCGGTCCACCAACTGGTTGACCCGGTCCGTGAGTTGATCGGTGTGCTCGACCGAGGTGTAACTGCCGCCGGTCGCCTCGGCGATGCAGCTGAGCTGCCGGCGCATCTTCACGTTGGGCACCAGGCCCAGGGTGTCGATGGTCAGGCCTATGCCCTTGGCCGCGATCTCGCGGGCCACCTCGCAGGGGTCGAGCGGCGCGCAGGTGTCCTCGCCGTCGCTGATCAGCACGATCCGCTTGGAGCCGGTGCCGCCGTCGAGGTCGTCGGCCGCCTTCAGCAGCGCGGGGCCGATCGGCGTCCAGCCGGTGGGGGACAGCGTGGCCACCGCCGTCTTGGCCTCGGTGCGGTCCAGCGGGCCGACCGGGTAGAGCTGAGCGGTGTCCTTGCAGCCCGTCTTGCGGTCGTCGCCGGGGTAGTTGGCGCCCAGGGTCCGGATGCCGAGCAGGACGTTCTCCGGAGTGGCGTCCAGCACCTCGTTGAAGGCCTGCTTGGCCGCGGCCATCCGCGTCCCGCCGTCCATGTCCTTCGTCCGCATCGAGCCGCTGACGTCGAGGACCAGGTCGACCTTGGGCGCGGTGGCGGTGGTCTCGTCCGCGGCCGCCCCGGCAGGGAAGACCATCCCGGCCGCGAGTGCGGCGAGCAGGGCGCAGACGCCCGCCGCCAGCCGTTGTGTTCTGATCATCGGCGGATCCTATTGATCAGATGCGTCCCGCCACAAAACGGGGTCAGGTTCCGTCCCCGCGCAGCGGGTTGGGCAGCAGCGCCCACCGGTCCCCGGGCGCCCCCGGCGACAGGCGCATCAGCGTCAGCGCCTTCGCCGGCAGCGGCTCCTCGCACAGGGCCGCCAGGTCCGGGGTGCGCGGGAGATCCCGTAGGGCCGCCTCCAGGGCCGCACCCAGAGCGGGGCCGCCGCCCGCCGTCCCGGCCAGCGCGCCGGCCACCAGGGAGCCGAACAGCTTGCGCCGCAGCGCCGTCACGTCGTCCGTGCGGATCCGGGCGGGCACCCCGTCCGGCAGCGCGACGCCGTGCCGGGCCAGCCGGGCCGGACTGACCCGGATGTCGGCCAGGTCCCGGTAGACCAGCCGCAGTGGGCTCCCCGACGCCGACAGCACGACCAGTAGGTTCTGCCCGTGCGCCTCCAGCGCCACGCCCAGCTCCAGCAGCCGCAGCCCCACACCGAGCGCCAGCCGGGCGAACCGCGCCAGCCACAGCGGGGAACGGGCCAGCCCGGTCACCGCGAGGGCCGCCACCGGCACCACGTGCTCGCCCGGCGCGCCGTACACGTCCGGCGACTCGCGCAGCACCGCCGCCAGGTCGGGGGAGTGGGCGGTGGCCGCGCCCAGACCACGGGTCAGGTGCAGCAGGCCCTCCGTGTACGGCGTCAGGCTCTGCGCGAAGCCGGACAGGGCCGCCGAGGCGGCGACGGAGCCGACGGAGATGTCCCGCACCGACGACGTCAGCCGGGTGCTCAGGGCCGTCTTGACGTGCGGGCCCCCGGGCAGCGCCAGCGTGCGCAGCGACATCAGCGGACGCGCCGTCACCCCCCGCGCGCAGGACCGCTTCAGCACGTGCGCCGCCTGCCACGGATGCACCGGGATCAGCAGGCGCGTCCCGTCCCGCAGCCACTCCGGCCAGTCGCCCGACACCAGGCACTCGGCGGCGGGAACGGGCAGCAGGCCGAGCCGTACCGCCGGCCGGTGCTCCGGCCCGTACGCCAGCTGCTCGGCGACCGAGAAGCCGGGCCGGGAACGGCAGTTGGGGTGGAAGGGGTGGCCGTCGACGACCCGCTGCTCCCACTCCCAGTCCCGCGACGGCCACCGCCCCGGATCGGCCGAGGGGGCGTCGAGGGGGTCCTGCCCGGCCCGGGACAGCGCCGACGAGGCGACGCTGTGGCCGAGTTCGGCGGCGAAGCCCGTACCGTGCGGCACGGACAGCGCCGTCATCAGACGGGCGGGGTCGTCGTACGCCGTCGCGTCCAGCCACACCCGCGTCACCTGACCGGCGCTCGCGTACGGATCCGGGCGCGGGCCGCGCAGCCGGCGGCCGTCGCGCAGCCGCAGCAGCAGCTCCCCCCGGCCCGGCTCCCCGCCCGCCTCCTCACGGCCGGCGATCCAGGGCAGCGGCTCGTGGGCGAGCCCGCGCCACAGCCGGGTCAGCACGGCCGCCCGCGCTCCCGGCAGCTCGGCCGCGAACCGCGGGCCGAGAGCGGGGCGCACGACGGCCAGTTCCGCGGCCAGCTCGGCCTCGGCGGTGGGGGGACGATGCACGGGTGGGCTCCTGGGGGTGCGGGTACGACGTCACGACAGGGGGTGCGACGACAGCGATACTGATCTTCTCCGCCCGGAAGAACCGTAGGGAACCAGGGAACCAGTGGATCGCGTGGACCTCATCCCCCCGCCCGCCGTGGCCGCACCCCCCGCCGTGGCCGCACCCCCCGCCGGGGCCGTGCCGCCCGCGGGGGCCGCGCCGCACGCCGCGGACGTCGCCGAGCGCGCCGACGCGCTCGCGGCCGCGCCGCTGCTCA
This sequence comes from Streptomyces sp. NBC_00704, assembly GCF_036226605.1. Taxonomy (NCBI): domain Bacteria; kingdom Bacillati; phylum Actinomycetota; class Actinomycetes; order Kitasatosporales; family Streptomycetaceae; genus Streptomyces; species Streptomyces sp. NBC_00704. The sequence goes on from NZ_CP109000.1 coordinate 6,542,843, forward strand.
ACTGCCTGCTGCGGGAAGTCGCCGAACCTCTGCCGTCCCCGGCCCCGGACGACGGCCGGTTCCGGTACCGGCTGCCGGGCGGCGCCCTGCTGCGGGTCCGCGGCCGGCGCCGGCCCGCCGAGCCCGAGCTGTACGAGGCCGGCTCCTGGCGCCGCCTCGGCCACGCCGAGCTGGTCGAACTGGTCGCCACGACGCTGCACCGGCACACCGGAGCGGCCAACCCCGCACTGCCCGCGGAGATGACCGACAGCCGGGACGCGGTCGCCGCCCTGCTCACCGCTCGTGCGCAGGCCGGTCCGCCGGACGGCGGCTACCTGCGCTCCGAGCAGTCGCTCCTCACCGGCCATCCCCACCACCCCGCGCCCAAGGCGCGCGGCGGCGGACCGGTCGCGCGCTGGCTGCCCTACGCGCCCGAGGCGCACGCCCGGTTCCCGCTCGTCCTGCTGGGGCTGCGCGAGGACGCGGTCGTCGAGGAGGGGGACGTCTCGGCGCTGGACGCCCTCGGCACGGCACCGCGCGGCTACCGGCTGCTGCCCGCCCATCCCTGGCAGCTCGGCCTGGCCGGACCGCGGCTCGGGCCGGCCTTCGCGGACGGCCGCCTGGTGCGGCTGGGCACGACCGGCTTCGACGTCTGGCCGACGGCCGCCGTGCGCACCGTGTACGCGCCCGAGCGGGACCTGTGCCTGAAGTTCAGCCTGGACGTGCGGATCACCAACGACGTCCGCCGGCTGTGGCGCCACGACCTGCTGCGGCTGCGCCGCACCGACGCGGCCGCGGCCCGCGCCTTCGCGTCGGGGGGCGGCCCCGCGGTCTGGCTGAGCGACCGCGGCTACCGCACCGCGGCCTTCGCCTTCGAGGAACTGGCCGTGCTGGTCCGCGACGGCTTCGACGGCCGTGTGGCGCCCGGCGCGACCCCACTGCTCGCGGCGGGTCTCGTGGAGGGCTTCGACGGCTCTCCGCTGGACGCCGTGCCGGACCCGGCCGCCTGGTGGGAGGCGTATCTGCGGACGGTCGTGCCGCCCGCCCTGGCGGCCTTCGCCGACCACGGCGTCGTCCTGGAGGCGCATCTGCAGAACACGCTGGTCGCGGTGGACGCGGACGGCATGCCCGTGCAGGCGCTGTTCCGGGACGCCGAGGGCGTCAAACTGCTCCCCGACGTCACGCGGGCGGCGGGCTGGGAGCGGCTGGTGTACTGCCTGGTCGTGAACCATCTGTGGGAGGTCGCCGAGGCCCTGGCCGAGCGGAGCCCCGGCTTCGACCCGTGGCCCGCGGCGCGCCGGGAACTGGCCCGCCACGACCTCCCCGAGGTCGCGGGACTGCTGGCCTCGCCCACCCTGCCCGGCAAGACCAACCTGCTGCTGCGGTGGACGGGCGCGGACGGCGCCGACGCCCGCTACCTGCCGCTGCCCAGCCCGCTCGCCCCGTCCTGATCGGCGGCGCGGGCGGGCCGGGCGAGCGGGGTCAGGCGGCGGGGCTGTCCGCGATCCACTCGCTCCACGGCATGTTCCAGTCGCTGAGGCCGTTGTCCGCGGCCAGCGGGCTCTTGTCCGTGGAGTTCTTGACGATCACGACGTCGCCGGCCATCGAGTGGTCGAAGAACCAGGCGGCGGGCTGCCGTGCGTCGTCGCCGCCCCGGACGTCCTTCAGGCCGACGCAGCCGTGGCTGGTGTTGACCTTGCCGAAGACCGCGTCGCCTCCCCAGTAGTTGCCGTGGATGAACGTGCCCGAGTCGGTCAGCCGCATGGCGTGCGGTACGGCCTTGATGTCGTACGAGGGCTTGCCGTTCTTCTCCGTCAGGCCGACGCTCGCGCCGTTCATGTGGGTCTGCCGGAACTTCTCGGAGATCACCATCCGGCCGTTGTAGGTCGGGTGCTCGCGGCTGCCGGACGAGATCGGGACGGTACGGATCGTCCTGCCGTCGCGGACGACGGTCATCCGCTTCGACTTCGCGTCGACGGTGCTGATCTGGCTGCGTCCCACCGTGAACGTGACGGTCCTGCTCACTCCCTGGCGGGTGAGCGTGACGGTGACGGTGGAGCCGGCCTGCCAGTAGTGCTCGGGGCGGAAGTCCAGGCGGTGGTCGTTCAGCCAGTGGCCGACGACCCGCTGACCGCTGCTGGAGACGACCTGGATCTCCGACCGCACGCCGGCCTTGTCCTGGACCGCCCCGGCGAAGTCGACCCGCACCGGCATGGCCACGCCGACGGTCGAGCCGTCCATGGGGGAGACGTGGCCGATGAAGTCGTTGGCCGGGGAGACCGTGGTCAGCGTGGCGTAGCCGGTGGCGGAACGGCCCTCGGCGTCGTCGGCCTCGGCGGCGATCTGGTACCTGGTGGCGCGGGCCAGGGGACCGTCGGGCTTCCAGGACGCGCCGTCCGCGGACACGGAGCCCGCGATCTCGGTGCCGGTCGCGACGGCGGTCATGGTCACCTTGGTGAGCTTGCCGTGGCTGACGGCGACCGCGACCGGTGCGTCGGTCGGCACGCCGTGCACGCCGTCGCCGGGGGTGATCCGTATCCGGGCGTCGGAGGCCTTCTGCGAGTCCTTCGGGTCCTTGGCGGCCTTCGTCTCCTCGGCGCCCTGGGGGTCCGCCGGAGCCGCCGTCCGCGCGTACGACGCCGGGTGGTTCCCGGAACCGCCTCCGGCGGCGACGGCGGCACCCGTGCCAGCCAGGGCCGTGACCGCGAGTACGCCGCCGAGTACGCCCGCCGTAGCCGTCAGCCGGGTGTGTCGTTCACGCAGCGTCATAAAAGGCTTCTCCCGTGTCACTTTCCGTGGATCCCCGGCGCTTCTCGCAGAGGAGTGCAATCAGCATGAAGAACCACTTATAGCCGGGTCTATGTTCATAAATGGGCAAATTGTGGTGAAGGCCACCATGGGGGCGGGCGGCCGGACCGGCCGTTCACCGTCTGCCGTCACGGCCGGTCACTATGCTCGCGTCATGATGAGGACGGTCACCGCAACCCGCTACGTCGAGCCCCTGCGCTCGGGCGGCTCCGTGCCCGCGGTCGTCGAGGCCGACGACCTCGGCACCTACGTCGTGAAGTTCACCGGCTCCGCGCAGGGCCGCAAGGCGCTGGTCGCCGAGGTGATCGTCGGCGAGCTGGCCCGCGCCCTCGGTCTCAGGTTCCCCGAGCTGGTGTTCGTGCGCTTCGACCCCGCCATCGCCGACGACGAGCCCCATCAGGAGGTCCGCGACCTGCACGGCGCGAGCGCCGGCCGCAACCTCGGCATGGACTTCCTGCCGGGTGCTAAGGACTTCACGCCGGAGGTCGCCGGGGTGTTCCCGGTGGATCCGCTGGAGGCCGGGCGGATCGTGTGGCTCGACGCCCTCACGGTGAACGTGGACCGCACGGTCCACAGCTCGAACCTGATGGTCTGGCCCACCTCCGGCACGGCGACCCCGCGTCTGTGGCTGATCGACCACGGCGCGGCCCTCGTCTTCCACCACCGCTGGGACACGACCGCGCCCGCGAAGTCCTACGACTTCCGGCACCACGCCCTCGGCTCGTACGGGCCCGACGTGCGGGCCGCCGACGCGGAGCTGGCCGGCCGGGTCACCCGCGAGCTCCTGCGGGAGATCACGGCCGCCGTCCCGGACGACTGGCTGGCGGGCGAGGAAGGCTTCGCGGGCCCGGACGACGTCCGCCGGGCGTACGCGGATTACCTCCACGCGCGTGTGCGGGCCTCGGCGGCGTGGCTGCCCACCGACTTCCCCACCCGCGACGAACTGGCCGCGGAGGAGGCCGTGCGCGCGGCGAGGACGCGGCGGGAGCGGCCGGACTGGCTCAAGCGGGTCCCCGACCTGCACGGCAAGCCGGCCGCGGAACAGGACTGGTCGGTGCATCTGGGATGAGCGACGCGCGGCGCGGGGAGACCGGGTAGCGCACCCGGTGCCGCCGGCTGCCGCGCGCGCCCCGGCCGGCGCGGGAACGGCTCACGACGTTCGCGTCCGGCCTGACCGGGCGGCGACCGGGCGGTTCCGGGCGGTCCCCGCGGCCGGGCACGGGCGGCGTGTCCGTCGTGCGGGTGGACGACGAGGTGGTGCGGGACCGCCGCGAGCAGGGCTTCCCCGAGCCCACGGGCCGTGGAGCGGGTGCCCCGTGCGACCGGGCGGCCCCGGACAGATCCCCGGGCAGATCCCCGGGCCGTCCGGACACGCCCGGTCTCTGACGCCGGCTCTGACGCCGGTGGGGCTCAGCCCTTGAGCCGCTCGTAGGCCGGCAGGGTGAGGAAGTCCGCGTAGTCCTCGTCGAGGGCGACCGTCAGCAGCAGGTCGTGGGCCTGCTGCCAGTTGCCGGCCGCGAAGGCCTCCTCGCCGGTCTCCTCGCGGATCGCGGCCAGCTCCCGGGCGGCGACCTCACGGGCCAGCTCCGGAGTGGCCCTGACCGTCTCCCCCTCGTGCGTGAACTCGACGCCCGCGTTGATCCACTGCCAGATCTGCGAGCGGGAGATCTCGGCGGTGGCCGCGTCCTCCATGAGGTTGAAGATGGCGACCGCGCCCAGGCCGCGCAGCCAGGCCTCGATGTAACGGATGCCCACCTGCACGGCGTTGACCAGCCCGGCATAGGTAGGCCTGGCGTCCAGGGAGTCGACGGCGATCAGGTCGGCCGCCTCGACGTGCACGTCCTCGCGCAGCCGGTCCTTCTGGTGCGGCCGGTCGCCGAGGACCTTGTCGAAGGACTCCATGGCGATCGGCACCAGGTCGGGGTGGGCCACCCACGAGCCGTCGAACCCGTCGGCCGCCTCGCGGTCCTTGTCGGCGCGGACCTTCTCGAAGGCGACCTTGTTGACCTCGGCGTCCCGGCGGGACGGGATGAAGGCCGCCATGCCGCCGATCGCGTGCGCGCCGCGCTTGTGGCAGGTGCGCACCAGGAGTTCGGTGTACGCGCGCATGAACGGCGCGGTCATGGTGACCGCGTTGCGGTCCGGGAGGACGAACTTCGGGCCGCCGTCGCGGAAGTTCTTCACGATGGAGAACAGGTAGTCCCAGCGGCCTGCGTTCAACCCCGAGGCGTGGTCGCGGAGTTCGTAGAGGATCTCCTCCATCTCGTACGCGGCCGTGATCGTCTCGATGAGGACGGTGGCGCGGACGGTGCCCTGCGGGATGCCGAGGTGGTCCTGCGCGAAGACGAACACGTCGTTCCAGAGGCGGGCCTCCAGGTGCGACTCGGTCTTCGGGAGGTAGAAGTAGGGACCCTTGCCGAGGTCGATCAGCCGCCGCGCGTTGTGGAAGAAGTACAGGCCGAAGTCGACGAGGGCGCCGGGGACCTGGACTCCGTCCGCGTCGACGAGGTGCCGTTCGTTCAGGTGCCAGCCGCGCGGCCGCACGACCACCGTGGCGAGCTCGCCCTCGTCCTTCAGGGCGTACGACTTGCCGGACGCCGGGTCGGTGAAGTCGATGGTCCGGGTGTAGGCGTCGGACAGGTTGAGCTGACCGGTGACGACGTTCTCCCAGGTCGGCGCCGAGGCGTCCTCGAAGTCGGCGAGCCAGACCCTGGCCCCGGAGTTGAGGGCGTTGATCGTCATCTTGCGGTCGGTCGGGCCGGTGATCTCGACCCGCCGGTCGTTCAGGGCCGCGGGGGCCGGGGCGACCCGCCAGGAGTCGTCCGCGCGGATCGCGGCCGTCTCCGGGAGGAAGTCGAGCGAGCAGGTGCGGGCGATCTCGGCACGCCGCTGTGCACGCCGGGCGAGGAGCTGGTCACGGCGTGGTGTGAACCGCCGGTGCACCTCGGCCACGAAGGCGAGCGCCGCCTCGGTGAGGACCTCCTCCTGCCGCGGCAGGGGCTCGGCGTCGACGATGGCCAGCGGGGACGGCGCTGGTGCGGACATGAGCGGTCACTTCCTTCAGCGGTGGCACCGGGTGCCGGTCGAAGCGGGTACGGCGGGCACGGTCCCGGACGGGACCGGCCCCCTTCTGAACAGTGGATACTAGTTTCCTCATCGTGGAAGTTCAATGGTTTGTTGATGTCGAGACTCTCCGGGACGAGACACCGTGGCTCTCAGTGCCAGGGTCCTCACTCGAGGTGCACGAGATCGCCGGGCGTGTCGATGTCGAACGGCCGGGCCACGTCCCCGCACTCGACGAGCGTGATCGCCTCCGCGTGCTCCTTCAGATAGGCGCGGGCCCCGCGGTCGCCGGTCGCGGCCGCCGCCACGCCCGCCCAGTGGTCGGCCCCGAGCAGGACCGGATGGCCGCGCACGCCGTCGTACGCCGCCGAGACCAGCGCCGACGGGTCCCCTCCGGCGGCGAGCACCCGCGCCACCGCCTCCGGCCCGATGCCCGGCTGGTCGACGAGACAGACCAGCGCGGCCCGCGCCCCCGTCCCGGCGAGCGAGCCGAGCCCGGCCCGCAGCGACGTGCCCATGCCCGCCTCCCACTCCGGGTTCGTCACGACCACGCACCCGGCGAGCCGCGCCCGCTCCCGCACGGCGTCGGCGGCCGCGCCCAGCACCACGTGCACGCGGGCACAACCCGCCGCGCGCAGCACCTCCACCGCGTGCTCCACCAGCGGCCGCCCGCGATATGCGAGCAGCGCCTTCGGCCGCCCGCCGAGACGCCGCCCGCCGCCCGCGGCGAGCAGCAGCCCGACGACCTCGTCCCCGCCCCGCGCTTCCCTGTCCGTCATGCGTCCTGCATACCTGACGGGACGTCGGCCGCGCGCTCTCCCGGGGCTGAATTTCGGTACGCGCTGTGGCGCGCCCGCCGTCCGGTGGCGTTTACTGACCCGCGCGTCCTTCGGCGCCGGCCGCCGTCACGGGGGCGCGGGGCGGGCGGACGCGGGCGTCCACGCGCGCGTGCGCGCGAGGGGGGAGAGCTGTGTTGCGGATCTCGGGGCAGAGGGCAGTGACCGGCGGCGACGAGGATCAGAGGGTGGCGGGACTGCGGACCGCGGTGTCCCGGCTGCGGCGTGAACTCGCCGCGTACCGGGCCGAGTTCCCCGACCGGGTCATCGCCGAGGACGAACTCGCCGCACTCGCCGCGATGGCGGTCCACGGCGTCCCGGAGATCACCCGCTTACGGCGCTCCCTGCTGCTGATCGCGGGCTCCATCGGCTCGGTGAGCGCGCTGGCCGGGAGCCTGTCGGACGTGCGCGCCGCCGTGGACCGGTTCGGGGAACCGCCCCGGCGCTGAACCGCGGCCGGTGGCCGCCGCACGCGCCGCACGGCGATCCGGACGACAGCCCCTGCGGCCGGTGATCCGGCCGGTGGTCCGAGCGGCGGGTCCTGTGGTCGGTGATTCGGCCGGTGGTCCGAGTGGCGGGTCCTGTGGTCGGTGGTCCGGGCGGCGGGTGCTGTGGTCGGTGATCCGGACGGCAGACCCTGCTGTCGGCGCTCCGGGCGGCGGGTGCCGGCGGGGCCTACGGGTTCGGGGTCCCCGACCCCTGGCTGGCCAGGGCCTGGGACAGTTCCACCGCCACCTGCTGAAGCACCGGCACGATCCGCTCCGTGACCGACTCCGTGACGCGGCCCGCCGGTCCCGAGATGGACACGGCCGCCGCGGTGGGGGAGTCGGGCACCGACACCGCCAGGCAGCGGACGCCGATCTCCTGCTCGTTGTCGTCCACCGCGTACCCGGCCCGCCGTACGTCCGCGAGGGCGGCGAGGAAGCCGTCGGGGGTGGTGATGGTCTTCTCCGTCGCGGCGGGCATGCCGGTGCGGGCGAGCAGCGCGCGCACCTCGTGGTCCGGGAGGCCCGCGAGGAGGGCCTTGCCCACGCCGGTGGAGTGCGGCAGGACGCGCCGGCCGACCTCGGTGAACATCCGCATCGAGTGCTTGGACGGCACCTGCGCCACGTACACGATCTCGTCGCCGTCGAGCAGCGCCATGTTCGCCGTCTCGCCGGTCTCCTCGACCAGGCGCGCCAGATAGGGGCGGGCCCAGGTGCCCAGCAGCCGGGAGGCGGACTCGCCGAGCCGGATCAGCCGGGGGCCCAGGGCGTAGCGCCGGTTGGCCTGCTGGCGGACGTAACCGCAGGCCACCAGGGTGCGCATCAGGCGGTGGATGGTGGGCAGCGGGAGCCCGCTGCTCGCGGACAGCTCGCTCAGGCCGACCTCGCCGCCCGCGTCCGCCATCCGCTCCAGCAGATCGAAGGCGCGCTCGAGGGACTGGACCCCTCCGCCTGCGGACTTGGCGGAGTCGGTGGTGCTGGCGCTGGACGTCGGCACGGGCGCGTTCCTTTCGAAACCGGCGGGAAGAGCTGAAGCCTACCGGGGGGTCGGTTGACTCCCCGCTGGCACGTGACTACGTTCTGCTTGATGGAAGAGTAATTCCGCTTTACGGAAACGTCCAGAGCGCCGGCGACGGGTGCACTGTGGAGAAGTGTGCTCTTGACGGCCCGGAGGCGGGAGTGAAGACTCCTTCAACAGAACGTTGAATCCCGTCGGGCGGAAGTCGGCGGCGAGCGGCGACAGAGAGGGGTCCCGGTGTCCGAGGCATCCGAGGCATCCGAGGGGGCGGAGGGGTCCGAGGCCGAGCTGGTGCTGCGCTCCACGCGCGTCGTCACCCCCGGCGGGACGCGCCCCGCCGCGGTCGCGGTCGCCGGCGGCACGATCACCGCCGTCCTGCCCCACGACGCCCCCGTACCGCGGGGCGCGCGCGTGGAGGACTTCGGCGACGACGTCCTGCTGCCCGGACTGGTCGACACCCACGTGCACGTCAACGACCCCGGCCGCACCCACTGGGAGGGCTTCTGGACCGCCACCCGCGCGGCGGCGGCCGGCGGGATCACCACCCTCGTCGACATGCCCCTCAACTCGCTCCCGCCCACCACGACGGTCGACCACCTGCGCGTCAAGCAGGAGGTCGCCGCCGACAAGGCGCACGTCGACGTCGGCTTCTGGGGCGGCGCGCTGCCCGGCAACGTCAAGGACCTGCGGGCCCTGCACGAGCGCGGCGTCTTCGGGTTCAAGGCGTTCCTCTCCCCGTCCGGCGTGGACGAGTTCCCCCACCTCGACCAGGACGCCCTGGCCCGCTCGCTCGCCGAGATCGCCGGGTTCGGCGGCCTGCTGATCGTGCACGCCGAGGACCCGCACCACCTGGCGGCCGCGCCGCAGCGGTCCGGCCCCCGGTACGCCGACTTCCTCGCCGGCCGCCCGAGCGACGCCGAGGACACCGCGATCGCCCAGCTCATCGCCCAGGCGAGACGGCTCGACGCGCGCGTGCACATCCTCCACCTGTCCTCGGGGGACGCGCTGCCGCTGATCGCCGCCGCCAAGGCCGACGGCGTCCGCGTCACCGTCGAGACCTGCCCGCACTACCTCACCCTCGCCGCCGAGGAAGTGCCCGACGGCGCCAGCGAGTTCAAGTGCTGCCCGCCCATCCGCGAGGCAGCCAACCAGGACCGGCTCTGGCAGGCCCTCGCCGACGGCACGATCGACTGCGTGGTCACCGACCACTCCCCGTCCACGGCCGACCTGAAGACGGCCGACTTCGCGACCGCCTGGGGCGGCATCTCCAGCCTGCAACTCAGCCTCGCGGCCGTGTGGACCGAGGCGCGCCGACGGGGCCACGGCCTGGACGACGTGGTGCGCTGGATGTCCGCCCGCACCGCCGCCCTGGCCGGTCTCTCCCGCAAGGGCGGGATCGAGGCGGGCCGCGACGCCGACTTCGCCGTCCTCGCCCCCGACGAGTCGTTCACCGTCGACCCGGCCGGCCTCCAGCACCGCAACCCGGTCACGGCGTACGCCGGCCGGACCCTGTACGGCGTCGTGAAGTCCACCTGGCTGCGCGGCGAACGCATCGTCGCCGGCGGCGAGTTCACCGGACCGAAGGGCCGGCTCCTCACCCGCACCCCCTGACGCGCGCGCACCGCGACGTCCCGCACCGGTACCCGCACCGGCCGACCACCGAAAGGCAGACCTGATCACCGTGACGGCGATACAGAGCTTCACCGGCGACGCGAACCCCTACGGCGGCGGCGACCCGTACGCGGACTACCGCACCGCCGACCTCCCCTTCACGCGCCACACCGACCTCGCCGACCGGCGGCTCGGCGCCGCGGTCGTCGCCGCCAACGACGAGTTCTTCGCCCAGCGGGAGAACCTGCTGCTGCCCGGCCCCGCCGAGTTCGACCCGGAGCACTTCGGGCACAAGGGCAAGATCATGGACGGCTGGGAGACCCGCCGCAGGCGGGGCGCCGACGCCGAGCACCCGTGGCCCGCCCCCGACGACCACGACTGGGCGCTCGTCCGGCTCGGCGCGCCCGGGGTGATCCGGGGCATCGTCGTCGACACGGCCCACTTCCGCGGGAACTACCCGCAGGCGGTGTCGATCGAGGGCGCCCGGCTGCCCGGCTCGCCGTCCCCGCAGGACCTCCTCGGCGACGACGTGAAGTGGACGACGCTCGTCCCGCGCACACCCGTCGGCGGTCACGCGGCCAACGGGTTCCCGGTGACGGTGGAGCAGTGCTTCACGCACCTGCGCATCAACCAGCACCCCGACGGCGGCATCGCCCGGCTGCGGGTGCACGGCGAGATCGTCCCCGACCCCGCGTGGCTCGCCGTCCTCGGCACGTTCGACGTCGTCGCCCTGGAGAACGGGGGCCGCGCGGAGGACGCGTCGAACCTCTTCTACTCCCCGGCCTCGAACACCGTCCAGCCCGGCCGCTCCCACAAGATGGACGACGGCTGGGAGACCCGCCGCCGCCGCGACCAGGGCAACGACTGGATCCGCTACCGCCTGACGGCCCGGGCGAGCATCCGCGCGATCGAGATCGACACGGCGTACCTCAAGGGCAACAGCGCCGGCTGGGCCTCGGTGTCGGTCAGGGACGGCGAGGACGGCGAGTGGACGCCGGTCCTCCCGCGCACCCGGCTCCAGCCCGACACCAACCATCGCTTCGTCCTGCCGGCCCCCGCCGTCGGCACCCACGCGCGCCTGGACATCTACCCCGACGGCGGCATCTCCCGGCTGCGCCTGTTCGGCTCCCTCACCGAGGCGGGCACGGCGGCCCTGACCGCCCGCCACCAGGAACTGAGCGGCTGAACCGGCCCCGCGCGTGCGCGTGTCCCCGGTAGGACCGTCGCGCGGTGGGCCTTCCCCTGTGTCACGCCGTGAAGCCGCCGTCCACGGCGTACTCGGTCAGCGCAGGCAACTCTCTCCCGCCAGGCAAGATCATCATTGTTCGTCGTGGGTCTGTCTGACGGACACAATCGACGGCCTCGGTCATACCCTGACGCGGTGACAACCGACCCGGCCTTCTTGAGACCTTCGAGCGGCACCGTCGGCCTGGCCCTGCGCCCGCTGCCGGATCGTGTCGCAGCGCTTCTGTCCGTGCTGGGCGGTCCGCCTCGGCCGGCGGCCCACCTACGCGCCGTCCACGACGTCGCGCATCGGCTGGTCGACTGGGTCGAGGAGCGCTGTCCCGCCGTGGCGATCGACCGGGATGCGGCGCTGTTCGAGGCCGCGACGCACGACATGGGCACGGCGGTGCCTGGAACCGGGCATCACCTCCCGGTCGGCGCCGCCTCGTCCTGCGGGCGGCGCGGGGCGGACACGGTCGCGGCCGAGGTGGCCGGGTCGGGCTGAAGGCGGCTGTTCATGTCCAGCTCGAACCGGCCGAAGGGGTACACGTGCGTCCGGAACAGCGGGGCAGAACCCGCCGGTCGAATCCCGGCTTCCGCGGTCCCGCGGCACCGGCGGCGAACGGACGTCGCGTTCCGCCGGGTGTGGAACTCTTTCCTCCGCTTCAGGCGTTCTTCCTCTGTGAGCCTTCAGCAAGAGATCGTCGGCAACGCCATGCAGATGGCGGTCGTCAGCCTCCAGCCGGGACAGACCGTGTACTGCGAGGCCGGAAAGTTCCTGTTCAAGACGGTCAACGTGACCATGGAGACCCGACTGGGCGGCCCGTCCGGCGGCGGCGGCCCGCAACCGCAGAGCGGGGCCGGGAGCGGCGGCATGGGCGGCATGCTGCGTCAGGCGATGGGCACCGCCATGCAGGTCGGTCAGCGCGCTCTGGCCGGCGAGTCGCTGGCCTTCCAGTACTTCACCGCCCAGGGCGGCGAGGGCACGGTCGGCTTCGCGGGCGTGCTGCCCGGCGAGATGCGCGCACTGGAGCTGGACGGCACGCGCGCGTGGTTCGCCGAGAAGGACGCCTTCGTGGCCGCCGAGTCCACCGTCGACTTCGGCATCGCCTTCCAGGGCGGCCGCACCGGCAGGAAGGGCGGCGAGGGCTTCGTCCTGGAGAAGTTCACCGGCCGCGGCACGGTGATCATCGCCGGCGCCGGGAACTTCATCGACCTGGACCCGTCCGACTTCGGCGGCCGCATCGAGGTCGACACCGGCTGCGTGGTCGCCTTCGAGGAGGGCATCCGGTACGGCGTCCAGCGGGTCGGCGGTCTCGACCGGCAGGGGATCATGAACGCGGTGTTCGGCGGGGAGGGCCTGTCGCTGGCCACCCTGGAGGGCAGCGGCCGCGTCATCCTGCAGTCCCTCACCATCGAGAGCCTCGCCAACGCGCTGAAAAAGGCCCAGGGCGGCGACAAACAGGGCCCGACGGGCGGCCTGTTCTCCACCGACGCGGGCTGAACGGCCCCCCGCCCCCGCACGGGCTCGCACAGGACCATGCCCCGACGGCGGCCCCGTCGTCCCGCTCCCCGCGGCTCCTACGCGCTCTCGGGCCCGGCCCCGGCGTGCGGCACCTCCTTGACGAACACGATCCCGTCGTACGTCCCGAGCTGTGCGGGGTCGAGCGGCGCGTAACCGAACCAGGGTGAGACGCGGGCGGCGGGCGGCGGCCCGCCGAGCGAGGCGGCGAGCCCGGCCGCGTCGACCAGACAGCGCTCCCGGCCCAGTGCGTACAGGCGCCCTTCGACGGTGTCCGGGGGCGGCACGTGCACTCCCCTGCGCCGGAGGGTGCCCACAGCGATCGCCAGGACGGCGTACTCCCCGCCGAGCCGGGCGTCGACCAGCGCGCCCGCGCTCCACCACTCCACCGGCCCCTGCCACATCCGCATCGTGCTCTTCTCCCGCTGGAGATGGGCGTGGTGGGCGTGGACGAGGACCGGGCCCCGGGCGGCGAGCGCGAGGAGGTTGTCGGCCATCATCGCGTCACGCAGCGCGCACAGCCGCGCCATCCGGGCGGGTGAGGAGTCGGCCATCGCGTGGTGGTAGCGGAGCAGGCCGGTCGCGGTGCGCGCGTACAGCCGCGCCCGCTCCCACGCGTCCCGCGAGGTCGCCGCGATCAGGTGCGGCGACTGCGCGTCGAGCAGGCTCGTCAGGTCGTCGGCGAGCAGCCGCAGCCGGCCCGCCTCGGCCGACCGCCCCGTCGAGCGGTACGGATCCGTCATCGCGGCGGGCTCGGTCCACCGGTCGTCGGCGCCCAGCAGGACGTCCAGCTCGTCCGCCGCGCAGGGCAGCAGGTCCGCGTCCACCCACGCCGCGAGATACGCGTGCAGCGCGGTCAGGGCCTCCCCGGGGCCCGCGGCGTGGGTGATCTCCAGCGGCCCGTCGAACCCGGCGAAGCGCACCCGGTCGGACGCGGGCCGCCCGGCGTTGAACCCGCGCATCCACCGCACCAGCTCGCGGTTGGCCGCGGACGCGCCCAGCCCCAGGTCGGGGTGGCTGAAGCCGCGTTCCATGACCTCGTCCAGCGGGCCCGTGCCCGAGGCGATCCAGTCGTCCACGACCAGGCCCTTCAGGCAGTCGCTCTCGACCGCGATCGTCCGGTAGCCCTCCTCTTCGACGAGCCCGCGGAAGACGTCGTTGCGCACGTCGAGCAGCGTCTCCTCGCCGTGGGTCGGCTCGCCCAGCGCGAGCAGCCGCGGCCGAGCCGGAAGCAGCTCCACGACGGCGGCGGCCACCACGGGCCGCGCCAGAGCCTCGATGCCGGTGGGGCCGGTGGGGCCGGTGGGGCCGGTGAAGCCGGTGAAGCCGGTGGAGTCGGTGGAGTCGGAGGACTCGGCGGAGTGGATGGAGCCGAGGGGACTGGTCGAGTCGGTCGAGTCGGTCGAGCCGTGCGGTTCGTACGGGTCGATCGGACCGGTGAAGCCGGAGGAGTCGTGGGCCATGCCGAAAACGCTATCGTTGAAGTTCCGGTGGAAACTTTCGCGCGATGTCGGCAGGGTGATGGGATCAAAGCTTCAAAGCGGGCAGCGGCTGCGGCCGGTCGACCTGGCCCGCCCGCACGGTCTGTCGACGCAGGCCGTCAGAAACTACGAGGAGGCGGGCATCCTCCCGGCCGCCGAGCGCACCCCGCACGGTTACCGCACGTACAGCTCGCTGCACGCGGCGGCGCTGCGCGCCTTCCTGGCGCTGGTCCCCGGCCACGGTCGTCCGACGGCGGCGGCGATCATGCGGGCGGTCGGCGAAGGCGCCGTGGACGAGGCGTTGCGGCTGGTCGACGAGAGCCATGTCCAGCTCCGCGACGACCGGCGGACCCTGGAGGCGGTGGAGCGGGCCCTGCGCGCTCCGGAGCGGGGGCCCGCACATGAGGCCGACGGCCGCCGCGATCAGGCGGCCGGGTTCATCGGGCGGCTGGCGGCGGAGCTGGGCGTCAGGCCCGCGACGCTGCGCGCCTGGGAACGGGCCGGGCTGGTGAGTCCGCGCCGCGACCCACGCACCGGCTACCGGATCTACGAGGAGGCCGACGCGCGGGACGCCAGGCTGGCCCACCAGCTCCGGCGGGGCGGATACCTGCTGGAGCAGATCGCCCCGCTGATCGCCCGCGTACGGGAGGCCGACGGCACGGAGCCGCTCGAGGCCGTCCTCCTCGACTGGCGGACCCGGGTGTCCGCGCGGGGCCGGGCGATGCTTTCCGGATCGGCCGAACTGGAGGCGTACCTCCGCGAACGCGGGTGACCCACTGACCGCTCGGCAGGGGCAGGGGAAGGGCCAGGGGCGAGGCCAGGCAAGGTCGGGGACGGGCCCGGCAGGGGTGGGCCGTGGGCCTTGTGGGGCCGGAAGCAGGCCTTCGCCGCGACTTCGGTCGGTGCTTGCGTCGCTTCGGTAGGCGATCGCGTCCACGGGGAGGTGACGCCCTCGCGCGTGTTCACGAGCGTCGCCACCGTCAAGGCGCACGTCTCCAGGGCGCTGGCCAAGCTCGGCCTCGACAACCGGGTGCAGATCGCGTTGCTGGCCTACGACGCCGGCTCCTCGACGAGGGGGCGGACGGCGCCGGGGGCGGGCGAGGCGGGCCCGGCGGACACCTGCCGCGCACCCCGCCCCCCGGTGTGAGACCCGCGCCGCGCAAGGGGCGGCGCATCCGGCCGGGCAGGTCCGGCGAGCGGCCCACCGTGCGGTTGCGCGACGCCGGGTCGGACGGGCATCCCCCCGCTACGCCCCCGCACTCACCCCGTCGGCGACGTCGCCGCCGGAATCTCCGCGAGGGCGACGGCCCTGCGTTCGCGCCGGGACACCTCGCACGCCTCCGCGATCCGCAGGGCCTGAAGGGCCTCGCGACCGTCGCACGGATTGGGGCGCGAACCCCTGACCACGTCCACGAAGGCGTTCAGCTCCGCCTCGTACGCGGGCCCGAAGCGTTCCAGGAAACCTGACCACGGCTTGTCCGCGGCCGGCGGGCCCGTGGGCTCGGTGGACGCGATCGGCGTGCGGTCGTCCAGACCCACGACGATCTGGTCCAGCTCCCCGGCCAGTTCCATCCGGACGTCGTAGCCCGCGCCGTTCAGCCGTGTCGCCGTCGCCGTGGCGAGCGCGCCGTCGTCGAGGGTGAGCAGCACGGCCGCCGTGTCGACGTCGCCCGCCTCGCGGAACATCGCGGGCCCGGCGTCGGACCCGGCGGCGTAGACGTCGGTCACCTCCCGCCCGGTCACCCAGCGCAGACAGTCGAAGTCGTGGATCAGCGCGTCCCGGTAGATCCCGCCGGACACCGGCAGCCAGGCCGCCGGTGGCGCCGACTCGTCGGACGTCAGCGCCCGGATCGTGTGCAGCCGGCCCAGCCGGCCCGAGCGCACCGCCTCCCGGGCGCCCGTGTACCCCGCGTCGAAGCGGCGCTGGAAGCCCATCTGAAGGATCGTTCCGGCGGTCTCGACCTCGGCGATCGCCTGTAAGGTCCCGGCCAGGTCGAGGGCGATGGGCTTCTCGCAGAAGACCGGCAGGCCCGAGCGTGCTGCCCGACCGATCAGTTCGGCGTGGGCCGAGGTCGCCGTCGTGATCACCACGGCGTCCACGCCCCACCGGAAGATCTCGTCGACCCCGGGCGCGGCCGTCTCGCCCAGGCGCAGCGCCAGCTCCTGCGCCCGCGCGTGGTTCGCGTCCGTCAGGATGAGGGATCCGACCTCGCGGTGACGGCTGAGTGTGTTCGCATGAATGGTGCCGATGCGGCCCGTCCCGATGACCCCGATGCGCATGAGACCAAAGTGGCGGCACCGGGCGCACCTGTCAATGCGTATGTCCGGACAACCGAACTACACGACTTCCCGTCAACCGGTACCGGAGCTACGCTCGGGCCGTGCCGAAACCAGAAGTGGACCCGACCGTGCAGCTGGAACTACGTGTGGACCGAACCTCCCCGGTGCCGTTGTACTTCCAGCTGGCGCAGCAGCTGGAGGCCGCGATCGAGCACGGATCGCTCACCCCCGGCAGCCTCCTGGGCAACGAGATCGAGCTGGCGGCACGGCTCGGCCTGTCCCGGCCGACCGTCCGCCAGGCGATCCAGTCGCTGGTCGACAAGGGCCTGCTGGTGCGCCGCCGGGGCGTCGGCACGCAGGTCGTGCACAGCCAGGTCAAGCGCCCCCTGGAGCTGAGCAGCCTCTACGACGATCTGGAGGCGGCCGGCCAGCGGCCCGCGACGACGGTCCTGGTCAACACCGTGGTCCAGGCGTCCGCCGAGGTCGCGGCCGCGCTCGCGGTCGCCGAGGGCAGCGACGTCCACCGGGTGGAGCGGCTGCGGCTGGCGCACGGCGAGCCGATGGCCTACCTGTGCAACCACCTGCCGTCCGGCCTGCTCGACCTCGACACCGACCAGTTGCAGGCCACCGGGCTGTACCGCCTGATGCGGACCGCGGGCATCACCCTGCACAGCGCCCGCCAGTCGATCGGCGCGCGCGCCGCCACCCCCGCCGAGGCCGAGCGGCTCGCCGAGGTCGAGGGCGCCCCGCTGCTGACCATGCAGCGCACGACCTTCGACGACACGGGCCGCGCGGTCGAGTTCGGCGACCACATCTACCGTCCGACCCGCTACTCCTTCGAGTTCCAGCTGCTCGTCCGCCCCTGAGGCCGCAGGACTTACGCGCCCGTCCCGGCCGACGGCCGCGACGGTCAACTTGTCCTGACAATCAGACGGCTTCAGTCGGCCGCAGGCGATCCGCCCGGACACCGCCCGCCGGGCCGCCGACGACGGGACGCTCCGGGCCATCGGTGACGGGACGCGCCGGGCCGCCTGTGACGATCGGCGCGCTGCCGGTGACCCGCCGGTGACGCCTCTCGGGCCCTGTCGAGCCGGACGACGCCGGCGAGCGGCACGGCGTCACCTCGGCACGCGCGCGGCACGGCGTCGCCCCGGCACGCGAAGGGCTCCGTCCGAAAGCGCAGGCGGGCGCGGTGGGAGCCGAACGGACCGCACGGGCGACGTGTGCGGCGCCGGCGTGGGCTTCGTCGCGTGCGCGTCGCCCCGCTCGGCACCCGGCACGGCGGTGAGGCAGAATCGGCGGCGATGAGCACCTACGGCAACTTCAGCGCCCCCATCGGCTCCCGCCGCGCCCCCGCACTTCGCACGGTGGGCACGAGGGAGCGCCGCTCGCACCTCACCGCGCCCCGCGTGCCGACCGTCGGCATCGACATCGGCGGCACCAAGGTGATGGCGGGGGTCGTCGACGCCGACGGCAACATCCTGGAGAAGATCCGCACGGAGACCCCGGACAAGTCCAAGAGCCCGAAGGTCGTCGAGGACACGATCGCCGAACTCGTCCTGGACCTGTCCGACCGGCACGACGTGCACGCCGTGGGCATCGGCGCGGCCGGCTGGGTCGACGCCGACCGCAACCGCGTCCTGTTCGCCCCCCACCTGTCCTGGCGCAACGAGCCGCTGCGCGACCGGCTCACCGGCCGCCTGTCGGTGCCCGTCCTGGTCGACAACGACGCCAACACCGCGGCCTGGGCGGAATGGCGCTTCGGCGCGGGCCGCGGCGAGGACCACCTCGTCATGATCACGCTCGGCACCGGCATCGGCGGCGCCATCCTGGAGGACGGCCAGGTCAAGCGCGGCAAGTACGGCGTCGCCGGCGAGTTCGGCCATATGCAGGTCGTCCCCGGCGGCCACCGCTGCCCGTGCGGCAACCGCGGCTGCTGGGAGCAGTACAGCTCCGGCAACGCGCTGGTCAGGGAGGCGCGCGAGCTGGCCGCGGCCGACTCCCCGGTGGCCTACGGGATCATCGAGCACGTCAAGGGCAACATCGGCGACATCACCGGCCCGATGATCACCGAGCTGGCCCGCGAGGGCGACGCCATGTGCATCGAGCTGTTGCAGGACATCGGGCAGTGGCTCGGCGTCGGCATCGCCAACCTGGCCGCCGCGCTCGACCCGTCCTGCTTCGTGATCGGCGGCGGCGTCTCGGCCGCCGACGACCTGCTGATCAGCCCCGCGCGCGACGCCTTCAAGCGCCAGCTCACCGGCCGCGGCTACCGTCCCGAGGCGCGGATCGTGCGCGCCCAGCTCGGCCCCGAGGCCGGCATGGTCGGGGCCGCGGACCTGGCCCGTCTGGTCGCCCGCCGCTTCCGGCGGGCCAAGCGGCGGCGCGTGGAGCGCTTCGAGCGCTTCGAACGGTTCACCGAGGCGGCCCGCCGCACCCAGGACACGGCCTGACGGCCCTGTCGTCCCGCCCCGGCGACGGCCTGACCGGCCGCACCGCCCCGTACCACCTCGGACCTCGCATGACACCCTCGCTGCCCCACCAGGCCGCGTCCCCGGCCGAGCCCTCCCGCCCGCCGGAGGACCGTCGGCACGTGATCCGCCGCAGAGCGATCACCCTGCTGATCATCGTGCTGCTCATCGGCGTGCCCGCCGGCTATCTGGTGATCTCCGCCAACCAGAGCCGTGACAGCGGCAAGGACAAGGAGGAGAAGTACTCGGCGACCGGCCTGACCGAGGGCTGGCCCTCGAAGATCCAGCGCCGGCTGTACCAGGTGCCGATCCCGCATCCCTCGAACCAGGTCGCCTACTACGAGACGAACAACTGGAAGACCAGCCGTCTCTACGTCCAGTTCCAGACGACCCACCTGGGCCTCGACGAGTTCCTCGCGCACATCGGCGTCAGCCGCGCGGACCTGAAGAAGGGCGACATCGCCATCAGCGCCCGCGACCAGGAGATCACCGGCTGGAAGTTCTCCGGCCCCGGCTCCCGCCCCGGCGACTACTTCGGCCTCGTCCGCGGCCGGAAGAACCCCGACCCGACGCTGGACGTGGTGGTGAACACGGGCAACGCGACGTACCCCTTCGTCTATGTGGTCTCACGCACCGTCCCGTGACGGACGTCCCGTGACGCGACCTTCCGTGACAGACGTTCCCTGACGCGACGTCCCGTGACGCGACGTTCGGCCCGACGTGGCGACGTGGCCCGCCCGCCGACGTGCCCGCCCGCCCGGCCGCCCGCCTGACCGGCGCGGCCGCGGCGAGGACCGCGCGGGCGTCCGGAGCGGGGACCGGCCGGCTGCCGGGGCCGATTGTCAGAGGCCGCCCGTAGAGTCGAAGACGACTGATCCGACACACGGGCGGGAGGTGGACACAAGGCATGAGCGCGCTGCTCGACGGCACCGCGCGGGCGGAGCCCGGCTCCGTCCGCGTACGGCTCGCCGCCGTCTTCCTGCCCGGCCCCCTCCCGCGCGAGGGCCGCATCGCGTTGTGGGACCCGGCCGACGCCCCGCTGCCCCAGGCGGCGGACGCGGAGCGCACGGAACTCACCGTGGTCCGCCAGCACGGCTCCTCGATCCGCCGCGGGCAGGTCCCCGCCCTGTCACTGCCGCTCGACGAGGCGCTCCCGCTGCTCGTGCGCGCCCGCCACGACCCCGCCTCCCACCCCGCGACCGCCTGCTGGGGCGCGGCCGCGCTGCACGCCCTGCGGCTCACCGCCCGGGGCCGTCTGCTGCCCGGCCTGACGCCCACCGGACACGACGCCTGGCGGGCCGGCCCGCTCGACCCGGAGGACATCGCCCACCTGCGCGCGATCGCCGCCGCGCTCCCCGCGGAGGGCCACGCCGTGCCGCTCCCCGGCGCGGGCGCGCTCCGGCTGCCGCAGCCGGAAGCGCTCATGCGGTCCTTCCTGGACGCGGTCGCGGACACCCTGCCCCGCACCCCCGCCGCACCGCACGCCTGCGGGAAACCCTTCGCCGACCGTCGGCCCCACCGTCTGCCGGGCGCGCACGACTGGGCCGCCGAGGTCGCCGCCGGCATGGACGCGGGCGTGCGGATCTCGCTGCGCCTCGACCTTTCCGCGTACGACATGTTCGACGCCGGTGACGACGGCCGCTCGCGCGGCGCGGGCGCGGCGATCGTGCAGGTGCACAGCCTCGCCGACCCCACCCTGGTGACGGACGCGGCGGCGCTGTGGGCGGGCGAGGCCGACGCCGCCTTCGGGGCACGCGCCCGCGTGGACGCGGCTCTCGCCGTCCGCCGTGCCGCCCGTGTGTGGCCGCCCCTCGCCCGCCTCGCCGACCAGGACGCGCCGGACGTCCTGGCCCTGTCCGAGGACGAGCTGAACGACCTGCTCGGGGTGGCGGCCACCCGGCTCGCGGCGGCCGGGGTCGCCGTGCACTGGCCGAGGGACCTGGCGCAGGATCTCAGCGCGGCCGCCGTGGTGCGGCCCGCCCCCGGTTCGGCGACCGACGGCACCGGGTTCTTCGAGAGCGAGGACCTCCTGCAGTTCCGCTGGCAGCTGGCGCTCGGCGGCGATCCGCTGAGCGAGGCCGAGATGGACATGCTGGCGGAGGCGCACCGCCCGGTCGTCCGGCTCCGCGACCAGTGGGTCCTGGTGGACCCGGCGCTCGTGCGCAAGGCCCGCAAGCGCGAACTGGGCCTGCTGGACCCGGTGGACGCCCTGTCCGCCGCCCTCACCGGCACCGCCGAGGTCGACGGCGAGAGCGTCGAGGCCGTGCCCGTCGGCGCCCTGGCCGTCCTGCGCGACCGCCTCACCGCCGGGGTGCTGCCCGCCGAGCCGCCCGCCGGTCTGGACGCCACCCTCCGCGACTACCAACTGCGCGGACTGGCCTGGCTGGACCTGATGACGTCCCTCGGCCTCGGCGGCTGTCTCGCCGACGACATGGGCCTCGGCAAGACGATCACCGTCATCGCCCTGCACCTCAAGCGGGCCCGCACCGAACCCACCCTGGTGGTCTGCCCGGCCTCCCTGATGGGCAACTGGCAGCGCGAGATCAACCGCTTCGCGCCCGGCGTGCCCGTGCGCCGCTTCCACGGCCCCGACCGCAGCCTGGCCGACCTGCCGGGCGGCTTCGTCCTCACCACGTACGGCACGATGCGCTCGGCGGCCCCCGCCCTCGCCGGACGCGCCTGGGGCATGGTCGTCGCGGACGAGGCCCAGCACGTCAAGAACCCCTACTCGGCGACCGCGAAGGCGCTGCGCACCATCGGTACTCCCGCGCGCGTGGCCCTGACCGGCACGCCCGTGGAGAACAACCTCTCCGAACTGTGGGCCCTGCTCGACTGGACGACCCCGGGCCTCCTCGGCCCCCTGAAGTCCTTCCGCGCCCGGCACGCGCGCGCCGTCGAGAACGGCGAGGACGACCAGGCGGTGGAGCGCCTCGCCCGCCTGGTGCGCCCGTTCCTCCTGCGCCGCAGGAAGTCCGACCCGGGCATCGTGCCCGAGCTGCCGCCCAAGACCGAGACGGACCACCCGGTGCCGCTCACCCGCGAACAGGCGGCGCTGTACGAGGCGGTCGTGCGCGAGTCCCTGCTGGCGATCGAGACGGCGGACGGCATCGCCCGGCGCGGCCTGGTGCTGAAGCTCCTCGGCGCGCTGAAGCAGATCTGCGACCATCCCGCGCTCTACCTCAAGGAGACCGGCGCGTCGACCGGCGACGCCCTGGCCGCCCGCTCCGGCAAGCTCGCCCTGCTGGACGAACTGCTGGACACCCTCCTCGCGGAGGACGGCTCGGCCCTCGTCTTCACCCAGTACGTCACCATGGGCCGTCTGATCACCGCCCACCTCGCCGCCCGCGCGATCCCGGTCGAAATGCTCCACGGCGGCACGCCGGTGCCGGAACGGGAACGGATGGTGGACCGTTTCCAGGACGGCGCGACCCCGGTCCTGGTCCTCTCCCTGAAGGCCGCCGGCACCGGCCTCAACCTGACCCGCGCGGGCCATGTCGTCCACTTCGACCGCTGGTGGAACCCGGCGGTGGAGGAACAGGCCACGGACCGCGCCTACCGCATCGGCCAGACCCAGCCCGTCCAGGTCCACCGCCTGATCACCGAGGGCACGGTCGAGGACCGCATCGCCGAGATGCTCCAAGCCAAGCGCGCCCTGGCCGACGCGATCCTCGGCACCGGCGAGTCGGCCCTGACCGAACTCACCGACCGTGAGCTGTCCGACCTCGTCAGGCTCCGGAGGGAGGCGTGATGCCGGAGAACGAGAAGGAGAACGAGAAAGAGAACAAGAGGGAGAACAAGAGGGAGAACGAGAGCGAGCGGCTCCGGCGGCACGGAGCACTACCCGTCGCGCCCACCGAGACGACCGACTCGTCCGAGACAGCGGGCGAGCCGGACGCGGACGGGACCGGCGGGGACGAGACGGGCGGGGGCGGATCGGGTGCCGACTGGACCGGCGCGGAGGAGACCGGCGAGGGCTGGGCCGGCGCAGGCCGGTCGGCTGAAGACGGGACCGGCACGCACGGGATGCGACAGGGGCAGGAGTCCGGCAGCCCGGCCGACGAGGTGCGCCGTGCGCTGAGGGCGGCCCGGGAGCGCCGAGGGGAACCCCAGCCGAGCCGGACCGTGAAGGGGACGCAGGGGCAGTCGCCGGAGACACCCTCCGCAACGGAACGCACGTTGGCGCGGCCTCAGGGGCGCCGGGCAGACGGACCCTTGCCCGCGACCGGGGGGCGGCGCACCGACCCGTCGCCCGAGGACTCGGCGCCGAGCCCGGCCGACGCGGTGCGCGCGGCCCTGCGCCGCACGGCCGGCAACCCGGCGACACCTCCCACGGCTCCCACCCCGGCCGCCGCTTCCGCCCCGCAGACGCCGTCAACCGCCGGTTCCTCGTCCCTAGGTGCCCCGGGGCCCATCGCACCTGACCACACCGCAGACGGGCGCACGGCGTCGGAGGGGGACGACCGGCCCGCCGCGCCCGTCGTGTCCGCCGCGCCCACCTCGCCGTCCTCACGTGTCCCGGCCGGGCCGCGCCCCGGGGACGTCGCCCGCGAGGCGCTGCGCGCGGCCCGCGCGCAGGCCCGGCAGGGTGCGAAGGAGACGGAGGCGGGGGAGACGACGACGGAAACGGCGACGGAATCGACGACGGAAACGGCGACGGAAACACGGGAAACGGGCCGGGCGGGGGAACGGGCCGGACGTGAGCGCGAGGGCGCGCGCACCGGTCCCCGAATCCGCCCCCGTCCCCGCCCGGAGCGCGGCCTTGCGGGAGACCGCATCCAGGGGCAGGCCCCCGATCCGGTGGCCCGTGAACGCGCGCGTGCGGTGAGGGATGTGCTCGCGGGCGCGTTCCGGATGCCGACCGACGAGCCGGCCGAGCCGGACACCGACGTGCCGTCCACGATCGCGGAGCCGGCTGACGGCTCTCCGGCCGCGGAAACGAGGGCGGCGATGCCGGGCGTCCCGACGAGCCCGCCCCCTCCTCACGTCACCGATCCGGTCGCGCCTTCACGCCCAGGACGTCCGCCGACTGCGTCCGGGGCGACCGCGGCGTCGGAGACCGTGCCTTCGGAGACCGCGCCTTCACCGACGCCGAGCTCATCCTCGCCGACTCCGACTCCGACTCCGACTCCGATGCCGACGCCGACGCCGAGTACGGCCCCGCCGACCGCAGCCCCGGCGACCGCAGCCCAGGCTGCCTCGACCCCGTCAGTCATCCAGGGCAACGCCCCGGCCCGGCCCGTCGAGGCGGCTCGGGCGCCCCGTTCCATGGCCGCCCCCTCGCGGGACGGCGATCACCGCCGTACGTTCCCCGCGTTCCCGCCCCGCGCCGGCGGGGCCTTCGCCGAGACCTGGTGGGGCAACGCCTGGGTTGCGGCCCTGGAGGAGGGCGCCCTGGACGTCAAGCGGCTGGCTCGTGGACGCGGTTACGCCGAGCAGGGAAACGTGGACGCGATCACGGTCACCCCCGGGCTGGTCCTGGCGTACGTGCAGGGCAGCCGTCCGCGCCCCTACCGGGTGCAGGTCCGGCTGCGCACCCTGGGAGGCGACGCCTGGGAGCGTTTCCTGGACGCCGCCGTCGAGCGCCCCGGACACATCGCGGCGCTGCTCGACAAGGAGATGCCCGAGTCCCTCGCCGACTGCGGCGTGCCGCTGCTGCCCGGCCCCGGCGACCTGGAACCGCAGTGCAGTTGCCCCGACCGCGGTCACCCCTGCAAGCACGCGGCCGCCCTCTGCTACCAGACGGCGCGTCTCCTCGACGCGGACCCCTTCGTGCTGCTTCTGCTGCGCGGCCGCGGGGAACGCGAGGTGCTCGACGCGTTGTCGCGCCGCAACGCGGTCCGTGCGGCGCGGGCCGCGCAGGAGCAGGAGGGGCAACCGGAGCCCCTGGCGGGCGTGCGGGCGGCGGAAGTCCTCGCCGAACGCCGGCTCCCGCCCCTCCCGGCCCCGCTGCCCCCGCCGGCGCACCCCGAGCAGCCCCCGGCCTACCCGTCCGCCCCGAACGGGCCCGACGCCTTCGCCCTGGACCATCTCGCGACGGACGCGGCGGCCCGCGCGCACACGCTGCTGACCACCGGTCGCGACCAGATCGGCGGACTGACGCTCTGGCAGGACGCGGTACGGCTCGCCGCCTCCCGCCCCGGTTCCGGGCTCACCGCCGCCACCCGGTCCCTCTACGCCTCCCTCGCCTCCGCCGCCGGCCGCACCCCCTCCGAGCTGGCGCGCGCGGTGGCCGCCTGGCGGCAGGGCGGTCCGGACGGGCTGACCGTCCTGGAGGAGACCTGGGATCCGCCGGCGGGCCGCTTCGACCGGGCCCGCCCGCTGCTGCTCGCCGCCGACCTGCCCGCCTTCCGCCCGCGTCGCAACCACCTCACCCACCCGCGCGGTCACGTCCAGCTCCGCTACGGACAGGACGGGCTGTGGTACGCGTACGAGTCGGAGCCGGGCGAGGACGACTGGTGGCCCAGAGGCACCCCCGACTCCGACCCGGTGGGCGCGCTCACCGGCCTCGGCGCCTCGGACGACCTCTGAGCCGCACGCCCCGGCCCCCAGACCCCGGCCCCGCCCCTCACACCACGGCCCCTACACCCCGGCCCGGCCCCTCACACCATCGCCCCCACACCCCGGCCCGCACGCACCCCTGCACCCCCGCACGCACTCCGCGGCCCGGGGTGGGCCCCTCCTGCCAGGATGCTCCTGGTCGGTGTGGCCCCACCCCGGGCTGTGCGACGGCCGGTTATTCGGTGCGCAGGCCGTCCGGGCGCATCATCCGCAGCAGCGGCGGCAGGCTGAGCAGGGTCACCACGGCGACCACGGCCGCGCCCACGCCCGTCATGGTCAGGACGCTCGACCAGTCCATGGCCACCGGTGTACGGGTCATCTTCAGCAGCACCGTGCCGAGGCTGACGCCCACCGTCGCCGCCAGGACGAGGCCGAGCCCCACCGGGAGGGCCGTCTGCCACAGCACCGACAGGCTCAGCGTCCGGCGCCGGGTGCCGAAGGCGACCAGCGCGGAGAGCAGCTTGCGGCGCTCGCGCAACTGCTCCAGCTGGGAGACCAGCAGACTCGCGCCGATCAGCGCCAGCACGAATGCGGAGCCGACGAACAGGCCGGTGCGGACGGACGCGTACATGGCGTCCTCCTGGGTCGCCGACCAGCTGTAGTCGTGCGCCAGGGGGTCGATCCGGGCGACGACGTTGCGCACGTACTCGCGTGACCCGGAAACCGCGGGGTCCAGGCGCAGGTAGACCCCGGCCGAGTACAACGCGGGCGCGGCCTCGGCGGGCAGCGCGGCGGGAGTGACCAGCAGACTGTTGGCGTCTCCCAGCGAGTCCTTGCGCGCGTCCACCACCCGCACGTTCGCCGGCACGGTCCAGGGCGCCTCGAGGCCGCGTTCGGTGGCGTCGCCGTACGAGGGGTCGATGTAGAGGCGGCGTCCGGGCTTCACCACGGCGATCTCGGCGTCGTTGCGGGTGTCGGTGTAGCCGCTCCTGGTGCGCGTCACGAACACGTCGCCGTCCTTGCAGGAGGGCAGCGTGGCGAGTTCGCGCAGGGCGGTGCAACTGCCCACCGTCAGACCGTTGGTGTTCTTCGGGTCGCGACGCGCGTCTCCGTACTGGGACATGGCCAGAGCCACCGCGGCCCGGACCCCTTTGGTGCCGGTGAACGCGCGCTCGACGCCGGACAGCGGCTTGCGGTCGCTGAAGTCGACCTCCATCTGGACCCGGCCGGGATCCTGGCCGGTGGCCTTGACGTACTGGCTCTGCGTTCCGGTGAACAGCATCTGAAGGGCGATGGCTCCGGCCACGGCGACGGCGATGCCGTTGACCATGCGGGCGGCGGTCCCGCTGCTCAGTTGCAGCCGCCGTACGGCGAGCTGCCAGGACAGCGGGCCCTTGCCGAGACGGTCGACGGCCGCTTCCACGACCCACGGGAGCAGCGCGGTGATGCCGGTCAGCAGCAGCAGGACGCCGCCGGTGACGAGGTACGTGTTGTAGTCGCCGTTGTCGCGGCCCTTGCCGATCGACGGGTAGAGCATCGCGAGGCCGGCGAGCGGCGGCAGCAGTCGCCACCACAGCCGGCGGCGGCGCTGCCTGGCCGCGCGCACGACGCCGAGCGGTTCCACCACGACGCCGCGCATCGCGAGCAGCGTGACGAGGACGGCGGCGACCGGGATCGCCACCGCGACCAGCGCGGCGAGCGCGGGGGAGGGGTCGAGGTAACCGGGCCAGACGCTGACGCCCAGCACCTCGGTGGAGCCCAGGGTCTGACGGCCGAGGAGGAAGAAGCCGGCGCCGACGACCAGGCCGAGGAGGGCTCCGGCGAGTGCCTCGCCCGCCGCGATCCGCCGGGTCATGCGGCTGTCCGAGCCGATCAGGCGCAGCGCGGCCAGTCGGCGGTCGCGGCGCTCGCCGCCGAAGCGGACGGCCGCGGCGATGAACACGGCGACCGGGGCCAGCAGCACCACGAACACGACGAGGATCATGAGCAGCAGCACCGGGTCGGTCTCCTCGGACGCCGTGTCCGAGGGGTCCGGGGAGTCGGGTCGGCCGTACCGGTTCAGCCGGTGCACGGGGGAGCCGTCCGTGGGATTCAGCCCCGAGGCGCCCGCGTAGTAGGCCAGTTCGTGCGAGCCGATGAGGCCGCTCTCGCCGATCGTGCCGGTGATTTCGTAGGGCAGACGTGCGCGCAGCAGAGCGGCGCCGTCCGAGGCGAGGAGGTCCCTGAGCGCGGGGGAGACCACCATCTCGCCCTTGGCCGGGTAGCCGTCGACACCCGGCGGCAGCGGCGCCCGGCGGCCTTCGGGTTCGACGAGGCGGCCGCGGATGTCGTCGTCGTGCCAGGTGGTGTCGGTGTCGGCGATCAGGAAGGTGTCGTCGGCCTTCGGCGGGACCTTGTCGGAGGACACGAACGTGTTGTCGAAGCGGGCCTCCTCCACCCGGTGGCGGGCGGCGAACACGTTGGGCAGGGCGGTGCACAGCAGGAGCAGTGCCACGCCGAGGCCCACGCCCACGCCGGTGAGGGTCATCCGGACCCAGCCCTCGCGCCCGCCGCTGACCGCGAAGCGGGCCCCCAGCGCCAGGTCCGCGGCCGCCCTCTTCCACGCTCGCTCGCGCTGGGGCGGGAGCTGCTCGCCGAGCGTGCTCATACGGCGCGCTCCATGTCCTGGGACTTCCCGTCGCGGACGACGACCTCGCGGTCGGCGAAGGCGGCCACGTGCGTCTCATGGGTGACGAGGACGACGGCGGCGTCCGCCGAGCGGGCCGCCTCGGTGAGCAGTTCCATCACCCGCTCGCCGTTGGCGGAGTCGAGCGCGCCGGTGGGTTCGTCCGCGAACAGCAGGCGCGGACCGGTGACCAGCGCGCGGGCCACGGCGACCCGCTGCCCCTGGCCGCCGGAGACCTCGCCGGGACGCTTGGCCCTGAGGTCGTCGACCTTCAGGCGCTGCATGCAGCCGAGCGCGGTCCGCTCGGCTTCCTTGCGCGAGGCGCCGTTCAGCCGCAGCGGCAGGGCGACGTTCTCCACGCACGTCAGTTCGGGCACCAACTGGCCGAACTGGAACACGAACCCGAACTCGGAGCGGCGCAGTTGGCTGCGCCGGGCGTCGTTCATCGTCGTCAGGTCACGCCCGTCGTAGGAGATCGTTCCGGAGTCGGGCTGGACGATTCCGGCGAGGCAGTGCAGCAGCGTGGACTTGCCGGATCCGGAGGGCCCCATGACGGCGACGACCTCGCCGGGGCGGATGGAGAACCCGGCGCCGTCGAGCGCCATGGTCGGGCCGTAGGCCTTGCGCAGGTCCTCGGCGAAGAGCAGGGAGCCGGGGGGAGAAGGGGTCATCGGGTCACGGCCTCACGAGGTCTGTGGAGTCGGGCGATGGTCGGATTCCGGCCCACACGGGTCGGGCCGGCTGCCGGTGCGAACAGGGCCCGGCCGAGGGGGAGTCACTCCCTCGGCAGCTGGCCACGGCCGTACTCTACACACTGTGTATACATGGTGTGTATACATCGAGTGTGCAGGGCGTGGCACCGCGTACGGCAGCGCAGGTGAGGGACCCGGCGACCGAGATCATCACGGTTCGGAAACAGAAACAGAAACGGAAACGGAAGCGGACGCCGGCAGTCGGCGGTGGCGCCCTGTGGCCGCAACCGCAACCGCAGCCGCAGCCGCAGCCGCTGTCGCAGCCCCACCCCCAACGACCGCACGCGCGAGGCCAGTCGGCGCTGTGAACTCGACGCGCCCCTGCCCCGACGCCGTCCGGCCGGCGGGGTGAGTCCCAGCAACGGCGCACGACTGACCGGCAGTTGACTCCGTCACGGCACCGGCCTCGACCGGAAGGGGATGCCCTCGACCGCTCCGGGTACACGCTCCTGTGCTCGGCCGGTACTCGTCCTCTACTCGTCATGTGCTCGTCCGGTGCCGGGGCACCGGGACCGCCGAACACACCTTCAGACTCGGGAGTCAATCGCTGTGCACGCATGGGTCCGACTGGCGAACGAGCGGCCCGACGGGCCCTCCTGGTCGCCCTACCTGGCCGTGTGCATGTTCCTGGTGGCCGCGATCGTCATGGGCGCGCTGTTCGTCCGGAGCCGCCGCCGGAGCAGGTAGGGGCCGCGCAGGACGACAGGACAAGAGCAGGCGCGGCCTCGGACGCGCCTGCCCCCCGACACGGAGGAGGAGACGGTGCACACCGTCGCAGGTCTGCTCGTAGCCGTGAGCGGTGCGGTCATGGCCGTCTTCGGGCCCGCCTTCGCGGCCCGGGCGGGCGGCCGGACCGGACAGCGATTCGAGCGCGGCAACACCCTGGCGTTCCGCGCGATCGGCGCGGCCATGGCGGCGCCGGGCGTGCTGTACGCCGTCGGGGCGGTCGGATGACCCCCGGTCGGTGACCG
Organism: Streptomyces sp. NBC_00704; assembly: GCF_036226605.1. Taxonomy (NCBI): domain Bacteria; kingdom Bacillati; phylum Actinomycetota; class Actinomycetes; order Kitasatosporales; family Streptomycetaceae; genus Streptomyces; species Streptomyces sp. NBC_00704. The sequence continues at coordinate 6,572,507 of NZ_CP109000.1, forward strand.
GCGGGGCCGCGCGCACACGCCGGGCACGAGTGGGCGCGAAGCCGCCGACAGGGGCGGCTTCTGTGACTCCCGGCGCATCCAGATCCCGTAGGCCCCGGAGCGCACGTGCACTTGCGTGCTCTTGCGCTCCGGGGCCCTACGCGCGTGAAGCGGCTTGGCTGCCTCAGTCCGGCCGAGTCCGATGAAGACCACCACGCCGACGGGCAACGGCCGAACGAACGAAGGTGAAGCCCCGTCAACCCGCCCTGGACAGATGACCAGCACCTGCCGCACGCCGGGGACAGGCCGTGCTGAGGGGCACCGGCACCTGTCCGGTCAGCTCGTCAGGCGGAAGGTGGCGTCGCCGCGTGCTGTAGCGGTGGTGATCGTTTCGAGTTTCAACTGGAAGGCGTAGTGGCGGATGTAGCGGTCGGGATGGTTGTACGACTGGAACGAGGACCAGGTCGAGTCGGCGAGCCCGGCGACTTGGCGGAAGGTGGCGTCGTCGGCGAACTGGGTGGTGCCGTCGTTGTGCACGAGCTGGAAGTCGGCTCCGTCGCTGCGCAGGTAGTAGCCGGGGAAGTTGACCGACTCGAAGGAGACGGTGCCGGAGCCGGCCAGACCCGGTCGCGGCCGGAATCTGGCGTCGTCGTTGGTGACGTTCTGGTCGATGCGGACGTCGAAGTTGGTGTGCCGCACGTAGCGGTCCTGGAAGTTGAACGACTGCAGCCGCTTGGCCGCAGTGTCCGCCCAGCGGGCCCGGATCCGGGCGTCCTCCGCGGCCGTCAGGTTCAGGATCGAGCCGTGGCGCTTCTTGGTGCCGCCCATGGAGTAGGTTCCCGACGTCGGGAGCCGGTAGGTCCCGACGGCGGACGGGTTGGTCGTCGCGACCGGCATGTATCCCTTTCCGGCCGCGTACTGGTCGAGGTAGAGGGTCCACTCGTTGCGGTCCCTGAACTTCATCCACATCGGGCCTTCGACCTGGGAGCCGGTCAGGCCGATGCCGGAGAGGTTGCCGATGGCGGTCCAGGTCCCGAGGATCGAGTTGCTGCCCTCGAGCGTGATCTGGCCGTCGCCGGAGGCCCGCACGTAGCGGTAGTCGCCGACGCCGGAGGGGACCTCGACGATCTGGGTGTCGATGATGCCCTGGGTGCCGGGGCGGTCGATGTAGATCTGCGGTGTCGTGATCGTGTGGAAGTCGGAGGTGCGGGCGTAGTAGATGCGGTGCTTCAGCACACCGTCGAGGGTGGCGTTGGTCGCCCAGTACATGACGTAGTCGCTGGTGGCCGGGTCCCAGATCGCCTCCGGGGCCCAGGCGTTGCGCCCGTCGGGGATGGCTCCGGCGACGTTGAGCAGCCACGGCTGCGACCAGGTGACCAGGTCCGTCGACTCCCACACCACGAGGTTGCGGCTGCCGTTGGACGTGGAGTCCGACCACGACTGGCCGCAGCCGATGCACAGGTCGGTCGCGATGATCCAGTACTTGCTGCCGTCGGGCGAGCGCACCAGTGCGGGGTCGCGTACTCCGCGCGTGCCCACGGTCGAACGCAGGGTCATCCCACCGCCGTTGAGGTCGGACCAGTTCAGGCCGTCCGCGCTGTACGAGAAGTACATCTGCTGACCGGTCGAGCCCTCCCCTATGAAGTGCGTCATCAGGTATCCCGGATCCGCGGCGGCGGCCCGCTGGGGTGTGCTCACGACTTGGGCGGTGAAGAGCAGGCAGGCGGCGACGAATGTCGCTGCCAGCCGGGAGAGAACCGCGGGCATGTGCGTTCCTGTTCGTAGTGCAGACAGTGCCGTGATCAGGTGCAGGGCAGGTGCAGGTGAGGCGGGGACGAGGCCCGGCCTCCGTGCCGTTGGGGAGGTACCGGCTCCGTGGGGGCGGAACGTCGCCTGTTGCGTCATCAGCGGCCGAGGCGTCGCGGGTTTCGCGTGGGTGCGGCAGCGACCGGAACCCCGCGATGGCGGGCCGGGTGACGAGACAGCGGAGAAGCCCGACAGGGCTGTCACAGAGGTGCGACGGCGACGGGCGCGCAACGCGGGCTGCCCCTTCCGGCAGCCAGGGTTCGAACAATCGAACATCGTTCGCAAGTTCGTGCAGAAGATAAATGCCGACCGGGAGTTCGTCAATGGAACTGGCCGGTTCGGCCCCGAACACGGCGCTCCCGACCGCTCACCGCGGTGGAGGACTCCACACTCCACACTCTTGAACTGCGCAGACCTCCCGCCATCGCGCGGGCCGCACACGGAGATTCCGGTTGCACGGCCATTGACACGACGCCTGCGCCGACGTCAGGATCACGCCTGCAAACATGTGATTGAAACGATTCAGAACCGTGGGAAGCGAAAATTCCGCCCCGCCTCCACCCCGGGCTGCCGCCCCGTTCGCTGCCCTCCCCGCTCCCCGCTCCCCGCTCCCCGCTCTCCGCTCTCCGCACAATTCTTAGGAGCCCGCGATGCACGATGTGACGCGCCGTTCTGCTCTGCGCTCGGCCATAGCCGTGGCGCTTGCCCCCACGTTGGGTTCCTTGCTCCTGCCGGGGCTCGCGTCGACCGCGTCCGCGGCCGTCTCGTGGACCGCGAAGTGGATCTGGGCTCCCTCCAGTTCGGCGAACCAGTGGGTGGCCTTCCGCAGAACGTTCACCCTGGGCTCCGCCCCCTCGAAGGCCGTCACTCAGATCGCGACGGACTCGAAGTACTGGCTGTGGGTCAACGGCACGCTCGTGGTCTTCGACGGCGGGCTCAAGCGCGGTCCGAACCGCACGGACACCTACTACGACGAGATCGACCTCGCCCCGTACCTGACCAGCGGCACCAACACGGTGGCGCTGCTGGTGCGGTACTTCGGCAAGGAGGGCTTCTCGCACAGCAGCAGCGGCAAGGGCGGTCTGCTGTTCCAGTCGGACATCGAGACCGGTTCCACCACCACCCGGCTGGTCAGCGACACCGGCTGGAAGCACAAGGTCCACCCGGGCTACGCGAACAACACCAGCGGCACCCAGGTCAACTTCCGGCTGCCGGAATCGAACGTCTACTACGACGCCCGCAACGCCACCGCCATGGCCGACTGGCAGTCCACCGGCTTCGACGACAGCGCCTGGAGCGCGCCCACCGACTTCGGCGCCGCCGGCACGGCTCCCTGGAACGGCCTCGTCGAACGGCCGATCCCGCAGTTCCGCTACTCCGGCCTGAAGTCCTACACCAACGCCGCGTCACTCCCCAGCGCCGGACAAGGCTCCACGGCCATCTCGGCCACCCTGCCGTCCAACATCCAGGTCACCCCCTACCTGAAGGTCAACGCCCCGGCCGGCGCCGTGATCGGCGTCCAGACCGACCACTACGACGACGGCAAGGGCCTGGTCGGCATCGACCAGAAGACCATCTTCAACGTGCGCGCCACCTACGTCTGCACGGGCGGGGTCCAGGAGTTCGAGGCGCTGGGCTGGATGAGCGGTACGGCCGTGCGGTACACCATCCCGGCGGGCGTGACCATCGTGGACCTGAAGTACCGGGAGTCCGGGTACGACACCGACTTCGCCGGGTCGTTCACCAGCAACGACGCCCTCTTCGACACCGTGTGGACCAAGGCCGCGCGCACCATGTACGTCAACATGCGCGACAACTACATGGACTGCCCGACCCGCGAACGCGCCCAGTGGTGGGGCGATGTGGTCAACCAGCTGAAGGAAGGCTTCTACACCTTCGACGCCAATTCCCACGCCCTCGGCAAGAAGGCCATCTCCCAGCTGGCCTCCTGGGCGAAGGACACCGGGGCGCTCTACTCCCCGATGCCCTCGACCATCTGGACCGGCGAACTGCCCAACCAGATGCTCGCCTCGGTGTGGTCGTTCTGGACGTTCCACCTCTACACCGGCGACACGAGCACCGTCACCGGCGCCTACCCGGCGGTGAAGAAGTACCTGGACCTGTGGAGCCTGGGCAGCGACGGCCTGGTGACCCACCGCGCCGGTGACTGGGACTGGCAGGACTGGGGCACCGACATCGACACCCGCGTCCTGAACAACTGCTGGTACTACCTGGCCCTGGACACCGCCGCCAAGCTCGCCGCCCTCAGCGGCAACACCGGCGACGTCGCCGGCTGGCAGGCCCAGCGCACCAGCATCAAGGCCAACTTCGACACCCTGCTGTGGAACTCCACCAAGAACGAGTACCGCTCGCCCGGCTACACCGGCGACACCGACGACCGGGCCAACGCCCTCGCCGTCGTCGCGGGCCTGGCCGCCCCCAGTCACTACCCGGCGATCACCAACGTGCTGCGCACCCACCTCAACGCCAGCCCCTACACGGAGTTCTACGTCCTGGAGGCGCTGTACCTGATGGGCGCGGCCACCGTCGCCGAGGAGCGGATGCGCAACCGCTACGCCGCCCAGGCCGCCGACCCCGCCTGCCACACCCTGTGGGAGGTGTGGGTCAAGTCGCAGGGCACCGACAACCACGCCTGGAACGGCGGCCCGCTGTACGCGCTCTCCGCCTACGCCGCGGGCGTCCGCCCCACCACGGCAGGCTGGGAGACCTACGAGGTCACCCCCCAGACCGGCACCCTCACGAAGATCAACACCGTGACACCGACCGTCAACGGTGACATCCGCTTCGGCATCACCCGCGACGGCGCCCAGGCGACCCTCACGCTCACCTCGCCGAGCGGAACGACCGCTCGCGTCGGCGTGCCCACCTACGGCGGCTCCCAGCCCGTCATCAAGGCCAACGGCACCACCGTCTTCACCGGCGGCTCCTCCACCGGCGGCGTCAGCGGCCTGAGCTACGACGGCAAGGACTCCTCGTACGTCTACTTCAAGGTCCAGCCGGGCGCCTGGACGTTCGTGGCGACGGGCACCGGCCGCCTCGACAACCTCGCCCTGAACCGGCCGGTCACCGGCAACAACAGCCTGGAGAACACCAGCTGGGGCAAGAACCGGCTCACCGACGGCAAGCTCACCAGCGTCAGCGGCGCCCGGGGATACACCAGCAACGAGTTCACCTCCGCCGACGTCAGCGCGAACCCCGTCTGGGTGGAGATCGACCTCGGTGCGGACACCGACCTCGACGCCATACGCCTCTTCCCGCGCACCGACACCCCGGCGGCCGGCGGCGGGACCGCGAACTTCCCGGTCGACTTCACCGTCCAGACCCGCCCCGACGGATCCAGCGTCTACAGCACCGCCCGCACCGTCACCGGACAGTCCAACCCCCAGGGGCTGGTGCAGACGTACGGCTTCAAGACCACCACCGCCCGCCACGTCCGCCTCCAGGCCACCAAGCTCGGCGCCCCCGCCTCCGACGAGTCCACCAAGTTCCGTCTGCAACTCGCCGAACTCACCGTCCCCACCGCCGCGACCACCGTCACGGCCAACTACACGCTCGAGAACAGCGACTGGGGCAAGACCCGCATTCTGGAGGGCACCACCACCAGCGTCACCGGCGCCAAGGGCTTCACCAGCATCGACTTCCCCGCCGCCGACGTCAGCGCCACCCCGGTGTGGATCGAGGTCGACCTCGGTGCCGACCGGTCCATCGGCTCCGTCACCCTCCACCCGCGCACCGACGCCGCCGGAGCCGGCGGCGGCTCGGCGAACTTCCCCGTCGACTTCACCTTGCAGACCCGCCCCGACGGATCCGGCACCTACACCACCGCCCGCACCGTCACGGGACAGCCCAACCCGAGCGGAGCCGCCCAGACCTACACGCTCACCTCCGTCACCGGCCGCTACCTGCGCCTGACGGCGACCGGACTCGGCGCCCCGGCTTCCGACGAGTCCACCAAGTTCCGCCTGCAACTCGCCGAGATCGGCATCGACTGACACGCCACAGCCACAGTGGCCCGCCGTCCGGGCACACACCCGCGTGCCCGGACGGCAGGCCTTCGCGAACAGCGAAGCTGACGCCTTCAGCGGCCGTACGCGATCAACGGCCGCTTGACCGTGGCTCCGGTCGGTATGACCGCAGGCGTGTCACGCACCGAGGCCGCCGCCGGCGTGACCGGATTGATGCGCCCCGACGGACACGGCCGGCACCACCGTCGCCCGCCGGTGCGGCTCCGGTGGAGCAGCGCGTTGACGAGCTTCCGTTTCCCGTACCGACTGTCGTGCGAGGCGCGGGTGCTGCACCACGAGCAAGCAGGCACAGTCCGCAGCGTGCGGCGGTCAGGTCCAGTCCGTCGGTCGGAGCGCCCCGAGGAACTGGTAGAACTCGTAGGCCAGGTAGAAGTGCCCGTATGCCGCGACGCCCAGCAGGGCCGCAGGGAAGAGGGCCAGGCATCCGCCGTTGCGGTGCGGGCTGCCTGAGCGGTCGGCCAGCCACTCCGCGCAGGTCAGGTAGGTGACGGCCGCGAGGACCACGGGCGCCGCCACCGCCACGGCCATGGCCAGTAGGGAGGCGACGACCTTCACGGCGACCGCCGGACCGCCGGCGCCGGCCGAACCCGTTGCCGGCGGCAGGTCGAGCCAGGTGGTGAGGAAGAAGGAGTCCGCCATCACGGCCGACAGCACGGCTGTCACCACGACCGCCAGGTAGTCGCCTACGCCGCCCGGGGGCCGCCCGCCATCGCCGGTGTGGGGCTGTGGCGCGGCGTCTTCGTGCCGCTGCGGCACGCTGGTGCGGCGCGGCACACCGTCGCGCAGGCGGTTCATGAACCAGTCGTCGATGAAGAGGCCGATGACGGACACGATGAAACTGCTCTGCCCCAGCGTCGTGTTGCGGAACTTCCAGAAGACGTAGAAGCAGGCGAGGGCGAACAGGACTTTGATCGCGTTGCGCATGACTCCGGCTCTCGTGATGCGACCGGCCCGCGGTCTGATCCGGACCTGCCGCCGTGGGCCCGGGGGGAACGTGGGTAGCGGCCGGTGCGTCCGCAGTGGCGTGAGGACGAACCGGCGGCCGGCCGGGCGGCGTCGCCCCGGCCGGCCGCCGGTCCGTTCAGCCCCGGTCGAACTCGCCCTTCTCGATGAGGCCCACGATCACCGACTGGAACTTTCCCCACTGCTCGACCAGCCCGTTGCACATCGCGATGCCGTTCGACCCGAAGTACGTCAGCCCGTCGAAGAACATCTCGAAGCGGAAGTCCGGCCTGGCGTAGAGCGACTCGCGCATCTGCGCCGTCTGTCCGGCGTCCAGTCCCGACAGCGCAGCGGCGTAGGCGTCCATCTGGCCCGCCAGCAGCCTGTCGATCGCCGCCAGCACCTTTTCCGGGTCGACACCGGCCGGGCGGTCCGCCTGCTTGGCCGCTTCGACGGCGAACGCCAGCACGTCGGGCGCATCGGCCGCGAGGGGGCTCTGCTTCACCACCGGGCCGGTGGACCAGTCCCGTACCGCCGAGGAACGCTTGGACTTGCTTCCGAAGAACCCCACCATGATCTCCTTGGTTCCGTTCTGCCGTGAAAAGCGGTGAAAAGCCGTGAAAGCCGTGAGTAGGGGATCGGGGCAGGCGGCCGGTCGCGGAGAGCCGCCGCGGACGCCCGGTGGCCGACCGCGGTCCTGTCAGCCGTCGATGATCTTGCGTGCGCGGTTTCCGCGCTCGCCGACCTCCCGGTACAGGCGCTTGAGCAGGTCGAGTTCCTGCTGGTTGAGCTTGCCGCCGAACTCCGCCTTGCGGAGCACCCGTTCGTATTCCTCAGCCGTAGCCACGGCCACCTCCCGTTTGCCTTCGGTGCGCTGCGGACCGGGCGCAGCAACGGCCGTCCCGGTCAGGACCGTCCGGGCGGGCCGCAGCGCGGTCCGGCCCGCATACCTGTCACCGACGGGCGGCCATCCCCCCAACGGCCGCCCGTCGTACGGTCATCCTGTCGCCGCGGCACCGACCGCGCTGTCCCCATCAATGGGGACACCGGTAGACGACGGGGCCGCGACGCCGCCCGCGTGGGTGGAGACCTCGACCCAGGTGGACTCCCTGCCGTCCTCGACGACCGCGGAGGTTTCCGCCAGGGCCTTGCGCAGGGCGGCGGCCCGCTCCGGGTCCCCCGGCAGCGTCACCAGGCCGACCGAGAGCGCGCCTGGCCGGGGTTCCACGCTGAGGACCAGTTCCTCCGGGGCCGGTTTCGTGCCCAGCGCGGAGGTGAGCAGGCGACGCAGCAGATCCGGCGGGGGCGGATGGTCGGCGTCCGACTGGATGGTCACCACGCAGCCCTCGGCGCGTGCCGCGCCCAGCAGTTCACGGGTGGAGCGGCCGAGCGCACCGGGCAGGTGCAGCTCGTCGCGGACGGCCAGATCCAGCATCCGCGCCCGGACCCGGGTCTGTGACGCTTGCGGGGAGAGATCCCCGGAGGCGGTACGGCGCAGGAAGGAAAGGATCTCCTCGTCGAGGTCGGCCAGGCGTCTGCGGTGCACCGCCTCGCGGGCCTGTCGGGCGGACTCCACAGCGGCCGAGGCCGCCCGCCCGGCGTTGGCTCGCATCACCGCCGCGCCCAGCCGGGCCACGGTCTGCCCGATGGCCAGCCCCATGCCCACACCCAGCGCCGGGGCGAACAACGCCGGCACCGCCTTCGCCGCACTCTCGCCCCAGGAGTCGGCGAACGGCGGCCCGGCCAGCAGCACCAGGACGACCCCCGCCTGTTCCAGTACCAGCGCCAGCACGGCTTCCCACGGTGGCCGGACGATCACCAGCACGGTCAGCAGCGGGGTGACCGCGCCGATCGGCCAGGAGGTGTCATCGGCGATGCCGGACGTGGGGATCACGAGGAAGCTGCCGACCGCCCCGCCGACGGCGAAGGCGCTCACGGCGGCGGCCGCGCGCCCCCCGATGCCTTTCTGGGCGCGCAACAGCAACGCCACGGTCACCGCGGCCAGCAGCAGGTACCACACCATCAGCCAGCTCACCCGCGGGGTCCGCACGGTGTGGATCGCGGCGACGGCCCCGGTGGCGAGCAGATAGGGGACACAGACGGCGGCCAGCGGCCGGCGGATGTCCCCGACCGCGGTGCGGATGCTCGACATCCGGTCCGGGGTTTCCGCGACGGCCCCGCGGCCCTCGCCTGTGCGGACCGCCCGCGCCCGGGCCCGCTGCCAGACCAGCCGTACGGTGGTGCCGTCGCCGGGGGAGCTGTGCACCTCCGCGGTGCCTGCCACGGCGGCCATCCGCCGCAGCACCGATCTGCGCAGTCCCATCGAGGACACGTGCACTCCGGCCGGGGAGAACCCCACCCCGTCGTCGGCGACGGAGAGCACGAATCCGTGCTCGTCCCCGCGCAGCCGGACCTTCAGCGCCTGCGCCTCGGCGTGCCGGACCGCGTTGCGCACCGCCTCGGCCGCCGCACCCAGGGCGGCCTCGGCAACCTCGGCGGGCACCGGGACGGCCCCCGAGACCTCGACGCTCAGAGGTGGCCCGCCTCCGGCGGTGAGCGTGGCGAGCAGGGCCGCGAGGTCGGCATCTTGCCCTGGTGCGGCAGGCGCCCGCAGCAGTGCGTCCACGGCGCTGTGGCATGCCTGCCTCACCTGCGTCGTGGCGATCCCGGGCATGCTGACCGCGCGCAGCGCGGAACTCACCTCGTCGTGCAGCAGGTCCTGGAAGCGGTGATGCGCCTCCCGGCGCGCCTTCGCTCGTGCGGCCGTGGCGCCTGCCGTCAGCGTCTGTTCCTGGGCGGCGTCGGCACGGGCTCCGGCGGTGCGCAGCAGTGGGCCCAGCACCGCGGCCGCCACCGCGGCGGCCAGCACCGGCCAGGCGCCCTGCACCGCGGCAGCCGGACCGTCCGTCGGCAGACTCGCCGCGATCTGCGCACCGATGACCGCCGAGGACACCGGCCACGCGAGCCGGCGCGGTCCGAACCCGATCGCCAGCAGCACGGCGACGGCGGTGGGTTCGCAGCGCAGCCCGACGACGATCAGCGACGGCCGCTCGACCGCGAACACCGCCTCCGTGACGAGCGAGACGCCCACGGACGCCCACACATCGCCATAGCCCAGCCGGACGAGGGCGCCGCGCACCGTCAGGACGGCCGCCAGCGCGGTGACCACCACGGCAGTGGCGAGGACGGCGGGCGCGAGCCGTCCGCCCGATGACACCAGCAGCATCGACCAGCTCACCGCGAACAGCGCCGTGACCGCCGCCATCGCGCGCTGAAGACCGGACCACACGCCATGGCGGTAGGTTCCCGGCCTCGGCGCCTCGGCGTTCGGTGTCACCACCCCGGGGTGTCCGGCGTGCCGTCGGACGCAGTCGGTGTGAGGTCGATGTGGCCGTCGGCCACGGCACGCCACACCAGCTGCCGGCTGTCCTCCAACAGCCCTTCGCCCGCGGCGGCGTACGCCTCGATGGCACGCTTGCGGTACGTGCGGACGGTGTCCTCGGTGATGTGCAGCATCCGCGCCACCTGGCGGTGCGGCAGACCTCGGGCGATCAGCTCCAGGACGCGGCGCTCCTGACTGCTGAGGCGGACGGCGCCGCGCGGATCGGTGACGATGGCGTGTGCGAGCCGACTGGACAGATAGGGCTCCCCGCCGTGCACGGCGCGGATGGCGTCCACCAGTCGTGCCTCCGGGTCCTCCTTCAGCACCAGGCCCACGGCCCCCGCGTCCAGCGCCCTGCGCACCGCGGCGGGCCGGTGCTCGGTGGTGAAGACCAGCACCCGCGCTCCGGCGGCCCGAAGGCGCCGGACGTTGTCGTCGACGGCCTTGCCGTCTCGCAGCCGCAGGTCGAGCAGGACCACCGAGGGCATGTCCAGGGACACCCCCGCTGGTGCGCCGGGAGGCGGGCCAGGTGGTGCGCAGGGCAGGGCGCCCTCCGACGGCTCGGCAGGCGGGGGCGGCTCCAGCCCGGCGAGGAGGGCTTCCACGTCGGGCGCCACGTGCACCAGCTCGATGTCGGCGGTGTGCTCGGCGAAGTACGCCTGGAGACCGAGCAGGACCACCGGATGGTCGTCGACCGCCGCTACGGCGATCCTGGACTCGCTGCGCCCGCCGCGCCCGGCATTCTCCCGGCGCCCGCCGGGTCCGCCGTTCCCTTGGTGTTCCGTGTCCCCGGACGCCGACATGGTCCCCCTCTGTCCGCTTCGCGGCCGCATGCTACCGGCCCGGACCGCGGCGGAGTAGGTCAATGCCCGCGAACTCCGCCGGCTCCGGACCCTTCGGGCAAACCGCGGCAGCGCGACGCGCCGTCGGGCCGGAGAGGGGAACGGGCATGCCCGGTTCGCCGGCCGTGCACGCGACCAGGCCACGGGAATCAGGCTCCGCCGATCCGCATGACGGCGGCCCCTGGGTGCGCTGGACCCGGGACGAGCGACACGTTCAGGCCTTCGTGGCCGACGTTCCCGACGAGACCGGCGGACGTGCCGTGCTGAAGACGCGCCCTGGGCTGCTGGGGAATCGCGCTCCACACTGGGTGACTCTTTGCCGCCCCGGAGGCGGACAGCGCAAGAAAGGCAAACAATGCGCGCGAGATGCGGTCTATTTTCGTTTCATGGATGACTCATTGAAGGACCTCACGGGAACTCGCGGCGTGAACCCCCTGCGGCAGCTGTCTCTCGAGCAGCTACGGCAGCGCACGAGTATGAAGTGGACGACCTACCAGGACGACGTATTGCCGCTGTGGGTGGCGGAGATGGACGTGCCGGTCGCCGAGCCCATTGCACGAGCCATCCACAGTGCGGTGGACCGCGGAGATACCGGATATCCGGCCGGAACCGCCTATGCCGAGGCATTCGCGGACTTCGCCGCGCGACGTTGGGACTGGGACGACCTGGCTGTCGAGCGGACGGCGATCGTCCCTGACGTGATGCTGGGCATCGTCGAGATGCTCAAGTTGGTCTCCGGCCGCGGGGACCCCGTCGTGGTCAACTGCCCCGTGTATCCCCCCTTCTATCAGTTCATCCGCAACGACGGCCGGCCGGTTGTCGAGGCGCCGCTGACCGAGGAAGGGCGGATCGACCTGACCACCCTGGAGGTCGCGTTCCAGAAAGCCACCGGTCGCGGCAGGCAGCCGGTGTACCTGCTGTGCAGTCCGCACAATCCGACCGGCGCCGTACACACCGCCACTGAACTGACCGATGTTGCCGAGCTTGCGCGCAGGTACGCCGTGCGCGTCGTGGCGGACGAGATCCACGCTCCCCTCGTGGCTGCCGGAACCTCCTTCGTTCCTTTCCTGAGCGTGCCGGGCGCGGAGAACAGCCTGTCGGTGATGTCCGCCTCCAAGGCATGGAACCTCGCCGGTCTCAAGGCCGCCCTCGCCGTCGCCGGCCCCGAGGCCGCCGACGACCTGGCCCGCCTCCCCGAGGAAGTCGGTCACGGTCCCAGCCACCTCGGCGTCATCGCCCACACCGCGGCCCTACGGGAGGGCGGTGCCTGGCTCGACAGCCTGCTGGCCGGACTGGACGAAAACCGTCGGCTGCTCGGCGAGCTGCTGTCCACCCACCTGCCCACCGTGCGCTGCCGCCCAGGCCAGGCCACCTACCTGGCCTGGCTGGACTGCCGGAAACTGGGCCTTGGCAACGACCCGGCGGCCGTCTTCCTGGAACGAGGCCGGATCGCCGTCAACTCCGGGATCGCCTTCGGGCCGGGCGGCGCGGGGTTCGTCCGTATGAACCTGGCCACCTCTCCGGACATCCTCGCCGAGGGGGTCCGCAGGATGGCCTCCGCACTGTGAGCTCGTCGACTCGACTGGGACGTGATGGGCAGCCTCTGCGGTCGGCGCAGCAGGACTGCGCAGGTGACCGCCCGTTCCGTGCGCCGCCGCAGTGCCGTGCCGCGTCCCGGAGGCCGGATGTCGAGCAGGTGGAGCCGGATGCCGCGGGTGATGGCGACGACGGGTGGGTCTGTGCCGCTGCCGCTCCGTAGTCGCAGATCGGACAGGTGGTAGAGGATCATCCAGCCGGTGGGTTGTACTTTCTTGTTGCCGGGACAGATGCCCCGCATTCTCTGGTCGCCTCCGAGGGCCCGGCGGACCTGGCGTTCGATCAGGCAGAACACCAGCAGGGCCAGACAGAGAGCAACTCCGTCCCGATCCCGAAGACTTCCTCCGTCGCCCGTTCCCTGGCCCAGCGATCCACCCGCCACAAGGGGGTCGGCGCGAGGAGCTCGCGAGGCGGCAGTGCAATGCAGACAGGCGGGCGCACGACCCGGTGCACCCGCCCGCTGCGCTCGAGCCCGCCGCGTGGTGGTGAGGCCGTTACTTCCGCACGCCGGTCGCGCTGAACTCCTGTACGCCGACCTTTCCGTTCTGGTTGCTGTTGCGCACGTAGAGCCGGATGTCGGTGGTGGCGACGTCGGCCGGCGGTCGGTAGACGACCGGCTCCGCCGTGTTGATCGCCTGGTAGGGCATGATGTCGATCCAGGCCTTCTGGCTGGCGCTCCACCGCTGCACCTTCCAGTGGGTGGTCATCCAGTCGCAGCAGTCGTCCTGCTGGAGGGTGAAGGCGAACCGCTCGTAGTCGGCGCCGAGATCGAACTGCACCCAGGACTCGTTTTCGTCGGAGCCGGCTTCGCCGGTCTCGGTGACGCCGTCCCAGAGCTTGCCGAGGTCGCTGTTCCAGGCACTGCGCCGGGACACGGTGGAGTGGTCGGCCAGGTTCTCCCTGGGCACCTTCCACCGCAGTCCGGCGTACGCCGGTTCCAGGCCCGCCTGGTTCATGATGGTCCGCGCTTCGGTCGGCCACGTGCCATCTGTCACCACGTGCGGTCGTCCGTCGCCGTCGTAGATGGCCCCGTTGAGCCAGTTGTCGGCGAAGTCGGTGTAGTTGTGCGACGCGTTCACGGACAGCGGCCGGCGGTAACGTGGGGAGAAGTCGAACCGGCCGCCCTGCCCGACGTTGTAGTCCCAGCGGGTCCGGTAACTCTGGTTGTCGCTGTAGTAGTTCGCGGTCGACGTCGAGTGGTGCAGGTAGTTGTGGCTGATCTCGCTGCCCGGCCACGACCCGAACGAGTAGACGGCTCCCGAGTCGTGCACCCCCCAGGGCACCTTGGACGTGGCGTTGTACACCTCGTTGTGGCTGAACGTCGTCTTGCCGATCCCGTCGACCCCGTCGAGGAGGCTGAGCTCCTCTGCCTTGCGCTGATGAAAGCCCATGTAGGCGGTGTCGTAGACGAGGTTGTGGGTGACCGCCACGTTGTAGGTGTTCATCAGGCTGATCCCGGTCGCCGGGAAGAAGTCGTCACCGGTGTCGGTCACCACGTTGTTGCTGATCGTCACGTTCCTGGTGCGCCGGGCGCCGTCGACGTGTACGTCCATCCAGCGGCCGGCGATGATCCCGGCCGCGGTCAGGTTGTGGAAGAGGTTGCCGGTGACCGTGACGTCCTCGGCTCCGGTCAGCAGTTGCAGCCCGCCGCTGCCCATCTTGCGCACGGTGTTGTCGGTGAAGGTGATGCCGCGGACGTTGGTCAGCTTGATCTGACCGGGCACCTCACCGCCGTAGCCGTCGTAGCTCGGATCCTTGAAGGGGTCGTCCGCGTACTGCGCCTCCGCTTGCGAACCGCCGATGAACCGGTCGCGAGGCAGCAGCCAGTTGCCGTGCTCGAACGTGATGCCGTCGAACGCGATCGCGCTCGCCTTTGCGGACGGGCTGGACCCGGCCACGTTCACCAGTGTCTCCACCACCGGCACGTACGCCCCGGCCTGGTTGACGTCCTCTCCCGGCCGGGGGTAGTAGTACACCTTGTTCGCCGCCCGGTTCAGATACCACTCGCCGGGGGAGTCCAGCTCCTCGAACGCGTTGAGCACGTAGAACGTGTCGTTGTAGTCCAGCGAGAAGCCGTCGTCGCGGTTGAGCCGCGCCTGGAAGTGCGGCTGCGCCAGGCGCACCCGCTTGTTGGCGCCGCTCGCGCTGATGTCCGCGACGGGGAAGTAGTCGATCTTGAAGCCGATCGCGATGTGCAGCAACCGGATGTCGCGGACGTTGGTGTACGCCGGAACGCCGGCCGCCGGGAACTGCACGCCGTCGTAGGAGCGGGTCGGCCGTTCCGGGTCGGCCGGCGGGTTGGGGACCGATGCCTCATCGAAGAAGCCGTTGCCCGTGATGCCCTTGCCCATCGCCAGCTGAGCCCGCCGGCCGCCGACGTAGAGCTGCCGGAAGTAGTCGGCGTAGCCCGCCGACTCCGGCACGTCGGCCACGAAGTAAGGCTGGTCGGTCACCCGCTTCCAGTCCGTGACGGCCTTGCCACCGTCCACGACGGGCGCCTCACCCGGATACGCCTGGTAGACGACCTCGAACCCGTTGGAACCCGAGTCCGCCTCCGTCAGGTCGAAGGTGGCCGTCCGGGTATGCCGGCCCCCGCGCAGACACACGCGGAGGTCGGCCTGCATGTCCTTGTTGAGCTCGTGCTGTCGGATGTGGTCCCGCGCCCGTTCCAAGGTCGCCCAGGGGCGATCCGGTGAGGTTCCGGCGTTGCCGTCGCTTCCCGACGCGGAGACGTAGAAGGTGCACGCTGCTGCCGCCTCCGCCGTACCACTGACCACCAGCCCGGCAGCCAGCGCGGCCGTCGCCAGGACGCCCGCGAGCACTCCGTGTTTGCGCATCAACTCCACTTTCGACGTGTGTATGGGACCGACGTGACGACGCTCTGCGTGCCGGTGTGGAGGTCGCACCGGCACGCGGAGTTCGTTTCGGGGATCGTGCTCCGGACCGCGTCGTCAGCTGACGGAGAACTGGCTGAAGTTCGCGGTGCCGATGGTTCCGGCGTGGGCCGTGGAGAACATGCCCGCGTCCAGGGTGCTGTTCGCCCCGGTCAGGGACGCGGTGCCGACAGTGGTCCAGGTGGCGCCGTCGGCGGAGTAGGAGCCGGTGACCGACGTACCGCTTCTGACCAGGCGGAGCCAGACAGGGGCGACGGTGGCGCTTCCGGTCTTGACGGTGTTGGTGTCGAGGTAGCCGTCGCCGTTGGAGTCCGACGACAGGGCGATTCCGTTGCCGGGGGTGGTGGCGAGGGCGAGGTACCCGGCGGACGAGCCGGCGGAGGCGATGGTGTTGCGCAGCATCAGGCCGGCTTTGGCCCAGCTGTTGGTCTTGTCCTGACCGGCGACGCGGACGGTGACTGTCGAGGAGGTTCCGGCGGCCCCCGCCTGGTAGGCGGCGGCGTACTCGTCGTCGTACTGCGTGCCGGAGCGCCACACGTCGATGCCCGCGCCGGTCAGGGAGGTCACTTGGCCGCTTTGGCTGACGGCGGCCGGGGTCGAACTGTAGGCCTTGTACGGAGAGGTGACGATCTGCAGGTTGCTGAAGGTCGCGCTGCCGGCGGTCGTGCTGTGGGCTGTGTGGATGACGCCGGCGTCCTGCGTGGTCGCCATGGATGGCAGGGTCACCGTCGAGCCGACCTGGGTGAAGGTGGATCCGTCGGTGGAGTAGGAGGCGGACACCCGGGTGGCGGTGCGGGTGAGCCGCAACCAGACCGGTGCCCCGACGGTGGCGGCGGTGGACGTGAGCTGGTCGAGGTAGCCGTCGGCGTTGGAGTCCCGCTGGAAGCTGACGCCGTTGTCCGGGGTCACCACCACGGCCGCGTAACCGGCGGAAGAGCCGTTGCCCGTGAGGTCGTTGCGCAGGACGACGCCGGCCTTGGCCCAGCCGCTGGTCTTGTCGAGGTTGTCGACCCGGGCGGTCACCGAGGTGCCGTCGACAGCTGCCCCGCTTCGGAAGACGGTGCCGTACTCGTCGTCGTGCTGTCCGCCGGCACCCCAGATGTCCTTGCCCGCGTCGGTGATCGTGACGTGGCCGCCGCTCTGGCCGGTGTCGGCGGGGGTGGAGGAGTAGGCGCTGTAGGGGGAGCCGGCGGGGTCGGTGGTCAGCGGACGGTACCGGGGCTGGATACCGGCGTTGTTCATGATCGTCTTGGCGGCTGACGGCCAGTTGCCGTCGCTGACGACGACGGTGCCGCTGACCACGTCACCGCGGCCGTTGGTGTTGGTGATGTTCGCGGAACTGTTGTTCGTCCAGTTGTCGGTCAGGGTCAGGGCGCCGGTGTTGTTGGTGGCACTGCTGTTCTCGTGGCCCCATTCGCCGGTGTTCCGGAAGACGTTGTGGGTGTCCGTGAAGCTCCGGGAGCCCTCGTCGTGGTAGAAGCCGAACCAGCCGTTGTTGCTGTGGCAGTAGTTGCGTTCGAAGGTGCTGCCCGGTGACGCCGACAGGGTGTACATGCAGCCGCCGTCGGTCATCTGCTGCATGAGGTCGTGGATGTAGTTGTCAGTGATGTGGTTGTTCGCGGCGGTGGTCGCGGTCGTGTAGGTGGGCTGGTAGTCGTACAGGCCCCGGTCGACGTAGTCCTGGCTGCCGCCGATGTCGTTGGCGCCCCAGCCGTAGCCGATGGTGAGGCCGGAGTAGGGCAGGTTGTAGACCTCGTTGTGCGAGACGGTCGCGCCGTTCACGTAGGTGACGAGGATGGCGGACATGTCACGGTATTCCAGCGCGACGTCATGGACGAGGTTGTTGCTCAGCGTGATGTCGCGGTTGGTCATCCGCTGGTCACCGGGGTGGTGCGCGTCCGCCCGAACGCCGCCGACGGCGATGCCGCCCCCCGCGTCCTGGGTGAAGACGTTGCCGGTCGCTGTGATGCTGCGGGCGCCGAGCCCGACGCCGGTGGTGTGGGCGTTGGCGTCGTTGCCGATGCCGAGGCTGTTCTGTCCGAGCTGGGTGAACCGGTTGCCGGTGAAGGTGATGTGGTCGGCGGCCGAGACCTGAACGGCGGAGGGCATCTGCTTCCAGTGAGGGCGGGTCGCCTCGAAGAGCGGGCAGCCGCTCTGGCACGAGGTCAGCGCGTCCGACGGGCGGTCCCAGGCATCGGATATGTACGCGCCGGTCTGCTGGCTGGCGTAGCCGTGGGCGGTGGGGTCCAGCCAGCTGGTGCCCGAGAACTGCAGCCCGGAGAAGGCGATGTGGGTGGCGGGGGAGGAGTACGTTCCTCCGACGCTGATGAGCGACTCCAGCTTCGGCACCTCGACGTCGGCCTTGCTCATGTCCTGCCCGGTGAGCGGCTTGTAGTACAAGGTGCCGGCAGCGGTGTCGAGGTACCACTCGCCGGCCGTGTCGAGGAGTTCGTAGGCGTTCTCGATGTAGAGGGGGCCGGCCCGGAAGGGGCTCGTCAGGGTGTCGTAGCCGAACGTGTTGTTGTTCCATGAGGGCTGGGCCATGGTGATGGTGCCGCCGCTGATGCCGGTCACCGGGGCATAGCGGTCGGTGAAGGAACCGATGCCGTGGATCTCGGTCCGGCCGGGCCGGGCCAGGCTGTTGAGGTAGCTCAGCGAGCTGCTCGTGAAGGTGTAGCCGCTGGTGGTCGCGGTCAGGTCCGAGCGGGCGACCGCGGTGCGGGCCCTGGTGGCCAGGACGCCGTCGACGGACAGCTGGCGCGTGTCGAAGCCGGTGCCGACGTCAGCCTTCCAGATGTTCTCGGCCGAGTCCTGCACGGTCCAGCCAGTAACCTTCTGCGCTCCGGTGATGACCGGGTGGGCGCCCAGCGCGGCCTTCCAGATCACCGTGTGGCCGCCTGTGCCGGAGTCCGCCGAGGTGAAGGCGAGCGGCGCGGAGAGCCGGTAGGCGCCGTCGGCGAGCTCGACGGTGATGTCACCTTTCATGGAGTTGTGGGTTACCCGCACCTTGGTCTTGGCCTGGGTGACGGAGCACGGCCGTTTCACGGAGCAGGCGGTGCCGGAGCCGCTCGGTGAGGCGTAGAGCGTCGTGCCGGCCGCGAAGGCGGGGCCGGCCTGGGCGAGGACTGCCGCGCTCGAGGCGGTGAGGACGGCGGCTGTGGCCAGCCATGATCTGAAACGGGAGGGAACCGCGGGACGGATACGGGTTGTTCGCACGTGACACCTTCCGGGTGGTTCAGAGGGGCCTGCGGTGCCCACGGCGGGCAGGGAGAACCCGGCGACGGGAGGGGAAGGGAAAGGGCGATGTAACGTTAGTCGTCATATGAATTTCGTCAAGAGATCGTGCATGTGGCCCCGGCCGGAGTCGATCAGTGCATGCGAACGCCCCCGGCCTGTCGGCGGATTCTCGGGGTCCTCGCAACACCTGATGGCTTATGCGGCCGTCAGTAGATCACGCAGGCGCTCGGCTGGGGTTCTCCAGCCGAGCGTTTTGCGTGGCCGGCCGTTGAGTTGCTGGGCAACGTGTTCGAGGTCTGCGGGACTGTGCGCGGAGAGGTCGGTGCCTTTGGGGAAGTACTGCCGCAGCAGGCCGTTGGTGTTCTCGTTCGATCCGCGCTGCCAGGGCGAGTGGGGGTCGCAGAAGTAGACTGGCACGCCGGTGGCCACGGTGAACTGCTTGTGCGCGGCCATCTCGCAGCCCTGGTCCCAGGTCAGCGAGCCACGCAGGTGCTCGGGCAGGGTCTGGATCAGCGGCACCAGCACATCGCGGACTTCCTCGGCCGTGTGCCCGCCGGGCAGATGTCCGAGCAGGACGTAGCGGGTGGAGCGCTCGACCAGGGTCACTATCGCGCTCTCGCTGCGGGGGCCGACGATCAGATCGCCTTCCCAGTGGCCAGGAACAGCCCGGTCCTCGACCTCCGGCGGCCGCTCGGAGATCATCACCATCTCGTCGACGAAGCGGCGAGTGCGCTGCTCCGGGCTGCGGTGGGGCTTGCGGCGGGTGCGTCCGGTGCGCAGCGCCAGGGCGACCTCGCGGCGCAGTCCGCCGCGGGCCTGGACGTAGATGGCCTGGTAGATCGTCTCCGGACTCACGCGCATGCTCTCGTCGTCGGGGAACTCGATGAGCAGAGCGTGGCAGATCTGCTCGGGCGACCAGCGTTCCTGGAGCTTGGCCGTAGCGAAGTCGCGCAACGCTCCTTCCCGGGCCAGCTTGGAGTCCTTTGGACGCGACCGGCTCTTCGCCCATGCCCGCTGGGCTTGGTGCGGCCGGTAGACGCCGTTGACCGCACGGGCGTCGATCTCACGCTTGACGGTGGAGGCCGGCCGGCCGAGTGCCCGTCCGATCGCGCGCAGCGAGCGGCCCTCACGGCGCATGTCGGCGATCAGCTCCCGCTCGGCCACGGTGAGGAAACGGGGGTGCAGCCCGGCCTCGACCGCGGCAACGGACGGCTTCGACGCGGCAGTAACGATGGTGATCACACCGGTCGTATAGTCGATCAGGCGGCCGTCTGCATGCAGGCGCGAGTGGCCGATCTGCCGGATCCCTTGGTCCCAGTCCCGAGCGGTGCGCTCGTGGACGCCGACCTGCGCGGCGGCATCGCGGCGATGGACTCCGGCCGCACGCAGCCGCTCGTACTCCGCCCGACCGGGATGCCCGGATGTGCCGGGCTTGCCGCGACCTCGGACACCGGCCTGACGGGCCCATCCGAACGCCGTATTGCGGTTCACTCCGACTGCGCGAGCGGCAGCGGTGATGCCGCCGTCCTCCCGATCCAGCGCCTCGAAGAACTTCGCCTTCAACACCTCAAAATCCACGATCCCCGCAACTCCCTGAACTCCAGGGTGTTGCGGGGATCAATAGAACCCGCCGTCGGCTCGGGGGCGCGTTCGGTGCGGGTGCTCTAGGAGACGGGCGAGCCGACGTTCGGCAGGCGGCGGCGGCTCCAGGCGGTTTGGATGTGTGCCGCCATGGCCCGCGCGGCCCCGTCGGCGTCCCGGGCCAGTAGCCGCTCGGCGACCGCGCGGTGCTCCTCGTTGGCCTGCTCGCATGCGGTCGCGTCCGGCGTGCCGTTGTACAGGAAGGTCGTGCGCGCCTGGCCGTGGAGGGTCCGGATGATGGAACGGCCGAGTCTGTTGTGGGATGCCTGAAGGATCCGGTCGTGGAAGGCCACATCGGTCTCGATGAAGCGTGCCGGGACGGCGGTCTCCTCGTCGAGTCGGGCGAGCAACTGCTCGACGGCTCTCAGGTCGTCGTCGGTGGCCAGCTCCGCGGCCTGGGCTGTCATCTGGGCCTCCAGCGTCGACCGGATGTCGACCAACTGGTCGAGGATGACGAGCTGGTCGTCGTGCTGGACGGTCGCGGCGAGCACGACAGGGTCGAGGAGGTTCCATTCCTCGGGTGCGGTGACGGTGGTGCCGTAGCCCTGCCGGGCCTGGACCAGCCCCTTGGCCTCCAGGGACTTGACCGCCTCGCGGACGGTGATCCGGCTGACGCCGAATGTCTCGCAGAGCTCGGGTTCCACCGGCAGGGTCGATCCCGGCGGAATGACGCCCGACACGATCGTGTCGGTCAGGCTCTCCATGACGGCCTGCGCCAGTCGGGCCGGACGCTTGGGCCAGGGCTTGAGAACGGGAGGCTCTCCCGCCCTGTCGGCGCTCTCCTTGGCCATCCAAGTCCCCCTTGCTGATGTGCGATGACGGCGAGTCTACTGCGCGGGACTCCTTGACAGCATTCGTATGACGACTTACGTTACACGAAAATTTCGCAGCAGTACTTCCCGCCACAAGGGGTGCAAGCCGTGCGCATTGCCGAAGTCGAGTGCCATCCGGTCCGGGTGCCGGGAGCCAGTCCCGCCTTCGTCTGGCGGGACGGACTCCTGGGCAGCCCGTCCGAGGGCGAGGCCGCGGTGCTGCGCATCTGCACGGACGAAGGGGTGGAGGGAGTGGCGATGTCCCCCCGGCGCGGCAGCGGCGTCATCCTGGCGGACCTGCTGGACCGCGTCCTGCGCAAGGAGCTGGTGGGGCAGGATCCCCTGCAACGGGAATGGCTCTGGCATCGCATGTGGGAGCTTGACCGCACGGAGGAACTCCCGCTCTATCTGCTGGGGCTGGTCGACACCGCGCTGTGGGACCTGGCCGGACGGCTCGCCGACCGGCCCACCTGGCAGATGCTCGGCGGATACCGCACCTCGATACCCGCCTACGCCTCCACCGTCACCTATTCCTCGGTCGAGGAGTACCTGGACATCGCCGACCAGGCACTGGAGCTCGGCTACCCCGCCATCAAGCTCCACGCCTGGGGTGACGCCCGCCGCGACGCCCGCCTGTCGGTGGCGTTGCGCGAGCATGTGGGGGACGACGTCCCGCTGATGTTCGACGGGTCGGCCGGCTTCGACCTCCCCGACGCGGTCTATCTCGGGCACGCTCTCTCAGGCGCCGGCTACCTCTGGTACGAGGAGCCGATGAGGGAGTTCAGCGTCACCGCGTACAAGCGCCTCGCCGACGCGGTGGCCGTTCCGCTCCTCGTGGCCGAGACCTCCGACGGAGCGCACATGAACTCGGCCGACTTCATCCAGGCCGGCGCCGCCACCTTCGGAGTCCGCGCCTCCACACAACTGCGAGGCGGCTTCACCGGCGCCATGCGCACCGCCCACCTCGCCGACGCCTACCGACTGCGCGCCGAGGTGCACGGGCCGGAGATCCCCAACCGGCACCTGTGCATGGCCATCTCGAACACCACCTACTACGAGTCGCTGGTCATGGGCAACCCCATCAGCCGCGAGAGCGGCATCGACGCCCGCGGCCTGGTTCATGCCCCCACCGGTCCGGGCGTCGCCCTTCCGGCGGGTCTGGACTACCCTGCCGCCCTTCAGGGATTTGTCGACGAGGACACCGTCACCCCGCCCCGGGCCTGACGGCCGGAGCCCCAGGCCCGACGGCCTGTCTCGAACACCCGAACGCGGCACCTCTCCCGCTGTGCGCCATTTCCCCAGATCTGAGGTCAGACATGAACGACGACGTTCCGGTTTCCTCCCGCCGCCGGCTCAGGCACACGGCCGTCGCCGTCCTGGGCGCCGCCTCCCTGCTCGCGCTCGCCGCCTGCGGCAGCGCGGACCCCACACCCCCCTCGACATCTTCCCCGGCGGCCTTCACGCCCGTGGATCAGCAGCAGGGCAGTGAGATCACGGTCTGGGCGGACGCCACCCGTGTCCCCG
Source organism: Streptomyces sp. NBC_00704 (assembly GCF_036226605.1). Classification (NCBI taxonomy): domain Bacteria; kingdom Bacillati; phylum Actinomycetota; class Actinomycetes; order Kitasatosporales; family Streptomycetaceae; genus Streptomyces; species Streptomyces sp. NBC_00704. Next base: position 6,595,208 of record NZ_CP109000.1, read on the forward strand.
GAGTGCAGGCGTACCAGAAGGCCCACCCGGACGTGAAAATAAAGATCGTCACGTACAGCGGAGACGCCAACGGCGCCAACGACCTCCAGACCAAGGTGCAGCTGTTCGATCGCACCGGCAGCGGCTGGCCCGATGTCGCCTTCAGCGCCAACGTCAACGACGGCACCTGGGCGTCGCAGGGCAGGTCCCCGTATGCCGCGCCCGTCAACAAGGACGTGATCTCCCCGTCCACGCTGGGGGGCTTCGCGGACGGCGCGCTGAATCCCTGCACCTTCAACGGCAACATCTACTGCCTGCGCAACGACCTGGCCCAGAACGTGCTCTGGTACAACAAGTCCCTGATGGACAAGTTCGGGTACGAGGTCCCGACCACCTGGGAGGAGTACCAGGCACTCGGCGAGAAGGTCGCCAAGGAGCACCCCGGCTATCTGGTCGGCACCGCCGGGGACGCCTGGAGCCCCGAGGTGTACTTCTGGGCGAGCCAGTGCACGGCCGGCACCACCACCGGCGCCAAGAAGGTGAAGGTGGACCTGAAGGACGCCAAGTGCACCCGGATGGCCACGCTGCTCGACACCCTGATCGCCAAGGGCTCGGTCTCCAAGGACACCGTCTTCAGCGCCGGCTTCGTCAAGGACCAGGCGAGCAAGGTCCTGATGCTCCCCGGCCCCTCCTGGTTCGGCCAGGTGCTCTTCAACTCCACCTTCAAGATCCCCGAAGGACAGATCGCCGCCGCCTCCCCGCTGAAGTTCGAGGGTGACGCGAAGAACTACACCGGCAACGTCGGCGGCGGACTGTGGTTCGTCTCCTCCCACAGCAAGAACCTCAAGGCGTCCGCCGACCTGGTCACCTGGATGACAACCTCCGACGCCTACCAGGGCACCGCGGGCACCTACCCCGCGTACAAGAAGGCCGCGGTCACCTGGCTCGCCAACCAGAAGAAGACCGGCTACTTCGCCGAGGACGTCAGCCCCGTCTTCAAGGAATCCGCGGAACTGATCTGGCCCGGCTGGTCCGCCACCCAGTACAGCCAGGAAGCCATCTACTCCTCCACGGTGGTTCCCGCCCTGAACTCCGGCAAGACCCTCACCGACACCCTGGACACCTGGCAGACGGCCATCACCAACAAGGCCGAGTCCCTCGGCTACACCGTCAACTAGCGAAGCGGACCGATGACCACCCACCCCGCAACGGAGCCCGGGGGCCGCCGACGCGGCCGCTCGGCCCGCAACCCGGTCGGACGCGCCGGCTACGTCTTCGTCTCCGGCTACGTCCTCCTCCTTCTCGCCTTCGGCGTCCTGCCCACCGGCTACGCGGTGTGGCTGGCGCTGTCCAACTCCCGCAACCAGCTCGTCGGGATCGGCAACTTCACCCGGACGTTCAGTGACTACCGCTTCGGACCGGCCTTCCTCCACATCGGCCTGTACCTGGTGTTCTGGCTGGCCGGCCTGATGATCCTGGTGGTGCTGCTCTCCCTGATGCTGCACGGCCGCATGCGCAGGACCTCCACGACCCTGAGGTTCCTGTTCTACCTGCCGGGCGCCCTCGCCGGGGTGGCGAGCGTACTGCTCTTCCTGATCCTCCTCGACCCGGCCGCCAGTCCCGTCGGCTGGCTGCTGAAGGGCTTCGGCTGGAACACCCTCGCCCAGGTCAACGCCCCAGGGCACCTGCCGGTGCTCTTCACCGTCATCGCCTTCTGGACCGGGGCCGGCGGCTGGATCGTGGTCATGTACGGCGCGCTCAACGGCATCCCCGACGAAATCCTGGAGGCCGCCCGCATCGACGGCGCCAGTACGCTCCAGATCGCCCTGCGCATCCAGATCCCGATGATCACCAAGTGGATCGCGTACATGCTGATCCTGGCCTTCGCGGCCGGCACCCAGCTCTTCGTCGAGCCGCAACTGGTCTCCCTCGCCAGCTGGGGCATGATCCCCGACAGCTGGTCACCGAACCAGCTCTCCTACCAGTACGCCTTCCAGGCGGGCGACTTCAACGGCGCGGCGGCGCTCTCCGTCGACCTCCTCATCCTGGGCCTCGCCGGCGCGGCGCTCGTCGTCTTCCGTACCGGCCTGTTCGAGAGGGACGAAGGATGACCACGGCTCCCACGACCACAGCCCGCGGGACCTCGCCGCACCGTACCGCCGGCGCCCACTCCAGCCCGAGGAAGTCCATGCGCCGCAAGCGCCGACCGAGCTCACTGGCCGCCCGGCTGGCCTGGCTGATCGTCATGGGCCTGGCCGCGCTGTTCTTCTGTGTACCGGTGGTGTGGCTCCTGCTGGCCACGACCAAGACCGACGGCCAGATCGTGCGGGACAACCCGTTCTCCTTCGGCTCCCTCACGGCGATCGCCGACGCCTGGCACCACCTCTACGCCTTCCAGGAAGGCGCCATCCTCACCTGGCTGAAGAACTCGGCGCTCTACACCTTCGGCGCACTGGCCCTCACCCTCGTGACATCGGTCCCCGCCGGGTACGCGCTGGCCCTCACCCAGTTCATCGGGCGACGGATGCTGCTGACCATCACCATGCTCGTGATGCTCATGCCGACGGCCGCGATGGTGCTGCCCCTGTACCTGGGGATGAACGCCGTGCACCTGGACGGCACGATCTGGTCGGTGATCCTGCCGTTCTCCTTCTTCCCGTTCGGGGTCTACCTCACCTACATCTACTTCTCCTCCAACGTCCCCTCCGACCTGCTGTCCGCGGCGCGCATCGACGGCTGCTCGGAGTGGCAGGTCTTCCGTCTCGTCGCGATGCCACTGGCCAAGCCCGTGATCGCCCTGGTCGGCTTCTTCAACTTCGTCGCCAACTGGAACAACTTCTTCCTGCCGTTCGTGATGCTGCCCGACAGCTCCCGGTATCCGGCGCAGGTGGGGCTGAACAACCTGCTCGCCGCCTCGCCGCTGTTCAACACCTCCAGCGGCACGGGAAACCAGATCATGCGACCCGAACTGGCCCTGGCCACCCTGGTGACCATCGTCCCGGTCCTGATCGTGTTCCTCTTCTCCCAACGCGCTCTCGTGGCCGGCATGCTCGCCGGCGCGACAAAGGAGTGAGGCGGCAGCCGCACCCTCGGCGCCGCGCCGTAGTGGCTACGCCGCCGTATCGGCGACGCCGCCCACCCTCACCGGAAGGACCCCGATGAAACGCGTTGCCCAGACGATCCGCCTGCGGCCCGAGCACCGTGACGCGTATCTGCGTCTGCACGCCGCCGTCTGGCCGGGCGTCGAGGCCGCGCTGCGGGCCGCGAACATCCGCAACTACAGCATCTTTCTGCGCGAGGACACGCTGTTCGGCTACTTCGAGTACCACGGCGACGACTTCGAGGCCGACATGGCCGCAATCGGCGCCGACACGGCCACCCAAGCCTGGTGGAAGCTCACCGGGCCCTGCCAGAAGCCCTGGGCCGATACCGGCACCGGGGGCAGCTGGTCGGACCTGACGGAGATCTGGCATCTGACCCCATCGGCGACAGGTGCCTGACAACCACCCACGCCAAGGAGACGTCCAGTGAGACTTCCACGAGTCGGCGCGCCCGCCGAGGAGCGGCCCGCCGTCCGCACCGAGGAGGGCCGACTGCTGGATCTGTCCTCCGTGACCTCCGACATCGACGGCGCCTTCCTCGCCTCGGACGGTGCCGACCGGGCCCCCTTGAGCAGGTTGACCCTCGCCGTCGACGGTGGCATGCAGGGGCTCCGGCTGCGCCCGGCGGCCGGCTCATGAGAACGACCACGCTGGGCGCCACCGACGTCAGGGTCACCGAGCTGTCGTTCGGGGCCGCCGCCATCGGCAACCTCTTCCGCCCGGTCACCGACGAGGCCGCGTCAGCCGCGGTGGAGGCGGCCTGGGACGCGGGCGTACGCACCTTCGACACCGCCCCGCACTACGGACTCGGGCTGTCCGAGCGACGCCTGGGCACCGCGCTGCGCCACCGCGACCGCGACGCGTACACCGTCTCCACCAAGGTCGGGCGGCTGCTCGAACCCACCCCGGACGGTGGCCGCGGCGACGACCTCGCCCAGGGCTTCGCCGTGCCGGCCAGTCACCGGCGAGTCCGGGACTTCAGCTCCGACGGAGTCCTGCGCTCGCTGGAAGCGAGCCTGGACCGCCTCGACCTGGACCGGGTGGACATCGCCCTGCTGCACGACCCGGACCACCACGCCGAGCAGGCCCTCACCGAGGCCTACCCGGCACTGGAACGGCTGCGCGACGAAGGCGTCGTCAAGGCGATCGGCATCGGAGTGAACCAGTGCGCGCTCCCCGCCCGCTTCCTGCGCGAGACCGACATCGACGTGGTGCTGCTAGCCGGCCGCTACACCCTGCTGGAGCAGGAGGGGCTCGCGGAGGTACTGCCGGAGGCCGCCGCCCGCGGCAGGAGTGTCATCGTCGGCGGGGTGTTCAACTCGGGTCTGCTCACCCACCCCGAGCCCGGGGCCATGTACGACTACGCGCCCGCCCCACTTCACGTACTCGACCGGGCTCTGCGCATGAAGGCGGTCACCGAACGCCACGGCGTACCGCTGCGCGCAGCCGCTCTGCGCTTCCCGCTCGGCCATCCGGCGGTCGCGAGCGTACTGTCCGGAGCGCGCTCCGCCGAGGAGGTCCGGGACACGGTGGATCAGCTGCGGCGGACGGTACCGGCCGAGCTCTGGGACGCACTGCGCGCCGAGGGGCTGCTGCCGCCGCACGTTCCCGTCCCCGCCGCCGCACCGGTCGAAGAAGCCGATCGGCCGAAGGTCGAGTCAAGGAGTCGTGGGGGTGACCGCCATGAACCTGGAGGCGAACACGGCTGAGGGCGTCATCGACGCACACCACCACGTGTGGGACCTCTCCGTCCGCGACCAGGACTGGATCACCGGACCGGAACTCGCCCCGCTGCGGCGCGACTTCACGCTCGCCGACCTGGAGGCGGACGCCCGGGCGGTCGGCGTCACCGCGACGGTCCTCGTCCAGACGGTCGACGTACCGGAGGAAACGCCCGAGTTCCTGGCCTTGGCCCAGGACAGCGACCTGGTGGCCGGCGTCGTGGGCTGGACCGACCTGACCTCCCCGGATGTCACTTGCGCGCTCGCGGCGCTGCGGCAGGGGCCGGGTGGCGAGCGCCTGGTAGGCATCCGCCACCAGGTGCAGGCCGAGCCCGATCCCCGCTGGCTGGTGCGGCCGGACGTGCTGCGTGGACTCGCCGCGGTGGCCGAGGCAGGACTCGTGTACGACCTGGTCGTCAGGCCCCATCAGCTCGCGGCCGCCCACGAGACCGCCCGACTGCTTCCCGGCCTCACCTTCGTACTCGATCACGCGGGCAAACCCCCCGTCGCCTCGCGCGAGCTACGGCCATGGGCGGACGCGGTGCGCCTGCTGGCCTCACTGCCCAACACCGTCTGCAAGCTCTCCGGCATGGTGACCGAGGCCGACCGGGGCCAGTGGAGGGTCGACGACCTCCGGCCGTACGCGGACACCGTGCTGGATGCCTTCGGACCGCGCCGGCTGATGTTCGGCTCCGACTGGCCCGTCTGCCGGCTGGCCGCCACCTACGCCGAAGTAGCCGCTGCCGCACAGGAGTTGACGGCAGCACTCCATCCTGTCGAACGCCGAGAGGTCTTCACCGGAACCGCCCTGCGCACCTACGGACTGACCGAGGGCCGGTGACCGAGTGCCGTCCCACTGTTACTGCTTCGGTCGGACCACTCGTCCGACAGACCGGAGGGAGCCCCCGGTCCGAGCGCAATGTGTCCGGATGTTCAAAGATGTCGGCTTCTGTGCCGTACAACGATCGGTCGGAGTCGCATCCAGGATGTGTCAACGGCTGGGACTGAGCGTGCTCGGTGTTTCCGGGTGGGGGTGATGTGAGGGGCGGGAGGATGAGCGGGTGCTGTCCCGGGTTCGAGGTACACGTCATAGGACTGGGAGGGGATCGAGTATGGCGAGTTCGACCAGGGGGTCGGTCCGACACGGCGGTCGCTTTGCTGATCACGGTGGGGGACGACCCGGAACGCCTGGACAGTGAGACGTCCTTCGCCGCCCTGCGCGGGGCCGGTCCTGTCGAGCGTTCCTCGGGACGCCGGCAGCACCGTCGCCTCAACCGCGGCGGCGACCGTCAGGCCGACGGCGCGCCCCACCCCGTCGTGCACCCCATCGTGTTCACCGGCGTGACATCGTCCGCTGCCCCAAACGCTACGCTGCTCGGGAGGTCTTCCACCTGGTCAAACAGTTGTAGCCAGGACCCCGCTCATAGGGGATGTCGTGACAGATGAGAGGCTCGGACGGGTGAGCGAGACACCACCGAACACCCTGCAATACCGCTTCGACGGGCCAGAAGACGCTCCCGTCCTGATCCTGGGTCCCTCGCTGGGCACCACCTGGCACATGTGGGACCGCCAGGTTCCCGAACTGGCCCAGCAGTGGCGGGTGTTCCGGTTCGATCTGCCGGGGCACGGCGGCGCGCCGGCCTACCCGGCGGGTTCCGTCGCCGACCTCGCAGCGCGGCTGCTCGCCACGCTCGACGGGCTCGGGGTGCAGCGCTTCGGCTACGCGGGCTGCGCGTTCGGCGGCGCGGTCGGCGTGGAGCTGGCCCTGCGCCATCCCGAACGCGTCGCCTCCCTCGCGCTGATCGCCGCCTCGCCGCGGTTCGGCACGGCCGACGAGTTCCGTCAGCGCGGCGTGATCGTGCGCACCAACGGCCTCGACCCCATCGCCCGCACCTCGCCCGACCGCTGGTTCACCAGCGGCTTCGCGGCCGCGCAGCCCGCGATCACCGAGTGGGCCGTGCAGATGGTGCGCACCACCGACCCCGGCTGCTACATCGCGGCCTGCGAGGCGCTGGCCGCGTTCGACGTGCGGGCGGAGATCGGTCTCGTCGGGGCCCCGACCCTGGTCCTGGTCGGCTCCGACGACCAGGTCACCGGGCCCGCCGAGGCGCGCACCCTGGTGGCCGGCATCCCGGACGCCCGCCTCGCCGTCGTGCCCGGGGCCTCGCACCTGGTCCCGGTGGAGCAGCCCGCGGCCGTCACCGACCTGCTGGTCCGGCACTTCTCCACCGCCTGGCAGCCCGCCTACGACTCCGGCACCGGGCAGACGGCGATCCCCGGCATCCCCGTCCGGGTGCTGCCGAACCCGCCGCAGCAGTCCCAGCAGGTGCAGCAGCCCCCGCAGCCGTTCGCCATCGCGGAGATCGCGCCGGCCCCGGACCCGCGGCCGTCGGGGGCCCCGGGCCGCCCGGACCCCTACGACGCGGGTCTGAAGGTGCGCCGCGAGGTCCTCGGCGACGCCCACGTCGAGCGCGCGCTCGCCGGGGCCGACGACTTCTCGGGCGACTTCCAGGAGTTCGTCACCCGCTACGCCTGGGGCGAGATCTGGGACCGGCCCGGCCTCGACCGGCGCTCGCGTTCCTGCGTCACGCTCACCGCGCTGGTCGCGGGCGGTCATCTGGAGGACCTCGCCTCCCACACGCGGGCGGCCCTGCGCAACGGCCTCACCCCGGACGAGATCAAGGAGATCCTGCTCCAGGCGGCCGTGTACTGCGGGGTGCCCGCGGCGAACAGCGCGTTCCGGGTCGCGCAGCAGGTCGTCCGCGAGGAGACGACGCCCACCGAGTGAGGGGCGGTCGCGGCCCGGGTGCAGGATGGATGCATGAAGCTCACCAAGATGTCGCACGCCTGTGTCCGTCTCGAGAAGGACGGCCGCACCCTCGTCCTCGATCCGGGCGCCTTCAGCGAGCAGGACGCGACCCTCGGCGCCGAGGCGATCCTGGTCACGCACGAGCACCTCGACCACTTCGACGAGAAGAGGCTGCGGACGGTCCTGGAGGCGGACCCGGCCGTCGAGGTCTGGACGCTGAGGTCCGTCGCGGAGAAGCTCTCCGCCGCCTTCCCCGGCCGAGTGCACACCGTCGGCCACGGCGACACGTTCACCGCGGCGGGGTTCGACGTGCAGGTCCACGGCGAACTGCACGCCGTGATCCACCCGGACATCCCGCGCCTGACCAACGTCGGCTACCTCGTCGACGGCGGCCGCGTCTTCCACCCGGGTGACGCGCTGACGGTCCCCGACCGGCCCGTGGAGACGCTGATGCTGCCGGTGATGGCCCCCTGGAGCAAGATCTCCGAGGTCATCGACTACGTGCGCGAGGTGAAGCCGCAGCGCGCCTACGACATCCACGACGCCCTCCTCACCGACCTCGCCCGTCCGATCTACGACAACCAGATCGGAGCCCTCGGCGGCGCGCAGCACCTGCGGCTGGCGCCGGGGGAGAGCACGGCCCTGTGAGTGTCGGTGGCTCCCGGTAGGTTGTGAGGCATGCGCATCGCGACCTGGAACGTGAACTCGATCACCGCCCGCCTGCCGAGGCTCCTGGCCTGGCTGGAGAGCAGCGGCACCGATGTGCTGTGCCTCCAGGAGGCCAAGGTCGCCGAGGCGCAGTTCCCGCGTGATCAGCTGCGTGAGCTGGGCTACGAGGCCGCGGTGCACGCCACGGGCCGGTGGAACGGCGTGGCGGTGATCTCCCGGGTGGGTGTCGAGGACGTCGTCAAGGGGCTGCCCGGCGATCCCGGTTTCGACGGGGCGCCGGAGCCCCGGGCGATCTCGGCGACCTGCGGTCCGGTGCGCGTCTGGTCGGTGTACGTGCCCAACGGCCGCGAGGTCGGGCACCCGCACTACGCCTACAAGCTCCAGTGGTTCGAGGCGCTCAGGGCCGCGGTCGCGGGGGACGCGGCGGGCAGCCGCCCGTTCGCGGTCCTGGGCGACTACAACGTGGCCCCGACCGACGACGACGTCCACGACGTGGCGGCCTTCGAGGGCGCCACCCATGTCACGCCGGCCGAGCGGGCGGCGCTGGCGTCCCTGCGGGAGGCCGGCCTGTCCGACGTCGTCCCGCGCCCCCTGAAGTACGACCATCCGTTCACCTACTGGGACTACCGCCAGCTGTGCTTCCCCAAGAACCGCGGTATGCGGATCGACCTGGTGTACGGCAACGAGCCGTTCGCGAAGGCGGTCGAGGACGCCTACGTGGACCGTGAGGAGCGCAAGGGCAAGGGCGCCTCGGACCACGCCCCGGTCGTGGTCGACCTGGACGTCTGAGTCGACGGCGGCCTTCCGGCGGCCCGGTGACCCCGGCTCCCCGTACCGCCGCGCGACCCCGTGTTCCGCGGCCCGGCGGCCCGGCCGCCCTCGTGGCGGGCCGTGGAGCGGGCCGGCCCGCGCCCGCGCGCCTGTGGTGCGGCTGCCCGGGCCGGTGTCACTCTGGGCTTATGAACATCCCTTTCCTGGGCAACAAGAGCAAGGAGCGCCGGGCGGCGGTGCTGGCCGAGGACCCCGAGGGGATCGCCGAACTCCTCTCCGAATGCGAGGTGTTGCGCTCCCACGCGGCCCGGGAGGGGGTCGGACTCGACGACAGCGCCGACTCGCTGGAGGCGCTGGACCAGCTCCCGCCGCGCTGGCGGGAGGACGAGGAGAACCTGCCGTGGTTCGGCCATGACGCGGGGCTCTATCTGGGGACCGTCGTGGTGCGCACGGTGCCCGGCGCCGCATGGGTGATCAGGCCCGGCGGGGAGGCGGTCGTCCGGCTGACGTCCGGGCGGGAGATCGACGTCGTCGCGGCGGGGTTCGAGTGGGCGGCGACCGGGACCCCGGAACTGTCCCAGCTGTACGCCGAGGTGGCCGAACACTGACGCGGGTCCGGGCCGGCTTCCGACACTGCCGTAAATACGGCTAATGCCCGCAAAATGCGTGTCGCTTCTTCACCCTGTCCTTATGTGGATAGTTTGCGGCGACCACGACACAGCTGAGAGTGAGTAGGGCTGCGCATGGCCGTCGATCCGCTGATCGAGCTGCGTGACGTCAACAAGTACTTCGGGGAGCTGCATGTTCTGCAGGACGTCTCCCTCACGGTCGGCAGGGGGGAGGTGGTCGTGGTGATCGGCCCGTCGGGGTCGGGCAAGTCGACGCTGTGCCGTGCGATCAACCGGCTGGAGCCGATCGCGTCCGGCACGATCACCCTCGACGGGCAACCGCTGCCCGAGGAGGGCAAAGGCCTGGCGAGGCTGCGTTCCGAGGTCGGCATGGTCTTCCAGTCGTTCAACCTCTTCGCCCACAAGACGGTTTTGCAGAACATCTCGCTCGGGCAGGTGAAGGTCCGCCGGCGCAAGAAGGACGAGGCCGACCGGCGCTCGCGCGAACTGCTCGACCGGGTGGGTCTCGCCGACCAGGCCGACAAGTACCCCGCGCAGCTCTCCGGAGGCCAGCAGCAGCGCGTGGCCATCGCCCGCGCCCTCGCCATGGACCCCAAGGCGCTCCTCTTCGACGAGCCCACCTCCGCCCTCGACCCCGAGATGATCAACGAGGTGCTGGAGGTGATGCGGCAACTGGCCCGCGACGGCATGACCATGGTCGTCGTCACCCACGAGATGGGCTTCGCGCGCTCCGCCGCCAACCGGGTGCTCTTCATGGCCGACGGCCGCATCGTCGAGGACCGCACGCCCGAGGAGTTCTTCACCGACCCGCGCAGCGACCGCGCCAAGGACTTCCTGTCCAAGATCCTCAAGCACTGAACCCGGACGGCGGCAGCCGCGGGGCGCGTCCGCCCCGGCAGCGGCCGGAGATCACTGCTCGCGCAGCGGGACCGACACGTACGACGGGTCGCTCGCCGGCGAGGAGAAGGTCAGCCGCGCGCCGGAGGGGTTGTGCTCCATGTAGAGCGGGTCCACCGTGTCGACGACCAGGGCGAGCCGGTGCCCCGCCGGGACGTCGTAGGCCGTGGAGAGCATCTCCAGGTCGAGACCGAACGCCTTGCCGGGCGTGCGTCCGTGGAAGGTGTACGGCGCGTGGTCGACCAGCTTGCCGAGGCCGAGCGGCCCCACGTCGTACAGATAGGCGACGAGGGTGCCGCTCTCCTCGGTCGGGGTGACGGTGGTGTGCAACGTCGCCGCTCCCCGGACGCGCTGGACCGTGGCGTACTTCGGCGACTGCCACACCGCCGCCCAGCGGCGGGGGAGCAGCGGGATCGCGGCGACCGGCGGCAGCTTGGCGAACTGGTCGAGGATGCCGGAGAGGAACACCGTCCCGCCGTCCGCGCCGGAGTCGACGTTCGTGTGGACGGTGGCGGCGCCGGCGAGGGCGATCTTGCCGCGCGTCGCGCTCACCGACTTCCAGTCCGGGTACCCCTCGTACCCGCCTCCGGTACGGGACTTGAGGCGCACGGGCGCCTCACGGTCGACGCCGTTGTCCTCGCCCTTGAGGTAGTGGTCGAACCAGCGCTCGGTGTCCGTCCACACGTCGTTGGGCAGTCCGAAGAGTCCGGTGATCTCGGCGGTCGCGTGGTCGCCCGGGCGGAACTCCAGCCGCTTCGGGCCGGTCAGCTGCTCGTAGAAGGCGGCGGACTGGAGGGGCGGGAAGATGCTGTCGCCCCAGGCGCCGGCGAGCAGCACCGCCGTGCCGCTGCGGTTGAGCCGGTCTGCATAGGTCGCGGGGGAACGTTTCTTCCCCCAGGCGATCAGGTCCTTCTCCTTCGTCAGGTCGCCGGAGCGGAAGGCGGAGAGGACGGCCCGCGACTCGGCGCTCTCCCGCCCGGTCGCCGTGCCGGCCGTGTCGAGGACGGCGGCGGCCTGGAGGTGCTGGGTGCTGCCCGAGTAGATCGAGTCGATGAGGTCGCCCCAGCCGCTGAGCGAGGCGACGGCCCGCACGCGCGGGTCGTGGGCGGCCGCCAGGAGGCTGATCCCGGCGCCGTAGGAGACGCCCGCCATTCCGATGTGCCGGGCGTCGGCGGGGGTGTGGGCGAGGGCCCAGTCGACGACCTTGGAGGCGTCGGCCACGTCGTGCGGGCCCGCCACGTCGATCTCCCCGCCGGACTGCCAGAAGCCCCGCACGTTGTAACTGAGCACCACATAGCCCGCGTCGGCGAGCCGCTGTGCCTGCGCCAGGTATTCGACCTGCGGGAAGCCCCAGCTCGTCGGCAGCACGACGAGCGGGTAGCGGCGGGTTCCGTCGGCCCCGGCCGGGGTGACGACGTTGGCCTTGAGGACGGTCCCGCCGTCCCCGGCGATGTCGACGTAGCGCACGCCGTTCCCGGCGGCGTGGGCCGCGGGCGCCAGGCCCAGGACCCCGCCGGCGATCAGGGAGGCGGAGACGGCGCCCGCGGCGGTCGTGCGCAGAGCCCTGCGGTGCTGTCCCACGATTAACTCCTCAACTTCCCGCGTCACAAAGTGACCCGACGGTAACCGCAGGGGCGACCACGGGTAACCCGTCGGTAAGTTACGTGGGAGTAACGATTGTCGTCGCAGGCAGCGGGGTCCGGGCCGCACGCGTCACGTCGTCGACCAGCTCGACGACGTCGGGGCCGTACGCCTGAGAGTTGACGACCTTCAGCAGCAGGACGAAGGAGCCGTCGCCGTACTTGCGCGCCAGTCGCTCGTGGTGGCGGGCGAGGTAGCGGGTGGCCGCCTGGTTGGTGATCGCGCGCTGCCCGCAGAACAGGAACACCGGCCGCTCCCCGCGGCGCTGACCCACCGTCAGCCGGGCCAGCAGCACGTACTCGGTGACGCCAGGATCGATCCGGTAGTCCTCCCCGCCGATCCGGAACGCGCCGCGGTCCGGGCCGGGCTCGGCGTCGGCGTTCACCCGGACGCCCGGCAGCAGGGAGGAGAGGTGCGCCGCCATACGGCGGTTCGAGGACGGCCCGCCGACACAGAACTCCGTGCGGTCCCCGAAGCCCTGACGGGCCGTGTCGTGACCGACGACCTGGGCGTGGGCGTTGCAGTCCTTGATGAGCGCGGACAGCTCCAGCAGGGCGAACACGTCGTTGCGCATCACCGACAGCTCGGCGCCGCCCGCCTCCCGGTTCACCACGAGCAGCGACTCCGAGTTGTCCGGCAGCCCGAAGAACGCCTGCTTGCGCCGAAGTCTGCGCCTCCACAGACAGGTCCGCGCCACCCAGCCGAGCGCGGCGCTGACGGCCGCCGCTATGACGCCCAGGACGATGTTGCGCACGTCGTCGTTCATGGGCGCGCATGCTAGCGGGCCCACCGGCCCGAGGCGTACCCGTGTTCGAGGTGTGGCAGTCGTATGACAGTGCCTTGAAGGTGTCTGTCGGGGCCCCCCGAATGTGGTTACGCTGCGCGGACGGTTCGGACTGGAGGTACGGATGCGTCGCCCTGTCCCGCGGAAACTGTCGGTCCTGGCGGTCTCGGCCGCCGTCGTCGCCGTGGGGGCCGCGGCGCCGCCCAGCGCCGCGCCACCCGCCGCACAGCGGACGGCGGTCGCGAAGACGCCGGTCGCCGTCGGCTACGGCGGCGCCGTGGCCAGCGTCGACGCGGACGCCACGGCCGCCGGCATCGAGGTGCTGAGGAAGGGCGGCAACGCCGTCGACGCGGCCGTCGCCACCGCCGCGGCCCTCGGCGTCACCGAGCCCTACTCCTCCGGCGTCGGCGGAGGCGGCTACTTCGTCTACTACGACGCCAAGTCCCGTACCGTGCACACCATCGACGGCCGCGAGACCGCCCCGCTGACCGCGGACTCCGGCCTCTTCCTGGAGAACGGCAAGCCGCTCGCCTTCGCGGACGCCGTCACCAGCGGCCTCGGCGTCGGCACCCCGGGAACGCCCGCCACCTGGGCGACGGCACTGGGCAAGTGGGGCAGCCGACGGCTCGGCGCCGTCCTGCGGCCCGCCGAGCGCCTCGCCCGCGACGGCTTCACCGTCGACGACACCTTCCGCTCCCAGACCGCCGCCAACGAGACCCGCTTCCGTGCCTTCCCGGACACGGCGAAGCTGTTCCTGCCCGGCGGCCGGCTGCCCGTCGTCGGCTCCACCTTCAAGAACCCCGACCTCGCCCGCACCTACAAGGAGCTGGGCGCCAGGGGCGTCGACGCGATCTACCGCGGCGACCTCGGCAGGGACATCGTCGCCACGGTGAACCACCCGCCCGTGGACCCGGCTTCGGGCTGGAACGCCCGGCCCGGCGAACTGTCCGCCAAGGACCTCGCCGCCTACCGCGCCAAGCTCCAGGCGCCCACGAAGACCTCGTACCGCGGCCTCGGCGTCTACTCCATCGCGCCCTCGTCCTCGGGCGGCACCACGGTCGGCGAGGCGCTCAACATCCTGGAGCGCACGAACCTGGCGAAGGCGAGCGAGACGCGGTACCTGCACCGCTACATCGAGGCCAGCCGCATCGCGTTCGCCGACCGCGGGCGCTGGGTCGGCGACCCCGCCTTCGAGGACGTCCCCACCCGGCAGCTGCTGTCGCAGAGGTACGCCGACTCGCGCGCCTGCCTCATCAAGGACGACGCCGTGCTCACCAGCCCGCTCGCGCCCGGCGACCCGCGCCACCCGGCCGCCTGCGGCGCCGGCGGCACCGCGGCGCCCACGACCTACGAGGGCGAGAACACCACGCACCTCACCGTCGCCGACAAGTGGGGCGACGTCGTCTCCTACACCCTGACCATCGAGCAGACCGGCGGCAGCGGCATCACCGTGCCCGGCCGCGGCTTCCTGCTCAACAACGAACTGACGGACTTCTCCTTCGCCCCGGCCAGCCCGGCCGTCCACGACCCGAACCTGCCCGGCCCGGGCAAGCGGCCGCGCTCGTCGATCTCGCCGACCATCGTGCTCGACCGCCACGACAGGCCCGTCGTCGCGCTCGGCTCGCCCGGCGGCGCGACCATCATCACCACCGTGCTGCAGACCCTCACCGAGTTCCTCGACCGCGGCCTGCCGCTCGTCGACGCGATCGCCGCGCCGCGCGCGAGCCAGCGCAACGCGGCCCAGACGGAACTGGAGCCCGCCCTCTACGACGACACCAGCCCCACCGGTCTTCGGGCGCGCCTGGAGGCCCTCGGACACTCCTTCAAGCTCAACCCCGAGATCGGCGCGGCGACGGGCGTGCAGCGGCTGCCGAACGGCGAGTGGCTGGCCGCGGCCGAGACCGTACGGCGCGGCGGCGGTTCGGCCCAGGTGGTCCGCCCGGCGCGGTAGCGCTCAGAGTTCGGCGGTGGGGACGGGCGGCCGCGTGCGGAACGCGAGCCGCCCGTCCTCGACGTCCACCGTGATCCGGTCACCCTCCGCGACCCGGCCGTCCAGCAGCAGCCGGGAGAGCCGGTTGTCGACCTCGCGCTGGATCGTGCGGCGCAACGGCCGTGCCCCGTACTCGGGTTGGTAGCCGCGCTCGGCGAGCCAGTCGACGGCCGCCGCGGTGAAGTCGGCCGTGAGGCCCTGCGCCCGCACCAGTCGGCGCGTCTTCTCCAGCAACAGGTCGGTGATCCGCCGCAGTTGATCGGTCGTCAGCTGACGGAACACGACGATCTCGTCGATCCGGTTGAGGAACTCCGGCCGGAAGTGCTCGCGCAGCGGCCGCAGGATCCGCTCGCGCCGGGCCTCCTCGTCGGCGTCCGCGCCGCCGGGGCCGAAGCCGATGCCCGAGCCGCGCCGGGTGATCGCCTCCGAGCCCAGGTTGCTCGTCATCACGATGACCGTGTTGGTGAAGTCCACCGTGCGGCCCTGGGAGTCGGTGAGCCGGCCGTCGTCGAGGACCTGCAACAGGATGTTGAAGACGTCCGGGTGGGCCTTCTCCACCTCGTCCAGCAGGAGCAGCGAGTACGGGTGGCGGCGGACGACCTCGGTGAGCTGCCCCGCCTCCTCGTGGCCGACGTAGCCGGGCGGGGCGCCCACCAGACGGCTGACGGTGTGCCGTTCCTGGTACTCGCTCATGTCGAGGCGGACCATGCGCTCCTCGCTGCCGAACAGGGCCTCGGCGAGCGCGCGGGCCAGTTCCGTCTTGCCGACGCCGGTCGGGCCGAGGAACAGGAAGCTGCCGATCGGCCGGTCCGGACTGGCGAGCCCGGCGCGCGAGCGCAGCACCGCGTCCGCGACGACCCGTACGGCCTCCTCCTGGCCGACCACCCGCTCGTGCAGGTGCTCCTCCAGACCGAGCAGCCGGTCCTTCTCCTCCTGGGTCAGGCTCGCGACGGGGATGCCGGTCTGCCGGGACACGACCTCCGCGATCGCCTCCGCGGTGACCTCCAGGTCCCGGCCCTCGTCCACCGTGACCTCGTCGCCCGCCCGCGCGATGCGCTCCTTCAGCTCCGCGACGCGGTCGCGCAGCCGGGTGGCCTCCTCGTACTGCTCGTCCGCGACCGCCTGGTCCTTGTCCCGGACGAGCTGCTCGACCTCGCGCTCCATGGCCCGCACGTCGGTGCCCTTGGTGCGGGCGCCGAGCCGGACCCGGGCGCCCGCCTGGTCGATCAGGTCGATCGCCTTGTCGGGCAGGCGGCGGTCGGTGAGATAGCGGTCCGACAGCCCCACCGCCGCGTCGAGCGCGCCGTCGGTGTAGCGGACCTGGTGGTGGGCCTCGTAGCGGTCGCGCAGCCCGCGCAGGATCTCCAGGGCGTCCGCGACCGACGGCTCCGGCACGAGGATCGGCTGGAACCGCCGGGCGAGCGCCGCGTCCTTCTCGATGCGCCGGTACTCCTCCAGCGTCGTCGCGCCCACGATGTGCAGTTCGCCGCGGGCCAGCGCCGGCTTGAGGATGTTGCCGGCGTCCATCGAGCCGCTCTCGCCGCCCCCGCCCGCGCCGACGACCGTGTGCAGCTCGTCGATGAAGACGATCAGCCGGTCGGAGTGGGCGCGGATCTCGTCGACGATGGTGTTCAGCCGCTCCTCGAAGTCGCCCCGGAAGCGGGTGCCGGCGACCACGCCGGTGAGGTCCAGGGCGACCACCCGCCGGGCCTGGAGGACGTCGGGCACGTCCCCTTCCGCGATCCGCTGGGCCAGTCCCTCCACGACGGCGGTCTTGCCGACGCCCGCGTCGCCGATCAGCACCGGGTTGTTCTTGCCGCGCCGGGAGAGGACCTCGATGGTCTGCTCGATCTCGTCGTCGCGGCCGATCACCGGGTCTATCCGGCCCCGGGCGGCCAGTTCGGTGAGGTCGCGCCCGTACTTGTCCAGGGTGGGCGTGCCGGTCGCCTGCTGCCGGTCCGCGGCACGGGCCCCCGCCGGGGCTTCCGGGGGTTCGGGCGGCATGCCCGTGGAGGCGAACCGGGCCGCGTTGAGGATGTGCCCGGCCGCCGAGTCGGGGTTCGCGGCCAGCGCGCTGAGCACGTGCTCGGGGCCGATGTGCCCCGCGCCCCGGGAACGGGCGAGGTCGTGCGCGTCCAGCAGGGCGCGTTTGGCGGCCGGGGTGAGCGCCAGGGAGGTCGGCGCGGGAGCCTCGCCGGGCGGGTGCCGGGCCGGGCCCGAGCGCTCGTCGATCTCCGTCGCCAGCGAGTCGGGGTCGGCGCCGGCCCGGCTGAGCAGGCTGCGGGTCGGCTCCGCCGTGAGGGCCGCGCGCAGCAGGTGCTCGGTGTCCAGGTCCCTGCTGCCGTGCTCGGCGGCGTACTGGGCCGCGCCGCGGACGAGGTCTCTCGCCGGCTGGCTGAGGAGCCGGCCTATGTTGATCTGACGGGGGCCGGGGCGCGGCCCGCCGAAGAAGCGGGCCAGGAACTCGCCGTAGGGGTCTCCGTAGTCGCCGTAGCCCTCCGGGGCGTCGAAGCCGTTGGTCATGGCGTTCCGTTCCATGGACGTGCGATGCGCTGCGCTGCCGGGTGCCCTCGGCTGGGGCGGACACACCCACCTTCGCACGCCCGCCGACCGCGGGCACGCGCAGGAACACCCGCGAACGTCAGGCCCGGCGGGCGACCAGCCACGGCGCCCCGCGACGCCCCGCGCCGGGCCAGGTGTCCCGTGCCCGGCCGGGTGTCCCATGCCTCCGGGGCGACGCGAGCGCCGGTGGCGTCCCGCCGCGGGGGTGGTGTCCCGCGAGGGTCGCCCCGTGCCCCTGGGATGCCGTGACCACCTGTGGCGCCCCACCTGGCGGTGGCGGGGGCGGCCCACGTGCGGTGGTGTCGCGCGTGGTGGGGGCGGCCCCGTGCCCGGGGGGTGACGCGACAGCCCGTGGCGTGCGCGGTGCCGTGGTTCCCGCGGGGCGGGGGTTGCCGCGTGCCGGGGGCGACGCGAGCGCCTGTCGTCGGCGTGGCGGTGGGGCCCGCGTGCCGGGGGCGTTCCCGGTGGTCTCAGCCCCGCTGGGTGAGCACGCGGGGGCCGTTGTCCGTGATGGCCACCGTGTGTTCCGTGTGGGCCGCTCTGGAGCCGTCGTTGGTGCGCAGGGTCCAGCCGTCGGGAGCGACGTGGTAGTCGTCGCCGCCGCCGGCGATCAGCATCGGCTCGATGGCGATGACCATGCCGTGGCGCAGCGGCAGGCCCCGGCCGGGCCGGCCCTCGTTCGGGATCGCCGGGTCCTCGTGCATGCGGCGGCCCACGCCGTGGCCCCCGAAGTCGTCCATGATCCCGTACCCGGCGCCCCGGCAGACCGTGCCGATCGCGTGCGCGATGTCGCCCACGCGGTTGCCGACGAGGGCCGCCCCGATTCCGGCGGCGAGCGCGCGCTCGGCGGTCTCGACGAGCCGGACGTCCTGCGGGCGGGCCCGGCCCACGGTGAAGCTGATCGCGGAGTCGCCCACCCAGCCGTCCAGCTCGGCGCCGCAGTCGATCGACACCAGGTCGCCGTCGCGCAGCCGGTGGCGGGTGGGGACGCCGTGCACGATCGCGTCGTTCACGGAGGCGCAGATCACCGCGGGGAAGGGCGTGGGCGCGAAGGACGGGCGGTAGCCGAGGAAGGGCGACGACGCCCCCGCCTCCCGCAGCACGTCGTGCGCCACCTCGTCCAGCTCCAGCAGGGACACGCCCACGTCGGCGGCTTCGCGCACGGCCGTCAGGGCTCGCGCCACGACCTGGCCCGCCTCGTACATGGCGTCGATCGATGTGTCCGTCTTCAGCTCTACCATTCCAATTACTATACCGGTATTAGAATGGTGTCATGGTGCGCACCCCCTTGACCCCCGAAGAGCGCGAACGCGGCGAGCGGCTCGGACGGCTGCTGCGCGAGGCGCGCGGCGGCCGGAGCATGACCGAGATCGCGGCGAGCGCGGGCATCTCCGCCGAGACCCTCCGCAAGATCGAGACCGGACGGGCGCCGACCCCGGCCTTCTTCACGGTCGCCGCCCTGGCCCGTGTGCTCGGCCTGTCCATGGACGAGCTGGCGGGGCTGTGCGCGCTCGCCCCCGTCTGACGCCGGGATCCCCGCGGTCTCGCCCGGCTCGGGGACCCGCGGTGACCGGGTCGCGTCCGCTTCGAAAACTCCCCGTAGCCCCGCTGTAACACAACTGGTGTTCGCTACGAAGCGGAGTGTTCCGGTCGGGGCGGGAGTCCAGCGATGACTGTGCATCAACTCCCGGGCCGGGTGCGGGAGTTCGTGAACCACCTGAACGGAGTGCTGGCACGCCTGGACCAGGGCGCCGGCTGGTGCGCGGTGTTCTGGCAGCGCGACCCGGACGGCATGCGGGCCTGCCTGGACGGACGTGAGGTGCCGCCCTGGGACGTGGTGGAGGCTCTCCTCCAGGATGTCGCGGCCGCATACGGTTCCCCGGTCGCCGAGCAGGAGACGCGACGGCTGTGGCTCCTGCACGCCGGCGCGCTCGCCGCCCACGACGCCCGTCCCGGCGGCCGCGACGCCCTCGGGGACCGGCTCGACGTCATGCTCCGCGAGCAGCGCTACGCCTCCGACCGGCTCGCCGGCCTCGGCCGCCGTCTCGCCTCCGCGGCCACCCACGAGCAGGCCGACGCCGTCCGCCTCGACCTCGCCTGGGCCCGCGACGACCACGACCGCGCCACCGCCCGCTGCGCCGAGCTGCGCCACCGCATGGCGGCCCTGGACCGCCTCCCCGCTGTCCCCCCGCCGTCACCCCATCCCGTCCGACCGGCCGCCCGTGAGACCCCCTCCGGTCACGCCGCCCCGGACGCCCACGACACCCCGTCCGGCCATGACGCCCGGGAGGGGTTCGACGACGATCCTCAGCGCGCCGATGCCGATGCCGGGGCCGGTGCTCGTCCCGGGACCGGTGCAGATGGCATGACGGTGCGGCCTCGGGCCGGTGACGGCGGCTCGCCCTCCGTCGCCCATGACGCCGCCGCGCCGGACCCCGTGCTCAGGCAGCGCAAGCGGCGTCGGGGCAGTGCCCGGTTCGCCGGTCTGGCGGACGACGACGTGACCCCCCTGGCCGTTCCGCCCGCCGCGGAACCGGCGGCGACCGCGCCCGCCGTACCCGCCCGCCGCACGCTGCGCGGCGCCCGCTTCGCCGGAGCCGCCGGACGTGCCGAGCGCGTCGAACGCGTGGAGCGCGACGCCGAGCCGCGGCGCGAGCCGCTGGACGCGGCCGCGCGGCGGGAGACCGTCGAGGCGGTGGAGCGGCTGCTGCGGCTGCGCGCCGAGGGACGCAGCGGCGAGGCGCACGCCCTGCTGGTGGAGCTGGCCGGCTGGCCGGCCGCCCGCATCCCGCTGCTCGCGGCGGAGTTGCAGCGCACCGGCCTCGCGGCCGACTGGACGACCCTGCTCTGGGAGGCGGCCTCCCTGCCGCCCGACCGGCTCGTCGCCGCGGCCGACGCGCTGGCCGCGGTGGGGCGCGCCGACGACGGCGAGCAGATCCTGCGGCAGGGCGTCGCCCGTCCGGCCGCCGAGATCGGGCAGGCCGTCCTCGCCCTGGTCGGGGAGGACCGGCGGCGGGAGGCCCGCGCCCTGCTCGACGCCTACGTCCGGGTCCGCACCCCGGAGGAGGCAGCCCGCAGCGCGGCCCCGGACCCGCGGGCCCTTGTCCCGCTGCTGTTGGAGGCCGCGCGTGCCGTTTCCGAGGAGCGTCGGTGGGATCTGGTGCACGCGCTCAGGGTCGCCGGGTTCACCGCCTGAGCCGCCCGTGCGGGGTGCCGCGCCTGCGTGAGATGTCCGGTCAGGGGAGCGGCCCCGGACCCGCGGGCCCTTGTCCCGCTGCTGTTGGAGGCCGCTCGCGCCGTTTCCGAGGAGCGCCGGTGGGATCTGGTGCACGCGCTCAGGGTCGCCGGGTTCACCGCCTGAGCCGCCCGTGCGGGGTGCCGCGCCTGCGTGAGATGTCCGGTCAGGGGAGCGGCCGCGCGGTCCGCCCGCGCCCGGTCCCGTGGTCCGCCCGTGCCGCCGACGCGGTCCGCGCTGGGCCGGACGCCGCGCGACTCACCCACAGGAGTGTGAAACGCGATCGTCTCCGCGGGTTGACGACGATGGTCTTGGCAAGCCCGTCCAGGAGGCTTACGTTCGTCCCTCTACGACCTTCGTCTACGGGCGTAGAGGCTCTGACGTCCTGTCGAAGGAGCAGCTCATGGCCAACGTCGTACGTG
The DNA here is from genome assembly GCF_036226605.1 of Streptomyces sp. NBC_00704. Taxonomy (NCBI): domain Bacteria; kingdom Bacillati; phylum Actinomycetota; class Actinomycetes; order Kitasatosporales; family Streptomycetaceae; genus Streptomyces; species Streptomyces sp. NBC_00704. Next base: position 6,616,418 of record NZ_CP109000.1, read on the forward strand.
CCGCACTGGTCCAGGCCACCTGGACCGGCGACACCGAGTCCATGGTGGCGAAACACGAGGAGCACGCCCGCGAGGCGGCCCGCCGGGGCGCGAAGATCATCGGGTTCCAGGAGGTCTTCAACGCTCCGTACTTCTGTCAGGTCCAGGAGCCGGAGCACTACCGCTGGGCCGAGCCGGTCCCCGACGGGCCGACCGTGCGCCGGATGCAGGAGCTGGCTCGTGAGACGGGCATGGTCGTCGTCGTCCCGGTCTTCGAGGTCGAGCAGTCCGGTTTCTACTACAACACCGCCGCCGTGATCGACGCGGACGGCTCCTACCTCGGCAAGTACCGCAAGCACCACATCCCGCAGGTGAAGGGCTTCTGGGAGAAGTACTACTTCCGGCCGGGCAACGCCGGCTGGCCCGTCTTCGACACCGCCGTCGGCAAGGTCGGCGTCTACATCTGCTACGACCGCCACTTCCCCGAGGGCTGGCGGCAACTCGGCCTCCAGGGCGCGCAGTTGGTGTACAACCCGTCCGCCACCCACCGCGGTCTGTCCGCCCACCTGTGGCAGCTGGAGCAGCCGGCGGCCGCCGTCGCCAACGAGTACTTCGTCGCCGCGATCAACCGCGTCGGCGTCGAGGAGTACGGCGACAACGACTTCTACGGGACCTCGTACTTCGTCGACCCGCGCGGCAAGTTCGTCGGCGACGTCGCGAGCGACAAGGACGAGGAACTCGTCGTCCGCGACCTCGACTTCGACCTCGTCGAGGAGGTCCGTCAGCAGTGGGCCTTCTACCGGGACCGCCGCCCCGACGCCTACGACGGGCTGGTGCAGCCGTGAGCGAACTCCACGACCGCCACCGCCTCGTCCTGCCCGACTGGCTCGCCCTCTACTACGAGAACCCGCTGGAGATCACCCACGGGGAGGGCCGGCACGTCTGGGACGCCGAGGGGAACAAGTACCTCGACTTCTTCGGCGGCATCCTCACCACGATGACCGCGCACGCGCTGCCCGAGGTCACCAAGGCGGTCGGCGAGCAGGCCGGGCGCATCGTCCACTCCTCCACGCTCTACCTCAACCGGCCCATGGTCGAGCTGGCCGAGCGGATCGCGCACGTCAGCGGCATCCCCGACGCCCGCGTCTTCTTCACCACGTCCGGCACCGAGGCCAACGACACGGCGCTGCTGCTCGCCACGGCCTTCCGGCGCAGCAACACCGTCCTGGCCATGCGCAACAGCTACCACGGGCGTTCCTTCAGCGCGGTCGGCATCACCGGCAACCGCGGCTGGTCGCCGACCTCGCTGTCCCCGCTCCAGACGCTGTACGTGCACGGCGGGGTGCGCGGCCGCGGCCCGTTCGCGCACCTCGACGACGCGGCGTTCATCGACGCCTGCGTCGCGGACCTGAAGGACCTGCTGGGGCACACCCGCGCGCCCGCGGCCCTGATCGCCGAGCCCGTCCAGGGGGTCGGCGGCTTCACGTCGCCGCCGGACGGTCTGTACGCGGCCTTCCGCGAGGTGCTGGACGCGCACGGCATCCTGTGGATCGCCGACGAGGTGCAGACCGGCTGGGGCCGCACCGGCGACCACTTCTGGGGCTGGCAGGCGCACGCCCGCAACGGTCCGCCGGACATCGTCACCTTCGCCAAGGGCATCGGCAACGGCATGTCCGTCGGCGGGGTCGTCGCCCGCTCCGAGATCATGAACTGCCTGGACGCCAACAGCATCTCCACCTTCGGCGGCACCCAGGTCACCATGGCCGCCGCCCTCGCCAACCTCTCCTACCTGCTGGAGCACGACCTCCAGGGCAACGCGCGCCGGGTCGGCGGACTGCTCATCGAGCGGCTGCGGGCCGTCGCCGCCCAGGATCCGGGCGTGCGGGAGGTGCGCGGGCGCGGGCTGATGATCGGCGTCGAGCTGACCCGTCCCGGCACCGGCCTGGCCGACCCCGACCGCGCGTCCGCCGTGCTGGAGGCCGCACGTGAAGGGGGCCTGCTGATCGGCAAGGGCGGCGGCCACGACACGAGCGCGCTGCGCATCGCCCCGCCGCTGTCCCTGACCGTGGCGGAGGCCGAGGAGGGCGCCGCCGTCCTCGAAGGCGCGCTGAGGAGCACGCAGTAGCGCACGGCCTGAGCCAAGGGAACACACGCCAATGACCATCGCCCTGGATCCCTGGGGTCCCGTGGAGCCGCTGGAGCCCGCACTGTCGGTCCGTCAGGTCCTGGCCCTGGAAAGGGTGCTGGCGGGGGAGCCCGAGGTGGTGGCCGGCGCGTCGCAGCTCGACCGGCCGGTGCGCTGGGTGCACGTCGCCGAGGCGGCCGACGTCGGCGTGATGCTCAGCGGCGGGGAGATGGTCCTGACCACCGGAGTGCTGCTCGCCGGCGACGACACCGCGCAGACCGAGTACATCCGCTCCCTGCACCGCGCGGAGGCCGCGGCCGTCGTGCTGGGCCTCGGCCGGGCCTTCCCCACCGCGCCGGACGTGATGCGGCGCGCCGCCGAGCGGTGCGGACTGCCGATGGTGGTCCTGCACCGCCCGTTCCCCTTCGCCGAGCTGACCGAGGAGGTCCAGTCCCGGCTGGTGCGGCGCAAGTTCGCCGCCGTCAGCCTCTCGGAGGCCGTGCGGACCGCGCTGACGGCCCTGATCACCGCGGGCGCCCCGCTGCAACGGCTGCTCGACGAGATCGCCCAGCACGCCGCCTGCCCCGTCGTCGTCACCAACCTCGCCCACCGGGTGCTGGCCACGGCGGGGGAGCGCTCGGCGGTCGACGACGTGCTGCGGGACTGGGAGCGCATCGCCCGCCAGGCCGGAGGCAGCGAGGGCGACGGCTGGATCCGCGCCGAGCTGGGCGGACGCGGCGAACGGTGGGGGCAGATCATGCTCTGCGGCCACCGCGGCGACACCGCGGGCGGACGGCTGCTCGCGGACCGGGCGGCCGAGGCCCTCGTCCTGCACCGCATGCTCGGCGGGGCCGCCGCCCACTCGTGGGAGGAGCAGTCCGCGCAGAGTCTGCTCACCGACCTGGTCTCCGGCGTCGTGCCGGCCCGCCATCTGCTGCCCCGGGCCCGGGCGGCCGGCCTGCCCGTCAACCGGCGCACCTTCGTGCCGCTCGTCGTGCGCGACCGCGACCCGGCCCGCATCGAGCGCACGCTGCGGCTGCTGGGCCTGCCGGGGCTGGTCGCCGAACTCGCCGACGGGGCCACCGCCGTCCTGCTCAGCCTCGCCCGCGACCAGGACGCCGAGGCGCTCGCCGTCCGCTTCGCGGCCCGGCTGCGCACCGAGTCGGGCAAGCCCCGCACCGTCGTCGCGGCGGCCGGCCCGCGCACCGCGTGGGACGAGGTGCCGGCCGGGCTGCGCGAGGCCCAGCACGTCGCCGACGCCGTGGCCGACTCCGCGGCCGCGCTCGACCTCCCGGCCGTCGTCCGGCTCAGGGACGTCCATCTGCGGGGCCTGGTACGGCTGTTGCGGGACGACCCGCATGTGCAGTCGTTCGCCGAGCGCGAGCTGGACGGGCTGCTGTGCGCGGCCGGCGACGACCTGCTCGCCGTCCTGCGGACCTATCTGGCCACCGGCCGCAACAAGTCCCGCACCGCACAGCTCCACCACGTGTCGCGGCCCGCGCTGTACCGGCGGCTGGAGGCCATAGAGGGCCGGCTCGGCGTGGACCTCGACGACTTCGAACAGGCCGCCTCGGTGCACATCGCGCTCCTCGCGCACGACGCGCAGCAAAGCTGACCCTCGCCCGGGAAAGCGACCCGGAAACGACCCGGAAACATGGAACGACCTGGGAAAACGGTGATGATGCATGGGGCGTCGAAGACGTGACACGGTGGCACGCCGGACGCCCTCAGGCGTGACAACGTGCCACTCAGAGCGGACCGGCGGGCTTCCTAGGCTCCTCGTACACCGAGCGACCGGAGGTCCCGATGAGCCAAGTGATCCGTGCCGCCGTCTTCCAGACGGCCTGGACCGGCGACAAGGAATCGATGATCCAGGTCCACGAGCAGGCGGTCCGCGACGCGGCCGCGCAGGGCGCTCGCATCCTGTGCTTCCAGGAGCTGTTCTACGGGCCGTACTTCTGCCAGGTCCAGGACCCGCAGTTCTACGAGTACGCCGAGCGGATCCCGGACGGGCCGATCGTGCGGAGGTTCCAGGCGCTCGCCGAGGAGTACGGCATCGTGCTGGTGCTGCCGATGTACGAGGAGGAGCAGCCGGGCGTCCTCTACAACACCGCCGCCGTGATCGACGCGGACGGCTCCTACCTGGGCAAGTACCGCAAGCACCACATCCCGCAGGTGAAGGGCTTCTGGGAGAAGTTCTACTTCCGGCCCGGGAACGCGGGCTGGCCGGTCTTCGAGACGGCGGTCGGCAAGGTCGGCGTCTACATCTGCTACGACCGCCACTTCCCCGAGGGGTGGCGGGCGCTGGGGCTGGAGGGCGCGGAGATCGTCTTCAACCCGTCGGCGACCTCGCGCGGCCTGTCCGCCTACCTGTGGCAGCTGGAGCAGCCGGCGGCAGCGGTCGCCAACGAGTACTTCGTCGCCGCGATCAACCGGGTCGGCGTGGAGGAGCTCGGCGACAACGACTTCTACGGGACGTCGTACTTCGTGGACCCGGAGGCCCAGTTCGTCGGGGAGGTGGCGAGCGACAAGGAGAGCGAACTCGTCGTCCGCGACCTGGACATGGCCAAGCTGCGCGAGGTGCGCGACCGCTGGCAGTTCTACCGGGACCGCCGCCCCGACGCCTACCCCCCGCTCACCGCGCCGTAACCGGCCGCAGCCGCCGCCGGTCCGGTGCGCGGGGGCCGGGCCGGCGGCGCCCTCCGGGCACGACACCAGTGTTGAACACGGCAGGAGAGGGAGTATGAGCAGCCGAACCGTCATCCGGGGTGGTCTCGTCATCACCGCGTCCGACGAGATCCACGCCGACGTCCTGATCGAGGACGGCCGGATCGCCGCCCTCGCCGCCTCCGGCACCCCGGCCGCCGCGGCCTGGACCGCCGAGCGGGTCGTCGACGCCACCGGGAAGTACGTCATCCCGGGCGGGGTCGACGTCCACACCCACATGGAGCTGCCGTTCGGCGGCACCTCCGCCTCCGACACCTTCGAGACCGGCACCCGGGCGGCCGCCTGGGGCGGCACGACGACCATCGTGGACTTCGCGGTGCAGAGCGTCGGGCGCGGCCTGCGCGAGGGCCTCGACGCCTGGCACGCCAAGGCGGAGGGCAACTGCGCGATCGACTACGGCTTCCACATGATCGTCTCCGACGTGAACCAGGACACGCTCAAGGAGATGGACCTGCTGGTGCAGGAAGGCGTCACCTCCTTCAAGCAGTTCATGGCCTACCCCGGCGTCTTCTACAGCGACGACGGCCAGATCCTGCGCGCCATGCAGCGCTCCGCCGAGAACGGCGGGCTGATCATGATGCACGCGGAGAACGGCATCGCCATCGACGTCCTCGTCGAGCAGGCGCTGGCCCGCGGCGAGACCGACCCGAGGTACCACGGCGAGGTCCGCAAGGCCCTCCTGGAGGCCGAGGCCACCCACCGCGCCATCAGGCTCGCGCAGGTCGCCGGGGCCCCGCTGTACGTGGTGCACGTGTCGGCGACGGAGGCCGTCGCGGAATTGGCCCGCGCGCGCGACGAAGGGCTGCCCGTCTTCGGCGAGACCTGTCCGCAGTACCTGTTCCTGTCCACGGACAACCTCGCCGAGCCCGGCTTCGAGGGCTCCAAGTACGTGTGCTCCACACCCCTGCGGCCCAGGGAGCACCAGGCCGCACTGTGGCGGGGCCTGCGCACCAACGACCTCCAGGTCGTCTCCACCGACCACTGCCCCTTCTGCTTCGTGGGCCAGAAGGAACTCGGCCGGGGCGACTTCTCGAAGATCCCCAACGGTCTGCCGGGCGTCGAGAACCGCATGGACCTGCTCCACCAGGCCGTCGTCGACGGGCACATCAGCCGCCGCCGCTGGATCGAGATCGCCTGCGCCACCCCGGCCCGCATGTTCGGCATGTACCCCAAGAAGGGCACCCTCGCCCCGGGTGCCGACGCCGACGTCGTCATCTACGACCCGCACGCCGAACAGGTCGTCTCCGCCGAGACCCACCACATGAACGTCGACTACTCGGCGTACGAGGGCAAACGGCTCACCGGCCGCGTCGAGACGGTCCTGTCGCGCGGCGAACTCGTCATCACCGAGCGGGAGTACACCGGACGCGCCGGTCACGGCGTCTACACCCCGCGCTCCACCTGCCAGTACCTCGACTAGGAGCAGCGCACATGGACTTCGGACTCGTCCTGCAGACCGACCCGCCGGCCTCACGCGTCGTCGAGCTGATGCAGCGCGCCGAGCACAACGGCTTCACCCACGGCTGGACCTTCGACTCCGCCGTGCTCTGGCAGGAGCCGTTCGTGATCTACAGCCAGATCCTGGCCAACACGAGCAGGCTGACGGTCGGCCCGATGGTGACGAACCCCGGCACCCGCACCTGGGAGGTCACCGCCTCCACCTTCGCCACCCTCAACGACATGTTCGGCAACCGCACGGTGTGCGGCATCGGCCGCGGCGACTCCGCGATGCGCGTCGCCGGCCGCGCCCCGAACACGCTGGCCCGGATCAGCGAGGCCATGAAGGTCATCCGGGCGCTCGGCTCGGGCCGGGAGGCCGACCTCGGCGGCACGGTCGTCCGGTTCCCCTGGATCAGGGAAGACGCGCACCTGCCCGTGTGGATGGCCGCCTACGGCCCCAAGGCGCTGAAGATGACCGGCGAGGAGGCCGACGGCTTCATCCTCCAGCTCTCCGACCTCTACCTCACCGAGTACATGGTGAAGGCCGTCAAGGACGCCGCCGTCGCCGCCGGACGCGACCCGTCCGAGGTGAAGATCTGCGTCGCCGCCCCGGCCTACGTCACCGAGGACGACTCGCCGGGGGCGCTCGCCCACGCGCGGGAGCAGTGCCGCTGGTTCGGCGGCATGGTCGGCAACCACGTCGCCGACCTCGTGTCCAAGTACGGCGCGCACTCCGCCGCCGTCCCCGACGAACTCACCGACTACATCAAGTCCCGTGAGGGGTACGACTACTCGCACCACGGGCGGGCCGACAACCCCGACACCGCGTTCGTGCCCGACGAGATCGTCGACCGGTTCTGCGTCATCGGACCGGTCGCCAAGCACATCGAGAAGCTGACGGCGCTGCGCGAGCTGGGCGTCGACCAGTTCGCCCTCTACGACATGCACGACGCCCAGGAGGCCACCATCGACGCCTACGGCGCGACCGTCATCCCCGCCGTCAGCGGCTGACCCGGCCCGTCCCCAGGGGCCCGCCCACCCGCCTTCAGGCGCAACTCCCCAACCCCCCACTCCTGTTCTCCCCTCCTCCACCTCCCCGGAGGAGGGGACCCGGAGACCCCGCACGGCCTTTCCGGATCCGCCCCTCGTTTGATTGGCCTGCTCATGACCGACACCGCTCCCACGGCCATACCCCTGGCCGGCCAAGTCACCCGTCCCGACGGACGCGTGGAGCTCGCCCCGGGCTCACCGCCGCCCAGCGGCCCCTACGCCAACGAGGACCTGCTCCCGGTCCCCGTGGAGAAGCGCACCTGGACCACGTACAACTTCTCCGCGCTGTGGGTCGGCATGGCCCACAACACGGCGTCGTGGACCCTGGCCTCCGGTCTGATCGCCGTCGGCATGGACTGGAAGCAGGCGGTGTTCACCATCGGCCTGGCCAACCTCATCGTGCTGGTCCCGATGCTGCTCACCGGGCACGCGGGGCCGAAGTACGGCATCCCCTTCCCGGTCTTCGCCCGCGCCTCCTTCGGCGTGCGCGGCGCCAACCTGCCCGCCGTCGTACGGGCGTTGGTGGCGTGCGGCTGGTTCGGCATCCAGACCTGGATCGGCGGCGAGGCGATCTTCTTCCTCGCCGGGAAGCTGATCGGCAACGGCTGGGCCGACGCCGGGACGATCGGCGGCCACCCCTGGACCATGTGGCTGTCGTTCGCGATCTTCTGGGCGATCCAGGTCGCGATCATCTACCGGGGCATGGAGACCATCCGCCGCTTCGAGAACTGGGCCGCGCCCTTCGTCCTCGTCGGCGCGCTCGTGATGCTGATCTGGATGAGCGACAAGGCGGGCGGGTTCGGCCCGCTGCTGGACCAGCCCTCCGAGCTGGGCTGGGGCGGCGACTTCTGGAAGCTGTTCTGGCCGTCGCTGATGGGCATGATCGGCTTCTGGTCGACGCTGTCGCTGAACATCCCCGACTTCACCCGCTACGGCCGGTCGCAGAAGGCGCAGACCTGGGGACAGGCGCTCGGCCTTCCCACGACGATGACGCTGTTCGCGCTGCTGTCGGTGCTGGTCACCTCCGGCTCGCAGGCCGTGTACGGCAAGGCCGTCTGGGACCCGGTACAGCTCGCCGCCAAGACGGACAACGTCTTCGGGCTGCTGTTCGCGCTGGTGACCGTGCTGGTGGCGACCCTGTCGGTGAACGTCGCCGCCAACCTCGTCTCGCCCGCCTTCGACTTCTCCAACATCGCGCCCCGCAGGATCAGTTTCCGCACCGGCGCCCTGGCGACCTGCGTCCTGGGCGTGCTGATCTTCCCGTGGAAGCTGTACTCCGACCCGCAGGGCTACATCTTCACCTGGCTCGGCCTGGTGGGCGGTCTGCTCGGCACGGTCGCCGGCATCCTCATCGCCGACTACTGGATCCTGCGCCGCGGCAGGCTCGACCTGGCCGACCTGTACCGCGCGGGCGGCCGCTACTGGTACGAGGCCGGCTGGAACTGGCGGGCCGTGGCCGCCTTCGTCGCCGGCGGCGTCCTCGCCGTCGGCGGCGCCAGTCTCAAGCCGCTGATCGACGGCCGGCCCGTCCCGGCGCTGGAGCCCCTCGCCGACTACGGCTGGGCGGTCGGCCTGGGCACCTCCACCGTCGTCTACCTGGCCCTGATGCTGCTGCGCGGCCGCCGGGAGGAGACCGCCGGCTGACCGGCGGGACGGCCCGCGCACGGAGAACGGCCGCAGGAGCGCGCACGCTCCTGCGGCCGTCGTGGCACGCGCGGCGGACGGGGTATCAGGCCTTCGGCCCGTTCTGGAGGGCGGCCGCCGCTTCCTTCGCCGCCCTGATCGCGCCCTTGTTGATCTCGTCGGTGGAGGGCGCCTTCTTCGACTCGAAGTCGCTGCCGTTGTAGTTGACGACGACCAGCGCGTTGGCCACCTGGGCGATGACGACGCCCTCCCGGGTCTGCTGCTTGTCCTCCGTCGTCAGATTGACCACGGAGTAGGCCGTGTTCCCGAGCCCCGGAACGGCCCCGCCGCCGCTCTTCTCCTTGATGCGCTCCTTGTACGACCGCTGCGCCTCCTCGTCCGAGTCCGTGATCTCGAAGGAGACGTCGAGCCAGCGGTAGTCGTACCCCTTGAGCGCGTTCCACGAGCAGGTGCGGCGCAGCCCGGTGTCCGTGGACGGGATCTCCTTGCCGGCCGGCTTGACGCCCGGCACCAACGTGGTGATCGTCTTCGCCGCCAGACTCGTGCAGGGGGCGGGCGCGGTCCCGTACGTCTTGGACACGGCCGTCGTGGCCGGTTCGGACGCCTTCTCGGACCGGGTCTTCTGCGTGTCCTTGGCCGCGGTGTCCTGGGTGGCGGTGAGCGGTCCGGACGTCAGCGCCCAGCCCGCGCAGGCGAGCACGGCCACGGGGGACAGGCGCGCGGTGAGGGCGAGCGGCAGCGGGAGAGAGCGCACGGCGCACTTTCGTGGGGGACGGTGCGGACAGGGTCCGCAGTGCGGACGGTGGACGCCAGTGTCACACGACTCCCTGTGGGGCGGAAGCGAAAACTCGCTGCGTGCACGGGCGGTGACGAAGGGCGTGTCAGGTCCCCGGCATTGACGGTCCATCGGTACGCAAGCGGGCAAAACGGGAGGAGAGGGCGTTTTCGCGCTCATGCATACTGTGACGCGTTTCCGACGACGCGCCACGGCGAGACGGTGACGCGGCACCGACGACGCACCACGGGGAGACGGCGAGGAATGCGGTTCACCACCCGGCCCACGCTCCAGGGAACCTTCGGCATGGTCTCCGCCACCCACTGGCTGGCCGCGCAGTCGGCGACGGCGGTCCTGGAGGACGACGGCAACGCCTTCGACGCGGCCGTCGCCGCGGCCTTCGTCCTGCACGTCGTCGAACCGCACCTCAACGGGCCCGCCGGCGAGGCGCCGATCCTCCTCGCCCCGGCCGGCGGCGAGGTGCGGGTGCTGTGCGGGCAGGGCGTGGCGCCGGCGGGCGCGACCGTCGCGCACTACCGGGGACTGGGCCTCGACCTCGTGCCCGGCACGGGACCCCTCGCCGCCGCGGTGCCCGGCGCGTTCGACGCCTGGATGCTCCTGCTGCGCGACCACGGCACCAAGTCCCTCGACGGCGTGCTGAAGTACGCCATCGGCTACGCCGAGCACGGACACCCGCCCGTGGACAACGTCGGCGCGACCGTCGAGACCGTGCGGCGGCTCTTCGAGACGGAGTGGACCTCGTCGGCACAGGTCTATCTGCCGCACGGAAGGCCGCCGCGGCCGGGGGAACTGCTGCGCAACCCCGCCCTCGCCGCCACCTGGAAGCGGCTGCTCGCCGAGACCGCCGGCGCGGGCGGCCGGGAGGCGCGGATCGACGCCGCCCGGGAGGTGTGGCGGACCGGATTCGTCGCCGAGGCGCTCGTCCGGCAGGCCGCCCGGCCCACCCTGGACACCAGCGGCGAACGCCACACCGGAACCCTCACGGCCGCCGACCTCGCCGGCTGGTCCGCGACGTACGAGGCGCCGGCGACCCACGACTGGAACGGCTGGACCGTCTGCAAGGCCGGACCCTGGAGCCAGGGACCGGTCCTGCTCCAGCAACTCGCCCTGCTGCCGTCCGAGTTGCCCGCCCAGGGATCCGCCGACTACGTCCACCTCCTGATCGAGGGCTGCAAACTCGCCATGGCCGACCGCGAGGCCTGGTACGGCGACGCGGCCGAAGTCCCGCTGGCCGACCTGCTCGACGCCGACTACAACGCCCGCCGGCGGCGGCTGATCGGCGACCGGGCGTCGTACGAGCTGCGGCCCGGCAGCCCCGGCGGACGCACCCCCCGGCTGAGCGGGCACGCGCACGTGGTGGCCGACGACGACCCCGGCTTCAGCCCCATGGGCGCCGGCGAGCCGACGGTCGCCAAGCCCCCCACGTCCCCCGTGCCGGGCGAACCGCAGGTCACCGCCTCGGGAGAGACCCGCGGGGACACCTGCCACCTGGACGTCGTCGACCGCTGGGGCAACATGGTCGCCGCCACGCCCAGCGGCGGCTGGCTCCAGTCCAACCCGGTCGTGCCCGAGCTGGGCTTCCCGCTCGGCACCCGGTTGCAGATGACCTGGCTGGAGGAGGGGCTGCCGAACTCGCTGACGCCCGGCCGCCGCCCGCGCACCACCCTCACTCCCTCGATCGCCCTGCGCGACGGGACGCCCGTGCTGGCCTTCGGCACCCCCGGCGGAGACCAGCAGGACCAGTGGCAGCTGCACTTCCTGCTCGCCGTCGCGCTCCGCCCGCCCGTCCGCGGCGGTCTCGACCTCCAGGGCGCGATCGACGCCCCGAACTGGCACAACGACGCCTTCCCCGGCTCGTTCCACCCGCGCGGGATGCGGCCGGGCAGCGTCACGGTGGAGTCCCGCATGCCCGCGGAGGTGGTCCGGGAGCTGCGGCGGCGCGGCCATGACGTCACCCTCGGCGACCCCTGGTCCGAGGGCCGGCTGTGCGCGGTCGCCCGCGACCCGGCGACCGGCGTGCTGTCGGCGGCCGCCAACCCGCGCGGGATGCAGGGATACGCGGTCGGCCGCTGACCGCGGTCGGCCGCCGGCCACCCGCGGGTCGCCCCCGCCCCCCGCTCTTCATCCCGATTCCACCCGGGATGCACCGGGCGGGCGGGGATTGTCAGTGGGGCGTGCTCTCATGGAGGCATGATCGAAGACAAGGAAACCATCGACGAGTTTCTCGCCCGCCACCACGCCGACGTGGAGGAAGCGGTCCGCGAGGCCGCCGCGGCCGAGATCATGCCCCGCTTCCGGCAGCTCGCGGAGCACGAGATCGACCAGAAGGCCGGCCCGCACGACCTGGTGACGGACGCCGACCGCAACGCCGAACTGTTCCTCACCTCGGCCCTCGGCGCCCTGCTGCCCGGATCGGTCGTCGTCGGCGAGGAAGCCGTGCACGCCGACCCGGCCACGTACCGGGCGATACAGGGCGACACGCCGGTCTGGATCGTCGACCCGGTCGACGGGACCCGTCAGTTCGTGCACGGCGACGACGGCTTCTGCACCCTGGTCGCCCTCGTCCGGCACGGAGTGCTGCTCGCCTCCTGGACCTACGCCCCGGCCCGCGGCCAACTGGCCACGGCGGTGCGCGGCGGCGGCGCCTTCCTCGACGGCGAGCGGCTGTTCGCCGGACCGCCCGAGCCCGGCCGCGCCCTGACGGTGGCCACCTCGCACCCCCTGTACACGACCGACGAACAAAAGCGCGCCCTGCTGCCGCTGTGGAGCGACGGCGTGGCCCCGCGCCCCTGCGGATCGGCCGGGCTGGAGTATCTCGCCGTCGCCCGGGGCGAGGTGGACGCCACCGCGTTCTCCTGGGAGGCGGCCTGGGACCACGCGGCCGGACTGCTGCTGGTGGAGGAGGCGGGCGGCGCCCATCTCACCCTCGACGGTGAGCCGTTCCGCATCACCGGCGGCAACTCCCTGCCCTTCACCGCGGCCCGGGACGCGGCGACGGCCCGACGCGTGATGCGACTCCTCTCGGACACCGAGTCCCTCCGAGAGGCCTCCTGAGCGGGGCCGTCAGCCCTGCCGCGCGGGGCCGTCCGCCGTGCCCGGGGGCACCGGCCCCGCGCGGGCGCCGGTGCCTTGCGCGAGACCGTGATCCGCGGAGGGGACGGACCGCCGTGGCGGATGACCGGCCGCGGCTCCTCCCCGGCCGGTTCGGCCACCGCGCCGCCGGTGCCGTCGTACCCCCGGCATATCCTGAGCGCGGGGGCCGCCGGTCTACGGGGGTCACCGGCTGACGAAGGGGTCGAAGTGCCGTCGATGCTCGATGCGGTCGTGGTGGGAGCGGGGCCCAACGGGCTGACCGCAGCGGTGGAGCTGGCCAGACGCGGCTTCTCCGTGGCGCTGTTCGAGGCGCGGGACGCCGTGGGCGGGGGAGCCCGCACGGAGGAGCTCACCCTGCCCGGGTTCCGGCACGACCCGTGCTCCGCGGCACACCCCCTGGCCGTGAACTCGCCCGCCTTCCGCGCCATGCCGCTGGAACGCTACGGGCTGGAGTGGCTGCACGCCGAACTGCCCATGGCCCACCCCTTCCCCGACGGCAGCGCCGCGGTGCTGTCGAGGTCGGTCGCCGAGACGGCCGCCTCCTTCGGTCCGCGCGACGCGGGCGCCTACCGCCGTCTCGTCGGGCCGTTCCTGCCCAAGTGGGACACCCTGGTGCGCGACTTCATGTCGCTGCCGCTGACCGCGCTGCCGCGTGACCCGGTCACCCTGGCCCGCTTCGGCCTGGCCGGTCTGCCCCCGTCCAGCTGGCTCGTGCGGCGCTTCGCCGACGAGCCGGCCAAGACCCTCTTCGCCGGACTCGTCGCTCATGTCATGGCCCCGCTGACCGGGCTCGCCACCGGCGCCGTCGGCCTGGTCTTCGCCCTCGCCGCGCACGCGCGCGGCTGGCCGGTGGCCCGCGGCGGCTCCCAGTCCCTCTCCGACGCGCTCGCGGCCTACTTCGAGGACCTCGGCGGCAGCGTCCACACCGACTACGAGGTCAAGCGCCTGGACGACCTGCCGCCGGCCCGCGCCTACGTCTTCGACACCTCGCCCACCGCCCTCGCCCGCATCGCGGGCTTCGGCAACCACTACGAGCGGTACACGTACGGACCCGGCGTCTTCAAGATCGACTATGCGCTCGACGGGCCGGTCCCGTGGACGGCCGAGGAGGCCAGGAACGCCGGCACCGTGCAGATCGGCGCGGACAGCGCGGAGATCGGCGCCGCCCTGCGGGCCGTCTCACGCGAGGGCCGGGCGCCCGACCGGCCCTTCATGATCACGGTGCAGCCCAGCGTCGTCGACCCCACCCGCGCGCCGGCCGGCAAACACGTCTTCTGGGCGTACGGCCATGTGCCCAACGGCTGGACCGGCGACCTCACCGACGTCATGGAACGCCAACTGGAGCGCTTCGCGCCGGGGTTCCGCGACCGGATCCTCGCCCGTGCCACGGCGGGCCCAGCCGAACTCGCCGCCCGCAACGCCAACTACGTCGGCGGGGACATCGCCACCGGCGCGGTCTCCGGGCTCCAGGCCCTGCTGCGCCCCCGGCTGACCGCGTTCCCCTACGGGACTCCGCATCCGGCCGTGTTCATCTGCTCCTCGGCCACTCCGCCCGGACCGGGCGTGCACGGCATGTCGGGCCACAACGCGGCGAAGGCCGTGTGGCGCAGGCTGCGGCGGCCATGAGGGCGGGCGGCGGCTCCGGTGGGGTATACACACGGTCATGACCACGATCACCCTGGTCCGGGGCGACATCACCCGCCAGTCCGCCGACGCCATCGTCAACGCGGCCAACTCCTCGTTGCTGGGCGGCGGTGGCGTCGACGGCGCGATCCACCGCCGGGGCGGCCCCGAGATCCTCGCCGACTGCCGCCGTCTGCGCGCCTCCTCGTACGGCAGGGGGCTCGCCACCGGCCGGGCGGTCGCCACGACCGCCGGGGAACTGGACGCGCGCTGGGTGATCCACACGGTGGGCCCGGTGTACAGCGCCACCGAGGACCGGTCGGAACTGCTGGCCTCCTGCTACCGCGAGTCGTTGCGGGTCGCGGACGAGAAAGGCGCCCGGACCGTCGCCTTCCCGGCGGTCTCGACCGGCGTGTACCGCTGGCCGATGGACGATGCGGCCCGGATCGCCGTGGAGGCGGTCCGGGCCGCGCGGACGGAGGTCGAGGAGGTCAGGTTCGTCCTCTTCGACGAGCGGGCCTACGAGGCGTTCGCCCGGCAGGTCGGCTGACCTCCGGGGTCACCCTTCGATGCGGTGGGTCGTCCAGAACGACGTCAGGTCGGTGGTCGTGGCGGCCTGGGCGGCGGCCTTGAACTCGGCCGTGGTCGAGACGCCGTACCAGTGCGAGGTGGCGTAGTCCTTCAGCAGGCGGGCCATCGCCGTGTCGCCGACGAGCCGCCGCAGGTCGTGCAGCGCGCACTTGCCGTAGCCGTAGACGACCGTCGAATAGCGGGAGGAGTGGGCGTCCCAGTAGGCCATCGAATTGGTGATCTTCTCCGCCGACGAGGCCCACGAGACGCCGCTCCAGCAGCCGCTGCCCGTCTTGCCCTGCGCCAGGTCGGTGGCGTAGTCGGTGAAGGACTCGTCCAGCCAGGGGCTGGTGTACTCGTCGTCGCCGACGATCCCGTACCACCACTGGTGGGCGATCTCGTGGGTCAGCGCCGTGGTGCTGACGAGGTCCAGGACGAATCCCGGGTACTCCATGCCGCCGAACCAGTAGTTGTTGTCGATGACGGCGTCCAGCTCACCGTACGGATACGCGCCGAAGCGGGCCGCGTGGGCGTCCACGGCCGACTTGGCGGTGGTGAGCATCGACTGGGCGCTCGCCGAACTGATGCCGGAGACGGAGTAGACGTTGACCGCCGTGCCCGCGGCCGAGGTCCCGGAGATCTTGCTGAACGGGCCGGCCGCCCACGCGAAGTCGCGCACCTGGGAGGCGGTCGCCGTGGTGACGGTGCGTCCGCTGGAGCCGGGCGTGTCGACCGAGGTCCCGGTGGCCGGCACCAGCAGGCTCGTCGGGTGGTCGAGGGTGACCTTGAAGTCGGCGGCCGACGAGTAGAAGGACTCGCCGTTGTTCGTGTACGGGTCCAGGTGCCAGCCCGCCCCGTCCTTGACCGCCAGCACCGGCAGCGCGTTGCCGATGAAGCTGAACGCCCCGTCGTGGCCGAACCGGTCGGCGCCGCTGGGCACCGTGATGCCGAGGTCGAAGCCGATCGCGGCGCTCTGCCCCTGGGCGAGGGGGGAGGCGAGGGTGATCCGGAGGGCCGTGCAGCCCACCGAGAGGGCGCCCGCGGTCCCGCCCGTGACGGCGGAGACCGTGACCGGCATCGCCGAGCAGGTGCCGTGGTAGTTGTCCCACAGCCGCAGGTACACCTCGGTCAGCGGGGTGGCGGAGGCGTTGGTGAAGGTCGCGCTCTCGTGGCCCGTCCAGACCGTGCCGGCGGTGTCGGAGGCGAGGCTGACGGTGTAGGACGGCGCGGCCGGGGTGCGGGTGGAGTCGGCGGGCGGCACGGTGTCGCCGGAGGTGTCGAGCGCGACGTCGTCGAGGACGAAGCTCGACTGAAGGCTGGAGTCCTCGGTGCCGGTGAAGGCGAGCGTGACGGTCCGGCCCGCGAAGGCCGACACGTCGAACGACTTGCGCACGTAGCCGGTGTTCTTGTCCAGGTTCGAGTAGGTGGCCAGCGTCGTCGCGTCGATCTTGGCCGTCAGCTTGTCGTACGCGGTGGACGACGTCGTCTCGGCGGTGTCGATGTGCAGCCAGAAGGTGAGGGTGGCGGCCGCGCACCCGGAGGGGATCGTGACGCTCTGGGAGAGCGTGTCGGTGTGGGCGCTGCCGACCCCGCCCAGCCAGGCGAAGGCGGCGCCGCCGTGGGCGCTCTGACCGGTGCGGCTGGTGATCACGCGGGTGGAGGACTGCGTCCACGGCGGGACGCCGCTCTCGAAGCCTCCGTCGACGACGACCTGGGCGGGTGTGCAGGCGGCCGCGGCCGGGCCGGTGTCCGGGGACGCTGCGGCCGGCGCGGTCGCGGCCCGTGCGGTCGAAGCGGCAGCGGCGGCGGACGCGGCTGTCGCGGGAGTGGCGGGGAGCGACAGGGCGGCCAGCGCGGCGAGCGTGAGTGCGCTCGCGGCGAGGGCCTTGCGGGGCGTGGGTCTCACACATGGCTCCTTTGCGGCGGCCGGTTTTCCGGCCTGCTCGGTTGCTGTCCCTCACGGTGTGGGTGTGCCGGAGGGCGGTGCGCGACGGCTGCCGGAAGCGTGACAGATTTGACGCGACCATGCCATAAGGGGTCGGCAAAGGGTCGTCCCGCGCTCACGGGCCCGCCGCGTCCGCCGCCCGCACGGAGAAGGCGCGTAGGAGGCGCGAAGCAGGCACGGAGAAGGGGCGCATGAGGGACGCCGCCGCCCCTCGGTACGGGCGGGCGGCGCTCACAACCGGCCGGCGTGCGCTGTGCGCCGGGCTTAACCCCCGGCCGCCGGTCCGGGAGACACCTGTGTAATGCACGGTTCGTACCGTCGCAGAGGCTTGCAGAGACTCTCACCAGGCTGATCGTCAGACAGAAAGGGGCGCCCGTGGCCGCGCCGGACCCGCGGACCGACAGCGCGACCCAGACGAGCGTGCGCACGGTCTGCTCGTACTGCGGTGTCGGCTGCGGCATGGTCCTCGACATCGGCTCCGGACCGGACGGCCGCCGCACGGTGCTCAAGGCGTCCGGCGACAAGCGGCATCCGGCGAACCTCGGCCGGCTGTGCACCAAGGGCGCGACCACCGCCGACATGCTCGCCGCGCCCGGCCGCCTGAGCACCGCCCTGGTGCGCGCGGACCGCGGCGAGCAACCGGAGCCCGCCCCCGTCGAGGCGGCGATCGCGGAGACGGCGCGACGGCTGCGGAGGATCGTCGACGAGCACGGCCCCGACGCCGTCGCCCTCTACGTGTCCGGTCAGATGAGCCTGGAAGCGCAGTACCTGGCCAACAAGCTCGCCAAGGGATACCTGCGCACCAACCAGATCGAGTCGAACTCCCGGCTGTGCATGGCCAGTGCGGCGACCGGCTACAAGCTGTCCCTGGGCGCCGACGGCCCGCCCGGCTCCTACGACGACCTCGACCGGGCGGACGTCTTCCTCGTCATCGGCTCCAACATGGCCGACTGCCACCCCGTCCTCTTCCTGCGCATGATGGACCGGGTGAAAGCGGGCGCGAAACTGATCGTCGTCGACCCGCGCCGCACCGCCACCGCCGCCAAGGCGGACCTGTTCCTCCAGATCAGGCCCGGCGCCGACCTGGCCCTGCTCAACGGTCTGCTGCACCTGCTGCACGAGAGCGGCCACACCGACCCCGGCTTCGTCGCCGCGCACACCGAGGGCTGGGAGGCGATGCCGGACTTCCTCGCCGACTACCCGCCCGCCACCGTCGCCGGGCTCACCGGCATCCCCGAGGCCGACCTGCGCGAGGCCGCCCGGCTGATCGGCGAGGCGGGGGAGTGGACCAGCTGCTGGACCATGGGCCTCAACCAGTCCACGCACGGCACCTGGAACACCAACGCGCTCGTCAACCTCCACCTCGCCACGGGCGCCATCTGCCGTCCCGGCAGCGGCCCCTTCTCCCTGACCGGTCAGCCCAACGCCATGGGCGGCCGGGAGATGGGGTACATGGGGCCGGGGCTGCCCGGCCAGCGCTCCGTCCTCGTGGACGCCGACCGCGCCTTCGTCGAGCGGATGTGGGGACTCGCACCGGGCACGATCAGGGCCGACGGCGTCGGCAAGGGCACCGTGGAGATGTTCCGCAAGCTGGCCGACGGGGAGATCCGGGCCTGCTGGATCATCTGCACCAACCCGGTCGCCTCCGTCGCCAACCGCAGGACGGTCATCGAGGGGCTGGAGGCCGCCGAGTTCGTCGTCACCCAGGACGTCTTCGCCGACACCGAGACCAACGCCTACGCCGACGTCGTCCTGCCCGGCGCCCTGTGGACCGAGACCGAGGGCGTCCTCGTCAACAGCGAACGCAACCTCACCCTCGCCCGGCCCGCCGCCGACGCGCCGGGAGAGGCCATGGCCGACTGGCGGCTCATCGCGGCCGTCGCCCGCGCCATGGGGTACGAGAGCGGCTTCTCCTACGACAGCGCGGAGCAGATCTTCGAGGAGATCAAGCAGGCGTACAACCCCGCGACCGGGTACGACCTGCGCGGCGTCACCTACGACCGGCTGCGCTCCGGCTCCGTGCAGTGGCCCGCCCCGGCCGCCGACGGACCCGACCGCAACCCCGTCCGGTACGTGAACGACGACGGTTCGCTCAGCTTCCCGACCCCCTCCGGCCGCGCCGTCTTCCATCCGCGTCCGCACGTCCCGCCGGCCGAGATGCCCGACGACGACTACCCGTTCGTGCTGAACACCGGCCGTCTCCAGCACCAGTGGCACACCCTGACCAAGACCGCCCGGGTGGCCAAGCTGAACAAGCTCGACCCCGGTCCGTTCGTCGAGGTGCACCCCGAGGACGCGGCCGCGCTGGGCCTGGCCGACGGCGACTCCGTCGAGGTCGCCTCGCGGCGCGGGCGGGCCGTCCTGCCCGCCGTCGTCACCGACCGGGTGCTGCCCGGCTCCTGCTTCGCGCCCTTCCACTGGAACGACCTGTTCGGCGAGTACCTCAGCGTCAACGCGGTCACCGGCGACGCCGTCGACCCGCTGTCCTTCCAGCCCGAACTCAAGGTGTGCGCGGTGTCCCTGACGAAGGTGTCGACACCGGTGTCCGTGCAGCTCCCGCCGCAGGGGGCGCCGGCCTCCGGCACACCGGCCGCCACCCTCGCCGCGGGGGCCCTCGTGCCGGCCGCGGACTCGGCTCACGGCCCCGGCACGGGTCCCGGTCCCGGCACGGGCGCAGGCGCGGGATTCGGCGGGGCGCTCCTCCCCACCGCGGTCCCGGCCCCGGCGGCCGCCGTGTTCGGCCTGGAGCCGGCCCCGCCGCCGGTCCTGACCGAACCGGAACGCCGCTATCTGGTGGGCTTCCTCGCGGGCGTCCCGGCCGGCGCTCCGGGAGTGCCGGTCCTGCCGCCGGACGCGCCGTTCAGCCCCGAACACGCCGACTGGGTCAACGGCGCCCTGGCCGGCATGTACTCCCGCACCGCCGCCGTCCCCGCGGCCGCCCCGGCGCGGCAGATCGTGATCCTCTGGGCCTCGCAGACCGGCACCGCGGAGGACTTCGCCGCCGCCACCGCCACCCGGATCACCGAGGGCGGGCACGCGGCCTCCCTCCTCGCCATGGACGAGGCCGATCCCGCGGCCCTGCCCTCCGACGCCGACCTGCTGCTGATCACCAGCACCTTCGGCGACGGCGACGCGCCCGACAACGGCGCCGGCTTCTGGGACGGCCTCGCCGCACTGGGCACCGGACGGCTGGCGGGCCGCCGCTACTCCGTCCTCGCCTTCGGGGACTCCTCCTACGACGACTTCTGCGGGCACGGCAGACGGCTGGACCGCCGGATGGACGAGCTGGGTGCGCTCCGGCTGGCCCCGCGCACCGACTGCGAACCCGACTACGAGACGGAGGCGGAGGCCTGGCTTGACCAGGTGCTCACCGCGCTGAAGGAGGCCACGGAGCTGCGGCCCGAGGCCCTCGTCGGCCCCTCCGCCGCGCGACCGGCCGCCACAGCCGG
This sequence comes from Streptomyces sp. NBC_00704, assembly GCF_036226605.1. Lineage (NCBI taxonomy): Bacteria > Bacillati > Actinomycetota > Actinomycetes > Kitasatosporales > Streptomycetaceae > Streptomyces > Streptomyces sp. NBC_00704. The sequence continues at coordinate 6,636,859 of NZ_CP109000.1, forward strand.
GCACCCGTCCGCCGCGCTCACCCCGGCCGCCGCCGCCCTGTCCCGCCCCACCGGCGCCGCCCCCACGGCCGTTCTCCCCGCCGCCGCCGCCGTCCCGACGGCCGCCAGCCCTGCCCCCGCGGCCGCGCCCCGGTCCCGGCGTCCCGCCCCCGTCGTCGCCCGCCTCACCGGCAACCGGCTGCTGAGCCGCCCCGGCTCCGGCAAGGAGGTCCGGCGCTTCACCTTCGACACCCGCGACAGCGAGACCCCGCTCCTCTACGAGGCCGGGGACGCACTCGGCGTACGGCCCCTCAACTCGCCCGGCCTGGTGGCGGAGTGGCTGGCCGTGACCGGGCTGGAGGCGCACACGCCCGTGCGGCTCAACGGCGTCGGCGAGGCCCCGTTCGGCGAGGCGCTGCTGCGCCACCTCGACATCACCCGGATCACCCCGGCCCTGCTCCGCTTCACCGCCGACCGCACCCGCGACCCGCGCGAACTGCGCAAGCTGCTGCGCCCCGACAACAGGGACGAGCTGGCCAAGTGGTCGTGGGGCCGCCAGGCCGTCGACGTCGTCACGGAATCCGGGGTCCGGGCCGACGCCCAGGAGTGGGCGGAACTGCTGGGGCGGCTACAGCCGCGGCTGTACTCCATATCGTCCAGCCCGCTGACCGACCCCCACCTCGTCTCGCTCACGGTGTCCGTCGTGCGCTACGAGAACCTGGCCGGGACGCCCCGCCAGGGCGTCTGCTCGCCCTTCCTCGCCGACGCGCCTCCCGGCGCCGAGGTCCCCGTCCACGTCCAGCGCTCCCCGCACTTCCGCCCGCCCGTCGACCCGGCCGCCCCGATGGTGATGGTCGGGCCGGGCACCGGCGTCGCGCCCTTCATCGGCTTCCTCCAGGAACGCCGGGCGCGCGGGCACCGGGGCCCCAACTGGCTGTTCTTCGGCGAGCAGCGCCGGGCGACGGACTTCTACTACGAGGAGGAGCTGACCGGTCTGCTCGCCGACGGCTCCCTTTCCCGTCTCGACACCGCCTTCTCGCGCGACCAGCGGGCCAAGGTGTACGTCCAGGACCGCATCCGCGAGCACGGGTCCCACCTGTGGTCGTGGCTCCAGGACGGAGCCCACCTCTACGTCTGCGGCGACGCCTCCCGCATGGCGAAGGACGTGGACCGGGCCCTGCGCGACGTCGCCGTCGTCCACGGCGGTCTGGGCGAGGCGGAGGCCGCGGCCCATGTGAAGCAACTCGCCTCGGACAAGCGGTACGTGCGTGACGTGTACTGACGACAGTCACCAGAAGTGACCGGGATACGCGGGTGCACCAAGTGGCGTTCCGCCGAAGAGAGTTGATATTCAGCCATCGCGGCGCGTCTGTGTTCGTTTATCCAACAGGAGTGGACAAGATCTGACGCACCCTCCCGTCCGTGCGGAGCCGCACGGTTCGCCCTGAGGAAGGTCGTGGTCATGACCCACCCGCACGAGTCGTCCATGGACCGAACGGACCGCCCCCGCCCGGCGGAGCCGCACCGCACGCCGAGGCCGACGGTCAGCCGCCGCCGTCTGCTGGAAGGGTCGGCCGCCGTTCTCGGCGCGCTCGCCCTGTCCGCCCCTGCCACCGCCCACCGGGCCGTCGCGGCCGACGCCCCGCCCGAGTGGAACGGCAGGATCGACGTCTTCCGCCTCGGCGCCGAGGCCCCGCACACCACGCTCATGCCGTACGCGGACCTCGCCCAGGCCCTGGCCGCCGACCGTACCCGCTCCCCGTACCGCCTGAGCCTGGACGGGACCTGGAGATTCGCCTACTCCGACCGCCCCGCCGACCGGGACGCCGACTTCCACCGCACCGACCTCGACGACAGCGGCTGGGACACGATCCCCGTCCCCTCCGCCTGGCAGCTGCACGGCTACGACCGCCCCATCTACGTCAACATCACCTACCCCTGGTGGGGCCCCAACGGCCTCGGCGAGGACGCCCGGCCGCCCGCCGCACCCACCCGCCGCAACCCGGTCGGCCAGTACCGGCGCACCTTCACCGTCCCGCGCGGCTGGGCGGGACGCCGGACGTTCCTCCACTTCGAGGGGGTCAAGTCGGCGCACTACGTGTGGATCAACGGCACGATGGTCGGCTACCACGAGGACTCCTACGACCCCGCCGAGTACGACATCACCGAGCACCTCCGGCCGGGCGTCAACCGGATCGCCGTCGAGGTCTACCGCTACTCCGACGGCGACTGGCTGGAGGACCAGGACATGATCCGGCTGAGCGGCATCTTCCGCTCGGTCTACCTCTGGTCGACGCCGTCCGTGCACCTGCGCGACTTCCGGCTGGAGACCCCCCTCAGCGACGACCACCGGGCCGCCGAGCTGGCGGTCACCGCGAGCGTGCGGGACTACGGCGGCCGGGGCGCCGGCCGCTACTCCGTCGAGACGCAGCTCTACGACGCGGGCGGGCACCCGGTCTGGCCGCGGCCCCTCGAGCAGGCCGTCGCCCTCGGCGCGGGCGAGGAGAGGACCGTCCGGGCCGCCAGGGCCGTGCCCTCGCCACGCCTGTGGTCGGCCGAGCACCCCGAGCTGTACACCGCCGTCCTGCGCCTGCGCGACCCCGCCGGCACGGTGATCGAGACGCTCTCCCACCGGGTCGGCCTGCGCGAGTTCGCCCTCAAGGACGGCCTGATGCGCATCAACGGCAAGCCGGTGTCGCTGCGGGGCACCAACCGCCACGAGATGCACCCCCGGCACGGCTCCGCCCTCACCCGCGCGGACATGGTCGAGGACATCGGCGTCATCAAGCGGCTCAACATCAACACCGTCCGCACCTCGCACTACCCCAACAACCCCCAGTGGCTCGAGCTCGCCGACGAGTACGGCCTGTACCTCGTCGACGAGACCAACCTGGAGACCCACGGCATCCGGGGCGAGTACCCCGGCGACCACCCCGAGTGGACGGCCGCCTGCGTGGCCCGCGCCCAGAGCATGGTCCACCGCGACAAGAACCACGCGTCGGTCGTCATCTGGTCCCTCGGCAACGAGGCCGGCGGCGGCAGCACCTTCACCGCCATGCACGACTGGATCCGCTCCTACGACACCACCCGCGTCATCCAGTACGAGGGCGACGACCGCCCCGGGATCAGCGACATCCGCTCCGAGATGTACGACAGCCCCGCCCGCGTCGAGGCACGGGCCGAAGACACGAGCGACACCCGGCCGTACGTCATGATCGAGTACTCGCACGCCATGGGGAACTCCAGCGGCAACTTCACGAAGTACTGGGACCTCGTGCGCCGCCACGACGTGCTCCAGGGCGGCTGGATCTGGGACTTCGCCGACCAGGCCCTCGACTGGCCCACCCCGACCCGCAAGCTGTTCACCGAGGCCGGACCGGCCGCGCTGCGAGGGGAGATCGTCGCCCCCAGCGGCGCCTTCACCCGCGACAAGGGGGTCCGCGGCGGCACCGTCTTCGCCCGGGACGAGCGCCTCGACCTCACCGGATCCCTCACCCTGGAGGCCTGGATCACACCGGGGGTGACCGGCTACCACCAGCCCGTCCTCGCCAAGGGCGACACCCACTACGCCCTCAAGCAGTCCGACGGGAGACTGGAGTTCTTCATCTACGGCAGCGGCCAGTGGGCGGCCGCCGACTGGCCGCTGCCGGACGGCTGGACCGGCGCCGAGCACCATGTGGCGGGCGTCTTCGACGCGACGGCGGGCACCGTGACCCTGTACGCCGACGGCGTGCGCCGGGCCACCCGGACCACCACCGTGCGCCCCGCCGTGAACACCGCGCCCCTGTCCCTGGCCACCGACGTCGACAACCCGACCCGCGAGTTCAGCGGCACCGTGCGGCGGGCGCGGGTGTACGCCCGGGCGCTGACCGCAGCCGAACTGGCCGACGCCGGACGCGGTCCCGGCGACGACGGCGTGCGGTTCTGGTTCGACGCCGCCACCGTCGCCTTCAGCGAGAAGCGGCCCCGCGAGCGGACCTTCCGCGCCTACGGCGGCGACTGGGGCGACAACCCCAACGACGGGGCGTTCTCCGGCGACGGCATCGTCACCGCCGACCGCGCATCGACGGGCAAGTCCGCCGAGGTGAAGCGCGTCTACCAGGCGATCCAGGCGGCGCCCGCCGACGGCCGCCCCCTCGTGCCCGGAGCGGCCGTCACCCTCACCAACGAGTACCTCTTCACCGACGTCCGCGACTTCGACGGGCACTGGGAACTCGTCGCCGACGGCAAGGCGGTGCAGCACGGCCGGCTGAGCCGCGCCCAGCTGGACGTCGCGCCGCTGTCGACCGGGGACGTCATCGTGCCGTTCAGACTGCCGCGCGACCCCGCGCCGGGCACGGAGTACTTCCTCAACTTGTCGTTCACCACCAGGGAGAACGCCAAGTGGGCGAAGGCCGGCCACGAGGTGGCCCGCGGGCAGCTCCCCGTCGACGCCGGCGCACCCGCCGTCACCCCCGTGCCGCTGGGCGCCGTCCCGGCCCTGCGCCACCGGGACGGCGCCACGACGGTCACCGTCACGGGCCGGGACTTCGCCGTCACCGTCGACAAGCGCAGCGGCCTCATCACCTCCTACCGGTCCGGCGGGGTCCCCCTCCTGGTCTCCGGGCCCGCGCCGAACTTCTGGCGCGCCCCCACCGACAACGACCGCGGCAACGGCCAGCACACCCGCAACCAGACCTGGCGCGACGCCGGCGCCCGCCGCAGGGTGACCGGGGTGCGCGTCCGCGCGCTGCGCGACCGGGCCGTGGAGATCACGGTGACCGGCACCCTGCCCACGACGACGCCGTCGGCGTACACCACCGCCTACACCGTCTTCGGCAACGGCGAGATCAAGGTCGACAACACGCTCCACCCCGGCGCCCCGAACCTGCCCTACCTCCCGGAAGTCGGCACCCTGCTCTTCCTGCCCGCCCGTCTGGAGCACCTGCACTACTACGGCCGCGGCCCCGAGGAGAACCACTGGGACCGCAACGACGCCACCGACGTCGGCCTGTACTCCGGCGCCGTCACCGCCCAGCGGACCCCCTACCTGCGCCCGCAGGAGAGCGGCAACAAGACCGACGTCCGCTGGGCCGCCCTCACCGACGCCCATGGCGCCGGCCTGCTCGTCAGCGGCGAACCCCTCCTGGAGGTCAACGCCTCGCACTTCACCCCGGAGGACCTGTCCGTCGGGGCGCGGCACGACTACCAGCTCACCCCGCGCAAGGAGGTCGTCCTGCGCCTGAACCACCGTCAGATGGGCGTGGGCGGCGACAACAGCTGGGGCGCGCACACCCACGACGAGTACAAGCTGTTCGCCGACCGCGACTACGCGTACACCTACCGGCTGCGGCCGCTGACCGACGTCGCCGGGGCGACCAGAGCCTCCCGGCGGCCCACGGCGACGTCGTAACGGCCCCGTCCGGCGAGCGGCCGAAGGGGCCGGGCCGCACGGGGGCACGGGCCGCGGGCGCAGGGGGCCCGCGGCCCGCGGCCCGGGCGCCCGGACCGCGGCGGGATCTCGTAGGGTCGGGATGTACGACAGCCACTCCGAGGACCCCGCGGACTTCACGGAAAAGGAAGACTTCATGCCCGAGCAGGACGAACGCTTCGACGTCGTGGTGCTCGGCGCCGGGCCCGGCGGATACGTCGCCGCGGTCCGCGCCGCCCAGCTGGGCAAGCGCGTCGCCGTCGTCGAGGAGAAGTACTGGGGCGGCGTCTGCCTCAACGTGGGCTGCATCCCCACCAAGGCACTGCTGCGCAACGCCGAACTCGCCCACATCGTCACCCGTGAGGCGAAGACCTTCGGCATCAGGGTCGACGGGCAGGTCTCCTTCGACTACGGGGAGGCCTACCGGCGCAGCCGCAAGGTCGCCGACGGCCGGGTCAAGGGCGTCCACTACCTGATGAAGAAGAACAAGATCACCGAGTTCGACGGCCGGGGCGACTTCCTCGACGACCACACCCTCCGGGTGACCGGCTACGACGGGGAGACCCGCACCCTCGGGTTCGACCACTGCGTCATCGCCACCGGCGCCACCCCCAAGCTGCTCCCCGGCACCAAGCGCAGTGCCCGCGTGGTGACGTACGAGGAGCAGATCCTCGCCGACGACCTCCCGCGGTCGATCGTGATCGCGGGTGCGGGCGCCATCGGCATCGAGTTCGCCTACGTCCTGCACAACTACGGCGTGAAGGTCACGATCGTCGAGTTCCTGGACCGGGTCGCGCCCCTGGAGGACGCCGAGGTCTCCGCCGAACTCGCCAAGCAGTACCGCAAGCTGGGCATCGACGTGCTCACCTCCACCCGGGTCGAGTCCATCGACGAGTCGGGTCCGCAGGTGCGCGTCACGGTCACCGGCAAGGACGGCGCCCAGCAGGTCCTGGAGGCCGACAAGGTCCTCCAGGCGATCGGCTTCGCCCCGAACGTGACCGGCTACGGGCTGGAGAACACCGGCGTCGAGCTCACCGACCGCGGCGCGATCGACGTCGACGGCCGCTGCCGTACCTCCGTGCCGCACATCTACGCCATCGGCGACGTCACCGCCAAGCTCATGCTCGCGCACACCGCCGAGGCGATGGGCGTGATCGCCGCGGAGACCCTCGCGGACGCGGAGACCATGGAGCTGGACTACGTCATGATCCCGCGGGCGACCTACTGCCAGCCCCAGATCGCCAGCTTCGGCTACACCGAGGCCCAGGCCCGCGAGCTCGGCCACGACGTCAAGGTCGCCAAGTTCCCGTTCACCGCGAACGGCAAGGCGCACGGCCTCGGCGACGCCACCGGCTTCGTCAAGCTGATCAGCGACGCCCGCTACGGCGAACTCCTCGGCGGCCACCTCATCGGCCCCGACGTCACCGAACTGCTCCCCGAACTGACCCTGGCCCAGCAGTGGGACCTCACCGTCCACGAGGTGGCGCGCAACGTGCACGCCCACCCCACCCTGGGCGAGGCGGTCAAGGAGGCCGTCCACGGCCTGGCCGGCCACATGATCAACATGTAGCTCCCGCGCCCGCGCACGGCGGGACCGTTCACCCGGACGGGCCCGCCGCGCTCGCCGTCGCCGCGCGTCCGCGATGTGCTGACCTCCTCGCGTTCCGGCGCCGCCGAGAGGAGCCTGCCCGATGAGCCCGACCTCCCCGCACGGCCGCCCGGCCGCCGACGGCCCGCAGGGCGAGATCGGCACCGCCTGGTCCGTCCCGCGCGGCGGCCCGCCCCGGCCCGCTCCTCCCGCCGGCCGGCCCGACGGCGATGTCTTCGCCGGGGTCCTCCTGCTGTGCGGCGGCGTCCTCGCCGTCCTCCAGGGCGTCGCGGCCCTCGCCGACGACGACGTGTACGCCCGCGTCGGCTCCTCCGTCTACGATCTCGGCCTCACCGGCTGGGGCTGGGTCCACATCGTGCTCGGCGCCCTCGCGGCCGTCACCGGCGCGGCCCTGCTCAAGGGCGTGAGCGGAGCCCGCCGCCCGGGCGTCCTCCTCGCCGCCCTGAGCCTCGTCGCCCAGTTCCTGTTCCTGCCCCACGCTCCGCTCAGGTCGGTCACCCTCATGGCGATCGACGTGTTCGTGATCCACTCCCTGACGATCTGGTCGTCCGGCGCCACCCGCCCCCGGCCCGACCCGCCCCGCTCGACGTGACGTGACCGTCGCGCCGGTGCGGGACGCCCGGCGTCGATGTCGGATTCCCGCCAGCGGCGGGGCGGCCGCGGGGCGATCCTGGACGCATGCGGAACGGGATGTACACCGACAGGGAGCGCTGTGTGCGCGCCGTCCGGTCCAAGGACGCGCGCTTCGACGGCTGGTTCTACACGGCGGTGCTGACCACCGGCATCTACTGCCGGCCCAGCTGCCCGGCCGTGCCGCCCAGAGCGCGGAACATGGTCTTCCACCCGAGCGCCGCCGCCTGCCAGCAGGCCGGCTTCCGCGCGTGCAAGCGCTGCCGCCCCGACACCAGCCCCGGCTCACCGGAGTGGAACCAGCGCGCCGACCTCGTCGCCCGCGCCATGCGGCTGATCGCCGACGGCGTCGTCGACCGCGAGGGCGTGCCCGGCCTGGCCGCCCGGCTCGGCTACAGCAGCCGCCAGGTGGAACGCCAGCTCCTCGCCGAAGTCGGCGCCGGCCCCCTGGCGCTGGCCAGGGCGCAGCGCGCCCGGACCGCCCGGCTCCTCGTCGAGACGACCGAACTGCCCATGGCGGACGTCGCGTTCGCCGCCGGCTTCTCCTCGGTGCGCACCTTCAACGACACCGTGCGCGAGGTCTTCGCCCTCACCCCGACCGAGCTGCGCGCCCGTGTCCCGCACCGCACACCGGAGCGTCCCGCGGCCGGCGCGGGCACACTGGCCCTGCGCCTGCCGTTCCGCGCCCCCCTCAATCCGGACAACCTCTTCGGGCATCTGGCCGCGACCGGCGTCCCCGGGGTGGAGGAATGGCGCGACGGCGCGTTCCGCCGCACGCTCCGGCTGCCGTACGGGCACGGCGTCGTGGCGCTCACCCCGAACCCCGACCACATCGGCTGCCGTCTCACCCTCAGCGACCTGCGCGATCTCACCGTCGCCATCAGCCGGTGCCGGCGCATGCTCGACCTGGACGCCGATCCGGTCGCCGTCGACGACCAGTTGCGCACGGACCCGCTGCTCGCGCCCCTCGTGGACAAGGCCCCCGGCCGCCGCGTGCCGCGCACGGTCGACGAGGCCGAGTTCGCGGTCCGCGCCGTGCTGGGCCAGCAGGTCTCCACCGCCGCGGCCCGCACCCACGCGGCCCGGCTGGTCGCCGCCCACGGCGATCCGGTCGACGACCCCGAAGGCGGCCTCACCCACCTGTTCCCCACGCCCGAGGCGCTCGCCGCCGTCGACCCCGACTCCCTGGCGATGCCCCGCACCCGGCGCGCCACCATCACCGGCCTGGTCGGCCGACTGGCCGACGGCACGCTTCAGTTGGGAGTGGAGAGCGACTGGGCGAAGGCGCGTGAACAGCTGCTCGCGCTGCCCGGCTTCGGCCCCTGGACGGTCGACGTCATCGCGATGCGCGCCCTCGGCGACCCCGACGCCTTCCTGCCCACCGACCTCGGAATCCGGCGCGCCGCACGCGAGTCGGGCCTGCCCGCCACCCCGGCGGCGCTCACCGCCCGCGCGGCCGCCTGGCGGCCCTGGCGGGCGTACGCCGTCCAGTACCTGTGGGCGACCGGCAGCCACCCCGTCAACTTCCTCCCCGCGTAAGGACGTTCCGTGAAACAGCACACCGTCGTCGGCAGTCCCTACGGAGACCTCACCCTCGTCGCGGACGACGGCGTCCTGTGCGGCCTCTACATGACCGGACAGCGCCACCGCCCGCCGCAGGAGGACTTCGGCCCCCGCGACGACAGCCTCTTCGGCGAGGCCGAGGAACAGCTGGCCGCCTACTTCGCCGGCGAGTCGAAGGAGTTCACCCTCGAACTGCGCCTGCACGGCACCCCGTTCCAGCGGAGCGTCTGGGACCGGCTGCGGTCGATCCCGTACGGCGAGACCCGCAGCTACGGCGAACTCGCCAGAGCCCTCGGCAGCCCCGCCGCCTCCCGCGCGGTGGGCCTGGCCAACGGCAGGAACCCCGTCGGCATCATCGTCCCCTGCCACCGCGTGATCGGCGCGGGCGGCGGCCTCACCGGCTACGGCGGCGGCCTGGACCGCAAACAGCGCCTGCTGGACTTCGAACGAGGCGCACCGTCCGGGAGCACGCTGTTCTGAAGGGGGCCGGCGGGGGAGGGCGCGGGGCCCTCGGAGCGGAGGGGACGCTGTCGCATTCGCCAACAGCGTCCGAAGGGCCCCGAGGGCTCAGACCGTGCCGGAACCGGCCAGCTCGCGCAGCAGCCTGGGCAGCGACGTCCCGATCGGCTCCCGTACGACCTCGTCGGCGATCTCGTCGTACGGCGTCGGCTCGGCGTTGACGACGACCAGCCGGGCCCCGTGGTCGGCGGCGACGCCGACCAGCCCGGCGGCGGGATGCACCTGGAGGCTGCTGCCGACCGCGAGGAAGACCTGGCACGCCTTGGCGACGGCGGCGGCCCGGCCCAGCACCACCGGGTCGAGGCGCTCCCCGAACATCACGGTCGCCGGCTTCAGCACGCCCCCGCACCGCACGCACGGCGGATCCGCCTCCCCGGCCTCGACCCGCGCCAGCGCGTCCCGCATCGGGCCCTGCTCATGACACGCGGTGCACACCACGCGGCGCGCCGTCCCATGCAGTTCGAACACCTTGCGCGCCGGCATGCCCGCGAGCTGGTGCAGCCCGTCCACGTTCTGGGTGATCACCCGCACCGGCGTCCCCGAACGCTCCAGTTCGGCCACCGCGCGGTGCGCCGCGTTGGGCCCGGCCGACAGGGCCCCGACCCGCAGGCGCATCTGCCACGACCGCCGGCGGATCTCGGGATCGCCCATGTAGGACGCGTACGTGACGAGCTTCTCGGCCTCGGGATCGCGCCGCCACAGCCCGTCGGGACCGCGGTAGTCGGGGATGCCGGAGTCCGTGGAAATCCCGGCCCCGCTGAGGAGGGCGACGAGGGGCTTGCTCATGAAGGGGAGCGTAGGGCGCGGCGCGGGGGCGTCGCGAGCGGATATCGGCGGGGCGGCGCTCAGCGCGCCGGGCGGCCGTTCTCCAGCTCGGCGGTCAGCGAGCCGTCGGCGAGGGCGTCCAGCGCCGCCAGCACCCGGTGGCCCAGCGGGCCCAGCAGGTATGCGGTCAGCTCCTCGCGCGGAACCAGCCGCCAGGACAGCAGCTCCGACTCCTGGAGCCGGATCGCCCCGAGGTCGTCCTCGCCCAGGACGCCGCCGTCGTACACGTACGCCACCTGCGGCGGACGGTGCGGCCCGAGCACCCAGTCCACCGCGAGGAGCCGTCCGGGCTCCCGGTCCAGGCCGATCTCCTCCAGCGTCTCGCGGCGTGCCCCGGCGCGCGGGCTCTCGCCCTCGTCGGACTCGATCGTGCCGCCCGGCAGGGCCCAGCCCGCCCGGTAGTCGGGCTCGACGAGGAGGACCCGCCCCCCGGCGTCACGGAAGATCGTGGCCGCGCCGGCCAGGACACGGGGCAGGGAGGCGACGTAGGCGGCGAAGTCGCTGCTGGAAGTGCTCATCAGGGAAGGGTAGACGGCGGCGCCCCGGCCGGTCCGGCCTCCCGCGGGTCCTCCCCGTGAGCGCCCTGCGCCTCGGCCAGCCGCATCGTCCGGCGCGCCAGATCGCTGATGCGGGCGCCGTCGTAACCGGACACCGCGCTGCGCACGGTGTCCTGGAGCGGCTCCGTCCACCGGGACGGGATGGCCGAGGCCCCCGCGAGGACCCCGGCCACCGAACCGGCCGTCGCCCCGTTGGAGTCGGTGTCCAGGCCGCCGCGCACGGTGAGCGCGATCGTCGCGGTGAAGTCCCCGCCGCCGTAGAGCAGTCCCGCGGTGAGGACGGCGACGTTCGGGACGACGTGGATCCAGTGCGCGCCCGCGGTCTCCCGTGTCATCGTCGCGAGGGTGTCCTCCCAGCTCAGACCGGCGGCGTGCAGGGAGGCGACCCGGCGCACCGTACGCGCCAGGCGGCTGCCCGCGGGGACGACGGCGAGCGCCTCGTCCAGCGCGTGGCGCACCGTCGGCGCGGTGAACGCCGCGGAGACCAGCGCCGCCGCGAACATCGCGCCGTACACGCCGTTTCCGGTGTGCGAGAGGACCGCGTCGCGTCGGGCCCGGGCGGCGGCGCGGCGGGGGAGCCCCGGACAGGTCCAGCCGTGGATGTCGGCGCGGATCAGAGCGCCGATCCACTCCTGGTACGGGTTGTCGTACGTCGCGGTGAGCGGCGGCTTCAGACCGGCGGTGAGGTTGCGGTAGGCGGCCCGCTCGGCGGTGAACGTCTGGAGGTACGGCAGCCGCAGCAGCCACAGCTCGCCGACCTGCTCGGTGGTGAAGCCGAAGCCGTGCCTCTCCAGCAGGTCGAGTCCGAGGATCGCGTAGTCGACGTCGTCGTCGCGGCAGCTGCCGTGGACACGGCCGCGTACGCAGTCGCGCCACTCCGGGCGCAGCAGCCGGGCGTCCTCGTCGTCGGCGGGCTCGGGGAGGTAGTCGGTCAGCGGCAGGGCGCCGGCCCGCCGCAGCCAGCCGTCGATGCGCTCGCGGGTCCACACCTCGCCGTGCTCGACCGGCTTGCCGAGCATGTTGCCCGCGATCCGGCCCAGCCAGCCTCCGAGGACGCGGTCGGCGAGCTGCGGTCCGTCGTCCACAGCGGTCATCCCTCCGGTCTACCCGATCGCGGCGGAACCCGCCCGGTCTTCCCCGGCCAGGAGCCGGTCCGCGCCGGTCCGCTCCGGTCCGGCGGGCGCGTCCAGGGTGCGGGCGCCGCATGACGGCGGGGGCGCAGTGCGGTTAAGGTCACAGCGGCGCGACTGGCCCTGACGTGCGCGGGGCCCGGAGAGCAAGGGGATGGCAAGGTGGCGGACGCTGCAACGCAGGGCACCCGACGGGTGCTCGTGGCCGCGGACAAGTTCAAGGGCTCGCTGACGGCCGTGCAGGTCGCCGAGCGGGTGACGGCGGGGCTGCGCCGGGCCGTACCGGACGTCGAGGTGACGGCCCTGCCCGTCGCCGACGGCGGTGACGGCACCGTGGCCGCGGCGGTCGCGGCCGGCTTCGAGCGCCGGGAGGTGCGGGTCGCCGGGCCCCTCGGGGACGAGGTGACCGCGGCGTTCGCGGTGCGCGGCGACACGGCGGTCGTGGAGATGGCCGAGGCGAGCGGGCTGCAACGGCTCCCCGCCGGCGTCCTCGCCCCGCTCACGGCGTCCACGTACGGCTCGGGGCAGCTGCTGCGCGCCGCGCTGGACGAAGGCGTGCGGACGATCGTGTTCGGCGTGGGCGGCAGCGCGACGACGGACGGCGGCGCGGGCATGCTGTCGGCGCTCGGCGCGCGGTTCCTCGACGCGGACGGCGAGCCTGTGGCGCCGGGCGGCGGCGGTCTCGCGGACCTGGCGCGGGCCGACCTGTCGGGGCTGGACCCCCGGCTGGCGGCCGTGGAGCTGGTCCTGGCGAGCGACGTCGACAACCCGCTGACCGGTCCGAAGGGCGCGCCCGCCGTCTACGGGCCGCAGAAGGGCGCCTCGCCGGACGACGTCGGCACGCTGGACGCGGCGCTCGTCCACTTCGCGAAGGTCCTGGAGACCGAGGTGGGCCCGAGGGCCGCGGAGTACGCGGCGGCGCCGGGCGCGGGGGCCGCGGGCGGCATCGGCTACGGGGCGCTGCTGGTGGGCGCCCGCTTCCGCGCCGGCATCGAGGTCATGCTCGACGTGCTGGGCTTCGCGGCGGCGCTGGAGCCGGCCGAGCTGGTCATCACGGGGGAGGGCTCCCTCGACGAGCAGACCCTGCACGGCAAGGCTCCCGCGGGCGTGGCCGCGGCCGCCCGCGCGGCCGGCAAGGACGTCGTCGCGGTGTGCGGCCGCCTCCAGCTCCCGCCCGAGGCGCTGGGGCGGGCCGGGATCCGCCGGGCGTACCCCCTGACCGACGAGGAGCCGGACGTCGCCGTCTGCATCACGGAGGCGGGCCCCCTCCTGGAGCGCGTCGCCGAACGGATCGGGCGGGACTTCCTGACCTGAGCCCGCACGGCGGACGGGGGACGGCGGGAAAGGCTGAAGACGACGGAAGCGACGGACGCGACGGAAGACGACCCAAGACGCGGGAGGGGGCCCGAACCAGATGGTTCGGGCCCCCTCCCGCGTCTCACGACCGCGTTCACCGCTACGGCAGCTGCGCCGCCCGGGCCTCGCGGCGGTTGCCGCGGAAGTTGTTCACCCGGCGGGCCGTGGCGAACAGCGGGATGACCGCGCCCATGACCAGCTGGAGCGCGCAGCCCGTCTGGAGCAGGAGCTGACCGCTCGGGGCGTCGAACGCCCAGGCCGCCAGCAGGCCCATCGACAGCACGATCCAGGCGAGCATCGCGCCGGCGAGGCGGCCCCGCGGCTTCGGGTACTCGACCCGGCTCACCATCAGCCAGGCGGTGCCCAGGATGGCCATGAGCGTCGCCGCGAACGGCAGCTCGAGAAGCACGATGGACACGACCGTGAGCGCGCCGAACGGCGACGGCATGCCCTGGAAGGTGCCGTCCTTGACGGTGACGCACGAGAATCTCGCGAGCCTGAGCACCACCGCCAGCAGCACCACGATCGCGCCGACCGCCGCGACCCGCTGGTGCGCGTCGTCGGCGACCATGCCGTAGACCAGGACGAAGTACGCCGGGGCCAGGCCGAAGCTGATCAGGTCCGACAGGTTGTCCAGCTCGGCGCCCATCGGCGAGGAGCGGAGCTTGCGCGCGACCAGGCCGTCGAAGAGGTCGAAGACGGCCGCGCAGAGCATCAGGATGACCGCCGTGGCGGCGCTGTGCCGGGCCATGCCCGACTCCTGGCTGCCGGTGAGGTGCGGGATCAGGATGCCCGTGGTGGTGAAGTACACCGCCATGAAGCCGCACGTGGCGTTGCCGAGGGTGAGGGTGTCCGCTATCGACAGGCGCAGCGAGAGGGGCATCTCCTCGTCGTCGTCCACGTCGTCGGCCTCGGGCACCCAGCCCGCCTGGGTCTCCGGGTCAATCACGGTCAATGCGAGTCACCCCTGCCACGGTCTTCTGCCCCACCTCGACCGCGACCTCCACGCCCTCGGGCAGGTAGACGTCGACGCGGGAGCCGAAACGGATCAGGCCGATCCGCTCGCCCTGCTCGACCTTCGTGCCCTCGGGGATGTAGGGGACGATGCGGCGCGCGACGGCTCCGGCGATCTGGATCATCTCGATGTCACCGAGTTCGGTGTCGAAGTGCCAGACGACGCGCTCGTTGTTCTCGCTCTCCTTGTTGAACGCCGGCACGAACCCGCCGGGGATGTGCTCGACCGACGTCACGGTGCCGGCCAGCGGCGCGCGGTTGACGTGGACGTTGAGCGGGCTCATGAAGATCGCGACCCGGGTGCGTCCGTCCTTCCACGGCATGATGCTCTGCACCACACCGTCGGCGGGCGAGATGACCCGGCCCGGGGCGATCTCGCGCTCGGGGTCGCGGAAGAACCACAGCATGCCCGCCGCGAGAGCGGTGGCGGGCACGGCGACGGCCTTGGCGGCGCCCGAGCGGCGGGCGCGCAGCAGGCTGACGGCTGCGGTGGCGACGGTCGGCAGGAGCCACGGCGATGCTCCGCGCGCGAGGCGTGCGCCTACCAGGCTGTCGCGGTGTGCAGAGGTTTGGCTGTGGGGCATGGATGACCTTCGTAGCGGATGATGCCGCGCTTCGACGGGGGGACGGCGGCTTTCCGCGATCGTAGCGGTTCGGGACCACAACTGGGTAAGTCAGGAAGCGGAGTCGACGGCCGGGGAAAGTTGACGGGGTGTGATCTTCTTCTCGAAGAAAACACCTCCAACCGGGACGATCAGCCCTGGAACCGATACTCCTCGAGCAATCTGCGCCCGATGATCATTTTCTGGATTTCGGCGGTGCCTTCACCGATCAGCAACATCGGGGCCTCGCGGTAGAGGCGCTCGATCTCGTACTCCTTGGAGAAGCCGTACCCGCCGTGGATCCGGAAGGAGTCCTCCACGACCTCCTTGCAGTACTCGGAGGCGAGGTACTTCGCCATCCCTGCTTCGAGGTCGTTTCGTTCTCCCGAGTCCTTTTTGCGTGCGGCGTTCACCATCATCGCATGGGCGGCCTCGACCTTGGTAGCCATCTCGGCCAGCTTGAACTGGATGGCCTGGTGCTGGGCGATCGGCTTGCCGAACGTGTGCCGCTGCTGGGCGTACCGGACGCCGAGTTCGAAGGCACGCTGAGCGACGCCGCAGCCACGCGCCGCGACGTTCACGCGGCCAACCTCGACCCCGTCCATCATTTGGTAAAAACCTCGGCCGGTGGCCCCGCCGAGCACCCGATCGGCGGAAAGCCGCAGGCCGTCCATGATCAGCTCGGTCGTGTCGACGCCCTTGTAGCCCATCTTGTCGATCTTGCCCGGGATGGTCAGGCCGGGGCGGACCTCGCCGAAGCCGGGCTCCTTCTCGATGAGGAAGGTCGTCATCGACTTGTGGGGCGCCGTGCCCTCGGGGTGTCCTTCGTCACTTCGGACCAGAACGGCCACCAGGGATGAGGTTCCGCCGTTCGTCAGCCACATCTTCTGGCCGTTGAGGACGTACTCGTCGCCGTCCTTCACCGCCTTCGACGTGATCGCGGACACGTCCGAGCCGAGGGCCGGCTCCGACATGGAGAACGCGCCGCGGATGTCGCCGGCCGCCATCCTCGGCAGGTAGTGGTCCTTCTGCTCCTGCGTGCCGTGCTGCTTGAGCATGTACGCCACGATGAAGTGGGTGTTGATGATGCCCGAGACGGACATCCAGCCACGGGCGATCTCCTCCACGCACAGGGCGTAGGTGAGGAGCGACTCGCCCAGGCCGCCGTACTCCTCGGGGATCATCAGGCCGAACAGGCCCAACTCCTTGAGGCCGTCGACGATCTGCTGCGGGTACTCGTCGCGGTGCTCCAGCTCGGTGGCGACCGGGATGATCTCCTTGTCCACGAAGTCGCGGACGGTGGAGAGGATCTCCTGCTGGACGTCTGTCAGACCGGCGGTCTGGGCGAGGCGGGCCATCGATCAGCCTTCCTGAAGTTCCGGGCGGCCGGGCTGCTCTCCGCCGCGCTCCTTGATGTACGTCTCGGTCGGCACCATCACCTTGCGGCGGAACACGCAGACCATGGTGCCGTCCTGCTTGTAGCCCCTGGTCTCGACGTACACGATGCCGCGGTCGTTCTTCGACTTGGACGGCCACTTGTCCAGCACGGTCGTCTGGCCGTAGACCGTGTCGCCGTGGAACGTCGGCGCGACGTGCTTGAGCGACTCGATCTCCAGGTTGGCGATCGCCTTGCCGGACACGTCCGGCACGGACATGCCGAGCAGGAGCGAGTAGATGTAGTTGCCCACGACGACGTTCTTGCCGAAATCGGTCGTCTTCTCCGCATAGTTCGCGTCCATGTGGAGGGGGTGGTGGTTCATGGTGAGGAGACAGAACAGGTGGTCGTCGTACTCGGTGACCGTCTTGCCCGGCCAGTGCTTGTACGTCGCCCCGACCTCGAACTCCTCGTAGGTGCGTCCGAACTGCATCGCGCCCAGCGCTCCTTAGTTGTCGGGGGTCTCGAACTTCGACGTGCGCCGCATGCCGGCCGCCCGTCCCTTGCCGGAGATGACCAGCGCCATCTTGCGGCTGGCCTCGTCGATCATCTCGTCGCCGAGCATCGCCGAGCCCTTCTTCCCGCCCGCCTCGGACGTGTAGTAGTCGTAGGCGTCCAGGATCAGCTCGGCGTGGTCGTAGTCCTCCTGCGACGGCGAGAAGATCTCGTTGGACGCCTCGACCTGGCCCGGGTGCAGCACCCACTTGCCGTCGAAGCCCAGCGCGGCGGCGCGCTGCGCGACCGCGCGGTAGCCGTCCACGTTGCGGATCTGCAGGTAGGGGCCGTCGATCGCCTGGAGGTCGTTGGCGCGGGCCGCCATCAGGATCTTCATCAGGATGTAGTGGTAGGCGTCCGCCGGGTAACCGGGCGGCTGCTCGCCCACGACCAGCGACTTCATGTTGATGGAGGCCATGAAGTCGGCCGGGCCGAAGATGATCGTCTCGATGCGCGGCGAGGCCTGCGCGATCTCGTTGACGTTGTTCAGGCCCTGCGCGTTCTCGATCTGCGCCTCGATGCCGATGCGGCCGACCTCGAAGCCCATGGTCTTCTCGATCTGCGTCAGGAGCAGGTCCAGGGCGACGATCTGCTGGGCGTTCTGCACCTTCGGCAGCATGATGCAGTCGAGGTTGGGGCCGGCGCCCTCGACGACCGTGACGACGTCGCGGTACGTCCATTCGGTCGTCCAGTCGTTGACGCGCACGACCCTCGTCTTGCCCGTCCAGTCGCCCTCGTTGAGGAACTTGACGATGGTGTGCCGCGCCTCGGGCTTGGCGAGCGGCGCGCACGCGTCCTCGAGGTCCAGGAAGACCTGGTCGGCCGGCAGACCCTGCGCCTTCTCCAGGAAGCGGGGGTTGCTGCCCGGAACGGCGAGACAGGAGCGCCGCGGACGAAGACGGTTGACAGTCATGCGGGGACCTCCAGGGGGTCGAGCTTGTTCGCTTTGCGGATCTCGTCGACGATGCGGCCGATGATTCCGGTGATGTCGAAGTCCTTCGGGGTGAAGACCGCGGCGACGCCCGCGGCCCTGAGCTGCTCGGCGTCCCCGTTCGGGATGATGCCACCGGCGATCACCGGGATGTCTGTGGCACCGGCCACACGGAGCCGTTCGAGGACGTCCGGCACCAGCTGGGCGTGCGATCCGGAGAGGATGGACAGGCCCACGGCGTGGACGTCCTCCTCCAGCGCGGCGTCCACGATCTGCTCGGGCGTCAGCCGGATGCCCTGGTAGACGACCTCGAACCCGGCGTCGCGGGCGCGCACGGCGATCTGCTCGGCGCCGTTGGAGTGACCGTCCAGGCCCGGCTTGCCGACCAGGAAGCGCAGTTTGCCGACGCCCATGTCCTTCGCGGTCAGGTCGACCCTGCGGCGGACGTCGGACATGGCCGAACCCTCCTCCGCGGGGACCGCCACCGGCGCGGACGACACGCCCGTCGGTGCGCGGAACTCGCCGAACACCTCGCGCAGCGCCCCGGCCCACTCGCCGGTCGTGACCCCGGCGCGGGCGCACTCCAGGGTGGCCTCCATGAGGTTGGCGGTGCCCTTCGCGGCCTCCTTCAGCTTCTCCAGCGCCTTGCAGGGGCGCGGGTGGTTGAAGGGCGGCTGGTAGCGCGTGTCGCGCCAGTGCTGCAGGGAGGCGACGACCCGTGCCTCGACCGCCGGGTCGACCGTCTGGATCGCGGTGTCGAGGTCGGCGGTCAGCGGGTTGGGCTCGGTCGTCTCGAAGATGTTGACGCCGATGATCTTCTCCTGCCCGGACTCGATCCGGGCCCGGCGCTCGGCGTGCGAGGAGACCAGCTGCGACTTGAGGTAGCCGGACTCGACGGCGGCCATCGCGCCGCCCATCTCCTGGATCCGCCCGATCTCCGCGAGGGAGGCCTCGACCAGCTCGGCCACCTTGGCCTCGATCACGTGCGAACCGTCGAAGATGTCCTCGTACTCCAGCAGGTCGCTCTCGTGGGCGAGGACCTGCTGGATGCGCAGGCTCCACTGCTGGTCCCAGGGCCGGGGCAGCCCGAGCGCCTCGTTCCAGGCCGGCAGCTGCACGGCACGCGCGCGGGCGTCCTTCGACAGCGTCACGGCGAGCATCTCCAGCACGATCCGCTGGACGTTGTTCTCCGGCTGCGCCTCGGTCAGCCCCAGCGAGTTGACCTGGACGCCGTAGCGGAAGCGGCGCTGCTTGGGGTTCTCGATGCCGTAGCGCTCACGGGTGACCTGGTCCCAGATGCGGCCGAAGGCGCGCATCTTGCACATCTCCTCGACGAAGCGGACGCCCGCGTTCACGAAGAAGGAGATGCGGGCGACGACGTCGCCGAACTTCTCGGCCGGCACCTGCCCGGAGTCCCGGACGGCGTCCAGCACGGCGATCGCCGTGGACATCGCGTACGAGATCTCCTGCACCGGCGTGGCCCCGGCCTCCTGCAGGTGGTAGCTGCAGATGTTGATCGGGTTCCACTTCGGCATGTGGGAGACCGTGTACGCGATCATGTCCGTCGTCAGGCGCAGGCTCGGTCCCGGCGGGAAGACGTGCGTGCCGCGGGACAGGTACTCCTTGACGATGTCGTTCTGGGTCGTGCCCTGGAGCAGGGTGACGTCGGCGCCCTGCTCCTCGGCGACGACCTGGTAGAGCGCCAGCAGCCACATGGCGGTGGCGTTGATCGTCATCGAGGTGTTCATCTGCTCCAGGGGGATGTCCTGGAACAGCCTGCGCATGTCGCCGAGATGGGCCACCGGCACGCCGACCCGGCCGACCTCGCCGCGGGCGAGGACGTGGTCGGAGTCGTACCCGGTCTGGGTGGGCAGGTCGAACGCGACCGACAGACCCGTCTGCCCCTTGGCGAGGTTGCGCCGGTACAGCTCGTTGGACGCCTTGGCCGTGGAGTGGCCGGCGTACGTGCGCATGAGCCACGGCCGATCCTTCTCCCGCTTTCCTTCGGCGGACTGACGCTCAGTCATCTATGACCCCGGGTGTCTCAGATGTTGCGGAAGCGGTTGATGGCGTCGATGTGCTGGGCGCGCTTGGCCTCGTCGCGCACGCCCAGACCCTCCTCGGGGGCCAGCGCGAGGACGCCGACCTTGCCCTGGTGGAGGTTGCGGTGCACGTCGTAGGCGGCCTGGCCGGTGTCCTCCAGCGAGTACACCTTCGACAGCGTCGGGTGGATCTTCCCCTTCGCGATCAGCCGGTTGGCCTCCCAGGCCTCGCGGTAGTTGGCGAAGTGCGAGCCGATGATCCGCTTCAGGGACATCCACAGGTAGCGGTTGTCGTACTGGTGCATGTAGCCCGAGGTCGAGGCGCAGGTCGTGATGGTGCCGCCCTTGCGGGTGACGTACACGGAGGCGCCGAACGTCTCGCGGCCGGGGTGCTCGAAGACGATGTCGATGTCCTCGCCGCCGGTGAGTTCGCGGATGCGCTTGCCGAAGCGCTTCCACTCCTTGGGGTCCTGGGTGTTCTCGTCCTTCCAGAACCGGTAGTCCTCGGCGGTGCGGTCGATGATCGCCTCGGCGCCCATGGACCGGCAGATGTCCGCCTTCTGCGGCGAGGAGACGACGCAGATCGGGTTGGCGCCGCCGGCCAGCGCGAACTGGGTGGCGTAGCTGCCGAGGCCGCCGCTGGCGCCCCAGATCAGCACGTTGTCGCCCTGCTTCATGCCGGCGCCGTTGCGGGAGACCAGCTGCCGGTAGGCGGTGGAGTTGACGAGGCCGGGGGCGGCCGCCTCCTCCCAGCTCAGGTGGTCCGGCTTGGGCATCAGCTGGTTGGACTTGACGAGCGCGATCTCCGCGAGCCCGCCGAAGTTGGTCTCGAAGCCCCAGATGCGCTGCTCGGGGTCGAGCATCGTGTCGTTGTGGCCGTCCGAGGACTCCAGCTCGACGGAGAGGCAGTGCGCGACGACCTCGTCGCCGGGGTGCCAGGCGTTGACGCCGGGGCCGGTGCGCAGCACGACGCCCGCGAGGTCGGAGCCGATGACGTGGTACGGCAGGTCGTGCCGCTTGGTGAGCTCGCTGAGCCTGCCGTAGCGCTCCAGGAAGGAGAACGTCGAGACGGGCTCGAAGATCGAGGTCCACACGGAGTTGTAGTTGACCGAGGAGGCCATGACGGCCACCAGGGCCTCGCCGGGGCCGAGCTCGGGCAGGGCCACCTCGTCCAGGTGGATCGACTTGCGCGGGTCCTTGTCCCGGGTCTCCAGGCCCGCGAACATCTCCGCCTCGTCCTTGTGCACGGTGATCGCGCGGTAGGACTCGGGGAGCGGCAGGGCGGCGAAGTCGGCCGGCGTCGATTCCGGCGACTGGATCGCGTCCAGGATCTTCTGCATGGTCACGGTGTTGCCTCCGGCGGTGAACGCCCTGAGGGAGGGGCGCTGAGGGTTACGGCGGTGCTGCTGAGGGTGTGGTGGAAGGTGCCGTCGGTTCGGCGGTGTGCTGTTCGGCAGCGCTTTGTGGCGCGGGAGGTTGCCTGTGACGCAGGCGTCCGGGCGCGCGACCCATGAGGTTGCGGGGACAGCCGGCGTACGTGTGATCGCTGCACGCCGGCCGCCCGGACACCTTCAACGTATGACACCGCGTGTCACCTCGCAAGGCACTGAGTGCCAGAAGTTCCACTCAGATGAAATCTTTACGCAACATATGAGCGATGATCGATCGAACGGCCTCGGAATTCCGCGCCAAAAGGCCCTCTGACATGCCAAAACGGCCACCCCGAGGGGTGGCCGTCATCACAGCGGGAAGCGGACCCGAGCGGGACCCGCGCGGGCTCAGCGCTCCTTGAGCGCCTGCTCGATGGTGCGCATGACCTCGTCCAGCGGGGCGTCGGTCCGGGCGACCGTCACCAACACCTCGCCGTGCGCGGAGACCGACGCCGCAGCCGGCTGCGCGGCGCCCCCGCCGCTGCGCCCGGCCCCGATGCCCGTGCCGAACGTGCGGCGCACGATCGCGAAGGCGTGGTCGAGCTGGGCCTCGACGTCGCCCTGCCCGTCGGCCCTGAGCCAGCGCCGCAGCACGTGGTTGTGGGCGGTGACCACGGCGGACGCGGCGACCCGGGCCAGCAGCGGGTCGTCGTTGGCGTCGTCGTCGTGCGCGTGCTCGTCGAAGTGGCCGAGCAGGTAGCGGGTGAACAGGCGCTCGTAGCGGGCCACCGACGCGATCTCCGCCTCGCGCAGGGTGGGCACCTCGCGCGTCAGCCGGTAGCGGGCGACCGAGATCTCCGGCCGGGCCGCGTACATCTTCATGACCTCCTTGATCCCACGGCACACCGTGTCGAGCGGGTGCTCGTGCGCGGGGGCCGCGTTGAGGACGGCCTCCGCCCGGATCAGGGTGTCGTCGTGGTCGGGGAAGATCGCCTCTTCCTTGGAGCGGAAGTGCCGGAAGAAGGTGCGCCTCGCGACCCCGGCCGCGGCCGCGATCTCGTCGACCGTGGTCGCCTCGTAGCCCTTGGTGGAGAACAGTTCCATGGCCGCGGCCGCCAGCTCTCGGCGCATCTTGAGCCGCTGGGCGGCCGCGCGGCTGCCCGCGGCGCTCTCGGGCGCGTCGGGCGTGACGGGTGTGCGTGAGGACCTGGCGGGCTGGGACATGACCTGAACGTACTGCATGTGCGCAGCTCGGTGCGCAGGTCCGGGTCCTGCCCCGGCCCCGGCGGACGGGGACCGGCCGGCGGGCCCGAGCAGCCCGCCCCAGTCCCCGCGCGCCGGACGGCGGTCGCCCGGCCCGTCAGCGGCGGGCATATTCGCGGAAGCCACGGCCGGTCTTGCGGCCGAGGCAGCCCGCGGCCACCAGGTGCTCCAGGAGCGGGGCCGGAGCCAGTCCCGGGTCGCGGAACTCGCGGTGCAGGACCTTCTCGATCGCGAGCGAGACGTCGAGTCCGACGACGTCCAGCAGCTCGAAGGGGCCCATCGGGTAGCCGCCGCCCAGCTTCATCGCCGCGTCGATGTCGTCGAGGGTCGCGTAGTGCTCCTGCACCATCTTGATCGCGTTGTTCAGGTACGGGAAGAGGAGCGCGTTCACGATGAAGCCCGCGCGGTCCCCGCAGTCGACGGCGTGCTTCTTGATCCGCGCGCACACCTCGCGGACCGTGGCGTGGACGTCCTCGGCCGTGAGCACCGTGCGGACCACCTCGACCAGCTTCATCGCCGGGGCCGGGTTGAAGAAGTGCATGCCGATCACGTCCTGCGGGCGCGAGGTGGCGCGGGCGCAGGCGACGACCGGCAGCGAGGAGGTCGTCGTGGCGAGGACCGCACCGGGCTTGCAGACCTTGTCCAGGGTCGCGAACAGCTGCTGCTTGACCTCCAGGTCCTCGGCGACCGCCTCCAGGGCGAGGTCGACGTCGGCGAAGGCGTCGTAGGAGCCGGCCGGGGTGATCCGGTCCAGGATCCGCGCGGCGGCCTCGGCGGTCAGCCGGCCCTTGTCGACCGAGCGGGACAGCGACTTGCCGATCCGGGCCTTGGCGGTCTGCGCCTTCTCCTCGCTGCGGGCGGCGAGGACGACGTCGTAGCCGGCCTTGGCGAAGACCTCGGCGATGCCCGAGGCCATGGTGCCCGAGCCCGCGACCCCGACCGAGGAGACCTCGCGGCCCGCGGCGCCGGTCCCGCCGGACGACGGCGTCAGCGCGTCCGGGACGACCGTCGCGCTGCCGGGGGAGTCGTAGGTGTAGAAGCCGCGGCCCGACTTGCGGCCCGTCAGGCCGGCCTCGCTGAGCTGCTTGAGGAGGGGGGCGGGCGCGTGCAGCCGGTCGTGGGACTCGGCGTACATGGCCTCCAGGACCGTGCGGGCGGTGTCCACGCCGATCAGGTCCAGCAGGGCGAGCGGGCCCATCGGCAGTCCGCAGCCCAGCCGCATCGCGGCGTCGATGTCCTCCCGGGAGGCGTAGCGGGCCTCGTACATCGCGGCCGCCTGGTTGAGGTAGCCGAACAGCAGGCCGTCGGCGACGAAGCCGGGACGGTCGCCCACCGCGACGGGCTCCTTGCCGAGGTCGACGGCCAGCTCGGTGACGGCGGTGACGGCGGCCGGCGCGGTCAGCACCGAGGAGACCACCTCGACCAGCTTCATCGCCGGCGCCGGGTTGAAGAAGTGCAGGCCCAACACCCGCTCCGGGCGGGCGGATTCGGCGGCGAGACGGGTGACCGAGAGCGCGTTGGTCCCGGTGGCCAGGATGGTCTCGGGCCGCACGACCGAGTCCAGCTCACGGAAGATCTGCTGCTTGATCTCGTACGACTCGGGCGCCACCTCGATCACGAGGTCGGCGTCGGCGGCCGTGCGCAGGTCGGTGGAGACGCGGACGCGGGCCAGGACGGCGGTGCGCTCCTGCTCGGTGAGCCGCCCGCGCTGCACGGCGCGGGCGGTGGACGTCTCCAGCGCGGCGACGGACCGCGCGGCCTGGGCCTCGCTGACGTCGACGCCGATCACCTCACGGCCGGCCTTGGCGAGGACCTCGGCGATGCCGGTGCCCATGGTGCCGAGGCCGATGACGGCGATCGTCCGGAGCGGGGACAGAGGGGTGTCGGACAGGGGAGTGGCCATCGCGGACTCCAGGAAGAGGGTGACGACTGAGGAACGCGCCCCGGTACGCCCGAGGGACCTCTGCGAGGCCCGGGCGCACCGGGTGCACGGAAAAGCGATGCGGGTGTTGTCGCCGGGCTGCGAGCGCACACGCCCGGTGCCGTCGCCGAGGGCGTGCACACGCCCGGGGTCGAACGGCGGATCCGACCGGCCCTGTCCCGTGGCCGGGTCGTACAGCGGTACACGTGGTACCGAACCGACGTCTCGCGGCGACTGCGTCACCAGGCCGCCACGAGGAGATGCGAGTGGGTGTCTCGCTCGTATGAGCTTAACCGGTGGGTAACGAGCGCGCCAGCCCTCTTTCGCCGATCCGTTCTGTGATGTGTCCCGCACCGGTCCCCCCTCGGACGCCGGGGCGGCCCCGCTCTCGGCCCCGCCGCGGGGGCAGGAGCGGATACGACGCCACGCAGACGCCGATCCCGGCCATGCCCCGAGCCCAGTCCGCCGTGGACGCCGGCCCGGGCGGGGCGGGCGGGCAGCCGCCGCACGGCCGCGCCGACGGCGGCGAGGCGGCCGGGGGCGACGAGGCGGTCGCCGGCCAGGCCTGGATGACCGTGCGCAGGGCGAGGAGCCGGCGGCGTCGCGTCCGGGCGTCGCATGTCCGGTGCGCGGGGCCGTTCTCCGCGGGGGTGCCGTGAGTCGCCGTCGTCGTGCCGTCTTCCGGTCTCGGGCGGGAGACGGGTGCCGCGGGGGAGGGCCGGCCTGCCGCGCGGTCTTTCCCGGCGCGGGGGCGGCACGGGCCGTGCGCCCGGTCGTGCTCCCGTGCGCCGCCGCGCGGCGTGCGCCGCCGGAGCCTGTCCTAGGCTCGGCGCATGGACGAAGAGTTGCGATCCCTCACGGAGCGCTTACGGCGCGAGTCCGGCGCGACGGCCGCGTACGAGCGGCTGGCGGGCGCCGCGGGCCCCGACGAACTGGCAGACGTTCTCACCGCGCCCGGACAGCCCCTGTGGGCCAGGGAGCTGGCCGCGTTCCGGCTCGGACTCGCGGGGGACCGGCGGGCGTTCGAGACGCTCGTCCTGCTGCTCAATCACCGCGATCCCGCGCGCTGCGCCTCCGCCGCCCACGCCCTCGCCCGCCTCGGCGACCCCCGCACCGCCCGCGCCGCGGCCGCCCTGGCCACCAACGAACTGCGCGTCGCCTACGCCCTGCACCCCGTCCGGCTGCTCGTGGAGCTGCGCGCACCCGAGTCGGTGCCCGCGCTGATCACGACGCTTCAGCGGCGGCTGCGGCCGCACGACCCCTACCGGCGGGTGGCCCTCGCCTGCGTCGACGGGCTGGGCGCGCTGGGCGACCGCCGGGCCCGCCCGGTGCTCAACGACGCACTGGCCCACCCGGTGCTCGCGCAGGCGGCCGTGCACGCCCTCGCGCGGATCCCCCGCCAGCGCTGACGGCACCTCAGACGACGGTCGCCAAGGGCCCCTTCAGGGGCAGACCGCCCCCGTGGCGCACCTCCGGCACGGCGACGCCCGCCACCACGAAGGACTCCTCGGCGCCGTCCGCGGGAAGCCCGGCGCGTGCGTAGAAGCGGCGGGCCGCGACGTTGTCCCTGAGCACCCACAGCCGCATCGCCGGGTGCCCCAGCGCCTCGGCCCGCCGCGCGGCCGCCCCGAGGAGCGCGCGTCCGACACCGGTGCCGAGGTGCTCGACGGCCGCGTAGAGGGCGTACAACTCGGCGTCCGGTGTGAGGACTTCGCCGTCCCGGTAGGGGCCGAGGGCCGCCCAGCCCACCACCGCCCCGGCACGCTCGGCGACCAGGTTCACCACGCCGGGCCCGCCCTGTCCGAAGCCCGCCCGGCGCCGCTCGGCGTCCTCGGCGACGCTCAGCGCGTCCAGGTACGTCTGCGGCATCAGGCCGCGGTAGGCCCGCTGCCAGCCGCGCACGCGGATCTCCGAGACCCGCCCGACGTCCGCGAACGTCATCTCGCGCACCGCCGGGGCCGTCGGCGACGTCATGCACCCTGCACCGCGAACGCCCCGGTCACCCTCGGGAACTCCGGGCGGACCGGCGCGGCGACCCGCACGGCGGAGGCGGCCGACCGGCCGGCCACGGCCACGAGTCGGCCCGTGGCCGTCACCACCTGCGGGTACCGGGTCGCGGGGACGGCGCCGTCGGGGACGGTCGTCCTGGTCGGTTCGCTCATGCGCCCATGGTGGACCACGGCCCGACGACGCCCCGGCCCCGGCCCGCCCGACGCCCCCTGCCCCGCCTCACCCGGGTGTCTCCGGTGGCGCCCCCGGGGGCCGGTCAGCCGCGGAAGCCCAGGAGGCCGTGCAGCGTGGTGCCGTGGGCCGAGCGCTGGGCGACCTTCGAGTCCAGCGGCTCGGGGTCGGGCTGCGCCGGGCAGACCGCGTCCGCCTCACCGCTCCCGCGCGGCACCACGCCGTCGGCCAGGTATGCCGCCAGGTGCTTGTCCAGGCAGGCGTTCCCGCTGAGCGTGATGCCGTGGTTCTGCCCGCCCTCCTCGACCACCAGGCTGGAGCCCCGCAGCAGAGCGTGGACCGTCGCACCGCCCTCGAACGGGGTCGCCGCGTCGTTCGTCGCCTGGAACAGCAGGACCGGCGGCAGGTCCCCGTTGACGACGTTCGGCGCGGTCTGCGGCCGGGTCGGCCAGAACGCGCACGGCGCGTTGTACCAGGCGTTGTTCCACGTCATGAAGGGCGCCTTGGCGTGCACCGACCAGTTGTCGGAGCGCCACTCGTCCCAGTCTCCGGGCCAGGAGGAGTCCCGGCACTGCACCGCGGTGTAGACGCTGTAGCCGTTGTCGCCCGCGGCGTCGACCGCGGCGAAGTTCTCGTACGCCTCGACCAGCGGGGCGGTGTTCGCGGCGTTCACGTAGGCCGCGAACGCCTCGGCGAGGTGGGGCCAGTAGCCGTTGTAGTAGCCGCCGGGCATGAACGTGTCCTCCAGCTCGGAGGCGCCCACCTTGCCGCCGGCCGGCTCCTTCCCCAGCGCCGCCCGCATCGCGTACCACTTCGCCTCGACCCGCTCCGGGTCGGCGCCCAGCTTGTAGGCCTTGTCGTGCCGGGCGATCCACGCCATCAGGGCGCGGTGGCGGTCGTTGAAGGCGAGGTCCTGGGTGAGGTTGTCCTCGTACCAGACGCCGGTCGGGTCCACGATCGAGTCCAGGACCAGGCGCCGCACCCGCTGCGGGTAGAGCTTGGCGTACACCGCACCGAGGTAGGTGCCGTACGAGTAGCCGAAGTAGTTGAGCCGCTCGGCGCCGACCGCGGCGCGGATCGCGTCCATGTCCCGGACGGCGTCGATCGTGTCGATGTACGGCAGGACGTCGGCGTACTTCTTGCCGCAGGCCTCGGCGAAGGAGCGGGCGCGCTGGAGGCCGGCCCGCTCGATCGCCTCGGTGAGCGGCACGGAGTCCGGGCGGACGGGGGCGAAGTGACCCGGCCGGCAGTTCAGGGCGGGCGTGCTCCTGCCGACCCCGCGCGGGTCGAAGCCGATCACGTCGTACTGCGCCGCGACCGCCTTGGGCAGCGCCGAGGCGACGAACCCGGCGAGGCTCAGCCCCTGGCCGCCCGGTCCGCCCGGGTTGACCAGCAGCGGGCCCTGGTACGTCTTCGCGGTGTGCGGCACACGGGACAGCGCCAGCGTGATCTGCCGCCCGTCCGGCCGGGTGTGGTCGAGCGGCACCTTCAGCGACGCGCACTGCAGGGCAGGCCGGTCGGCGATGCCGCAGCTCTTCCAGGCGGGCTTCGCGGCGGAGCCGGAACCGGAGAAGGGGGCGGAGACGGGGGAGGCGGGGTGTGACGGGCTCGCGCCGGCGGGCACGGCCGTGACCGTCCCGGCCACGACTGCGGCGGCGGCGCACAGCACGGCTGCGCGTGTGTTCATGGACTGCTCCCGGGACGAAAGGGGCCGGCGAAGGCGGACCGCGCAGGTCACGGCCCTTGCCGGATCGTCCCGGAAAGATCGTCAGGAAATACCTGTTCTGCGGCTTATTGACCCGTTCGAGTACCCGGATGCGCGCACACGACCTAGAGCAGCGTGAGCTGGGTGGGCCCGGGTGCGGCGGGGGCCTCGGCCGGGGCGGGCGGGCGGATCCGGCGCGGTGTCCCCGTGCGCGTGGGGCCGATGCCGTACTCCTCGGCCAGCTCGTGCACCTGACGGGTGATCCGGCGCTGGTACCACTTCGGGGCGTAGGCGCCGTCCGCGTACAGCCGCTCGTAACGGCGCACCAGGTGGGGGTGGTGCTGTCCGAGCCAGGCCATGAACCACTCGCGGGCGCCGGGGCGCAGATGCAGGGCGAGCGGGGTGACCGAGGTGGCCCCGGCGGCCGCGATCGCCCGGACGGTGGCGCGCAGTTGAGCCGGTTCGTCGCCCAGGAACGGGATCACCGGCGCCATCAGCACCCCGCAGCCGATGCCGTGGTCGGTGAGGGTGCGCACCACGTCCAGCCGGCGCTGCGGCGCGGGAGTGCCCGGCTCCACGGTGCGCCACAGGTCGGTGTCGGTGAAGCCCACGGAGACCGAGACCCCGACGTCGGTCACCTCGGCGGACTGCCGCAACAGGTCGAGGTCGCGCAGGATCAGGGTGCCCTTGGTGAGGATGGAGAAGGGGTTGGCCCGGTCGCGCAGGGCCGACAGGATGCCCGGCATCAGCCGGTAGCGGCCCTCCGCGCGCTGGTAGCAGTCGACGTTCGTGCCCATCGCGACGTGTTCGCCCGTCCAGCGGGGCGAGGCCAGCTGGCGGCGCAGCACGTCCGGCGCGTTCACCTTGACGACGATCTGGGTGTCGAAGCCGATCCCGGTGTCGAGGTCGAGATAGCTGTGCGTGCGGCGGGCGAAGCAGTAGACGCACGCGTGCGTGCAGCCGCGGTAGGGGTTCACCGTCCACTCGAACGGCATCCGGGAGGCGCCCGGCACCCGGTTGAGGACCGACCGGGCGCGGACCTCGTGGAAGGTGATGCCGGCGAACTCGGGCGTGTCGAACGTCCTGGTCGTGACCGTGTCCGCGCCGAACAGCGCGGCGTCCGCCGGCCGGTCGTGGCGGGTCTCCACGGCGAGGTTCTCCCAGCGCATGACGCCTCCTCGGTTGCACTGCCCCCACAATAGAACATCTGTTCCCATGATCGTGCGGCGGACCTTTCCCGACCGGTTTGCGATCGGCCCGCGATCGCTTCGCGGGCCCCGATTTGGGCGGCCGAGGACCGGGGTGGTTGGCTTGCCCCGAACCTGAGGCACCCCTGAGCACTACTGAGCACCCCTGAGCAACCCTGAGCAACACGGACCTGGAGGAACCCCATGGCGCAGGTCGAGGCCACCACCGAGCGGGTCGTCGCGGCGGACCCGGACAAGGTGTTCGACACGATCGCCGACTACAGCGGCACGCGCGGGAAGCTGCTGACCGAGCACTTCAGCGAGTACGAGGTGCGCGAGGGCGGCGACGGCGAGGGCACCCTCGTCCACTGGAAGCTCCAGGCCACCAGCAAGCGCGTGCGCGACTGCCTCCTGGAGGTCTCCGAACCGGCCGACGGCGAACTCGTGGAGAAGGACCGCAACTCCTCGATGGTCACGGTCTGGCGTGTCACCCCGGCCGGCGAGGGCGCGTCCCGCGTCGTCGTCACCACCACGTGGAACGGCGCCGGCGGCATCGGCGGCTTCTTCGAGAAGACCTTCGCCCCCAAGGGCCTCGGCCGGATCTACGACGCCGTCCTCGCCAACCTCGCCGCCGAGGTCGAGAAGTAGCCCGACGCCCCGCGTTCCCCGGTGCGTTGAACACCGTCACCGGATCGAGTGGTTCCCCCTCGTGACCGGGACGGCGCCGTAACCCGTCGCACTCGCCCGTGGTTGTCGCTTGACGCGACGACCGTGTGGCGGGTGCGACGAGGGGAACGGCTGATGGGCGCAACCACTCCGCTGAAGGACGAGCCGGTCACGGCGACTCCCGCGAACCTCGTCCACGGCACGGTGCGGCGCCCGGACGGAAGCGCCGTGCCCCGCGCGGCGCTCACCCTCGTCGACGCGGGCGGCGTGCAGACCGGCCGGGGCGCCAGCGGCGAGAACGGGCGCTACGCACTGCCCGCCCCCGACCGCGGCACGTACGTCCTGATCGCCGCGGCGGGCGGTCACCAGCCCCGGGCCGTGTCCGTCACCGTCGGCGAGCACCCCGTCGAACTCGACATCGTCCTCGGCGGGGCCGGCCGGCTCACGGGCAGCGTCGTCACCGCCGGCGGCGACCCCGTGCCGGACGCCGCCGTCGCCCTCACCGACGCGCGCGGCGAGGTCGTCGCCTCCGCCCGCACCGGCCGCGACGGCGGCTACCTCCTCGCCGGGCTCGTCGCCGGGGACTACACGCTCGCCGCCGGCGCCCCCGCCCACCGCCCGGCCGCCGTGCCGGTCACCGTCCAGGCCGCCCGCGAGACCCGCCGGGACGTCGAACTCGCCGGCGGCGCACTGCTGCGCGGCACGGTTCGGGCCACCGGCGGAGGGGCGGTCGAGGACGCGCGCGTCACCCTGCTCGACGCGGCGGGCAACGTCGTCGCCACCCTCACCACCGGAGCCGACGGCACGTTCCGGTTCGGCGATCTGTCCTGCGGCGAGTACACCGTCATCGCCGCCGGCTACCCGCCGGCCGCCACCGTCGTGCGGGTCGCCGGAGGCGGCCGCACGGAGCGCGACCTGCGGCTCGGCCACGAGGACTGACGGCGCGCGGGCGCGGGCGAAACGAAGGGCGTACCCCGGCGCACCGCGCTGAAACCAATTCCAGGATTGACGCCCGCGCCGAGCGGCGTGCGCCGTACGGTGGGGTCGGCGGGACAGATCTTGCACAGCTCTGGGGAGAGAGGGCCTGCGCCATGGACCGTGGCACCGAGAGGGACGCACCTCCCCGCCGCGGAACCGCGAGCGAGGCGACGGACGGGCCGGAACGGGGATCGACGCGTCCCGAGGGCGGGGACGCACCCGCCGGCGTCGGGCGCGTCCCCCTCGCCGTGGTCGTCGTGGACCGCGAGGGCCTGGTCTCCCACTGGAGCGCGGGCGCACGCCGGCTGTTCGGCGTAGCCAAGGACGAGGCGATCGGGCAGCCCGCCATCGACCTGCTCCCCGTCTCCGGCGCGCTCCCCGACCCCGACGACGACTTCGCCGACCTCGCCGACGACCCCTACGGCGAGTACACCGCCGCCGACGGCGTGGGGCCGGGCCTGGACTCCTCCCTCGGCCGCGGGCTCGGCTACCCGGCCGCCGGCCGGGCCCGGCTGACGGTGCCCGCCCCCGACGCCGGCCACACGCGCGCCGACGTGCTGTGGTGGGCCTACCCGCTGGTCGGGCCGGGCACGGAGCGGCTGCTGGTGCTGGCCGCCGACGCGACCGCCCTGCGCCCCGAGGAGCCCGCGAACCCCTCGGCCGTCGAACGCATCGCCCCCGGCTTCGCCCTGCACACCGACTTCCCCGGCGCCGAGGACCTCGCCCGCAGACTGCCCGAGATCCTGCCCAGCATGAGCGTCGGCGAAAGCGCCCGCATCGTCGCGCAGGTCCTCGAACTCGGCTATCCCGTCATGGAGTTCAGTCAGAACGACCGGGTGCCCGTGACCCCCGACTGGGGCGTGGCCCGGCGCGTCGAACGCCGGGCCCGCCAAGCGCGCGCCGCCCGCGCCGCCGCCGAAGGGCTCCCGATACCGCAGGACCCGGCCGACGAGGGCGAGGATCTCGAACACGCCGCCGTCCGTGAACGGCTGGAGTTCCTCAACGAGGTCAGCGGGAGGATCGGCACCTCCCTCGACCTGTCCCGCACCATCGTCGAGGTCAGCCGGGCCGTCGTCCCGCGCTTCACCGACGTCGCCGGCACGTATCTGCGCGAACAGGTCGTCGCCGGCGAGGGATTCCCCCGCGGCGTGCCGGACACCACCACCCTGTGGCACCGCGTCGCCCTGGAGCACACCGACGAACCCGGCCGCTGGGACGACGTCGTGCCCGTGGGCGAGGCCATGCCGTTCCCCGCGCACACCCCGTTCTTCCAGTGCATGACCACCGGCGAGCCCGTGCTGGTGCCCCGGATCAGCGAGCAGCTGGGCCACGCCGTCGCCTCGCAGTTCGAGAAGCGGGACATCCGGCCCCTGATCACCGGCCGCTCCATGCTCGTCGTCCCGCTCAAGGCCCGTGACGTCGTCCTCGGCTTCATGATCCTGCTGCGCCACCCCGAACGCGCCGTCTTCAACGACATGGACCGCGTCACGGGCGCCGAACTCGCCGCCCGCGCGGGCCTGGTGCTCGACAACGCGCGCATGTACACCCACCAGGAGAGCGTCGCGGAGACCCTCCAGGACAGCATGCTGCCGCACATCCCGCCGCGCAGGACCGGCTGCGACCTCGCCACCCGCTATCTGCCGGGCACCCAGCTGGGCCGGGTCGGCGGGGACTGGTTCGACTCGGTGAAACTGCCCGGCGCGCGCACCGCGCTCGTCGTCGGCGACGTCATGGGGCACGGCCTCAACTCCGCCGCCATGATGGGCCAGTTACGGACGGCCGTACAGACCCTGGCCGCGCTCGACCTGCCGCCCGCCCAGCTCCTGCGCAACCTCGACGATCTCGCGCAACGCCTGGGCGACACCTACCTGGCGACCTGCCTGTACGCCGTGTACGACCCGATCGCGGGCGAACTCACCCTCGCCAACGCGGGACACATCCCGCCGGTGCTGGTGCGGGCCGCCGACGGCCGCAGCGAGCTGCTCGACCTGCCCACCGGCGCGCCCGTCGGCGTCGGCGGGGTGCCCTTCGAGGCCGTCCGCGTCCGCGTGGAGTCGGGGGACCGGCTCGTGATGTGCACCGACGGGCTGGTGGAGATGCACGGCGAGGACATCGGCGTGGGCCTGGCGGCCCTGTGCGAGTCCGCGGCACATCCGGCCGCCTCCATGGACGACGCCTGCGACACGATCGTCCGCGCCCTCGCCGCGGCCTTCTCCCGGGCCGGTCACGGCGATCGCAAGGACGACGTCGCCCTGCTCATGGCCCGGCTCGGCGGCCTCGAGCCCGAAGACGTCGCCGAACTGGTCCTCGCGCCCGACCCGGCCGAGGTCGCGAGGGCCCGTGCCGCGGTCCGCGAGCGGCTGCACGGCTGGGGACTGGACGCACTCGCCGACACCGCCGCACTCATGGTGAGCGAACTCGTCACCAACGCCGTGCGGCACTCCCGCGGACGTCCCGCCGGACTGCGGCTCGTCCGCGGCGACACCCTGCTCTGCGAGGTCGAGGACGACGACCACGAGCTGCCCGACCTGCTGAGCGCCGGACCCGGCGACGAGGCCGGACGCGGGCTGCGCGTGGTGAGCGCGCTGGCCCGCGAATGGGGCGCGAGCCGCACGGCGGACGGGAAGTCGGTCTGGTTCGAACTGACGCTGCCGCACCGCTGAACCCGCTCCGCCGCCCCTCGCCGCTGGACGCGACCGTCCGCCCGGCGGCCCGCGCGCCCCGTCGGCCCCGCCCCGTCGGCCCCGCCCGGCCGCCCCGCGGGACGCGGCGGGCGGATCCCGGATGCGGCGGGCGGGAACGGGTACCGCGCTTGTAGCGGCGGCCGCAAGGCGGTAGACCGTACCCGCCCGTCGCTGACGACGGATCGGCTTTGCGTCCTGGGGAGTTGGGAATGAGCGTGGACAGTCGGTACCGGGCGGCGTGGGAGGGTTTCTGGCGGGAGGCCCCCGAGGAGCCCGGCGGGGTGTTCTGGGACGCGGACGCGAAGGTGACCGCCGCCCTGCACCTCGCCCTCTTCGAACCCCATCTGACCGACGCCGACCTGCCGTTGGTGGACATCGGCTGCGGCAACGGCACGCAGACCCGCTACTTCGCGGACCGCTTCGACCAGGTGATCGGCGTCGACCTGTCCGCCGCGGCCCTCGACCACGCCCGCCGCGCCGATCCCGGGCGCGGGACCGCCTACCGGCTGCTGGACGCGACGGACAAGGCCGAGGTCGAGGCGCTGCACGCCGAAACGGGGGACGCCAACGTGTATGTGCGGGGCGTGCTGCACCAGTGCGAACCCGGCGACCGGCAGCCGCTGGTGGACGGGATCGCCGCGCTGCTGGGTCGGCGCGGCCGGGCCCTGCTGGTGGAACTGTCGGAGACCGCCCGGCCCGTCCTGGGCGCGCTGGCGCAGCACCCGGCGGGACCGCCGCCCAAGCTGGCGCCGGTGCTCCGGCACGGCATCGCCCCGGGCGAGGTCGCCGACGAGGCGGTGCCCGGCTATCTGCGGGCGGCCGGTCTCACCCTGCTTGCTTGCGGCGAACTGCCCCTGTCCACCACCGAGTTCACGCCGGACGGCAGCCGCATCGAGCTGCCGTCCCGGTGGTTCGTGACCGCCCGGGAGGAGTGACCGGCCCTCACCGCGAAAGGTGTGAGCGCCGCCACACAAAAGGGGCGCCGTCGGCTGTCACATCCGCGGACCGTGCCGTGTCAGGGGGAGGAAGCAACGCACGAACCCCTGATGAGGAGCCCGAGATGTCCACTGGGACCGGCCGCGCCAACGTCTTCCCGCGCGGTGCGGCGGTTAGGCTCGGGCCTCCTGGAGGGCGGACCCCCGAGGACGGCGGCCCGAAGAGGGCGGGAGGCGGACGTGAAGATCCTCATCAGCGCCGACATGGAGGGCGCGACCGGCGTCACCTGGCCCGCCGACGTGCTGCCCGGGACCCCGCAGTGGGAGCGCTGCCGGCCGATGTTCACCTCGGACGTCAACGCCGCCGCGCAGGGCTTCTTCGACGGCGGGGCGGACGAGGTCCTGGTCAACGAGGCCCACTGGACCATGCGCAACCTGCTCCTCGAACGGCTCGACGAGCGGGTCGAGATGCTCACCGGACGGCACAAGGCCCTCTCCATGGTGGAGGGCGTCCAGCACGGCGACGTCGACGGCGTCGCCTTCGTCGGCTATCACGCGGGCGCCGGGGCCGAGGGCGTCCTCGCCCACACCTACCTCGCCAACTCGATCACCGGCGTCTGGCTGAACGGCGTGCGCGCCAGCGAGGGGCTGCTCAACGCGCACGTCGTCGCCGAGTACGGCGTGCCGGTCGTCCTGGTCACCGGCGACGACGTCGCCTGCGAGGACGCCCTCGGCTACGCGCCGCAGGCGCCCAAGGTCGCCGTCAAGGACCATGTCTCGCGCTACGCCGCCGTGTGCCGCACCCCGGCCCGCACCGCCGCCGACATCCGGGCCGCGGCGAAGACGGCGGCCGCGCTGGCGATCCGTCAGGAACCTGTAGTCGCAGGGCCGTTCACCGTGGCGGTGGAGTTCGACGCCGAGCATCTCGCGTCGGCGGCCACCGTCGTGCCCGGCGTCGAGCAGGTCGGCGAACGCAAGGCCGCGTACACCGGCGCCACCATGTACGAGGCGATCCGCACCTTCAAGGCGGTCACCACGATCGTCTCGGCCGCGATCGAGGAGCAGTATGGCTGAGCGGCCGGGACCGCCGGCAACGCCGGCAGCGGCGGTGACGCAAGCGGAAGGAGAGCGGGAGCGGCATGGCTGACGCACAGGCGGAGGACGAGGTCGTCCGGTTCACCTCGGACCTCATCCGCATCGACACCACCAACCGGGGCGGCGGGGACTGCCGCGAGCGGCCCGCCGCCGAGTACGCCGCCGCGCTGCTGGCCGAGGCGGGCATCGAGCCCGTCCTGCTGGAGCGCACCGCGGGCCGTACCAACGTCGTCGCCCGCGTCGAGGGCGCCGACCCGTCCGCCGACGCGCTGCTGCTCCACGGCCACCTGGACGTCGTCCCCGCCGAGGCCGCCGACTGGAGCGTGCACCCGTTCTCCGGCGAGGTGCGCGACGGGGTGGTGTGGGGGCGCGGCGCGGTCGACATGAAGAACATGGACGCGATGATCCTGGCCGTGCTGCGGGCCTGGGCCCGCGAGGGCGTGCGGCCCCGGCGCGATCTCGTCGTCGCCCTCACCGCCGACGAGGAGGCCAGCGCCGCGGACGGGGCCGGGTTCCTGGCCGACCGGCACCCGCACCTGTTCGACGGCTGCACCGAAGCTGTCGGCGAATCGGGCGGGTTCACCTTCCACGACGGCGCCGGACGCCAGATCTACCCCGTCGCCGCGGGCGAGCGCGGCACCGGCTGGCTCAGGCTCACCGCGCGGGGCCGCGCCGGGCACGGCTCCAAGGTCAACCGGGAGAACGCGGTGACCCGGCTGGCCGCGGCCGTCGCCCGCATCGGCGAGCACGTCTGGCCGCCCCGGCTCACCCCGACCGTCGCCGCCGCGCTCACCGAACTCGCCGCGCTCTACGGCGTCGACGCCGGCCTGGACGACGTGGACGCCCTGCTGGACAAGCTGGGCCCGGCCGCCGCTCTCGTCGAGGCCACCGTGCGCAACAGCGCCAACCCCACGATGCTGGACGCCGGTTACAAGGTGAACGTGATCCCGGGGGAGGCCTGCGCGTTCGTGGACGGCCGGTTCCTCGCGGGCACCGAGGACGAGTTCCGCGCCACCCTCGACGAACTCACCGGCCCCGACGTCGACTGGGAGTTCGACCACCGCGAGGTCGCCCTCCAGGCGCCGGTGGACGCCCCGCTGTACGCGCGGATGCGGGCCGCCGTCGAGGAGTTCGCGCCGGAGGGACATGTGGTGCCGTACTGCATGTCCGGCGGCACGGACGCCAAGCAGTTCTCGCGGCTCGGGATCACCGGCTACGGCTTCGCGCCGCTGAAGCTCCCCGAGGGCTTCGACTACCAGGCGCTCTTCCACGGCGTGGACGAACGGGTCCCGGTCGAGGCGCTGCACTTCGGCGTCCGCGTCCTCGACCGGTTCCTGCGGTCGGCCTAGTCGGAAGGGGGACGACGTGCGGGTTCTGCCCTACGGATCGTGGCCGTCGCCGATCGACGCGGCCCTGGCCGCCGCCCACGACGGGCGCCCCGACCACGTGGGCTTCGTCGGCGACGAGGTGTGGTGGACCGCGCCCCGGCCCGCCGAGAACGGGCGTCGCACCCTGGTGCGGCGGCGTGCGGACGGCGTCGAGGAGTCGGTCCTGCCCGCTCCCTGGAACGTCCGCAGCCGCGTCGTCGAGTACGGCGGCCACCCCTGGGCCGGCACGGCCCCGGCCGGCAGGCCCCTGGTGGTGTTCACGCACTTCGACGACCAGCGGCTGTACGCGTACGAGCCCGGCCGCGGCGGCGAGCCGCGTCCGCTCACCCCCGTGTCCGCCGTGGGCGGCGGACTGCGCTGGGCGGAGCCGCGGTTGCTGCCCGAGCGGGGCGAGATCTGGTGCGTGCTGGAGGAGTTCACCGGCGACGGACCCACCGACCTGCGCCGCCGCCGCTTCGTCACCGGCGCACGCCTCTCGCCCGACGGGCGGCGGGCGGCGTGGCTGGCCTGGGACCATCCGCTGATGCCGTGGGAGGGGACGGACGTCGTCGTCGCCGACGTCACGGCCGACGGCCGCCTGAGCGACGCGCGCGTGGTGGCGGGCGGCCCCGGGGAGTCGATCGCCCAGGTCGACTGGGCCCGGCCGGCGAGCGGCGGCCAGTGGCCGGCGGACACGGCGGCGCGCACGGCGGGCGAGGGCCTGCTCTACACGAGCGACCGCAGCGGCTGGTGGAACCTGTACCGCGACCACGAACCCCTGTGCCCGCGCGCGGAGGAGTTCGGCGGAGCCCTGTGGAAGCTCGGGCAGAGCTGGTTCGCGCCGCTGGACGACGGCCTGGTCGCCGTCGTCCACGGCCGCGGGTCCACCGCGCTCGGCGTCCTCGATCCGCACAGCGGCGAACTCGTCGACGCGGCGGGACCGTGGACCGAGTTCGCCCCCACCCTCGCGGTGCGCGGCGAGGCCGTCGTCGCGGTCGCGGCCGGCCCGCGCAGCGCCTACGAGGTGGTGGAGCTGGACGCCCGCACCGGCCGGGCCCGGGTGATCGGCGCCGCGCACGACGACGCGGTGGACCCGGCCCATTACCCGGGGCCCCGGATCCGCACCTTCACCGGGCCCGACGGCCGCGAGGTCCACGCGCACGTCTATCCGCCCCACCATCCCGGCGTCGTCGCCCCCGGCCATGAACTGCCGCCGTACGTCGTGTGGGCGCACGGCGGGCCCACCGACCGCGCCCCGCTGGTCCTGGACCTGGAGATCGCCTACTTCACCTCGCGGGGCATCGGCGTGGCGGAGGTCGACTACGGCGGGTCGACCGGGTACGGCAGGCGCTACCGGGAGCGGTTGCGCGAGCAGTGGGGCGTCGTCGACGTGGAGGACTGCGCGGCCGTCGCCCTGGCCCTCGCCGACGAGGGCGCGGCCGACCGCGACCGGCTGGCGATCCGCGGCGGCAGCGCGGGCGGCTGGACCGCCGCCGCCTCACTGGCCGGCACCGACGTCTACGCCTGCGGCACGATCCGCTACCCCGTGCTGGACCTGGTGGGCTGGGCGACGGGCGGGACCCACGACTTCGAGTCGCACTACCTCGACAGCCTCGTCGGACGCCTCGCCGACGTGCCCGCCCGGTACGCGGAGCGCTCGCCCGTCGAGCACGCCCACCGGATCACCGTCCCGTTCCTGCTCCTCCAGGGTCTCGACGACGTGATCTGCCCGCCGGCCCAGTGCGAACGGTTCCTCGAACGCCTCACCCGGCCCGCCGGGCGGCCGGTCCCGCACGCCTACCTCGCGTTCGAGGGCGAGGGGCACGGCTTCCGGCGTGCGGCGACGACGGTCCGCGCCCTGGAGGCCGAGCTGTCGCTGTACGCTCAGGTCTTCGGGCTGAACCCGCCCGGTGCGGCGAGCTTGGAGCTTGTGCGGTGAAGGAACTCGTACGGCCGTCACGACTGGCCCCCGGCGCCCGGATCGCCGTCGTCGCGCCCAGCGGGCCGGTGGCGGAGGAACGGCTCCAGGCCGGTCTCGACCTGCTGCGCGGCTGGGACCTCGACCCGGTCGTCGCCCCCCATGTGCTGGACCGGCACCGCACCCTGCCCCACCTCGCCGGCGCCGACGCCGACCGCGCGGCCGACCTCCAGCACGCCTGGTGCGATCCCCGCGTCGACGCCGTACTGTGCGCCCGCGGCGGCTACGGCGCCCAGCGCCTGGTCGACCTGCTCGACTGGGACGCCATGGCGGCGGCCGGGCCGAAGGTGTTCGTCGGCTTCAGCGACAGCACCGCCCTGCACGAGGCGTTCGCCGTCCGCCTGGGCCTGACCACGCTCTACGGACCGGTGGCCGCGGGCATCGACTTCGTCAAGAGCGCCCGCGCCCAGGACCATCTGAGGGCCACCCTCTTCGCCCCCGAGACCGTCCGCACCCTGCGCTCCGCCGGCGTCCCGCTGGCGCCGGGCCGCGCCCGGGGCGTCACCCTGGGCGGCTGTCTGACACTGCTCGCCACCGGCTACGGAACCCCGCACTCCCGGCCCGGCGCCCGCGGCGGACTGCTGCTGATCGAGGACGTCGGCGAACCGCCCTACGGCGTCGACCGCGCCCTGACCCAACTCCTGCGCACCGGCTGGCTGAACGGCGTCGCGGGCGTCGCGCTCGGCTCCTGGGACCGGTGCGGCCCCTACGAGGCGCTGCGCGCCGTCCTGGCCGACCGGCTCGGCGGCCTCGGCGTCCCCGTCGTCGAGGAACTCGGCTTCGGGCACTGCGAGGGGGCGCTCACCGTGCCCTTCGGCGTGGGCGCGGAACTCGACGCCGACGAGGGCACGCTCACCCTCGACGCCCCCGCGCTGCGCTGACGCCACCGCGTCACCGGGCCCCGCGCCGCAGCGCGCGTGCGCCGTCCGCCCGGCCGGGTCGCCGTGCCGGTGCTCGCCGCCTTCGCCCTGGTCTTCGTCTCTGACGCCGCCGCGTCTCTGGAGGCCGGTCCCGCGCCCCGGCGCGCGTGTGTCGTACGCCCGGCCGGGTCGCCGTGCCGGTGCTTGCCGCCTTCGCCCTGGTCTTCGTCTTCGGCGCTGCCGCGTCACCCGGAGGCCGGTCCCGCGCCCCGGCGCGCGTGCGTCGTCCGCCCGGCCGGGTCGCCGTGCCGGTGCTCGCCGCCTTCGCCCTGGTCTTCGTCTCTGACGCCGCCGCGTCTCTGGAGGCCGGTCCCGCGCCCCGGCGCGCGTGTGTCGTACGCCCGGCCGGGTCGCCGTGCCGGTGCTCGCCGCCTTCGCCCTGGTCTTCGTCTCCGGCGCTGCCGCGTCACCGGCATCCGGCTGCTCGTTCCCGTCACGGCGGCGCCCGATCGGCGCGCTGTGGGTGCCGGCTTCCGCGTCCGCGCGGTGATCCGGACCGGCGGGCTCCGGGCCGGAACCCGCCCGAGGCGGCCGCGTCGTACGCTGGCCGGATGCCGCACACCGGATCTGCGTACCTCGCCGAGGGGCCCCGCGTGGGGCTGCGCCACTTCACCCTCGCCGACGGGCCCGAGTTCACCGCCCGGGCCCGCGAGAGCGTGGACCTGCACCGCCCGTGGCTGTTCCCGCCGTCCACCGCCGACGCGTACACCGCCTACGCGAGCCGGTTGATCGAGGACCCGTCGAAGGCCGGCTTCCTCGTGTGCGCCCGGCAGGACGGGGCGATCGCCGGGTTCGTCAACATCAACAACATCGTCCAGGGCGGGTTCCAGTGCGGCGCGCTCGGCTACGGCGCCTTCGCGCACGCCGCCGGACGGGGCCTGATGCGCGAGGCACTCGACCTCGTGGTGGGCCACGCCTTCGGGCCGATGCGACTGCACCGGCTGGAGATCAACGCCCAGCCCGGCAACACGGCCTCCATCGCCCTGGCCCGCTCCTGCGGATTCCGGCACGAGGGGTTCTCCCCGAAGATGATCTACATCGACGGGGAGTGGCGGGACCACGAGCGGTGGGCGATCACCGCCGAGATGTGGACTTCCGGTTGATCTTCATCGTGTCGAGGTCGGTGACGGTCGACCTCAGCCCGGTGAAGCCGCAGCCCAGCGCGCGCAGCGCCGTCTCGGCGCGTTCCTCGGCGAGCGCGCCCGCCATCTCCTCGCCGTCGGCCGCGTCCGAGACCACGACGAAGCGCATCGAGAAGTGCTTCAGCGGCGACCGCTGGTACGACAGCGTGCCCTCCTCGGTGAACCGCATGCTCGTCAGGCCGTGATCGTCGGCCTCGGCGAGCAGACGGGCACGGGCCTCCCCGGTGAGGCCGTCCCAGGCGCCGCGGACGATCACCCGGTAGGTGTGCTGCTCACTCACTGTCGCTCCTTCGCGTCGGCCGTCGAAGGAGCGACTGTACGTGCGGGCGGCCGGCGCGCGCCCGGAATTTCCGGCGCGCGCCGCACGGCTCACCGCCCGCGGCGGTCCGCGTACTCGTACACCGCCCCGTCCGGGTGCCGGACGATCAGGTTGCGGCCCACCGGCGTCGGCACCGGACCCGCGATGATGTCCGCGCCCAGCTCGGTGAGGGTCTTGAGGGCCTCGTCGACGTCCGTGACGGCGATCGTCGCGGCCACCTTGCGCAGCACCTCCAGCTCGGCCGGCGGCCCGCTCATCAGGAGGAAGCAGCCGACCGCGGCCACGCGCACCCCGCCCCGCTCGAAGCGCTGCGCGGCGGTGCCGGCCAGCCGCTCGTAGAAGGCGACCGAGGCATCCAGATCGTCGACGCAGACACGCAGTGTGGCTCCCAGAATGTCCATGCGCACGAGCCTAGTTGGGGCGCCCGTGAGCCGGTGATCCTTCACGCGATCCCTCCGCCGCCCGCACGGCGCCCCCCGCCTGCCGGGCGTGATGCCCCGTCACCGCGGGTACCCGGCGCCCATGGAGCGCATCGACCACATGGAGCATCTGGACAGGCGACTCGTCGACGAACTGGCGCGGGCGGCGCGCGAGACGATCCGGGAGGAGCTGCGGGAGCAGACGCGCAGGCAGCGCCGCACCGCGATGCTCTACGCCGCCTCCGGCGCACTCGCCCTCTACGCCGGCGCCGCCGTGGCGGTCGCGGCCGGCCTGGCCCTCGGCATCGGTCTGCCCGACTGGGCCGCCGCGCTGATCACGGCCGCGGTCCTCGGCGCGGCCGCGTACCTGGTGCGCAACGCGGCCAAGCCGCGCCCCGCCCGGCCGGGCGAGGCGCACGGGCCCCTCGCCGGGAACGCACCGTCCGGGACGTCCGGCACAGCGCGGCAGTACCCGCCGGTCCCGCCGATGCCGCCGGTCGCGCCGGGCGCCCCGCTGCCGCGGCGGGGCGAGGCCCCGCACGAGGGCGGCGTCGACCCGCGGGACCCGCACCCGCACGGCTGACCGGGCGGCCGGAACCCCGCGACCACGACACGCCCCGGAACGACCGAGGCCCCGCGGCAGCACTGCCGCGGGGCCCGCGCACGGGCCGGGCCCGGCCTCACTGGAGGCGGGGCAGCACCTTGGTCCGGTAGAAGTCGAAGAAGCCGCGCTGGTCCGGCCCGATCTGGTTCACGTAGATCCGGTCGAAGCCCGCGTCGGCGAAGGCGGTCAGCGCGGCGACGTGCTCGTCCACGTCGTCGCCGCAGACCGTGTTCTCGCCGACCATCTCCTCGCTGATCAGCGGCTCCAGCTGCTCGAAGTGGCGCGGGGTGGGCAGGATCTGGCCCATCTCGCCGGGCAGCAGCTGGTTCGACCACAGCCGGTGGACCGTGCGCACGGCCTCGTCGCGGTCGGCGCCGTAACAGACCTTCGTGCCGCCGCTGACCGGCTTCGCGCCGCCGCCGCCCTTGCGGAACTGCTCCACCATCGGCTCCTCGGGCATCATCGTGATGTAGCCGTCGCCCACCCGGGACGCCAGCGACGTCGCCTTCGGCCCGAACCCGGAGATGTCGATCGGGACCGGCTCGTCGGGCACGGTGTACAGGCGGGCGTTCTCCACCTTGTAGTGCGTGCCGTAGTGGCTGACCTCTTCGCCGGTGAACAGCCGGCGCATGACCTGCACGGCTTCCTCCAGCATTTCCAGGCGCACGTTCGCGGGCGGCCAGACGTCGCCCAGGATGTGCTCGTTCAGCGCCTCGCCCGAGCCGACGCCGAGCCGGAAGCGACCGTTCGTCATCACGGCGGCGGTGGCGGCGGCCTGGGCCACCACGGCGGGGTGCATCCGCACGGTCGGGCACGTCACGGCCGTCTCGATCGGCAGCGACACCGCCTCCGACAGCGCGCCGATCACCGACCAGACGAACGGGCTCTGGCCCTGCGCGTCGTTCCACGGGTGGTAGTGGTCGGAGATCCACAGCGCCTGGAAGCCCGCCTGCTCGGCCATCCGCGCCTGTTCGATCAGGTCCGCGGGGCCGAACTCCTCGCAGGACAGGAAGTAGCCGTACTCGGGCATGGGGGGTACCTCCGACATGGGTGACTCCGGTCCCGCACCGGGTACCCGACGCCCGGACGGGAAACCGGCGCACGTTTGGCCGACCCCGCCAGGGGGACGCGGAAGCCCCGAGGGGGACGCGGAAGCCCTCGTACGACAACCGTCCGAATCCCGCCGGAGGCCAGTGTGAGTCGACCCCGCATCGTGATCGCCGGAGCGGGCCCCGCCGGGTTCCGGGCGGCCCGTACCCTCGTGCGGGCGGTTCACGGGCGGGCCGACGTCACCCTGCTCAACCCGGCCGGCCACTTCCTGTACCCGCCCCTGCTGCCCCGGGTGGCGGCCGGCGCGCTGGAACCGCGCCGGGCCTGCGTGCCGCTGTCGCGCGGCCTGCGCGGCGTCCGGCTGGTGCTCGGCGCGGCGGACCGCGTGGACCTGGACACGCGCACCGTGCGCGGCACCGGCCCCGAGGGCGAGGAGTTCGCCGTCGGCTACGACCGGCTCGTGCTGGCCACGGGCGGCGGCAGCGGGCCGGCGCCCGTCCCGGGACCCGGCGGGCACGTCCACGGCTGCCGGGATCTGCCCGGGGCGCTCCGTCTGCGCGATCACCTCGTACGCCACATGGAGTCGGCCGCGTCCGGCGTCGACGCGGCCGACCGGGTGGCGCGTTGCACGTTCGTCGTCGCCGGCGCGGGGCACACCGGCGTCCAGGTCGCCGCGCGGGGCAAGCCGTTCACCGACGCGCTGGCGCGGGACCGTCCCGCCCGCACGGGCGTCCGGCCGCGCTGGCTGCTGCTCGACGACGCCGACCGCGTCCT
Source organism: Streptomyces sp. NBC_00704 (assembly GCF_036226605.1). NCBI lineage: Bacteria > Bacillati > Actinomycetota > Actinomycetes > Kitasatosporales > Streptomycetaceae > Streptomyces > Streptomyces sp. NBC_00704. The sequence goes on from NZ_CP109000.1 coordinate 6,681,514, forward strand.
TCCCGAACTGGACGAACCCTGTTCCCGCGCCGCCGAACGGGTGCTGCGCGCCCGCGGCGTCGAGGTGCGCACCGGGACCTCCGTGGTGGAGGCCACGTACGAGGGCGTGCTGCTGAGCGACGGCGAGTTCGTGGAGAGCCGCACGCTGGTGTGGTGCGTCGGCGCGGGGCCCGGTCCCTTGACGCGGTCGCTCGGACTGCCCCTGGAGCGGGGCCGGCTGCTCGTGGAGCCGACGCTCCAGGCACCGGGCCGTCCCGAGGTGTTCGCCTGCGGCGACGCGGCCGCCGTGCCCGACCTCGACCGGCCGGGGGAGTACACGCCGGCGACCGCGTGGCACGCGTGGCGGCAGGGGAAGGCGGCCGGACTCAACGTCGCCGCGTCCCTCGGCGGCCGGGGCGGTTCGCGGCCGTACCGGCACCGGGAGCCCGGGTGCGCCGTCGATCTCGGCGGGACGCGGACGGCCGCCGGCCCGCTCGGCGTGCGTCTGCCCGGCCCCCTGGCGGGGGCGGCCGCACGTGCCCGCCGGCTCGCCGCGACCCCCGGCGACCGGATCCGCGACGCGTCCGGTCGGACGCGGGACGCCATGCCGCCGCGCGGGCCCGTGCCGCAGGGCCTCGCGCGGCCGGATCCGGCGCCCCGGGACACCGTGCCGCCCGGACCCTCCCCGCTCCCGGACGCCCGCGGGCGTCCACCGACGGCCTTCGGGCCCGGCGCGACGACGCCGACGAGGCCGACGAACCGAACATCCACCACGACAGAGATCAGGTGAGCGACGTGAACCACGTGAACGACGAGAACCGGACGACCGGCGGGTCCGGCGGACGGCGCCCCTCCCCGGAGGACGGCTCCCAGTCGATCACTTCGCCGACCCCCGAGGTGGGGCGGCACACAAGCGGGAAGGACGGCCCCCGCACCGGGCAGTCGTCGCCCGAGGACGGCTCCCAGTCGATCACCGCGCCCACCCCGGAGGTCGGGCAGCACAGCACCGGACCGGCGGCCCCGGACGGCGACGAGCCGGCCGAGCCCGCGAAGAACCAGCCCGGCGGCGAGCCCGCGAAGAAGCAGCCGGGCGGCGAACCCGCGAGGAACCAGCCCGGCGGCGAACCCGTCGGGAGCCCCGGCGAGCGTGCGGAAGGAGACCGGTAACCCGATGGACACCGCCGAACTCATCGAACTCGGACAGCAGTTGAGGGTGGACAGCGTGCGCGCCTCCGCCGCCGCGGGATCCGGGCACCCGACGTCGTCGATGTCCGCCGCGGACCTGATGGCCGTGCTCCTCGCCCACCACCTCCGCTACGACTTCGAGCGCCCGGCCCACCCCGGCAACGACCGCTTCGTCCTGTCCAAGGGCCACGCCTCCCCGCTGCTGTACTCCGCCTACAAGGCGGTCGGGGCCGTCGACGACGAGGAGCTGCTGACCTTCCGCAAGCTCGGCAGCCGGCTCGAAGGGCATCCCACCCCGCGGCGGCTGCCGTGGGTCGAGACGGCCACGGGTTCGCTCGGCCAGGGCCTGCCCGTGGGCGTCGGCATCGCGCTGTCCGGCAAGCGGCTGGAGCACACCGGCTACCGCGTCTGGGTGCTGTGCGGGGACAGCGAACTCGCCGAGGGCTCGGTGTGGGAGGCCGCCGAGCACGCGGGCCACGAGCATCTCGACAACCTGACGGCCATCGTCGACGTCAACCGGCTCGGCCAGCGCGGCCCGACCCGGCACGGCCACGACCTCGACGCCTACGCCCGCCGCTTCCAGGCGTTCGGCTGGCACACGGTCGAGGTCGACGGCCACGACGTGGACGCGATCGACCGCGCGTACGGCGAGGCGGCCTCCACGAAGGGCCAGCCCACCGTCATCCTCGCCCGCACCCTCAAGGGCCGGGGCGTGGACGCCGTCCAGGACCGCGAGGGGCTGCACGGCAAGCCGCTCCCGGACGCCGACGAGGCGATCGAGGAGCTGGGCGGCGTGCGCGACCTGCGCGTGCGGGTGCGCGAACCGGCCGACACGCGCATGCTGCACTCCGTGCCGACCGGACGCCTGGACCTGCCGCGCTGGGAGAAGGGCGAGGAGGCGGCCACCCGGGACGCCTACGGCCAGGCGCTGGCCGCGCTCGGCGGCGCCCGTGAGGACGTCGTCGCGCTCGACGGCGAGGTGAGCGACTCCACCCGCGCCGAGGTCTTCGCCAAGGAGCATCCCGAGCGGTTCTTCGAGTGCTACATCGCCGAGCAGCAGCTCGTCGCCGCCGCGGTGGGCCTCGCCGCGCGCGGCTGGGTGCCATACGCCTCCACGTTCGCCGCCTTCCTGACCCGGGCCCACGACTTCGTCCGCATGGCCGCGGTCAGCGGCTCCGGCGTCAACCTGGTCGGCTCGCACGCAGGGTCCGCCATCGGCCAGGACGGCCCCTCGCAGATGGGCCTGGAGGACCTGGCGATGTTCCGGGCCGTGCACGGCTCCACCGTGCTGTACCCGTGCGACCCCAACCAGACCGCCCGGCTCGTCGCCACGATGGCCGGCCTGGACGGCGTCCGCTATCTGCGCACCTCGCGCGGCAAGGCCTCGGCCCTGTACGGCCCGGACGAGGAGTTCCCGGTCGGCGGCAGCAAGGTGCTGCGCTCCTCCGACCGGGACCGGATGACCGTCGTCGCGGCCGGTGTCACCGTGCACGAGGCGCTGAAGGCCGCCGAGGCGCTCGACGGCGAGGGCATCGCGGTCCGGGTGATCGACCTGTACTCGGTCAAGCCCGTCGACCGGGAGACGCTGCGGCGGGCGGCGGAGGAGACCGGCTGCCTGCTGAGCGTGGAGGACCACCACGAGCAGGGCGGCCTGGGCGACGCGGTCCTCGACGCCTTCCTCGACGGACGGCCCACTCCCCGCCTGGTGCGTCTCGCCGTCCGCACCATGCCGGGGTCGGCCGCCCCCGACGAGCAGCTGCACGCCGCCGGGATCGACGCGGAGTCGATCGCCGCGTCCGTCCGGCTGCTGGTGGAGCAGGCGATCGCGCCGTGAGCGCGCAGGCGGGCGGCGGCGGCGTACGGACGGTGCGTGCCGGCCGCCGCACCGTCGAGGTCCACCGGCCGGACAAGGTGCTCTTCCCGGCCGGCGAGGGGGCCCAGGGGTACCAGCGGTACACGAAGGCCGACGTCGTCGACTACTACCGGTCCGTCGCCGCGTTCATGCTGCCGCACCTGAAGGGCCGCCCGCTGATGCTGGAACGGCATCCGGACGGGATCGAAGGCCCCCGGTTCATGCAGAAGAACACCCCCGAGCACTATCCGGAGTGGATCAGGCGGGCCGAGGTCGCCAAGGAGGACGGCACGGTCCGCCACACCGTCTGCGACGACACCGCCACCCTCGTCCACCTGGCCGACCAGGCCTGTCTCACCCTGCACCGCTGGCTGTCGCGGGCCGACCGGGTCGACCGGCCGGACCTGCTGGTCTTTGACCTCGACCCGGCCGACGACGCCTCCTTCGCCGCCGTCCGCGAGGCCGCCCGGTGGCTGGGCGAGCTGCTCGACGAGCTGCGGCTGCCCTCCGGGTTGATGACGACGGGCTCGCGCGGGCTGCACGTCGTCGTGCCGGTCGACGGCGGCGAGGGCTTCGACGAGGTGCGCGCCTTCGCCCGGGACGTCGCCGAGCGCCTCGTGGCCGAGCACCCGGACCGGCTCACCACGGCCGCCCGCAAGAAGGACCGCGGCGAGAGGCTCTACCTGGACATTCAGCGCAACGCCTACGCGCAGACCGCCGTCGCCCCCTACACGGTCCGCGCCCTGCCCGGGGCCCCCGTCGCCACCCCGATCAGCTGGGAGCAGCTCGACGATCCCGAGCTGGGCCCGCGCCGCTGGACGGTCGCCGACGCCGTGGAGCAGGCCCGCTCCCGCCCCTGGGCCGCGCTGACCGGCCGCGGACGCTCCCTGAAGCCGGCCCGGCGGCGGCTCCGCGCACTGGACGGCTCGTGAAGGTTTGGCCATGAGGCTTCCGGCCACACGGAAGGAGAGGTGGCCATGGCGAACACAAAAAGCACAGCGCGCTCCACAGAGAACACATCGGGTGCGCGGACTTCACGAAACCCCCGGAAGAAAGGGCCGGCGAGCGAGACGTCCCGGCGCGACCGTCCCGCACACCGCCGGGAGGAGCAGGACGCCGAAGAGCTGGAAGCCGAAGAGACCGACGCACAGGACGCGGAGGACGCCGACGCCGAAGAGGCCGACGCGGAGGAGGCGGAGGCCGAGGCCGACGTCGAGGCCGACACCGAAGAGGCGGACGCCGAGGCCGACGCGGAGGAACTCGACGGCGAGGAACGGGAAGAGCAGGACGCCGAAGAGGCGGAGGGCGAGGAACCGGACACCGGCGGGCAGGCGGCCGACGAGCCCGAGGACGAGGAACTCGAGGACGACGAGTCCGAGGACGACGGGCCGGAAGCCGACGAGGCCGACGAGGACGACGACATGAAGGGCGAGGACCACATCGTGACGAACGACCGGCCGCGCCCCATGGAGGTGCTCCGCGAGGCGCGTGCCCAGCTGGCGGAGCTCACCGGCATGACCGCCGAGAGCGTGTCCTCCTTCGCGCAGACGGAGGACGGCTGGTCCCTGGAGGTCGAGGTGCTCGAACTGGAACGGGTCCCCGACACCATGAGCCTCATGGCGACCTACCAGGTCGAGCTCGACCCGGACGGACAGCTCACCGGCTATCGGCGCGTTCGCCGTTATGAGCGCGGGCGGGCCGACGCGCACCGGGCCGGCGGCCGCTAGGCCGCCCCCGAAGCCCCAGCCCGAAGAACCATCCAAAGACTTGTCCGAAGATCGATTCCGATCCTCGGGTCATCCATCACGAAGCAAGGAGGTGCGGTCGGCATGACCGTAGTCCCGGCACAGCAGTCCGGTGGCGGAGGCGGCTCGAGCGGTCTTTACGACGTTCTGGAGCTCGTCCTCGACAGGGGGCTGGTGATCGACGCGTTCGTGCGGGTCTCCCTGGTCGGCATCGAGATCCTCAAGATCGACGTACGTGTCGTCGTGGCCAGCGTCGACACCTATCTGCGCTTCGCCGAGGCGTGCAACCGGCTGGACCTGGAGTCCGGCCCCAACAAGAGCCCGGGCCTGCCCGAGATCGTCGGCGACGTCACCGAGTCCGGTGCGCGCGGCAAGTCCAAGGGCGCCCTGTCCGGCGCCGCGGAGACCATATCCGACGCGTTCAAGCAGGCGCGTGACGACGGTTCCGCGGAGCGTGAGCCCAGGCCGCGCGCCCGCAAGAGCACGGCTTCGCGCCGGAAGGAGGAGCAGGAGTGAGCACCTACGTCTACGGCATCACCGCGGGCTCGCACCCTGCCCTTCCCGAGGGCCTGGGAGGCGTCGGGGACCCTGCCATGCCCGTGCGGGTGCTGAAGGAGGGCGACCTGGCGGCCATCGTGAGCGACGCGCCCGAGGGGCTGCGCCCCAAGCGGCGTGAGCTGCTCGCGCACCAGAACGTGCTCGCCGAGGCGGGCGCCGGCGGCTGCGTGCTGCCCATGCGGTTCGGCAGCGTGGCCCCCGAGGACAGCGCCGTGACCGGTGTGCTGGCCGAGCGCGCCGAGCACTACCAGGAGCGGCTGCGGGCTCTCGACGGCAAGGTCGAGTACAACGTCAAGGCGACGCACGTCGAGGAGGCCGTGCTGCACCACGTCATGGCCGGCAGCCCCGAGCTGCGTGCGCTCGCCGAGGCCAACCGCAAGGCGGGCGGCGGCAGTTACGAGCAGAAGATTCAGCTCGGCGAGATGGTGGCCGCCGCCGTCAAGGCCCAGGAGGCCGAGGACGCGGGCGTCGTCCAGCAGGCGCTGGAGCCGCTCGCGGCCGCCGTCGCCCAGGGCCCCGAGTCCACGGGCTGGCTGGCCAACGTGTCGTTCCTGGTCGCCAGGGACGAGGCCGCCCGGTTCGCGGAGGCGGTGGACGAGCTGCGCCAGGCTCATCCGCACCTCGACGTGCGCCTCAACGGGCCGCTTCCGCCCTACAGCTTCGTCGAGCCCGGACCGTCCGAGCCCGCGGAGACGATCACCGGGGAGTAGGTGCGTCGTGGGACTGCTCGGAGAGGTTTTCCTGCTGCCGCTGGCTCCGGTCCGGGGCAGTGGATGGGTGATCCGACAGGTGCTCCGTGAGGCCGAACGGATCTACTACGACCCTTCCACGATCCGGGCCGAACTCTCCCGTCTCGAACAGCAGTTGGAGGCGGGGGAGATCACGGAGGAGGAGTTCGACCGACAGGAGGACGAACTCCTGGACCGACTGGAGACCAGCGCACGCGGCACCACGCAATCGGACGACGGGACGGCAAGATGAACCGAATGGGACTGGGCCTCGCGGTCGGGGCCGGATATCTGCTCGGCCGCACCAAGAAACTGAAAATGGCGGTGGCCGTCGGATCCCTGGTGGCCGGCAAGCGGCTCAACCTGACGCCGAAGGGCATCGCCGATCTGGTCTCCCAGCAGCTGCGGGACAACCCGCAGTTCAAGGAGATCGGCGACCAGCTGCGTCAGGACCTGCGCGGAGTCGGCAAGGCCGCCTCCGGCGCCATGGTCGAGCGGCAGATCGACGCGCTCGCGGACCGGCTGCACGGCCGTACCGCCGAGGTGCGCGACCAGCTCGCCGGCGCCGTGCCCGGCAAGGGCCGCAGCCAGGACGACGAGCAGGACGACGACCTGGAGGCGGACGAGGAGTACGAGGAGGACGACGAGCCCCGGGACACCGAGGACGACGACGCCGAGGACGCCGAGGACGCCGACGAGGACGAGCCGGAGCCGGCGGAGGACTCGGAGGACTCGGAGGACGAGGAGGACTCGCAGGACGAGGAACCGCCGAGGAAGCCGGCGGCGAAGAAGACGGCCAAGAAGGCGCCCGCGAAGAAGGCCCCCGCGAAGAAGGCGCCGGCCAAGAAGGCCCCGGCCCGCAGGACGGCCGCCAAGAAGACCGCGTCGGCCGGGAAGACGGCCGCGAAGACGGCGTCCAGGCCCGCCTCCGGCGGGAGCTCCGGCGCCCGGCGCTCGAAGGGAGGCGGTGACCGATGACCGACACCCTCGGATCCGCGAAGTCCGCGACCTCCGCCGCGGGAAAGTCGACCGGCAACGGCAACCCCCTCTCGGGCCTGGCCCAGAGCGAGGCGGCCGACCGGCTCAAGGGCGAGGTGCAGGAGTACCTCGCCGCGCAGGCCACGCGTCTGCTCACCGGCGTCGGCAACAAGCTCGGCGAGACCACGAACAAGCTCAACGACATCGCCGAGGGCAACAGCCCCGGGTTCGCCAAACTCGCCCTGGACGGCGGCAAGAAGATCGCCGAGGGCAAGGGGCCGGTCCGCTCCGCCCTGGAGCTGGGCGCCTCGCGCGCCAAGGACAAGGTGACCGGTGCCCTGAAGAACATCGGCGGCGGCAAGGGCGGCAAGGGCAAGAAGAACGCCGGCAAGAAGCCGACCGTGATCATGGAGACGATCGACGTCGGCGTGCCGCTGCGCACCGCCTACGACCAGTGGACGCAGTACCAGGACTTCAGCACCTTCGCCAAGGGCGTCAAGAGCGCCAACCGCGCCGACGACACCACCAGCGACTGGCAGGCGAAGGTCTTCTGGTCCAACCGCAGCTGGAAGGCGAAGACCACCGAACAGGTGCCGGACGACCGGATCGCCTGGACGTCGGAGGGCGCCAAGGGCACCACGAAGGGCGTCGTCTCCTTCCACGAGCTAGGCGAGAACCTGACCCGCATCCTGCTGGTCATCGAGTACTACCCGACGGGCCTGTTCGAGAAGACCGGCAACATCTGGCGCGCCCAGGGCCGCCGTGCCCGCCTCGACCTGAAGAACTTCGCCCGCTTCATCACCATCAAGGGTGAGGCGCAGGACAGCTGGCGCGGCGAGATCCGCGACGGCGAGGTCGTCCGCTCCCACGACGACGCGATCGCCGAGGAGGAGGAGAACCAGCGGTCCGAGGACGCCGAGGACGCCGACGAGAACGGCGAGAACGGCGAGGACGGCGAGGACGCCGAGGCGCGGGATGCCGCGGACGACGCCCCGGAGGACGATGAGGAGTACGAGCCCGAGGAGGAGGCCGAGGGCGCGTACGAGGAGGAAGACGAGGAGGGCGAGCCCGAGGAAGAGTTCGAGGAGGAGCCCGAAGGCGAGTACGAGGAGGAAGAGGAAGAGGGTGAGCCCGAGGAGGAGGCCGAGCCCCAGTACGAGGACGCGAAGGGCGGGAGCCGGCGATGACCATGTCGAGCCGGCTGCCGGAGCCGTACGGCCAGGGCGGCGGGGCCAACCTCGCCGACATCCTGGAGCGCGTTCTCGACAAGGGCATCGTGATCGCGGGCGACATCCGGATCAACCTGCTCGACATCGAACTGCTCACCATCAAACTCCGCCTCATCGTCGCCTCCGTCGACAAGGCGAAGGAGATGGGCATCGACTGGTGGGAGACCGACCCGGCGCTGTCCTCCGGCGCCCGTCGCGACGAACTCGCGCGGGAGAACGCCGAGCTGCGTGAACGGCTGGCCCGGCTGGAGGAACTGGAGCTGGGCCGCGCCCCGGAGGCCCGGGAGTCCGGCTCCCGTGACGTCAGGAAGGAGTCGCCGTGACGGGACTGCGGTACGTCTACGCCGTCTGCCGGCCCATCGGCGCGCCGTTGCAGACGGCCCTGAAGGGCGTGGCGGGCGATCCGCCCCGGCTGCTCGCCCACCGCGGTCTGATCGCGGTCGTCAGCCATGTCCCCGAGGCCGACTTCGCCGAGGCGCCCCTGCACCGGCATCTGGAGGACCTCGACTGGCTGACCGACACCGCCAGGGCCCACCAGCAGGTGATCGACGCGCTGACGGCCGTCACCACGCCGCTGCCGCTGCGGCTCGCCACGGTGTTCCGTGACGACAGCGGCGTCCGCGTGATGATGGAGGAGCGCGAGGCGGACTTCCTGCGCACCCTGGACCGGCTGGAGGGCCGCGTCGAGTGGGGCGTGAAGGTCTACGTGGAGCGGGAGCCCGCCGCCTCCGCCTCCGCCGCCGCCGAGACGGCGGAGAAGCCCGCCTCGGGCCGGGACTACCTGCGCCGGCGGCGCATGGAGAGCCGGGCGCACGAGGACAGCCGGCAGCGCGCGGAGCGGTTCGCGGACCGTCTGCACGCCGACCTGTCCGCGCACGCCGACGGGGCCCGGCTGCACGCCCCGCAGAACCCGGCGCTGTCCAAGGCGTCCGGGCAGAACGTCCTGAACGCCGCCTACCTGGTGCCGCGCGGCCGGTCCGAGGAGTTCGTGGAACTCGTCGACCGCACCAAGGGCGAGGAGCCCGGCATGCGCGTCGAACTCACCGGACCCTGGGCCGCGTACTCCTTCGTGGACGACGCCGGGAACGCGTCGACGGCGCAGGATTCCCCGTCGGCGCCGGCGAGCGCCGACCTCGGCGAGGGGGGCTCATGACCGTCGTGGAGCGCCGCGAGATCGCCCTGGTGGACCTGCTCGACCGGCTGCTCGCCGGGGGAGTGGTCATCACGGGCGACATCACGCTGCGCATCGCGGACGTCGACCTCGTCCGCATCGACCTCAACGCCCTGATCAGCTCGGTCAACGAGCAGGTGCCGTCGCCCTGGGGGGAGTCACCGTGACGGACCGCCGACGCAACCACGTCGACCTGGAGCCCGACACCGTCGAGCGCGACCTGGTCAAACTGGTCCTGACCGTGGTGGAGCTGCTGCGCCAGCTGATGGAACGGCAGGCGCTGCGCCGCTTCGACCAGGGCGACCTGAGCGAGGAGCAGGAGGAGCGCATCGGGCTCACCCTGATGCTGCTGGACGACCGCATGACCGAGCTGCGCGAGCGCTACGGACTGCGGCCCGAGGACCTCAACCTGGACCTCGGGCCCCTGGGACCGCTGCTCCCCCGGGAGTGAACCCGTCGGGCGGGAGCGGACGAGGTCAGGCGGCGCTCCCGGCCCCGGCCTCCCCGGCCCCGGCCTCCCCGGCCCCGGCCTCCCCGGCCCCGGCCTCCCCGGCCCCGGCCTCCCCGGCCCCGGCCTCCCCGGTCTCGGCCTCCCCGGCCCCAGCCTCCCCGGTCTCGGCCTCGCCGGCCTCGGCCCTGCCGGGCTTGTGGCCCAGGATCTCCCCGTGCAGGACGGCGAACCAGCCGTCCTCCCGCCGCCCCCACTCCCGCCAGGCCGCCGCCACCGCGTGCAGCTGTTCCGCCGTGGCGTGCCCGCCGCGGGTGGCGAGGTCCGCGTAGGCCGAGGCCACGGTGCGGTCGGCCCACAGACCGCTCCACCAGGCCCGCTCCCCGGGGGTGCTGAAGGTCCAGGTGGACGACGTGGCCGTGACGTCGGTGAACCCGGCGGCCAGCGCCCAGGACTTCAGCCGCCGTCCGGCGTCCGGTTCGCCGCCGTTGGCGCGGGCCACCCGCCGGTAGAGACCGAGCCAGTCGTCCATGCCCGCCACGGCGGGGTACCAGGTCATCGCCGCGTAGTCCGAGTCGCGGACCGCGACGTAGCCGCCGGGTTTGGTCACCCGCAGCATCTCCCGCAGCGCCTGCACGGGATCGCCGACGTGCTGGAGCACCTGATGGGCGTGGACGACGCAGAAGGCGTCGTCGGGGTAGGGCAGGGCGTGCACGTCCGCGACCGCGAAGCCGACGTTGGTCAGCCCCCGCTCGGCGGCCGTGGCGCGGGCCTGCTCCAGAATCCCGGGCGCGTGGTCGACGCCGGTGACGTGCCCCTCGGGCACCAGGGCGGCCAGGTCGGCGGTGATGGTGCCGGGGCCGCAGCCGATGTCCAGGATCTTCATGTGGGGCTTGAGCGAGCCGAGCAGATACGCCGCGGAGTTGGCGGCGGTCCGCCAGGTGTGCGAACGCAGCACGGACTCGTGGTGCCCGTGCGTGTAGACGGCGGTCTCCTGCGCTTTCGGCATGACGGCTCCCCTTCTCGACGGACCGGGTCCGGCCCGGCCCCCGGTGGCTCCACGCTACGCCGACGGCCGCATGGTGAGACAGATCATTCTGAAATGTGGACTGACGGTACGTCAGTCACCCGTTGTCGTGCGGACCGTGCGGCCCTGCTTCGCGACAGCGGGCGGCAGCCCGGGATCAGCCGCCACGAGGGCGCCCCGTACCCTGAGGCGGCCGTTTCCGGGGCGGAGACGGCCTCGACACCGGAGGCTCCCCCGCATGCGCCTGCTGCTCGTCCGTCACGGCCAGACCCCCGCCAACGTGGACAACCTCCTCGACACCGCCGTGCCCGGCCCCGGACTCACCGAGCTGGGCGCCCGCCAGGCCGCCGCCCTGCCCGAGGCCCTGGCCGACGAGGACGTCGAGGCCCTCTACGCCTCCACCCTCGTCCGCACCCAGCTCACGGCCGCCCCGCTGGCCGCCGCCCGCGGCCTCGGCGTCCTGGTGCGCGACGGGCTGCGGGAGATCTCCGCCGGGGACCTGGAAGCGCAGCCCGGAGACACGGAGCAGGGCGCCCTCTACATGCGCACGGCGTTCGCCTGGGCGGCGGGCGAGACGGACCTGCGCATGCCGGGCGGTGAGAGCGGAACCGAGTTCCTCGCGCGCTACGACGCCGTGGTCGCCGAGGTCGCGGCGAGCGGCGCGCGGACCGCCGTACTGGTCAGCCACGGCGCCGCGATCCGCACCTGGGCTGCGGCCCGCGCCCACAACGTCGACGTCCCCTTCGCCGCCGCGCACCGCCTCGCCAACACCGGCACGGTCGTGCTGGAGGGCTCGCCCGCGGACGGCTGGAAGGCGCTGTCCTGGGCCGGCGCCACGGTCGCCCCCGCCGGGGACGGCGGACCGGCCGGGCAGCCCGTGGAGGGCGCCGGCGGCTGACCGCCGGGGCCGGCCGCTTCCCCGGCCTGCGCCGATATCGGTTTGCCGCGGGCGGCGGGCGGCCCGCAGAATGCCTCCTCATGGGACATCTGGAAGCCGCGCACCTCGAGTACTACCTCCCCGACGGGAGGGCGCTGCTCGGCGACGTCTCCTTCCGGGTGGGAGAAGGGGCCGTCGTGGCCCTGGTCGGCCCCAACGGCGCCGGCAAGACCACCCTGCTGCGGCTGATCTCGGGTGAGCTGAAACCGCACGGCGGGACCGTCACGGTCAGCGGCGGGCTGGGCGTGATGCGCCAGTTCGTGGGCTCGGTACGGGACGAGACGACCGTCCGCGACCTGCTGGTGTCCGTCGCCCAGCCCCGCATCCGCGAGGTCGCGCGGGCCGTCGACGAGGCCGAGCACGCGATCATGACCGTCGACGACGAGGCCGCGCAGCTCCAGTACGCGCAGGCCCTTTCCGACTGGGCCGAGGTACGCGGCTACGAGGCCGAGACGCTGTGGGACATGTGCACCACGGCCGCCCTGGGCGTCCCCTACGACAAGGCCCAGTTCCGCCTCGTGCGCACCCTGTCCGGCGGCGAGCAGAAGCGGCTCGTGCTGGAGGCGCTGCTGCGCGGCCACGACGAGGTGCTCCTCCTCGACGAGCCCGACAACTACCTCGACGTGCCCGGCAAGCGGTGGCTGGAGGAGAGGCTGAAGGAGACCCGCAAGACGGTCCTGTTCGTCTCCCACGACCGCGAACTCCTCTCCCGCGCCGCCGAGAAGATCGTCTCCGTCGAGCCCGGCCCGGCCGGCGCCGACGCCTGGGTGCACGGCGGAGGCTTCGCCACCTACCACGAGGCGCGCCGCGAACGCTTCGCCCGCTTCGAGGAACTGCGCCGCCGCTGGGACGAGAAGCACGCCCAGTTGAAGAAACTCGTGCTGAGCCTGCGCCAGGCGGCCTCCATCAGCCACGAGCTGGCCTCGCGCTACCAGGCCGCCCAGACCAGGCTGCGCAAGTTCGAGGAGGCCGGTCCGCCGCCGGAGCCGCCGCGCGAGCAGGACATCACGATGCGCCTCAAGGGCGGCCGCACCGGCGTGCGCGCCGTCACCTGCGAGGGGCTCGAACTCACCGGCCTGATGAAGCCCTTCGACCTGGAGGTCTTCTACGGCGAGCGGGTCGCCGTCCTCGGCTCCAACGGCTCGGGCAAGTCCCACTTCCTGCGGCTGCTGGCCGGCGAGAGCGTGGCGCACACCGGTATGTGGAAGCTCGGCGCGCGCGTGGTGCCCGGCCACTTCGCCCAGACCCACGCCCACCCCGAGCTACAGGGCCGCACCCTGCTGGACATCCTGTGGAGCGAGCACTCCCAGGACCGGGGCGCGGCCATGTCCCGGCTGCGCCGCTACGAGCTGACGCAGCAGGCGGAACAGACCTTCGACCGGCTGTCCGGCGGCCAGCAGGCCCGTTTCCAGATCCTGCTGCTCGAACTCCAGGGCGTCACGGCGCTGCTGCTCGACGAGCCCACCGACAACCTCGACCTGGAGTCGGCCGAAGCGCTCCAGGAAGGGCTGGAGGCCTTCGACGGGACGGTGCTGGCCGTCACCCACGACCGCTGGTTCGCCCGCTCCTTCGACCGCTACCTGGTCTTCGGCAGCGACGGCCGGGTCCGGGAGACCCCGGAGCCGGTCTGGGACGAGCGGCGCGTGGAGCGGGCCCGCTAGAACCGACCCGGACCCGCTCAGGCCCGGACCCGCTCAGGCCCGGACCCGCTCAGGCCCGGACCCGCTCAGGCCCGGACCCGCTCAGGCCCGGACCCGCTCAGGCCCGGACCCGCTCAGGCCCGGACCCGCTCAGGCCCGGACCCGCTCAGGCCCGGACCCGCTCAGGCCCGGACCCGCTCAGGCCCGGACCCGCTCAGGCCCGGACCCGCTCAGGTCAGGGGCGGCCCGTCCCAGGCCTCGCGGGCTTGCGGACTCCTCGGCGAGGCCCGGCAGCCGGAATGTTCGTACAGTGGATTCGAGAAGGCCAAAAGGCCGGAAGGCCCAAGGCCGGAAGGCGAGACCCATGGCTCCCTCCCGGCTCCTGCCCGCCCGGGCGGTGCCGGTGGACGGCCCGAGGGCGGGTACCCGAAGCGTATGGACGAACACGACGAGCGGGGCACCACGATGACCGGAGTCGACCCGGACCGGCTGGACGACCAGCAGCTCATGAGAGAGCTGGAGACGATCCACCGCACGCGCCACGACACGCTGCTGTACGGCTCGAACGACGCGCTGCGCGCCCACAACGACCGCATGGCCCGGCTGGAGGGCGAGTACCTGCGCCGCAATCCGAGCCGGTTCGTCTCACCGGGCCGTACCCGCGAGGGCGCCCGGGAGCGGACAGCCGGGGCGAACGGGCGCGGCCCGGCCGACGCCCCCGTCGGCAAGTGGGGACCGGGAACGGCAGCGGGCGCCGGCGGCGCGTGACGCCCGCCGCGAGGCGCGCTCGCGTGGTTTCCCGTGACGCGGGAAGACACGCGAGCGTGGGCGCGACGAGAGCGAGGAGGCGCCGGCGAGGGGTGTGCCCTCGCCGGCGCCTCGCCCTGCTCGTCCGTCAGTCGCCTTCCGCGGCGAACACCCGCAGGTAGGCCTCGCAGAACGCCGGCAGATCGTCCGGCTTGCGGCTGGTGACGAGCTTGTTCGGGCCGTGGTCGCAGATCTGCACCTGCTCGTCGACCCAGTCGCCGCCGGCGTTGCGGACGTCCGTCCGCAGGCTCGGCCACGAGGTCAGCACACGGCCCCGGACGACGTCGGCCTCGATCAGCGTCCACGGGGCGTGGCAGATCGCGGCGACCGGGCGGCCCTGCTCGAAGAACGCCTTGACGAACGCGACGGCCTTGTCGTCGGTGCGCAGGAAGTCGGGGTTGGCGACGCCGCCCGGCAGGACCAGCCCGCCGAAGGAGTCCGCGGAGGCCTCGCCGACCACCTCGTCCACGGCGAAGGTGTCGGCCTTGTCGAGGTGGTTGAAGGCCTGCACCTTGCCCGAGTCGGTCGACACCAGGACGGGTTCGTGACCCGCGTCCACCGCCGCCTGCCAGGGCTCGGTCAGCTCGACCTGTTCCACGCCTTCCGGTGCCGTCAGAAACGCGATGCGCATGGGGTTCAACGTCCTTTCCGTGTCTTCAGGTCCGTGTCGTCAGGGGTGGGGGGACGGCCGGGTGGCCTGTGCCGGGCCGCATCAGCGGCGGGCGCCGACCAGTGCCTCGGCCAGCTGCTGCACATTGCCGTATCGCTGCGTGTGCGGAAGTTCCCGGACCGCGTCCACGAGCGCGTCCGGAGCATGTTCGCGGCGCAGCACGACCACCAGCGCGCCCGGTCCGGCGGGGAACGAGCCGCGTGCCAGGAAGCGGGCGAGCTCCAGACGGACCGCCTCCAGCGATGCCCGGGGGCTTCCCGGCACCACCGGGCCGCCCCACACCTCGGGGTCGTCCTCGGCGGACGGCTCCGGGTCGTGCCACTCCTCCGTGCGGGTGGGGTGGCCGGACCTCAGCAGGCCCTGCAGTTCGTGCTTCATCTCGTCGTCCCGGTGCACGCTCAGCCGGTCACTGCCTCGCTGCATGATTCGCCCTCCAGATCTTCGGGTGGCCACCGCGTACCCGAGGAGGAGAGGCCGACACGGGATTCCCGCTGGGCACTTCGGAAAACCGTCCTGACCTGCGCATCCCGCTGTTCCGCTGTCCCGCATCGCGCCTGTGCCGTGTCGCGCTTCCCGTCATCCCGCTTCCGGGCCCGGCAGGAACTCCTGCATCTTCGCCTTGAAGGCGTGCCGGGCCACCGAGCCCGCGTCGGGCTCGCCCTTCAGGACCGCCGCGGCCGCGGCCCCCAGCTGCTCCCAGGTGGCGTGCGCAGGCACCGGCGGCACGGACGGATCGGTGAGGAACTCCACGACCGCCGGGCCGTCCGCCGCCAGGGCCGTGCGCCAGCCCGCCTCCACCTCCTCCGGCGTCTCCACCCGCACGCCGGTCAGCCCCAGGGAGCGCGCGAACTCCGCGTACCCGGGCCCTGCTCCCCGGTCGGGGCCGTGGTCGTTCCACACCGCGACGACCAGCCGCGGGTCCTGCCACAGGTGCCGGTGCCTCGCCACGGCGGACAGCTCCTCGAGCCCGTCGAGCCGCATCGCCGCGTCGTCCACCAGCGCGATCGCTGGCCGGTCCGGGCGGGCGAACTTGGCGCCGATCGCGTACGGCACGGCGCAGCCCTTCGCCCCGGAGCCCGTGGAGAGGGCGCCGTGCATGCCGGGCCGCAGCGTCAGATGGCGGGCGTACCAGGCCGCCAGGGCGCCCGGTTCGCAGGTCAGCATCGCGTCGGGCGGCAGCAGCGGGTCCAGGAGGCGGGCCACCAGCTCCGGGTTGACCGGGTCGGCCGACAGCCGCGCGCGGCGGTCCAGCACCTCCTCCCAGCGCCGGACGTTGTCGCAGACGGTGTCGAGCCACTCGCGGCCGCGTTCCCCGCTCCGGATCGCCGGGATCAGCCGGTTGAGCGTCTCCCGCACGTCCGCGACGAGTTCCACGTCGTAGGGCTCGGGCTCGCCGGACTCGCAGGGCTGGTCCGGCTCGTCCGGCGAGTCGGGTGTTCCCGGAGAACCGCTCGACACGTGGCCCGACGCCTGCGACGTCTGCGACACATGCCGTGAGGAAGGGTCCGGCGGACAGGCCGTTCCGTCCGGAGTCGGTTCGACGTCGATCCGGATGCTGCGCACGTGGCCGCCCAGGTCCGGAAGGAACCGCGGGTGCGTGACCGAGGAGCCGATCGCCAGCACCGTGTCGCAGTCGCGCATCAGCTCGTAGGACGGACGGGTGCCCAGGGGGCCGACCGGGCCGGTGACATAAGGGAGTTCGTCGCTCACGACGCCCTTGCCGGGCAGTTCCTCGGCCACACCGGCGCCGAGCAGTCCGGCGATCCGGCGCACCTCCTCGCCCGCGCCGGCGGCGCCCCGTCCGACGAGGATCGCCACCTTGTCACCGGAGTTGAGGATCTCCGCGGCTCGTTCCAGCGCCTCCGCGGAGGGGGACGCCGTCCGTCCGTCCCGGCCG
Organism: Streptomyces sp. NBC_00704; assembly: GCF_036226605.1. Classification (NCBI taxonomy): domain Bacteria; kingdom Bacillati; phylum Actinomycetota; class Actinomycetes; order Kitasatosporales; family Streptomycetaceae; genus Streptomyces; species Streptomyces sp. NBC_00704. Next base: position 6,698,365 of record NZ_CP109000.1, read on the forward strand.
GGACCGTTCGGCGCCGCACCGAGCCCGGCCGGCGGCCTCGGGAACTCCGGGGGTTCCGGGGGTTCGGGGCAGTCGAGTTCCATCACGTCCTCGGGGACCACGACCACGACCGGACAGCGGCGGGCGTACGCGGTGCGCAGCGCCCGGTCCAGGACGTCGGCCAGGTCCTGAGGGGCCGTCACGGTCTCCAGGAAGTCCGGGGCGACGTCCCGGAACAGCGTGTACGGGTCCGTGTGCGGGTCCGCTTCCGGCCTCTGCGGGCCGTTCCGGTCCGTCCGACGGTGGCCGACGACCGCCAGGACGGGCACGCGGTCCGGCTTCGCCGCGGACAGGCCGTCGAGGAGATGGACCGCGTCCGGTCCCGACGCCGCCGCGCACACTCCCGGACGTCCGCCGAACCGGGCGTCGCCCACTGCCTGGAACGCGGAGGAGCGGGCGTGCGGCGAGCGCACGAGACGGGGCGCTTCGTCGGCGCCGTCGCAGGCGTCGAGCAGCGCGTGCACGCCGTCGCCGGGGCAGCCGAAGACGTGCTCGACACCCCACTCGCGCAGGCGTCTCACCAGGTGTTCGGCGACCGTGGCGGCCATGAACGGGACCTCCCTGACGGGGGAAAAGGCGGAAATTCGGGAGCGGGGCGTGCACCGGCACGGGTGACCGCGAAGCCCGCCCGAAAACCTCGGCGGTGTGGGGAGGCGTGAGCCCGGGGGCGGGGGCGGGGGTCACCCGCACGGGCGTGTCCGTCCCGCCAATGGCGTCCGGCCGCGCGCGGTCCGGGCCCTCCGGGGCTGTGATGGCCGTGGGGCGGTGACGCCCCGCCCCGCAGCAGCCACCGGCCGAAGGAGCCGTCCCATGGGTCGCACCGCCCACTTCCTCTCCGCTCTGGCCCTGGCCGGCGCGGTCCTGGCCGTCGCCGGCCCGGCCGCCTCCGCGGACCCGTCGGCGGAGGTCAGCCCGGGCAGCGCCGCCCCCGGCGACAGCGTCAGCGTGTCGGTCGCCTGCGGCCCCCTCGCCGCCCCCGCGCCCGAGAGCCTCGACGCCACCTCGCAGGCCTTCGCCGGGGGCGCCGTCAAACTGAGCAAGGTCCCCGGCGACGACCCGCAGGCCGGGACCGCCTACCGAGGCACCGCCCGGATCGCCCCCGCCGACGAGCTGGAGGCGGGCCCGGACCCGGCCGCCGCGACCGTGGCGGCGGGCGCGGCCGGAGCGGCCGCCGGGTGGACCGTCGACGGCACCTGCCCGGCCGCGCCCGGCGCCCAGGGCAAGCCCTGGAGCGCCACTCTGGAGATCGCGAACGGCTGGTCACAGCCGTGTGCGACACCGGCCCCGACCGGGTCATGCGCCACCGCCCGGCCGTGTGAGCAAGTTACGGGCGCCGCGCGGCCGCACCCCGATTCCTGCGCCACCGCCCGCCCGTGCGCCCGGCCCGAGCCGCAGCAGCGCGGGGCCGCCTCCGCGGACGCCTCCTGCGCCCCCGCCGCCGTCGACCACGGCGTCCAGGCGGGCGAGGGCGGCGCGTTCACCGACTCCGTGCCCGCGCTGGTCGCCGGCGCGCTGCTGATCGCGGGCGCGTTCGGAGCGGCCGTGCACCGACTGCGCCGCCGGGACCGCGCGGGTGACGCCTGACCGCGGCCCTCGGCCCGGCCCGCCCCCGGTGTGACAGGCGCAACGCGCGCGGGCGGTGATGGAGAGCCGCCCCACCGGGTACTCGCCTCCCAGAGGCACGACCCGCCTCGTACGAGGATCCGGCCCCCTGCGAGCGCGGGGCCCCGTACGGGACGTCACGCACCACGCGCCCCGCGCGCCGTCCCGCCGCCGGGACGGCACCGGTCGCCGGGCACGACAGCAGGGACGGACTGCGCGGAGGACGCGATGCGACGGACGCAACCGGGGGACCGCGAACCCTCCCGGAACCACGTCCCCCCGCCGGACGACGATCCGGTCCCCCCGCCGGACGACGATCCGGTCCCCCCGCCGGACGGCGGTCCGGCTCCGGAGCAGGGACGCGCTCCGGACGACGACGCGGTCCGCCCGTCGGGCGAGGGTCCGGCTCCGGGCCAAAGGCGCGTCCCGGACGACGACGCGGTCCGCCCGTCGGGCGGCGGTCCGGCCTCGGACCAGGGACGCGCCCCGCACGACGGCCCGGTCCGCCCGCCGGGCGGCGGTCCGGCTCCGGGCCAAAGGCGCGTCCCGGACGACGGCCCGGTCCGCCCGTCGGACGGCGGTCCGGCTTCGGACCAGGGACACGTCCCGGACGACGGCCCGGTCCGCCCGCCGGGCGGCGGTCCGGCCTCGGACCAGGGACGCGCCCCGCACGACGGCCCGGTCCGCCCGCCGGACGGCGGTCCCGCCCCGGACCTCGTCTTCGGGCGGGGACACGGACCCGTCCGCTACGGCCCGCCGCCCCCCACGGACGCACTGCCGGTGCTGCCCGAACTGGCCGCGGTGCTCGCCCGTGCGGCGGGCCGCGCCGAGGGCGAACCGGTCGGCGGCGGCCCCGCCCTCCTCGACGCGGCCCGCGGCTACTGGTCCCGGCGCGGCGTCCCCGCCGGGCCGGGACGGGTCGCGGCCGGCCCCGGCGCCCCGTCCCTGCTGCTCGCGCTGACCGCCGCCCTCGGCGGCGACGTCCTGGTGCCCCGGCCCTGCGCGGCCTGGTGGGGGCCGTACGCACGGCTGCTGGGGCGGCCCGTCTTCCATGTGGCCACGCCCGCCGAGTGCGGCGGCGTCCCGGACCCCTTCGCGCTGCTGGAGACCGTGCGCCGGGTCCGCGACGAGGGCGGCGACCCGCGGCTGCTGGTGCTGTCCGTCGCCGACGACCCCACCGCCACCGTCGCGCCCCCCGAGGTGCTGCACGAGGTCGTGGAGGCCGCCGCGGGCGAGGGCCTGCACCTGGTCAGCGACGAGACCTGGCGCGACACGGTGCACAGCCCGCACGAGACGGTGCTGGTCGGTCCGGCGGAGATGCTGCCCGAGCGGGTCACCGTCGTCAGCGACCTCGCCGGCGCGCTGCTCCCCGCGGGCTGGCCCGCGGCGGTCGTCCGGTTCCCCGCGTCGGCGGCAGGCGACGACCTGCACGCGCGCGTGCTCGACGTGCTCACCGCCCTCGACGCGCGCGTGGCCGCCCCCGTGGCTGCGGCCGCCGCCTACGCCCTGGCCGAGCCGGAGCCCGTGACCGCGCGTGTCGCGGCCGCCGTGCGCCTGCACGCGCGCGTGGCGGAGGCGCTGCACTCCGCCGTGGTCGCCGCGGGCGGGATGGCACGGCCGCCCAGGGCCGGCCGCCATCTGTACGCCGACCTGAGCCCGCTGCGCGAGGCGCTCGCGGCCCACGGGGTCACGGACGCGCAGGAGCTGGAGGACTTCCTCTCCGCCCGGCTCGGCATGCCCGCGCCGGGCGGCCACCGCTTCGGGGACGACCTCGGCGCACTGCGGGTCCGGCTGTCCACCGGCATGCTCCTGGACGGGACGGACGCGCAGCGCACGGAATGCCTCACCTCGCCCACGCCGTGGGAACTGCCACACGTGCAACGCGCGTTGGCGCTCTTGAGGTCCGTCCTCGACGATCTCCGTGACGACGCTCAGCGATGGGAGCCTCCTCGATGACGCAGCAGTCCGAGACCGCCGCCGGCCCGGTCACCGCCCAGGAGGCCGCCACCGCCGACGTCCCGGTCACCGCCCGCGGCGACGACGTCCCGACGCCCTTGTCCACGCTGCCCCCGCCGACCCCCGTGCCCGCCCGCTCTCCGTCGTCACCGTCACCATCACAGGCACAGGCACACGCACAGGCGCTGTCGCAGCAGGAGCAGCAGCCGCCGTCCTCATCGCTGTCGTCGCCTCCGCAGTCGTCGCCATCGTCGTCGTCGCCGCTCGCGCCGGCCGTTCCGCCGCTCGGCGAGCCGCGGCCGCTGGGGGAGCGGCGGGTGTGGCCGCGGAGCTTCCACGACCGGCTGACCTCCCCGCTGCCCGGTCTCAAGGCGCTCGCCCGGTTCGCCCGCGAGGGCGCGGTGCGGCCCGGCAAGGAGGGGCTCGCCGACATCCCCCGGCTGCCCGTCGCCCCCGCCCCGGCGCCCCGCGTCGACGCCCGCACGATCGCCGTCGCCTGGGCGGGACACGCCAGCTGGGTGGTGGGCATCGGCGGCCTCACCGTCCTGACCGACCCGGTGTGGTCCCGCCGCATCCTCGGCACCCCGGCCCGCATCACCCCGGTCGGCGTGCCCTGGGAGGAGCTGCCGCGGATCGACGCCGTCGTCATCAGCCACAACCACTACGACCACCTGGACGCCCCGACACTGCGCCGACTGCCGCGCGACACACCGGTGTTCGTGCCGGCCGGCCTCGGCCGGTGGTTCCTGCGCCGCCGGTTCACCCGCGTCACCGAGCTGGACTGGTGGGAGGCCGCCGAACTGTCGGGTGTGCGCTTCGACTTCGTGCCCGCGCACCACTGGTCCAAGCGCAGCCTCGTCGACACCTGCCGCACCCTGTGGGGAGGCTGGGTGCTGACCGCGCCCGACGGACGGCGCGTCTACTTCGCCGGGGACACCGGGTACGGCCACTGGTTCTCCCGCATCGGGGAGCGCCACCCGGGCATCGACCTGGCCCTGCTGCCGATCGGCGCCTACGACCCGCGCTGGTGGCTCAGCGACGTCCACTGCGATCCGGAGGAGGCGGTCCGCGCCGCCCTCGATCTCGGCGCCCGGCGGATGGCCCCGATGCACTGGGGCACGTTCGTGCTGTCCGCGGAACCGGTGCTCGAACCCCTGACCCGGGTACGGGCGGCCTGGGAGAAGGCGGGACTGGAGCGGGAAGACCTGTGGGACCTGCCCGTGGGCGGCTCACGCGTGCTGGAGTGACCTGGGCCGGGACGGTCGCGTCGAAGGGTCCCGCGGCCCGCGAGGGCGGGGCATCGGGGACGTCCCTGAGGCTTCACGCGGTGCGGGGCCGCCTGATCCGGCGCCAGACGTCCCTGCGGGCTCACGCGGTGCGGGCTCACGCGGTGCGGGGCCGTCTGATCCGGCGCCACAGGCTCGGGGCCGTGCTGACGGCCACGGTCAGCAGGACGGCGGCGACGACGCCCTCCCAGGGCTCGGGGAACAGCGAGCCGCCCAGGATCCCGATCAGCTGGTAGGTCACCGCCCAGGCCAGACAGGCGGGCAGATTGCCCCGTACGAAGCGGCGCAGCGGCCACTTCGCCATCAGACAGGCCAGCATCACCGGTATCCGGCCCGCCGGCACCAGCCGCGACAGCACCAGGACGGCCACGTTGTGGTCGGCGAGCTTCTCCTGGGCCTGCGCCAGCCGTTCCTCGGGCGCACGCGAGCGGATCGCCTCCAGCCAGCGCGAGCCGTTCCTGGACCGCATCCCGCGCCGCCCCAGCCAGTACAGCGCCGCGTCCCCGCAGAACGCCGCCAGCGACGCCGTCACGAACACCAACGCCAGCGCGAACGGCGCCTTCTGGTGGAACGCGACCACGGCCGCCGTGCTCACCAGGGCCCCCGTCGGCACCACCGGCACCAGCGCCCCGATCAGCACCAGCAGGAACAGCGACGGACAGCCGAGCGCCTGCTGAGTGGCCTGCGTGGGTATGACCGCCGCGGCCACGGCGGACACGGTCACCGGTCGGCCTTCAGGCGCACGCTCTCCCCGTGCCCGAGCCGGTGCACCGCGACCCCCGGCGCACGCTCCGCCGCCAGGCGCACGAACTCCTCGCCCGGCGCATGGAACTCATGGGGGCGCACGGCGTCCATCCCGATCGGCCAGTACGTCCCGTAGTGGACCGGCACGGCGCTGTCCGGCGCCAGCCGGCGCACGGCCTCGGCCGCGCGCCCCGCGTCCAGGTGCCCCTCGCCGAGATACGGCCCCCAGCCGCCCACCGGCAGCAACGCCGCGTCAACCGGCCCGACTTCCTCGGCCATCTCCTCGAACAGGCCGGTGTCCCCGGCGAAGTACGTCCGCGCCCGGCCCTCGATCACATAGCCGAGCGCGGGGGAGCGGTGCCTGCCGACCGGCAGCCGGCGCCCGTCGTGCCGCGCGGACACGACCCGTACCCGCAGGTCGCCGACGGTCGTCTCGTCACCCGGCGCCACCTCGCTCAACCGCAGATGACGCAGCCGGCGCAGCGCGGGCACGGCGCGCGGAGCACCCCGGGGCACCAGCAGGCGCGTGCCCGGCGCGAGGCGCGCCAGCGAGGGCGGATGCAGATGGTCGGCGTGCAGATGGGAGACGAGCGCCACGTCCGCCTGCCAGGCCTCGGGCGGAGGCAGCGCGCCCCGGCGGCGGCGCAGATGGGCGAGCCGCCGGGCGAACAGGGGGTCGGTCAGCACGCGCACGTTCGAATCCTCGACCGTGCAGGTGGCGTGACCCCACCACGTGATCTCCACCGGCACCTCTTTGCCTCCTTCGCGCGACTCCCCGAAGCCTACGGGCAGGAGTAGGGTCGGCGGCGAAACCCGGAGGTGAGGGGGACGCCATGGGACCGTCGCGGGTCATGCGGGTCACGGCGATCGCGAGTCTGACGCCGCTCGAGGAACTGGACGCCGATCCCTTCCTGGTGGATTCCCGCAGCCAGCACGCGATGTGCGCGCGGTGGGCCGCGGAACGCGGTTACGTCGTCGGCCGGGAACTGCTGGTGCGCGGGGTGCGCGCCGACCACTGCGTGCTGTGGGACGGCGTCCGGCCCGGCTACGACCTGTTCGTCGCGCCGAGCCGCCGGGTACTGGAGAGCGCGCTGTCGTCCGTCGAGGAGTTCTCCGCGGAGTGCGCGCGCCGCGGGGTGCGGGTGGAGACCGTCGGCAGCGCCGAGCCGGCCTACGACGCGCAGATGAAGGCCCGGGTGCACCGCAGGCTGTCCATGCCGACCGCCGGCTACGACGGACGGTAGCCGCCGCCCCGAGCTGACCGGTACGACCGTATGGCAGGGTGGAGGGCGGCCTCCACGGGCGTCGGGGCCGGAACGCGAGGTGTACGGGGCGTGCGTGGGGTGCGATGGCGGCGGGCCGTCAGCCAGGCCGGGCGCAGCATCGCGGTGTGGGGCGTCTCCACGCTGACGATGCTGGTGCTGGCCGGGATCCTGCCGGACTTCCGGCTGCAGTCCGCCGACGGCGACAGCTCCACCACCATCGCCGTGACCGCGGCCGTCGGCGCCGGGGTGTTCGGCGTGCTGTCCGCCCTGGTGTGGCCGCTGCTGGTGCGCCTGCTGCTGCTGGTGCCGGCCCTGGTCCTCGGCCTGCTGGTGTTCTTCCTCAACGGCTCGCTGCTGCTGCTCGCCCTGCGGCTGAACCCGTCCGGGCAGAGCGAGGCGGCGCCCGAGACCGCCGTCATCGTCGCCGCCGTGATGTCCGCCGTGGCCTCCGCCACCGGCGGCGCCCTCGCGGTACGCGACGACGACGCCTACCGCCGCCGCCTGTACCGGCTCGCCGACCGCCGTCGACGAGGCGGCCCCGCCTGTCCCGGCACGCCCGGCACCGTCTTCCTCCAGCTCGACGGCGTCGGCCACGACGTCCTCGAAGCGGCCGTGCGCAAGGGGCTGATGCCGACCGTGGCCAGGTGGCTGGGCCGCACGCCCGACGCCGACGGCGCCGCCACGCACCGGCTCACCCCCTGGCGCACCGACTGGTCGAGCCAGACCGGCGCGAGCCAACTGGGCATCCTGCACGGCAGCAACCACGACGTGCCCGCCTTCCGCTGGTACGAGAAGGACAGCGGGGAGGTGATGGTCAGCAACCGCCCCACCAGCGCCGCCGAACTCCAGCGCCGGGCGGTCGAACGCACCGGTGACGGCGGGCTGCTGTCCGCCGACGGCGCGAGCCGCGGCAACCTCTTCAGCGGCGGCGCCGACGAGCAGGCGCTCGTGCTGTCCATCGCCGTGCGCCGGCGCAGCCGGGAGACCCGGTCGCGGGCCGGCTACTTCGCCTACTTCTCCGACCCGGCCAACGCGGTGCGCACGGCCCTGTCGTTCGTCGCCGAGGTGGTCCGCGAGATCGCCCAGTCCACCCGGGCCCGGCTGCGCAAGGAGCGCCCGCGGGTGGCACGCGGCGGCCTCTACCCCCTCGTCCGCGCCTTCGCGACCGTCGTCGAACGGGACGTCGTGGTGGCCGCCGTCACCGGCGACATGCTCGCCGGACGCACCGCCGTCTACGCCGACCTGGTGGCCTACGACGAGGTCGCGCACCACTCCGGCCCGCTCGGCCGGGACACCGAGCAGGTGCTCGGGCGGCTCGACCGGGCGCTCGCGCTGGTCGAGGGCGTCGCCGAACACGCCCCCCGCCCCTACCGGATCGTCGTCCTGTCCGACCACGGCCAGAGCCCCGGCGAGACGTTCCACGCCCGCTACGGCCTCACCCTCGGCGACCTGGTCCGGGCGGGCTGCGGGCTGCCCGTCCCGCGCCGGGCCCAGCGCACCCACAGCGGTGCGGAGGCCCGCGCGGCCGTCCGCGCGGCGCTGCGCCGGCCGGTCGAGGAGGGCGGCGGGCGGCGGAGCCCGGCGGGCCGCGGTTCCGAGCCGATCGTGCTCGCCTCGGGCAACCTCGGGCTCGTCTCGTTCCCCGACGTGCCGCACCGGATGAGCAAGGAGGAGATCGACGCCCGTCACCCCGCGCTGCTGTCCACGCTGGCCAACCATCCCGGCATCGGCTTCCTCCTCGTGCGCAGCGAGCGGCACGGCGGGGTCGTCCTCGGCGCGTACGGCGCGGAGATCCCCCTGGACCGGCTCGACGAGGACCCCGGTCCGCTGGCCGTGTTCGGGCCGGGCGCGGCCGACGCCGTGCGCCGCACCCACTCCTTCCCGCACACCGCCGACATCATGGTCAACTCCTTCCACGACCCGGCCGACGGCGAGGTCCTCGCCTTCGAGGAGCAGATCGGCTCCCACGGCGGCCTCGGCGGCGCGCAGGCCAGGCCCTTCCTGCTCTCCCCGCTGGCCCTGTCCGCGCCCGGCGAGGACGGCGCGCAGCCGGCGGGAGCGGAGGACGTCCACCGGATCCTGCGGCGCTGGCTGCGCGAGTCCGACGGCCCCGAGGTGCCCCTGGAGCCGCGGCACAAGCGCGGCCCGGAGCCGCTGCCGCGAACCACGAGCGAACCGGCGACGGACACGGAGCCGGCGTCCGAGGCGGCGCCGGAGGAGCACGTCGCCTAGGCGTATTGCCCTGGATCGGGCCGCGCCGCCGGAGGAGATCCGCGCGCTCACCCGCCCGCCGCTGCCCTGGGACGCGCAACCGGCCCACCCGTTCGGCGAGTTCCTGCCCCGCCCCGAGCCGCTGCGGACGTACGCCCGCCCCGCCCGCACGGTCCGTCAGCCCGGAGCCGGCCCGCCGCACTGGGCCGGCGGCTGCCGTTCACGGCACGGGGGTCCGTGTTCCGGGTGCGGTGCGCGAGAGTGTGATCGGATGGGGGTACGGAAAACCCGTCCCCCGACGGGACACCCACGCGAAAGGAACAACCGTGGCCACCACGCGCTCCGCACACACCGTCTGGGAAGGCAACCTGATCGAGGGCAACGGGGTCGTGACCTTCGACTCCTCGGGCGCCATCGACCAGCAGCCCGTGACGTGGGCCGCCCGCACCCAGGAGGCGAACGGCAAGACCAGCCCCGAGGAGCTGATCGCGGCCGCCCACTCCAGCTGCTTCTCCATGGCGTTCTCGCACGCCCTCGCCGGCGCGGGCACCCCGCCGGCCAGGCTGACGACCTCGGCCGACGTCACCTTCCAGCCGGGCGAGGGCATCACGGGCATCCACCTGACCGTCGAGGGCTCGGTCCCCGGTCTCGACGAGGAGGCGTTCGTCGCCGCCGCCGAGCAGGCCAAGGTCGGCTGCCCCGTCAGCCAGGCCCTCAAGGCCGTCCCGATCACCCTCTCGGCCAAGCTCGCCTGAGCGGCCCCGGAGCCTCCCGGCCCCGGACGCGTCCGCCGACGCCGAGCGGAGGCGGCCGGGGCCGGATCGGGGAAGCGGGACGGCAGCGCGGCGGGGGATCGGCCGAGCCGGGGTCAGAGCCGGGGTCAGACCAGGCCGCTGAGGCCCCGGATCGCCTCCTGCGCCCACTCCTGCGCCCCCACCGCCGTGCCCGCCGCGATCCCGGTCGCCACCGGGGCCAGGGCTCCCCTGAGACCGTTCAGGGCACGGCGCAGCCGGCCCGGCTCGGGATCCTGCCCCGTGGTGACCTCCGCCAGCACGTCCTGTGCGGCGGCCTCGGCGTCCTCACGCTCGCGGTCGGGGAGGCCCGCCCCGGGAAGCTGCCGCAGCAGCTCGCCCACCAGCGCCGCGAGCGCCTCGTGGCCCGGTGCCACGGGGCCGTTGAGCTGCTGGTTCTGGGTGACCGTCTCGTTGTTCCAGGCGAACTGGGAGCCCGACACGGCGCAGTGGAACACCGGCCCGTCGTAGTTGTTCACCTGCTGGGGGTCGCTCATCCGCCGACTCCGTCCTCGTCGCTGTGGTTGGTCTGCCGCTGGACGACGGTGCTGTTGTTCCACGCCAGTTGGGCGTGGTGGACCGCCTGGTGGAACACCGGACCGTAGTAGTTGTTGACGACGGACACCGGCGCCGGGGCGGGTTCGGCGATCCGCACGACCGGCAGGGTGGTGCGCAGCGTCGTCAGGTCGACGCGGTCGTTGTGCTGGACGGCGGTGACCCCCGTGCCCGTCACCGAGCACTCCACGAGCCGGCCGCCGCCGGAGCCGTCGAAGCGCATGCCGGTGGCCCCGCAGCCGTCGAAACGGCTGTGCGCGACGTCCACGTACGCCGAGTCCGTCGCGCACAGCCCGAACGACTGGGCGTCGGTGACGCCGAGGTTCACGGCGACCAGCCGCGACGAGCCGTGCGCGAGCGCCCCGCCGGTGGTCATCGCCGTCACCTCGCAGTCGTGCACGTGCAGTTGCGCCTCCTCACCGACGCTGAAGCCCACCAGCCCGCGCTCCGCGCGGACCTTCCTCACGACGGTGCGGGACTGGCCGACGGCGGCCACGGCCGCCATGTCGAAGTCCTGGATCACCGCGTCGGTCAGCTCGGCCGCGGTCCCGCCGTTGCCGCGGGTCTCCAGGCCGAACGGACAGCGCTCGACGCGCATCTGCTCGAAGACGGCCTTGCTCTCGTCCCAGACCCGCAGAGCGACGCCGGTCAGGTCCGAGACGGCGGTGCCGGTGAAGCGGCCGCGGGCCTTGTCGGTGACGGCGATGCCGACGTTGCCGCCCGTGACGCGGCACCCGCTCACGCGGGGGGCGCCGCCGCTGGTGGACAGGATCCCGACGTTGCCCGCGCCGAGGATCTCGCAGTCCTCGAAGGTGCCCCGGCCGGCCTCCTGGACGTGCACGCCGGTGTCACGGCAGTCGGCGAACACGCAGCCGTGCACCGAGGGGTCGGCGCCGCTCGCCACCAGGACCCCGTTCTCGGCGTCGGCGACACGGGTGCCGCGCACCGACCCGCGGGACTGCTCGACGTACGCGAGCGCCGCCATGTGCACGGCGTCGACCCGGCAGTCCTCCACGATCATCTCGGCGCGGGTGTCCGCCATGAGGGCCGCCTTCTCGGTCCCGGTGACCTCGCACCCGGCGAGGTGCGCCCACGCGTCGCTGACCCGTACGCCGTGGATGCGGGCGCCGTCGACGCGAGCGGCCCGCACCGTGACCCGGGCGTTCTGGACCACGGCGAGCGCGTTGTCGGCGCAGTCCGAGAAACCGCACCGTTCGACGTGCCCGGCGGAGCCGTCGAACACGACCCGGCCGAACCGGAACCGGCAGTCGGTCAGGGTGGCCGCGGCGCGCGGTCGCACCTGCACGCACACCCCGTCGTGGGCCCGTACCTCCACGTGGTCCAGCACGAGGGCGCCGCCCTGGCAGTCGACGACGCCGGCGGCGGCGTCCCGCCCCACCAGGACGAGCCCGCGCACCACGACCTGGCCGAGGACGTCGAGCACGGTGCCCCGGGGGCCGCTCACCACCACGGAGCCCGGCTCGCCGAGCGCGACCAGCTCGGTCTCCCCGCGGACGGCGAGGTGTTCCTCGTAGTGGCCGGGCGCGATCTCCACGCGCGCCGGCCGCCCGCGCGCCGCGGCGGCGCGCAGCGCGGACCCGATGTCCCGGTGTCCGCCGCGTCCCCCGTGCGGCGACACGACGTACTTCTTGACCATGCCCGCTGCCCCCGCCGCACCGATCGTGAACCGCCGTCGACTCGCGGTCACCGATGCTACCGGGGCCGGCCCGGTCACGGCCGGGCCGCACGAGGCCTTCACACACCCCGACGGCCGGGCGGGCGGGCCGCGTTCAGAGGGCGGCGCGGGCCTCGCGCAGGATCTCCTTGGTGCGCGGCGCGGACGCGGCGTGCGTCGTCATGTGGTCGAGGACCTCCAGGTGGGCGGAGACCTCCTTGCGGTCGTCGAGGTACAGGGCGCCGGTCAGGTACTCGGCGACGACCAGGTCGGGCAGTTCGGGCTCGGCGAAGCGGAACAGCGAGAACGGCGCGGACGTCCCCGGATGCGGTCCCGTCGCGAACTCGGAGATCTGGAGGGTGATCCGGTCGCGTTCGGCGAACTCCACCAGTTTGTCGAGCTGTCCGGTCATCACGGCGGGGTCGTCGCCGACCGGGCGGCGCAGCACCGTCTCGTCCATCACCACCCACAGGTGGGGCGGGTCCGCGCTCTCCAGCAGGCGCTGGCGCGCCATGCGCAGCGACACGTGACGCTCGATGGACCGCGGGGTGGTCCGCCCGACCGTGCCCGCCTCCAGCACCGCCCGCGCGTAGTCCTCCGTCTGCAACAGCCCGGGGACGAAGTGCGGCTCGTACGAGCGGATCAGCCGGGCCGCGCCCTCCAGGCTGACGTACAGGCTGAACCACTCCGGCAGCACGTCGTGGTAACGCTGCCACCAGCCGGGCCGGTTGGCCTCCTCGGTGAGCGAGACGAACGCCTGAGTCTCCGCCTCGGGGACGCCGTACGCCTCCAGCAGCACCTGCACGTACGGGACCTTCAGGGCGACGTCGGCCGTCTCCATCCGGCGCACCGTCGCCGGAGCGACGCGCAGGGAGCGGGCCGCCTCCTCGCGGCTGAGGCCGGCCGCCTCGCGCAGCTCCTGGAGCCGCCTGCCGAGCACCACCTGCCCGACCGTGGGCGCGGGCCGCCGTTCACTCACGCCACGTCTCCCCTACGCGTTCGGGCACACCGGCCAGTGTGTCACGTTCCGGGCCGCGGGCCGACGGGAACGGAGTCGAACATTCCTTGCCCCGTCGATATGATCGACCGTCAACTGACCGTCATGTGCGGGCATTTCACGAAGGTCGGTCGACAGGAACGTCTCGACGGCGAGTCCGGCGACCGTCACGTCCATGGGGGTGTTGAAGGTGGAGACGGACGGCGCTCCCGCCAGGCCCGCGGCAGCGGCCCGACACCACGGTCGGCGGGGACGGTGTTCGTACCGGTCGCGGCGGTCGTCATGGTCACGACCGTTTCCGGGAGGGCGGCGCGGTGCGCGGCTGAGGCGGCGCGGCGCCGGGGACGCGGTGCGCCGGCCACGGGCGGCGGCTCTGACCAGGGCCGGGGCGGCGTTCCTGTGGCACGCTGGACAGGTACGCGACATCCACGAAGGGAGCCGGGACATGGCCGTCGAACCGCTGTCGCGGAAAGAGATCGAGGAGCGGCTGTCCGAGCTGCCCGGCTGGTCCCTGGACGGCGACCGCCTCACCCGCTCGTACCGGCTGGACTCCCACTTCGCCGCGACGGCCCTGGTGGTGCACGTCGCACGGATCCAGGAGGAGCTCGACCACCACTCCGACCTGACCCTGGGCTATCACACGGTGTCCCTCGCGGTGCAGACCCACAGCGCGGGAGGCGCCGTCACCCGCCTGGACGTGGAGCTGGCCCGCCGGGTGGAGGCGGCGGCCTCCGCGCACGGCGCGCGCTGAGCGGGCGGGCGGGGCAGGAGCCGGGCGGCACGGCGGGGCACGGCGGGGCGGACGGCGGCGGCGACGGAACGGGGAACGGGGAACCGGCATGCTGGACTACGACGAGGAAGCCGAACGGTACGACGTCTCGCGCGGCGGCGAACCCCGCGCGGCGGCCGCAGCGGAGGGTGTGCTGAGCCTCCTGCCGGCCGGGGCGCGCAGTCTGCTGGACGTCGCCTGCGGCACGGGCAGCGTGACCCGGCGGCTCGCGTCCGGCCGGGAGGGGCTGCGGGTGACGGGCGTGGATCGCGTCACCGCCATGGCCGAACACGCGGCCGCCCGGCTGCCCGGCGCCGTCGTCCTCGCGGACGCCCGCCGACTCCCCTTCCGGGACGAGGGGTTCGACGCCGTGAGCAGTGTGTGGCTGCTCCATCTCGTCGAGGACCCCGCGCATGCGCGGCGGATCGTCGCCGAGTGCGCGCGGGTGCTGCGGCCCGGCGGCGTCCATGTCACCACGGTCGACAAGGGCGCCTCGCACAACGTGGGCAGCGACATCGATGTCGTCCTGGCGGCCCGTCCGTACCGGCCGGCCCCGGACGCCCCCGAGGTGGTGGAGTCGTACGCCCGGGAATGCGGCCTGGTCCCGGCCGGGGAGGCCCGCTTCCCCGGCCGGGGGCAGGGCCGCAGCCCCCGCCAGGCCATCGCGGACCTGCGGCGCGGGTGGTTCGTCACCCTCCCGCCCGGACACCCGCTCGCCGACGGCTTCGCCGCCCGCCTCGCGGCCCTGCCCGACCAGGACCGGCCCCGCCCGGACCCCGTCTTCACGCTCAGGGCGTTCCGCAAACCGCTTCCCGGCCCGCTTCCGGACGCGCGCCGGGCCGGCTGACGTCCCCGACCCGACCCGACCGGGCCGGGCCGGGCCGGGCAGGACCGTCCGGCGTGTGCCGTCCGGCGGAGAATCCTTCCCCGGGTCAGCCCACCGTGCAGCTCCGGTCGCCGAGTTTGAACGCGGTCGGTTTCGTGTTCGAGCCCGACCAGTTACCGGTGAAGCCGAAGCCGACCGACGAACCGGCCGCCACATTGCCGTTCCAGGCGATGTTCCTTGCCGTGACCGCCGCGCCCGACTGGGTGTGGTCGGCGTTCCACAGCTGGGAGACCGTCTGCCCGTCGGGGAACGTCCAGTTGAGGCTCCAGCCGGACCACGCGCTCGTGCCGGTGTTGGTGAGCTTCACGTCCGCCTGGAAGCCGCCCGACCACTGGTTGGTGATCGTGTACGTCACCGCGCAGGCCCCCGTCGGAGTGGGGTCGGTGGGGTCGGTGGGGTCCGTGCCCCCGCCTCCGCCGTCCCCGCCGCCGGTGTCGGACGTGTCGCCGTAGATCACGCCCCGGCCGTTCGTCGAGACGTAGACGCGCCCGTAGACCCTCGGGTCGCCCGTGATGGCCCCGCCCGTCCAGCCCCACTGGTGGGCGTCGTCGTTGATGCGGGTCCAGGTCGCCCCCTTGTCCGTCGAGCGGAAGATGCCCCGGACTCCGGCGATCTTCGCGCTGGTGTAGAGGGTCTGGTACGACGCGCCCGTCGCCGCCTTGCCGAACCCGATCGTGTCCGCCTGCTCGACGTTGGACAGCTTGGCGAAGGTCGCGCCGGCGTCGGTCGAGTGCCACAGCCCGTAGGCGCCGTCGCTCGCCCCGCCCGCCAGCCAGACGTCGCCCCGCCCGCCGGGCAGTGCCTTGAAGCGCACGCTGTCGCCGCTCGGCAGTCCCGTCGCCGCGGACGCGGTGAACGTCGCGCCGCCGTCCGAACTCATATAGAAACGACCCGACTTGAAGCCGTAGAACACCTTGGGGTCGACCCGGTCCGACTCGACGACCGCGCCCGCGGGGATGCCGCTCGCGGCCTGCCACGAGGTGCCGAAGCCGGTGGTGTACTGCACGGGCGCGCCCGCCGGGCTCCACACGAACCGGCTGCCGTCGGCCGCCGCGGCGACCGTTCCGCCGCCGCTGACGCCCGACGGGTCGGTCCCGGCGAACCAGTTGGCGCCGTTGTCCGTCGAGAACGCCACGTGCGGGCCCGAGTCGAGGTCGCCGACCCTCACCACCGTGGCGGGGTTCTTCTCGGCGAAGTCCAGACTCGTCGTCGTCGTGAAGTTCGGGGAGGTGAACATCATCGACGGCGTCTTCGTGAGGTCCGTGTGGCGGAAGCCGCCGATGTCGCCGAGCGCGCTGAGCAGCGGGGCGCCGGTCGGGGGAGACGCCAGGTCGTTGACGGCGGTCTCCTCCAGCCCCCGCACCATCGGCTTGAGGGTGAACTTGCCCCCGCTGTCCCACTGACCGAGGTTCTCCGTGCCGTAGATCGTCGCGCCCGTGCCGTACATCATGCGGCCGGAGTCGAACGGGTCGATCTCCAGCGCCTCGGTCATCCAGCCCAGTTTGGGCGTCTGCTCCGGCGGGGCCGGGTTCGCTCCCCAGGTCAGCCAGGGCGTCGCGGAGACGTCCATGGTGTAGCGGTTCGCCCGGTCGGGGTACGACGTGTAGTCCCACGCCTTCGTCCAGGTGCCGCCGCTGTCGGTCGACCGGAAGATCTGCGTGTCCGGCCACCAGGAACTGTAGGCGGTGGCCATGACGGTGCCAGGCTTCTGCCGGTCGATCGTCAGCCCGCTGAAGCCGTAGTACGTGTCGGCCTCCGCCACCGGGCTGATGTCCGTCCACGTCCCGGTGGCCGTCGCGTACCGCCACAGCCGGCCCTTGCCGCCGTCGTAGGGGCCGCCCTTGTCGCTGTAGGCGAGGTACAGGTAGCCGTTGACGGCGTCCAGCACGCCCTTGTGCGCCAGGTATCCCGTCGGCTGCCCGGCCAGCCGGGTCCAGGTCGCGCCCGCGTCCGTCGAGCGGTACACGGCGTTGTCCTTGTCCGCCACGCCGACGTAGACCGTCTTCGTGGCGGTGCCGGCCGTGCCCGTGGACTCGTCGAAGGTGACCCAGACGACGCCCTGGTTGTCGGAGGCGTACCCGCTCGTGTCGGACGGATCCTGCTGGTAGTTGCCGGGGTTGGGGAACGCGGTCACCTGCGACCAGGTGACGCCGGAGTCGGTCGACCGCCACAGGCCCTTGCCGCTGGGGGCGCCCAGGTACAGCACGCTGTTCTTGTTCGGGTCGACCGCGAGCCGCTCGCCCATGCCCCGGCCGGGCATGTTGCCGCCGAGCTTGAAGGGCAGGTCCGTCTTCCGCCAGCTGGCGCCCCGGTCGGCGGAGCGCAGCACGGCCCCGTTCCCCGGGTCCCAGCTGTTGGTGTACGTGCCGACCGCGGCGTACACCTTGTTCGGGTCGGCGGAGTCCGAGGCCAGGCTCACCACGCCGGTGTGTCCCCAGTCCGTCCAGCCGACCGAGTCGAGCAGCGGCGTCCAGCTCTTGCTCGACTCCTGCCAGCGGTAGGCGCCGCCGATGTCGGTGCGGGCGTAGGCGAGGTTCTTCTCCTTGCGGTTGAAGACGATGCCGGGCACGAAGCCGCCGCCGTCGATGCGGGCGTTCTTCCAGGTGTACGACTCGGCGGAGAGCGTCGTCCGGGGGCCGTCCGAGGCGAGCGCGGGCGGGCTGCCCGCGATCAGGCCGGCGGCGAGCGCCAGCACGGCCGTGAGGATGCGGGTTCTTCGCACGGTGGGGTCCTTCCTCGCGGAACGCATGGGGGGAGGAGATCGATGCGGGGAGATCGGTGCGGGGAGAGATCGGCTGGGGGGAGGAGCGGGTGCGGGACGTGCGATGGCCGGGCGGCCCCCTGTGCGGGTGGGGGCCGCCCGGCCTGGGGCCCCGTCGTCAGGTGACGGAGCCACGTACGCGGAGCCTTCGAGCGACTCCGCCGTGGGGCGGCGTCTCCCCGTGCTCCCGGGTCCCGCGGGGCGGGCCGGGGGCGCGGGGTGCCGGACGGCCGGCCGGGGCCGGTCCGCGGACGAACACCGCCCGCACCGCGGAGTGCTCGGCGGGGGCTATTCGAGAAGCTCCGCGTACGAGCCCATGGCCAGGGCGATGTCCGCCTGGGCCCAGAAGCGGTGGTACGTGAACACGGGGGCGGCGCCGCCCGCGAGATAGGCCTGGATCTTCGACCAGGCGGGGTCGTTCTTGTAGAAGGAGCGCAACGAGGCGAAGGTCGAGGACGAGTTGACCGCGTCGCCGTTGGGCATCGTGCCGCTGAAGCCGCTCGGGACGTACACGCTGTCGTTGAAGCGGTTGTAGTCGGTGCGGGTCTCCGGGACCGCGATGCCGAGGGCGTCCTGGTTGTTGGCCCACATCCCGTCCAGCAGCGCCTTGGCGGTCGTCTTCGCCTCCGTGTCACCGGACTTGGCGGCGTAGTACGACAGGGTCTTGGCGTACGCGGCGGCCACTCCGACGTCGTCGGTGTAGTCGGCGACGGTGACGTGGAGTCCCGTGTTGGCGCCGGGGCTCGAGGCGTTCCAGGTGTCGGGCTGGCCCGACCACTGGAGGGTGGAGGGGATCCGGAAGGTGCCGTCCGGGTTGATCGTGGTCTTGGACAGCGCCCAGTCGACCCACTTGTCGAGGACCGCCTTGGCGCTCGCGTTCCCCGTCTGCTGGTAGTACTCGGCGACGCGTTCCATCGACCACGCCTGGAAGCCGAACCACTGGTTGGACGGCGGGTCGTGGTAGACGGGCTGCTGGTCGTAGTACATGCCGTAGAAGGTCGACGTGCCGGCCGGGGGAGTCGCGTAGCGGCCCGCCCAGCTGTTGGTGGCCCCGCCCGCGATGGCGCCCTCGCTGGACTGGAGCCAGCGGTAGAACTCCAGCTGCCGGCCCAGCGACTTGGCCCAGTCGGCCTGCCCGTTCGCCGACTTGGGCTTGAGGTCGGCGCTGTTGCTCAGGGCGTAGGCGGCCAGGGGGTTCTGGTAGCCGCCGTGGGTGTGGCTGGAGCCGATGCGCCAGGCCCAGCCCGCGCTGGTGTCGGTGGCGCCGCCCCAGGCGTAGTACCAGGAGAGCAGGTAGTGCGAGGCGTCCTTGCCGGTCCCGGCCGGGCAGGAGCTCGGCCCGGTGCAGTTGCCGACCTTCTTGAAGTACTTGTCGTACATCGCGTAGCGCAGGTAGTCGCCCATCTTGGCGGCCTTGCCGACCGTCGTGGAGACCTCGCCGCCCTTGCCCTGCTGCTTGGCCCACAGGTCCGCCCAGTAGGCGGCCTGCACGGCGCGCGCGTCGGCGTCGGGGGCGTCGGTGAACTTCCACTGCTTGGCGTAGGAGGAGTCGCCGGTGAACAGGTCCAGGTAGCCGTTCCTGCCGCCGTACTTGAAGGCGTCGCAGGTCGGCTGCGGCACCGTCTCCCACACCGACTCCTGCGCACCGCGCTGGAAGGTGTTGATGTAGGACGGCCCGGTGTCCGCGGGGCCGGCCTCGCACTTGCCGGGCGCGTTGCCGTACCCGTAGGTGTTGTCGACGTCCTGGAGCCAGTGCATGCCGTAGACGTCGTCCGTGCCGTAGGCGCTCTTCAGCTCACCGGCGATGGGGTCCGTGCCCACGGAGACGCCGGAGTCCAGTTTCGCGGGGTACTCGTTCGGCGTGTCCATTTCGGGCGCGTAGGTGGCCGGCTTGGACGCGTTGTAGAACGAGTTGGTCGGCTGGTCGGCGTGGGTGGGGATCATGTACTTCTCCATGATGTCCCAGGCGCCGTTGAACTTGGTCCAGTCGCCGGTGATCTTGCCGTACATCGCCTGGAGCCACAGCAGGTAGCTGTAGGCCTCCGAGGTCGTCTCGTGGCCCTGGTCCGGGGCCTCGACGATCAGCGTCTCCACCGAGTGGTACGGGATGCCCTCGGGGGAGAAGTAGCCGTTCGCCGGGTTGGTGATCTTGCCGTAGAGGTCCAGGAACCGGGCGTCGTACGTCTTGGCGCCCGGGATCTCCGTGGCCGTGACCGACGCCTTGGCGTGCCCGGCGGCCGTCGACTCGAAGGTCGCCGCGCCCGTGCCCGAGGCGTTGGCGGTGATGGTCACGTTCTGGGCCGTGTTCCAGTTCGACGGCGTGAACGTGAGGCTCGCCCCGCCCGTCACCGTGAGACCGGTGTTGCCCGTGGTCCGGGCGGTCGTGACGGTCACGTTCGCCGACGGCTGGGTCGACAGCTTCAGCGAGTAAGTGCCCGTCTTGCCCTGCTGCACGGCCAGCTGGTTCGAGGAGGCGACCACGGCCGGCCCCGAGGCCACCGTGACGCCGACCGGGGTCGACGACGCGGACGCGCCCAGGCTGTCGTAGGCCTTCGCCACCAGTGAATGACTGCCCACGGACAAGCCGGAGGCGGACAGCGCGTACGGCGCGCTCGTGTCCGTGCCCAGCAGGGTCGTGTCGTCGTAGAACTCGATCTTGGTGATGGTCGCGTTGTCGGCGGCCGCGGCGGTCGCCGCGAGCGGCACCGCGTCCCCCTGGGTGTAGACGGCGCCCGCGGTCGGGCTGGTCAGCACCGTGACCGGCGGCTGGTGCGCGCCGACGCAGGCGGTGCCGTTGACCGAGAACGAGGCGGGAGCGGCGTTGGCGCCGCTGTAGGTGAACTGCGCGCCCGTGCTGACCGCCGCGCCCGCGGCGATGGTCCCGTTGTACGAGGCGTTGGTCACCGTGATCCGCTGACCGGACTGCGCCCAGCTGCCGTTCCAGCCGTTCGACAGCTTCTGGTTGCCCGCATAGGAATACGTGAGCGTCCAGCCGTTGATGGCGTCCGTACCGCGGTTGGTGAGCGTCAGGTCCGCGGTGAAGCCGGAGCCCCAGTCGTTGGTCTTGTAGTCCACGTTGCACTGGACTCCCGCCGCCTGTGCGGGAGTCGTGCTCGTGCTCAGCATGGCGAAGGGGAGCGCGAGGGCCGCCGCGACGGCGGTCCACAGGCGCCGCGCCCGGCGGCGTCTGCGTGAGGGATCCATGTGCTGGTCCTCCTTGCGGCTCGGAGAAGTGGGGGAGGAGCAACAAGCCTTGAACCAGTGGGAGCGCTCCCATAGTGGGGATGGGGGTGAACGCGGTCAAGACGCTTGAAGAGTCGAAAAGATTCGACGCGTCAAGTTGATGGAAAGTCAGCTGAACCTCTGTTCTTTGCCAGCACTTGGCGCTAGCTTCGAAACACCAGTGGGAGCGATTCCATCAGTCGACGCGCCAGTCACGGCGCGCTGAGCTGCAAGGACTCGCTCATGCGACACCCCCCGCGTTCAGTACTTTCAGCCGTCGCCGGCACGGCCGCCCTCGTCGCGGGCGCCCTGCTGCCGGTCGTCACGGCGCAGGGAGCCGCGCCCGCCTGCACGGTGGAGTACTCCGTCACCGGGCAGTGGGACGCCGGCTTCCAGGGCGCCGTGAAGATCACCAACAACGCTGCGGCCGTGAGCGGTTGGAGCCTCGCCTTCGACTTCGCGAACGGACAGAAGGTCACTCAGGGCTGGAGCGCCGAGTGGTCCCAGTCCGGCACGACGGTCACCGCCGCGAACGAGAGCTGGAACGGCTCCCTCGGCTCCGGCGCGAGTGTCAGCGCGGGTTTCGTCGCCTCCAGGTCGGGGGCGAACCCCGTACCGACGACGTTCAGGCTCAACGGAACGACCTGCAACGTCGGTTCCACCCCTACACCCACCCCTACGCCCACCCCTCCATCCTCACCGACACCCACCTCCACCCCCACGCCCACCGCTCCTCCCCCGACCGATCCGCCGGGCCCCGGTGACGGTCCGCCCGCGCTGCACGTCTCGGGGAACAGGCTCGTGGACGCCGGCGGCGGGAACCGCCGGCTGCTCGGAGTGAACCGCTCCGGCGGCGAGTTCATGTGCGTCCAGGGACGCGGCATCTGGGACGGTCCGGTCGACGACGCGGCCGTCGCGGCGATCGCGGACTGGCAGGTGAACACCGTCCGCATTCCCCTCAACGAGGAGTGCTGGCTGGGCCTGTCGAACATCGACCCCGCCTACGGCGGAGCGAACTACGTCGACGCGGTCAAGCAGCTCGTGGCCCGCGTCGAGGCGCACGGCATGACGCCCGTCGTCGAACTGCACTGGACCTACGGCCGGTACACGGGCAACTCGGCCGGCTGCTCCGACGTGCACGCCACCTGCCAGAAGCCGATGCCCGACATGCAGTACACACCGTCGTTCTGGACGTCGGTGGCGAACACCTTCAAGAACGACGCGGCCGTCGTGTTCGACCTGTTCAACGAGCCCTACCCGGACCGCGCCACCGCCACGGCCGCCCAGGCGTGGACGTGCTGGCGCGACGGCGGCGCCTGCCCCGGCATCGGATACCAGGTCGCCGGCATGCAGGACCTCGTCGACTCGGTACGGGCGACCGGCGCCCGGAACGTGATCCTGGCCGGCGGCCTCGCCTACTCCAACGACCTCACCCAGTGGCTCGCCCACCGGCCCGACGACCCGGCCGGCAATCTCGGGGCCGCGTACCACGTCTACAACTTCAACAGCTGCGCCGACGCCGGCTGCTGGAACTCGACGCTCGCGCCCGTGGCCGCCCGCGTGCCGCTCGTCGCGGGGGAGATCGGGGAGAACACCTGCTCGCACGGTTTCGTCGACCAGGTCATGAAGTGGTTCGACGACCACGGCCTGTCCTATCTGGGCTGGACGTGGAACACCTGGGACTGCTCTTCCGGGCCGTCCCTGATCAAGGGGTACGACGGTACGCCCACGGCGTACGGCACCGGGCTGCGCGACCATCTGCGCGCACTCCAGGGACAACTCCAGGGATAGGCGCCACCGGCCGGACCCGCGGACAAGGGGCGCCGGCAGCGACACCGGACACGCGCACCGAACACGCACCGAACAAGATCACCGCGCGTGAACACCGCACAGGAACACCGCACAGGAACACGGGTCGGAGACGCCGGCCGGGATCGTCGACCGGCGACGCCGAACGGAACCACCGAGGAAACGGACAGCATCCCGCAACCAAGAAGGAAACCCGCACTCATGAGCCGTAGCAGAACAGCGGTACTCGCCGCGCTGGCACTGGTCGCCGGCGCCTCCGGGACGGCGCTCGCGGTCGTCCCCGGCGACTCGGGCATCGCCGCCATCCCGTGCAGCGTCGACTACAAGGTGCAGAACGACTGGGGCTCCGGATTCACCGCAGCCGTCACCGTCACCAACAACTCGGCCGCCAAGTCGAGTTGGGCGGTGAAGTGGACGTACGCCGGCAGCCAGAAGGTCACCAACGCGTGGAACGCCAAGGTCACCCAGTCCGGGACGGGCGTCACCGCAGCCAACGAGAACTACAACGGGACGCTGGCGACCGGCGGTTCGGTCAGCTTCGGGTTCCAGGGCACCTACAGCGGCGCCAACGCCGTCCCGGCCACGTTCACCCTCGACGGCGTGACCTGCAACGTCGACGGCGGCACGGGTCCCACGGATCCCGGCCCGACCGACCCCGGCCCGACCGACCCCGGCACCCCGGGCACCAAGGTCGACAACCCCTACGCCGGCGCCAAGGTGTACGTGAACCCGGAATGGTCGGCGCTGGCCGCCGCGGAGCCGGGCGGCAGCCGGGTCTCCAACCAGCCCACCGGCATCTGGCTGGACCGCATCGCCGCCATCAACGGCGCGAACGGCCACATGGGTCTGCGCGCCCACCTGGACGCGGCCCTCGCCCAGAAGGGCAGCGGCGAGGAAGTCGTCCAGCTGGTGGTCTACGACCTTCCCGGACGTGACTGCTCGGCCCTCGCCTCCAATGGCGAGCTGGGCCCGACGGAGATCGACAAGTACAAGACGCAGTTCATCGACCCCATCGCGGCCATCCTCGCGGACAGCAAGTACGCGGGCCTGCGGATCGTCACCGCCGTCGAGATCGACTCCCTGCCGAACCTCGTCACCAACACCGGCGGCAAGGCCACCGCCACCCCGGCCTGCGACACCATGAAGGCCAACGGCAACTACGTGAAGGGCGTGGGCTACGCACTGAAGAAGCTCGGCGCGATCCCCAACGTCTACAACTACATCGACGCCGGACACCACGGCTGGCTCGGCTGGGACGACAACTTCGTGCCGTCCGCCCAGATCATGTACCAGGCCGCCACCTCCGAGGGCGCGACCGTCGACGACGTGCACGGCTTCATCACCAACACGGCGAACTACAGCGCCCTGAAGGAGAACAACTTCACCATCAACGACTCGGTGGGCGGCAAGTCGGTCCGTGAGTCCAAGTGGGTGGACTGGAACCGCTACGTCGACGAGCTGTCGTACGCCCAGGGCTTCCGCAACCAGCTGGTGACCACCGGCTTCAGGTCCAACATCGGCATGCTGATCGACACCTCCCGCAACGGCTGGGGCGGCACCGCCCGTCCCGCCGGCCCGGGCGCCTCGACCAGCGTGGACACCTATGTCGACGGCGGCCGCTACGACCGCCGGATCCACGTCGGCAACTGGTGCAACCAGTCCGGCGCGGGCCTCGGCGAGCGTCCCAAGGCGGCGCCGGCCGCCGGGATCGACGCCTACGTGTGGATGAAGCCGCCGGGTGAGTCGGACGGCGCCAGCTCCGCCGTCGCCAACGACGAGGGCAAGGGCTTCGACCGGATGTGCGACCCGACCTACACCGGCAACCCGCGCAACGGCAACAGCCTGTCCGGCGCCCTGCCGAACGCCCCGCTGTCCGGACACTGGTTCTCCGCCCAGTTCCAGCAGCTGATGCAGAACGCCTACCCGCCGCTGTAGGCCGCCGCGCCGGCCCCGGCCGCGGTGCGCCGACGACCGTCCGCTTCCGGGGGCCCTGCCGGGCCCACGCAGGCGACCGCGTCCGAAGCGGCCGCGTCCGAGGGGCGGCGACGGTGATCCGCCGGGGTGCTCAGCCCTCCCGGGCCAGCCCCCGGCGGATCGCGAACTCGACCGCGCAGTAGTCGCCGTCCGGCCGCTCCAGTTCCAAGGGGGCGGCCGGACTCAGCGGCGGTTGCGCCATGAAACGGGGACGCTTCCCGTGGTGCGGCTGCGCCGCGTGCACCAGGAACGGGTGGCAGAGATAGACGTCCCCGGGGCGACCGGTGGCGTACGCGACCGGACGGTGCGCCGTGGCCCGGTCGAGCCGCGGCGCGATCTCCAGGATCGAGACGCCCTGCTCGCCGTACGGTTCGAGCAGCGGGGGCACGTCCAGATGCGAGCCCACCCGGATCCGCGTCGGGGCGTCGTCCTCGCCCACCTCGCTGAACAGGAACAGCATCAGCAGCGCGCGGTCCCGCGAGCGCACATTCGCCCAGGGCCAGGTCGCGCCGTCCGGGAGGTAGCTGCCCTCGATGTGCCAGCCCGCGTCGTCGGGCTCCGCCTCGTGCGGGAACCTCAGCGGGAACGTGCCCAGCGAGTAGCGCGGCGCCCAGCGGCCCTCGCCCACCAGCAGGTCGAACGCCTCGTGCAGCGCCGTGGCGTTGGCCGCGGCCGCGAACGGGCCCTGCGCCATGTCGCCGACACGGATCACCGGCTCCTTCCAGGTGCCGGGGTCGTCCGCGTCGTACCCCGTCTCCCGCCACAGCAGCCGTGCGCAGTCCTGGGCGACCCGCCGGGGGACGGCGCCCCCGAGCCGCACGAATCCGTCCCGCAGGAACCGCTCGATCTGTGCATCGTCCATCGGGCCATCCTGGTGAACCGGCTTGCCGTCCGCATCCCGTTTTTTGCCGGCTCGGCAACAGGAGTGGCCTCGCCCCGGTGCGTCGGCGCACCCTGGCGGCACCACGGACGAGAGGCTGACCACCATGGCGCACCCCCCGCACGCATCCCACGGCGACCCGCACACCCCCGACGACGGCCACCCCACGGGCCATGGCCAGGGCCACGCCCCCGGCCACGCCCACGGTCACGGTCACGACACCGAGATCGACTGGGCCGACATGGCCCCGCACCTCGAAGCGCAGGCCGAGCTGTTCACCCCGCTGTACGAGCGGGCCCTGTCCTGGCTCGGGAAGGAGGTGACGGAACCAGGGCTGATCGTGGACGCGGGCAGCGGTCCGGGCGTCGTCTCCACCCTGTTCGCCGAGACGTTCCCCGGCGCGCGGGTCATGGCCGTCGACGGCTCCGCCCCGCTGCTGGAGCGCGCACGGCAGCGCGCCGAACGCCTCGGCCACGGCGACCGCTTCGGCACCCTGGCCGGTGAACTGCCGGGCGTGCTCCAGCAGTTGGACTACCCGGCCGACCTCCTGTGGGCGGGCCGCAGCCTGCATCACCTCGGCGACCAGCGCGCCGCCCTGACCGCCTTCGCGGAGCGGCTCGCTCCCGGCGGCACACTGGCGATCATGGAGGGCGGTCTGCCGTCCCGGTTCCTGCCGCGCGACCTCGGCTTCGGGCGGCCCGGACTGGAAGCCCGGCTGGACGCCCTCCAGGAGGAGTGGTTCGCGCGGATGCGGGCCGACCTGCCCGGTTCCGTGCACGAGACCGAGGACTGGGCGTCCCTGCTCGGCGCGGCCGGTCTGCACCACGCCCGCAGCCGCAGCTTCCTGCTCGACCTGCCCGCACCCGCCTCCGAGCGGGCCCGCTCCTACATCGCCGAGACCCTCGCCCGGCTGCGGGACGGCTTCGGCGACTCCCTCGACCCCGACGACCGCGCCACGCTGGACCGGCTGCTCGACCCGGCCGACGAGGCGGGCGTGCACCGCAGGGCGGACGTCTTCGTGCTCGCCGCGCACACGGTGCACACCGCGGTGAAGCCGGTGTAGCGGGCCGACCCCGAGGTCGGCCCGGGTGGTCAAGTCCCTCCGTCGGGGCTTGACTTGGAGAGTGCTCCAAGTGGTGGACTGCGCAGCGCACCGCGGACCGTGCGGGCGCCACCATGGGGGTATGTCATGAGCAACACATCCGCAACTCCGGGCACTCCGGCCACTCCGGAGGCATCGGGCACTTCGCAGGTTCACGAAACGCCGGAAGCGTCGGACGCGCCGGTCGCGCTGATCACCGGCGGCGGCAGCGGCATCGGCGCCGCCGTCGCCCGCCGGCTGCTGGAGGCGGGGCACCGGGTCGTCGTCACCGGCCGCGGGGAGAAGCGGCTGCGCGCCTTCGCCGAGGAACTGGGCGAGCCCGAAGGGCTGTTGACGGTCACCGGGAACGCCGCCGACTACGACTGCGTACGCTCGGCGGTCGACCGGGCACTCGACACGTTCGGACGGCTGGACACGGTCGTCGCCAACGCGGGGACCGCCACGCACGACTCGGTCGCGGAGGGCGACCCGGCCGGCTGGACCGACATGGTGCTGACCAACGTGCTCGGACCGGCCCTGCTCATCCGCGCGTCGATCGACGCCCTCAGGCGGACGAAGGGGCGGATCGTCCTGGTCGGCAGCGTCGCCGGCTTCGTGCACACGCCGGGCAACCTCTACGGTGCGACCAAGTGGGCGGTGACGGGGCTGGCGGAGAACACCCGCCGCCAGGTCACCGAGTGGGGCGTCGGCGTGACGCTCATCGCGCCCGGCCGGGTCGAGACCCCGTTCTGGGACGGCAACGGCAGCCTGCCGCTGGGGCCCCTGCTGACCGCCGACCAGATCGCCGACTCCGTCGTGTGGGCGATCCGGCAGCCGGCCGGGGTCGACGTCAACACCGTCGTCGTCCGGCCGGTCGGACAGCCCAACTGACAACTGGCGACTGACAACCGCCGACGGACGAACTGCCCGCGCGACGAGTCGAGGGCGCCCCCCGGGAAAGGGGGGCGCCCTCGACACCGTTCGCGGGGGAGTTCACCCCCGTCGCGGCTCAGGCGACGTCGAACGTCGCCGGGTCGGGTCCGATGCGCCGGTCCTCGTTCAGGGCGCTGATGGCCGCGAGGTCCTCGTCGTCCAGGCTGAAGTCGAACACGTCGATGTTCTCCTGGATCCGCGACGGCGTCACGGACTTGGGGATCACGACGTTGCCCAGCTGGAGGTGCCAGCGCAGCACGACCTGGGCGGCGGTGCGCTCGTGCTTGCGGGCGATGGCGACGATCGCCGGAACCTCCAGGAGGCCCTTGCCCTGGCCCAGCGGAGACCAGGCCTCGGTGGCGATGCCGCGCGCCGCGTGGAACTCGCGGGACGCCTGCTGCTGGAGGTGCGGGTGCAGCTCGATCTGGTTGACCGCCGGCACCACCGAGGTCTCGCCGGTCAGCCGCTCCAGATGCTCCGGCAGGAAGTTGGACACGCCGACGGCCCGCACGCGGCCGTCCGCGAGGAGCTTCTCGAACGCCTTGTACGTGTCGACGTAACGGTCACGGGCCGGGAGCGGCCAGTGAATGAGATACAGGTCGACGTAGTCCAGGCCGAGCTTGGCCAGGGAGGCGTCGAACGCGCGGAGCGTCGAGTCGTACCCCTGGTCGCCGTTCCAGAGCTTGGTGGTGACGAAGATGTCCTTGCGGGGCACGCCGGAGGAGGCGATGGCCTTGCCGGTGCCCTCCTCGTTGCCGTAGATCGCCGCTGTGTCGATGCTGCGGTACCCGGCCTCCAGCGCGGTGGAGACCGCCTGCTCCGCCTCGTCGTCCGGCACCTGCCAGACACCGAAGCCCAGCTGGGGCATCTCCACGCCGTTGTTGAGGGTGATCTGGGGGACCTTGCTGCTCACGAGCTCTTGATCCTTCGGTTGTCCGTCAAAGTGGTACTCCCATCGTCAACGATCACGGTGGGCGTCGCATTCCTGCCCTCGCCGATCGGTTTCCCGCGGGAGTCTGCCGCAGACCCGTCTCCTGCCCACCGGATGACCGTTTCACCTCCCTGCGCCGGATCATGCGCGGTACAGGGCGTCGACTTCCTGCGCGTAGGCGCCCTCGATCGCCTTGCGCTTCAGCTTCAGCGACGGGGTGAGCAGACCGTGCTCCTCCGTGAAGGGCTGGGCGAGGATGCGGAAGGTGCGGATCGCCTCGGCCTGCGACACGAGCGTGTTCGCCGCGACGACGGCCCGGCGCACCTCCGCCTCCAGGTCGGGGTCGCGCACCAGCTCGACGGGCGTCAGCTGCGGTTTCGCGCGCATCTGCAGCCAGTGCTCGACGGCCTCCTGGTCGAGGGTGATCAGCGCGGCCACGAACGGCCGGTCGTTGCCGACGACGATGCACTGGTTGATCAGCGGATGGTCGCGCACCCGCTCCTCCAGCAGCCCCGGCGAGACGCTCTTGCCGCCGGACGTGACCAGGATCTCCTTCTTGCGGCCGGTGATGGTGAGGAAGCCGTCCTCGTCGAGGGAGCCCAGGTCGCCGGTGGCCAGCCAGCCGTCGTGCAGGGCCTCGTCGGTGGCCTTGGGGTTGTTGAGGTACCCCTGGAAGACGTTGTCGCCGCGCAGCCAGATCTCGCCGTCGTCCGCGATGTGCACGGTCATGCCGGGGATCGCCTGGCCCACGGTGCCGTAGCGGGTGCGGCCGGGCGGGTTGGCGGTCGCCGCGGCCGTCGTCTCGGTGAGGCCGTAGCCCTCGTAGATCAGCACGCCCGCGCCCGCGAAGAACAGGCCGAGCCGGCGGTCCATGGCCGAGCCGCCCGACATGGCGTGCCGCACGCGGCCGCCCATCGCGGCGCGCACCTTGGAGTAGACGAGCTTGTCGAACAGCTGGTGCTGCATGCGCAGCCCGGCCGACGGGCCGGGGCCGATGCCCCACGCCTTCGCCTCCAGGGCCTCGGCGTAGTTCACGGCCACCTCGACGGCCTTCTCGAACGGCCCGGCCCTGCCCTCGCGCTCCGCCTTGCGGCGGGCCGCGTTGAAGACCTTCTCGAAGATGTACGGCACGGCCAGGAAGAACGTCGGTTTGAACGCGGCCAGGTCCGGCAGGAGGGCCGCCGCGTGCAGCTGGGGCTGGTGGCCGAAGCGGACCTTGCCGCGGATCGCGGCGATCTGCACCATCCGGCCGAAGACGTGCGCGAGCGGCAGGAACAGCAGGGTCGCCGCCTCGTCGCCCTTCCTGGAGTGGAACACCGGCTCCCAGCGCTCGATGACGGTGTCCGCCTCGAACATGAAGTTGCCGTGCGAGATGACGCAGCCCTTGGGGCGGCCCGTGGTGCCCGAGGTGTAGATGATCGTCGCGGTCGAGTCGGGCGTGACCGCCTCGCGGTGCCGGTGCACCACCTCGTCCTCGATGGCGGCCCCGGCGTCGTACAGCTCCTGCACACAGCCCGAGTCCAGCTGCCACAGCTGTCGCAGCTGAGGCAGGCGGTCTATGACGGTGGCGATCGTCATCGCGTGGTCCTCGTGCTCGACCACCGCGGCCGTGCACTCGGCGTCGTAGAGCATCCAGTAGCACTGCTCGGCGGAGGACGTCGGGTAGATCGGCACCACCTGCGCGCCGACGGTCCACAGGGCGAAGTCGAACAGCGTCCACTCGTAGCGGGTGCGGGCCATGACGGCGACGCGGTCGCCGAACCGGATGCCCCGGGCGAGCAGGCCCTTGGCCAGCGCGAGGACCTCGTCGCGGAACTCACCGCTGGTGACGTCGCGCCATTCGCCCTGCTCGTCCTTGCGGCCGAGGGCGATGTACTGCGGGTCCTCCTGGGCGTGCCGGAAGACGACGTCGGCCAGACCGCCCACCGGCGGCGCCAGCGCCAACGGAGGGTTGGTGAACTCGCGCAAACGCACCCCGCTTCTCTCATGGCCCCGCAGCGCCGTGAAAGCTACCTCACGCGGCGACAGGGCGGGAGAGGGGCAAAAAGCGAACGATGCTCTCGTCTGCGCCGGTCGGTGGCGGAAAATGGGCGCACATGGGTAGGGGTCGGACACAAAGCTGACCGCTGAGTAAGTTTCGGTTCCGTAATCTCCACGGAATCTGCCCGCACCGCTTACGCACCCCACGCCCTCCGCCCCGGCCCCCGCCGCACACCTCCGCGCTGCCACCGGGACCGCTCCGCCGCGCGGAACCCCGCCCCCTGCCCTCCGAAGGGGGCACGCACGCGCCCACGCCCGCGTCGGGGCCGGGGTGCGGCCCGGCCCCGGCCGGCTCGGGTCCGGGGGCGGCCTACTGTTGCGGCGGCCCGGCAGCGTGCGGCACGGCCGCCTGCTCCCCGGTCCGCGGGGCGGTGGCGCGCGGCCCCCTGGCCAGGACGAGGACGAGGGCGAGGGCGAGGACGAGCGCGGCGGCGACCACGCCCGTGCAGCGCACGACCACCGGCGCCGCGTCCAGCCACCGGTCACCCAGGTCCGGTCGTCAGCCGCGACTCGTCAGCCGTCAGCCGGCAGCCAGCAGCCGGCACCCGGCAGTCGGCAGCCGTCAGTCGTCAGCAGGGCGCGGCCCGGGGCGGCGGGCCGTCGTCGGGCGGCGGTGCAGGCGGTCGCCGCCGGCGAGGACCGCCGCCGCCAGCGCGTCGGCCGCGTCCTGGGCGGAGGGCCGCCGACGGCCGTGCGCCAGCACGAAGTCGACGCGCCCCAGCTCCGGCAGCCCCGCCCGGTCCGGGAGCCGCACCAGGCCGGGCGGAATCAGACCACGCGAGTGGGCCATCACGCCGAGCCCCGCCCGAGCCGCGGCGATGAGCCCGTTCAGGCTGCCGCTGGTGCACACGATCCGCCAGGGCCGCCCCTGCCGCTCCAGCGCCTCCAGGGCCCGGGCACGGGTGATGCCGGGCGGGGGGAAGACGATCAGCGGCACCGGCCGGTCGGCGTCCAGACGGAACCGCTCGGCGCCGATCCACACCAGGTCGTCGTGCCACACCAGCTCGCCGTGCGGGTCCTCCGGGCGCCGCTTGGCCAGCACGAGATCCAGTCTCCCCGCGGCCAGTTGCTCGTGCAGGGTGCCCGACAGCTCCACCGTCAGCTCCAGGTCGACCTCGGGATGGTCGGAGCGGAAGCCTTCCAGGATCTCCGGCAGCCGGGTGAGCACGAAGTCCTCCGACGCGCCGAAGCGCAGCCGCCCCCGCAACCGGGTGCCGGTGAAGAACGCCGTCGCCTGCTCGTGGACGTCCAGGATCCGGCGCGCGAAGCCGAGCATCGCCTCGCCGTCCTCCGTCAGCTCCACGGAGTGCGTGTCCCGGGTGAACAGGGTCCGCCCGGTCGCGTCCTCCAGCCGGCGCACGTGCTGGCTGACGGTGGACTGGCGCAGCCCCAGCCGCCGCGCGGCCTGGGTGAAGCTCAGCGTCTGCGCCACGGCGAGGAAGGTCCGCAGCTGGGAGGGGTCGTACACACCGGCAACGGTACCCGCCGTCATCGCGGTGCGTGATGACAGTGAGAGCGGTGTGCCGGATTCCCGATCACGGGGCCGCGGGGGACCATGGAGGGGGCCTCCGGGCCCGGCGCACGCCCGTCGAATCGCATGTGGAGCCCCGTGAAACGCCTGCACTGGCCGAGTCGGATGCCGGTCGACCCCTACATCCTGCTGCTGCTCGCCACCGTCGGGATCGCGGCGCTGTTCCCGGCGCGCGGCGCCGCCGCCGACGTGGCCTCCGGCGCCTCCACGGCCGCGATCGCCTTCCTCTTCTTCCTCTACGGGGCCCGGCTGTCCACCCGTGAGGCGATGGACGGGCTGAGGCACTGGCGCCTGCACGTGACCGTCCTGGTCTGCACGTTCGTGATCTTCCCGTTGCTCGGTCTCGCCGCGCGCGGCCTCGTCCCGGTCCTTCTCACCGACCCGCTCTACCAGGGGCTGCTCTTCCTCACCCTCGTCCCGTCGACGATCCAGTCGTCGATCGCCTTCACCTCCATCGCGCGCGGCAACGTGCCCGCCGCGATCTGCGCGGGGTCCTTCTCCTCGCTGGCCGGCATCGTCGTCACCCCGCTGCTGGCCGCCGCCGTGCTCGGCGGCAGCGGCGGCGGTTTCTCCACGGACTCGCTGGTGGAGATCGTGCTGCAACTGCTCGTGCCGTTCGTCGCGGGGCAGTTGCTGCGCCGGTGGATCGGCGGCTTCGTCGCCCGGCACAGGAAGGTGCTCGGACTCGTCGACCGCGGCGCGATCCTGCTGGTCGTCTACACCGCGTTCAGCGAGGGCGTGAACCGCGGCGTCTGGCACCAGGTGAGCGCCGTGCGGCTGGGCGGCCTGCTCGTCGTCGAGGCGGTGCTGCTCACGGTGATGCTCGCCCTGACCTGGTACGGCGCGAAGGCGCTGCGCTTCGGCCGCGGGGACCGCGTCGCCATCCAGTTCGCGGGCTCGAAGAAGTCCCTGGCGTCCGGACTGCCCATGGCGAGCGTCCTGTTCGGCGCGCACGCCTCCCTCGCGGTGCTGCCGCTGATGCTCTTCCACCAGATGCAGTTGATGGTGTGCGCGGTCATCGCCAAGCGCCGCGCCCGGGACCCCCTGGACCGCGCGGACGAGCAGGCCGGCGGCGACAGGACTCGGGCGGCGGCCTGACGGCCACGGGGTGCCGGCCGTGCGCCGTGCGGGTGCGCCGCGCGGGTCACGGCACGAGGACCACCTTTCCCAGGTTGCGTCGGGAGGTGATCGCCGCGTGCGCTTCGGCGGCGTCCTCCAGGGCGAACTCGCCGTGCACGGACGGCTTCAGCGCGCCCTGAGCGAAGAGCCGCCACAGCTCCCGCCGCCACTGCTCGTACAACTGCGGCTTCCCGCGCGCCACCTGGGCCATCTGGAAGCCGATCACCGACTTGGCGCCCACCAGCAGGTCGTACGCCCGGACGGTCCCGCCGCCCGAGCTGTACGCCACCAGCCGTCCGCCCGGCGCGAGGGCGGCGACGGCGGGCGTGAGCAGGTCGCCGCCGACCGCGTCCAGGACGTAGTCGGCGGGGGCGCCCCAGTCGTCCGTGTCGTAGGCGACGACCTCGTCGGCGCCCAGGCCCCGCACGAACGCCGCCTTCGCCGGATCGGACACGGCGCCCACCACGCGGGCCGCCCCGCGCGCCGCGGCGAGCTGCACGGCGAGGTGACCGACGCCGCTCGCCGCGGCGGTGACGAGGGCTCTCTCGCCGGGCTCGGGGCGCGCGGCGGTCAACGCGCCCAGCGCGACGAGCCCGCTGCGGACCAGGGCCACGGCGTCGACCGCGCTCGCGTCGTCGGGGACGGGCGAGGCCATCGTCCGGTGCACGAGTGCGAAGTCGGCGTAGCCGTGGCCGAAGCACAGGCCGGTGACGCGCTCGCCGACCCGGAACCCGTCGACCCCGCCGCCCACGGCCGCGACCCGCCCGGCGACCTCGCCCCCGAGCGGGACCGGCTGCGCCGCTTCGGCGACCTTGCGGACGACGGGCAGGGTCACGCCGACCGCCTCGCACCGCAGCAGCAGCTCACCCGGGCCGGGCGGGGGCAGCGGTACGTCCTCCAGGAACAGCGGGCCGCCGGTGGACTCGTACCGGACGCGACGCATCGCACCTCCACGATTCGTTGGGAGCACCAACGATATCCACGTATCGTTGGGAAGGCCAATGAATTTGGTAGGGTGCGGCCATGTCCGAAGCGCCCCTTGCCGCGATCCGCTCCCTGCCCAGCTGGCTGCTCGGCCGGGCCGCCGCGCGGGGACGCTCGCTGGTGGCCGGCGCCCTCGCCGTCGAAGGCGTGAAGATGTGGTCCCACGTCGTGCTCTGCGCCGTGCGCGACCTCGCCCCCGTGGCCCAGGCCGACCTCGGCCGCTCCGTCGGGCTGGACCCGAAGGACCTGGTCGGCGTCCTCAACGAGTTGCAGTCCGCGGGCCTCGTCGTGCGCGAGCCGGACCCGAACGACCGCCGCAAGAACGCCGTCTCCCTCACCACGGACGGCGAACGGCTGCTGGAGCGCTGCGAACGGGCCGCGCGGGAGGCGAACGACGCGCTGCTCGCCCCGCTCACCGCGGGCGAACGGGACCGGTTCACGGCCCTGTTGGCCAAGATCTCCGGCACGGACCGCTGACGGTGGATAGCGTTTCCGTCATGACCGCACTCCCCGCGCTCGATCCCGCGCGCACCGCCCTCGTCCTCGTCGACCTGATGGACCGCATCGTCGCCCTGCCCCTGGAGCCCCGCGAGGGCGCCGAAGTGCTGCGGACGGCCCGTGAACTGGCGGTGACGTTCCGCTCGGCGGGCGCTCCCGTCGTCCTCGTCCGGGTCGAGCGTCCCGGCGTCGCCGAGCAGCCGCCCGGCAGCTCTCTCGTCGAGGGGCTCGCCGCGGAGGGCGACCTGGTGGTCGTCAAGCGGACCATCGGCGCCTTCCAGGGAACCGACCTCGACGCGCGGCTGCGCGAGCGCGGCGTCGGCACCCTCGTCCTCGGCGGCATCGCCACCAATCTCGGGGTCGAGTCCACCGCCCGCGCGGCCGGCGACCTCGGCTACGACCTGGTCTTCGTCGAGGACGCGATGTCCGCCCTGACCGGAGCCGAGCACGACGCGTCCGTGCGCCTGGACTTCCCCCGGCTCGGGACCGTCACGCGCGCGGCCGAGGTGCGGTTCGCCACCGCGTGAGCGGCCGGGACCGCCCGTCCCGGCGCAGGCCACCGCCCCGGCGCGCCGGACGGGACGCGGACCGTCCCCGCCGTCCCCGCGTGGGCGGCCCTCAGCCGGTGGCCGCGGTCCGCAGGGCGATGCGGTCCTCACCCGTGTACACGTTCATGGAGGCGCCCCGCAGGAAGCCCACCAGCGTCAGTCCCGTCTCCGCCGCCAGGTCGACGGCCAGGGAGGAGGGCGCCGAGACCGCCGCGAGCAGCGGGATGCCCGCCATCACGGCCTTCTGCGCCAGCTCGAAGGAGGCCCGGCCCGAGACGAGCAGGATCGTCCGGGACAGGGGGAGGTCCCCGCTCTGCACGGCGCGGCCGACCAGTTTGTCCACCGCGTTGTGCCGGCCGACGTCCTCGCGCACGTCCAGCAGTTCGCCGTCCTCGGAGAACAGGGCCGCCGCGTGCAGCCCCCCGGTCCGGTCGAACACCCGCTGGGCCGCGCGCAGCCGGTCGGGGAGACTCGCCAGCAGCTCGGGCCCGACCCGCAGCGGGGGAGTGTCGGCGATCGGCCAGCGGGCCGTCGTGCGGACCGCGTCCAGACTGGCCTTGCCGCACAGGCCGCACGACGACGTGGTGTAGACGTTGCGCTCCAGCGTGATGTCGGGGATCCGCACGCCGGGGGCGGTCCGCACGTCCACCACGTTGTAGGTGTTGACGCCGTCGGCCGTCGCTCCGGCGCAGTACACGATGTTCAGCAGGTCCGACGCCTCGGCCAGCACGCCCTCGCTGACGAGGAAGCCGGCCGCCAGCGCGAAGTCGTCGCCGGGGGTGCGCATGGTGATGGCGAGCGGCCTGCCGTTGAGACGGATCTCCAGCGGTTCCTCGGCCACGAGGGTGTCGGGCCGGGTGCTGACCGCCCCGTCCCTGATACGGATCACTCTGCGCCGTTCGGTGACTCGTCCCATGTCGTGATCAGCCCCGGTTCTGTACGTGCTGGCAGCCGAAACGGCCCTCGATGCGGAGACCGCCGTGGGCCACCGGGCCGTCGTGCGGCGAGGTGACCTTCACCGCCCCATTGTCCTGCACACGCAACACCGGACCGCAGCCCGCTCCCCGCAGGGCGTGCGGAGCAACCGCGTGCGGGGCGGCGAGATGTACACGGCAGCCGCAGCCCGAGCCCGCAGCCGGACCGGCGCCCGCTGATCCTCTTCTCCTGGCTGTGGGCGGGAGCGCCGCTCGCCTGCGGTCCGTACGAGCTCGTACGGAAGGCGACGCAGCCGTTCACCGGGTGGCGGAAGCCGTGGGGCGCGTGTTCGCCGCGCGTGCGTGCGACGGTTGTCCGGGCGTCCGAGACCTATGGGGAAGCCGACAACCCCGACACCGTATTCCTGTCGCTTCACGCGCCCCCCTACCCGTGAGTCACTGATCAGACTGGAGGATCCCGCTACCCAAGGCAACGAGGGGACCCCCCAGATGAACGGCTCGCGCATCGCCGCCGTCGGCCACTACCAGCCCGCCAAGGTGCTCACCAACGAGGAACTGGCGGGCCTGGTCGACACCAGTGACGAGTGGATCAGGAGCCGGGTGGGCATCCGCACGCGCCACATCGCCGGCCCCGACGAGCCGGTGGACGAGCTGGCCGCGCACGCCGCCGCCAAGGCCCTCGCGTCGGCGGGCCTCACGCCGGCCGACATCGATTTCGTCCTGGTCGCCACCTCCACGGCCGTCGACCGCTCGCCCAACATGGCGGCCCGCGTCGCCGCCCGCCTCGGCGTCCCGCGGCCGGCCGCGATGGACGTCAACGTCGTCTGCGCCGGGTTCACCCACGCCCTGGCCACCGCGGACCACACCGTCCGGGCGGGCGCCGCGACCCGTGCCCTGGTGATCGGCGCCGACAAGATGTCCGAGGTGACCGACTGGAGCGACCGCACCACCTGTGTGCTGGTCGGCGACGGAGCGGGCGCCGCCGTGGTCGAGGCCTGCCCCGACGGCGTCGCGCCCGGCATCGGGCCCGTGCTGTGGGGCTCGGTGCCCGAGATGGGGCACGCGGTGCGCATCGAGGGCCAGCCGGCGCGCTTCGCCCAGGAGGGGCAGAGCGTGTACCGCTGGGCCACGACCCAGCTGCCGCCGCTCGCCCGTCAGGCCTGCGAACGGGCGGGGCTGGCCCCCGAGGACCTCGCGGCCGTCGTCCTGCACCAGGCGAACCTGCGCATCATCGAACCCCTCGCCCAGAAGATCGGCGCGGTGAACGCTGTCGTCGCACGCGACGTCGTCGAGTCGGGCAACACCTCCGCCGCCAGCATCCCGCTCGCCTTCTCCAAGCTCGTGGAGCAGGGCGCGGTCTCCAGCGGCGACCCGGTGCTGCTCTTCGGCTTCGGCGGCAACCTGTCGTACGCGGGCCAGGTCGTCCGCTGCCCGTGAGCCGGCCGGGGAGGGGGCAGGCCGGCTCCTCTGCGTCCTGCCCCCGCCGGAGGCCGCAGCCGCCGGGGCCGCCGCCGCTCGCGCGCACCGGCCCGGCCAGCGGATATGCAGGTGAAAGGCACTCCGAAAGCTTGGTATCGTTGTCCATGTCGCCGCGGGGCAAGTCTCGCGACGGCAGACACCTGGTCCGGGTGGCGGAATGGCAGACGCGCTAGCTTGAGGTGCTAGTGCCCTTTATCGGGCGTGGGGGTTCAAGTCCCCCCTCGGACACTTTTCACTCTCCGTGTCGAGCGGATTCCGCTCGGTGATCCATGGATACCCGCATTCGGCGTCACGCCGGGTGCGGGTTTTGTTGTTTCCGTCTGTATTGCCGCCCGAATGTCGCGGAAGCCCGTTTATCGGTTGTGCCGTCCCGCCGTTCACATCGCCGTTCACATCGCCGTTCGCGTCGGCGTTCACTTCACCGTTCACCTAATGGTTCACACCGCTTGTTCATGTCGCCGTCCGCGGCCGTTCACCGTGCGGCCGGCGTGCCGTTGCCGGGTCCGGTCGCGACGCCGTTCGGGAGCTGCCGTCCGGTCGTTCACGGCCCTCTTCGCGGTACTCGCCGCAATCGCTGACGATCCGTCAATGTTCAGCTCCGTCCCGATATTGGCGGTCTGTGGCCGCTTCTTGTGGTGATACGATCACGCTCGCTTGTAGAGCGGGCGGATGGGTGCAAGACGACATCTCCGACTACGGGGACAGTCCGGGCGGTCACTCCCGATGCGGGCGGTCCGCCGGTCCACCCGCAATTGACGGGAATTCAGCAACTGGCCGTCAGTCGCCTGAAGAGAGTCTTATGACTGATTACATACAGAACCCGGTACTCTGGGCTCTCCTCGTCGCCCTGGTCGTCGCCGTCGCCCTGATCATTCGTCAGCGCAGGGCGGCGCGCACGTCAAGGCAGGAGTTCGCAGATCTCCGGGCTCGTCACGCCGAGCTCGAGAACGGGTACGCGAAATCCGTCGAGGCAGCTCAGGAAAGAGCCGAAGAGGCTACGAAGACGGTCCTCAAGTCCGCGATGCGGACGCTTCAGGGCCTCGCCGCGGAACAGCAGTTGATCGTTTCCCGGTTGCAGAGCAAATACGGTGAGTCGGTGATTCTCCAGGACCTCCTGGAAATCGACCACACCAACTCCCAGTTCGGTCGCCGTGCCCAGTCCATCGCCGTGCTCTGCGACGGCTGGCTGGGACGTCAGCGTGACGTCGCCTCGGTCTACGACGTCGTCCGCAGCGCGCAGGGCAGGGTCCGCCACTACCGCCGGGTGGAGATCCTCTCCCAGGTCGACTTCGGCATCACCAGCCGAGCCGTCGAACCCGTCGCGCTGGCCCTCGCGGAACTCCTCGACAACGCCACGAGCTATTCGAGCCCGGACACCGTCGTCGAGATCAACATCCGCACCGTCCCCAAGGGCATCTGCATCGTCGTGGACGACGCCGGTGTGGGCATGAACGACGAAGAACGCGCCCGCGCCGAGAAACTCCTGTCGAGCGAACGCGTTTCCGGCGTCTCCGGCCTCGGCAACCCGCCGCAGTTCGGCTTCGCGGTGATCGGCGTGCTCAGCGAGCGCTTCGGCTTCGAGGTGTCCGTGGACTCCACCTCCCCGTACGGAGGCGTCCGGGCGGTCCTCCTCCTGCCGCACGACCTGCTCACCAACGCGCCGGAGCAGAAGGAGCCGGCTCCGGTCGCCCCCGCCGCCCAGGCCGCTCCCGCAGGCGGGGGCCCGGAGGCAGGGCTGACCGCGAGCGCCACCTCCGACGGCCTGCCCAGGCGGCGCCGCAAGCGACCGATGGCCATCGTGCCCGGCAGCGCGTCGACCGCCCCCGGCCCCTCGCGTTCCGGCGCGGAGACGGCGGCGATCATGGGCGCGTTCCAGCGCGGCACCCGCTCCGGCCGGGCCTCGCAGACGGATCCCGCGGAACAGTCGAGCAGCACCCGTGGTGCAAGCAGCGAAGGGCATGAGTTCTCGTGAACGACGACCTGTCATGGATGCTTGACAGCGCCCTGGAGATCCCCGGGGCCCTGCACGCAGTCCTGATATCCGCCGACGGCCTGCTGATGGCACGCACGCAGGACTTCGGCAAGGACGACGCGGACCGCGTGGCCGCGGCGATGAGCGGCGTGCAGTCGCTCAGCCGCTCGCTCGCCTTCTTCTGCGAGGACGCCACCCAGAAGTGGCGCCAGACCCTCGTCGAGTTCGACGGCGGCTGGGTCTTCCTGATCTCCGCGGGAGAGGGCGCCTACCTCGGCGTGTCCGCCTCGCCCGACGTCGACATGGCGGACATCACCTTCCGGATGCAGCAGCTCGTCGGCCAGCTCGGCAAGGCGCTGACCACGCCGCCGCGCGAGAACCTCGGCGTGCGGTCATGACCGGTTTCGACGAACTGGAGCCCCAGACACCGGAGTTAGTGCGTCCGTACGTCATCACCAAGGGACGCGGACTGCCCGACGAGGAGCAGCTCTCCCTCATCACCCTGGTCACGGCGGCCGCCGACCACCAGCAGCGGCCCACCCGTCTGTCGCCCGAGGAACAGAACCTGCTGGAGCTGTGCGAGGCCGGCTACCTCTCGGTCGCCGAGATCGCCGGGCACACCCAACTGCCCCTGGGCGTGGTGAAGATCCTGCTCGCCGCCCTCACCGAAGGCGGCTACCTCGTCACCCGGCCACCGGTGCAGCGGGCGCCCCTCGCCGACCGGGACATCCTGGAGGAGGTGCTGAATGGTCTCAGGGCCAAGTTTGGATGAGCAGGCCTACGTCCGCGGCGGCGCGACCCAGACGGCGGTGAAGATCCTGGTCGTGGGCCACTTCGCGGTCGGCAAGACCACGTTCATCGGGGCGATCTCCGAGATCGAGCCGCTGTCCACCGAGGAGACGATGACGCGGGCGGCCGAGTCCGTCGACGACCTCAAAGGGGTCCAGGGCAAGACGACCACCACGGTCGCCATGGACTTCGGACGCCTGACGATCAGCGACCGCGTCGTGCTCTACCTCTTCGGAACGCCCGGCCAGCAGCGTTTCGTGCAGATGTGGGAGGACATGGCACGCGGCGCGCTCGGCGCGCTGGTGCTGGTCGACCCCGAGCGGCTCGCGGACTCCTTCGCCGTGATCGACCTGATCGAGCAGTACGGACTCGACTACGCGATCGCCGTCAACCACTTCGACGGCTCGCCGCTGCGGGACGAGCTGGCCCTGCGCGAGGCGCTGGACCTGCTCGACGACACCCCCGTCGTCACCTGCGACGCACGGGACGAGAAGTCGTCGGCCGAGGCCCTCATCACGCTCGTCCGCCACTTGCAGGACCGTGCCCACTAGGGAGCAGAAATGGACCGACCCACCGCACCCGTGCCCCCGCCCGGGTGCCCGGCGCACCAGCCCGGCGGCAGAGTGCCGCTGCACGGACCGGAGTTCGCGGCCGACCCCCAGGCCTACTACTCCTACCTGCGCCACTACGGGCCCACCGCGCCCGTGGAGCTCGCCCCGGGAGTCGAGGCCACCCTCGTCACCGACTACGCGACCGCGCTCCAACTCCTCCAGGACTCCGGGTCCTTCCGCAAGGACGCGCGCCGCTGGCGCGACCTCAACGAGGGCCGGGTGTCCCCGGACAGCCCGGTCGCGCCCCTGCTCGCGTACCGGCCCAACGCCATGTTCAGCGACGGCGCCGAGCACCTGAGGCTGCGTCAGGCCATCACGGACAGCATGGCCCGCGTCGACTCGCGCAGGCTGAGCAGGAGCACCGCGCAGGTCTCCGACTACCTCATCTCGCAGTTCGGTGCGCGCGGATCGGCCGACCTGCTCGGCGACTACGCCAAGCAGCTGCCGCTGTTCGTGTTCAACGAACTGTTCGGCTGCACCGCCGACATCGGCGACCGGGTCGTGTTCGGCATCACCGGCATGTTCGACGGCGTCAACGCCGAACAGGCCGTCGGGGTGATGTTCGGGGCCATCAGCGAGCTGGTGGCGCTCAAGCGCGTCAAGCCCGGCGACGACGTCCCCTCGTGGCTGATGGAGCACCAGTCCAGGCTCACCGACGAGGAGCTGATGCACCAGATCGCCCTGCTGCTGGTGGCGGGCAACGAACCCCTGCGCAACCTCATCGGCAACACCCTTCAGCGGCTGCTCACCCACGACGCGTACGCCAACCAGGGCGGTCTGATCGACGAGGCGATCGACGACACGCTGTGGGAGAACCCTCCCATGCAGAACCTCGCGCCTCATTACCCCACGTCCGACATGGAGTTTGCCGGACAGAAGGTGCAGGCCGGCGACCTGATGCTGGTCAGCTTCGCGGCGGCCAACACCGGTCCCGCGCTGACGGCGGCCCGCCAGGCGGGCAGCAACCGCGCCCACCTCGCCTGGAGCGCCGGCCCGCACGCCTGCCCGTCCAAGGAGTTGGCCCGGCAGATCACCGTGACGGCCATCGAGAACCTGCTCAACAAGCTGCCCGACGTCGAACTCGCCGTGCCGACGGAGAGCCTGACCTGGCGGCCGGGCCCCTTCAACCGCGGACTGACCGTCCTGCCCGCCAAGTTCACCCCCGTGCGGGCCGCGGCCCGGCCCGCCCCCGAAGCCCGCGACGAGACGCCGTCGCAGCGCGAGCAGGGCCCGGCACGCGGCCGAGGAGAACGCGGAGGCGTGTGGAGCCAGTTCCTCAACTGGCTCACGAGGTGATTCACACAACACCCGTCAACTCTCCACCGTTGCATGACGTTTCAGCCTCATGGGTAGTGAGGGACACGGCATTCCGTGTTGCTCACGAGACAGAGGAGGTGTCGTGGACCACATATCCACCGGCGCCGTGTTCATACAACGCCCCATCGCCGCACACCCCCTGATACCCGCCTCCCCAGGCGGGTATCTTCTTGTCGCCCCCCTCGCAGGGATTGATGCCGGGTGACCGCCCTCCGACCGGGTGGCAAGGGCGTCCCGCCGGCGGGCACGCTCGGCGGACACGCCGCCCGCCAGTTACTGCGACTGGGCGAGCACGTGGGACTGTCCCCCGCCGACACCAAGAGATACGCACGCATCCTCGTGGACGCCCTGGGCCCCGTGGCGCCACGCCCTCTCGCCCTGCCGGCGCCCAGCCGGAGCTTCCTCTCCGACGACCACACGCCGGTGGAGTTCTCCGTCTCCTGCGAACCCGGCGCGGCACCGAGCCTGCGCGTGCTGATCGAACCCGGCGCCGGCGAGCCCGACCTGGCGCACAACGGCCGCACCGGCCTGCGCGTGCTCCGCGACATGGGCCGGCGCTGGGGCTTCACCACCGAGCGCCTCGACGAACTGGAGGACCTCTTCTTCCCGGCGTCCCCGCACGGCCCCCTGGCACTGTGGATCGCGCTGGAACTGCGCCCCGGCGGCGTCCCCAAGGTCAAGGTCTACCTCAACCCCGCGGCCTCGGGACCGGAACGGGCCGCGAAGACCGTCCGCAAGGCGCTGAAGCGACTCGGGCACCGGCAGGCGTTCGCGTCGCTGCCCGACAGCGACCGGCACCTGTTCTTCGCCCTGGACCTGGGCGACTGGGCCGAGCCGCGGGCCAAGGTCTACCTCGCGCACGACGATCTGTCGGCCACGGAGGCCGGGGCCCTGTGCCGGATGGACGGCGGGCCGGACCCGGCCGAGATCGAGGACTTCTTCCGCATCGCCGCCGGTCACGACGGCGCGAGCGCGCCGGGCGGACCCGTATCCGGCGCGCACGGCGTCCCGGCCGGGAAGGACGGCGCAGGGCCACGGGTCGTCCGCCGTCCCGTGCAGACCTGCCACGCCTTCACCGACACCGGCGCCGCACGGCCGAGCGGCTTCACCCTGTACGTCCCGGTGCGGGACCACGCCCCGCACGACGGCGAGGCGCTGGTGCGGGCCGCGACCCTGCTCGGCCGCTACGGACTCGACCCGGCCCCGGTGCTCCGCGCCCCGGCCGCGCTCACCGAACGGCGGCCCGAGGACGGCGTGGGACTCGTCGCCTACCTGGGAGTGGCCCACCAGCACGGCCGCCCGCCGCGCGTGACGACGTACCTCTCCTCGGAGGCGTACGAGGTCAGGCCGCCCGCGCCCGGCCCCGTCCCCGCTCCCGCCCCGGCCGCCCGGCACGCGGGCTCCCCGGCCGTCGCCGTCCTGTCGCCCGTGCCGCAGCAGGCCGTGCCGCAGCCCGCCGTGCCGTGACCGGACCGCCACCGGGCCGGGCCACGGCACGAGGACCCGTCGGGACGTGACCGGACGGCCGCCCCGACCGCCGGGCGGCCGCTTCGGCCCACCGCCGGCAGGCACGGCGTCACCCGGCGGGGCGCGCACCCCCGCCGAAGA
This sequence comes from Streptomyces sp. NBC_00704, assembly GCF_036226605.1. Taxonomy (NCBI): domain Bacteria; kingdom Bacillati; phylum Actinomycetota; class Actinomycetes; order Kitasatosporales; family Streptomycetaceae; genus Streptomyces; species Streptomyces sp. NBC_00704. The sequence continues at coordinate 6,742,163 of NZ_CP109000.1, forward strand.
CGTCACTCCTGGCGGAGTTCCTCCAGATAGGGCGCCACGTTGACCTGGATCGACGCGCCCTGCGTCAGGCCGTACTGGTCGGCGATACCGGCCAGATGGCCGGCGATCTCCTTGCGCATGACCTCCGGCTCCGGCAGCGCCGCCCTGCCCGCGGACAGCCGGGCCACCCAGCGCGCCTGCGCCTCCACCAGACGGGTGACGGAACCGTGCGGGCGGACCAGACCGATGAAGTACAGCCCGCGATGGTCGGGCGCGACCACCCGCTTGTACAGCTCGACCGCGCCCTGGGCGCCGATCGGAGTCCCCGCCGGAAGGAACGGGTACGCCATGCGGTACCCGGTGCACTGGACGATCGTGTCGGCGCGGACCGCCGTGCCGTCGGTGAAGACCACCCGGTCCTCCTCCAGGGAGGCGATGCCCGGCCTGGGGGTGACCGCGCCGTGGCGTATGCGCGTGAGGATCTCGTCCGAGATGGTGACGGCCGAGGAGAAGATCCGGTGGTCCGGCTCGGGCAGACCGTAGTCGGAGAGCCTGCCGCGGGCGACGAGCAGCGCCTGCTCGATGAACCGGCGCTGCTCCTCCAGGGACATGGCCGTCCACCACGGGGCCTCGGCGACGTCGTCGAGGGGCATGCCGAAGACCTGCTTGGGCAGGATGTGCAGTCCCCGGCGCACCGAGAGCACCGTCCGGGCGGCATGGCGCGACACGTCGGCCGCGATGTCGACCGCCGACGCGCCGAGCCCCACGACGACGACGTGCCGTCCCGCGTGGTCGCTTCCGTCGCGGTAGTCCAGCGCGTGCAGGATCGTCCCCCGGAACCGGTCGGCGCCGGGCGGTGCGGGAGGCCGGACCGGCTCGGTGTTGTGTCCCGAGGCGACGATCACCTCCGCGAACTCCCGCTCCGCGCGCGTGCCGTGGGCGTCCCGGCTGACCACCGTCCACGCTCCGTCGGCCCGGCGCCGCACCGACTCGACCGTCGTCCCCAGCTCGATGTGGTCGAGCAGACCGGCCCACTCGGCGAACGACCGCAGATAGGCGGCGACCTCGCTGTGCCGGGGATACACCGGGTACGACTCCGGCATGGGGTGATCGGCGTACCCCGTGAGCCGTTTGTTGGTGTTCAGGTGCAGCGACAGATACCCGGGCCCGCGCTCGCCCGCCTCCGGCTGCCGCCACAGACCGCCCACGTCGGACGCCTGCTCCAGACAGACGAAGTCGAGCCCGGCCGACTTCAGCGCGTGCGCGGTCGCCAGCCCCGACAGACCCGCGCCGATCACGCACCGGCTCACACGTTCCCCCACAGTTTCGACACCGCCCTTTCGCATACGGGCAGTTGCATGCCCGATCGGCACTCCCGCCACGCCTCCCACGACAGCGACAAGGATCACAGGGACAAAAGGCGGCGGCCGCAGCCCGGAGCGGCCGCCGCCAGGAGCGGCCGTCGCCAGGAGGGGGCGGGGGCCGTGGGCCGGGGGCGCTACTCGGGCGCGGACGCCCACAGCCCCCGCACATGCCCCAGATGCCGTGTCATCACCTCGCGCACCGCCCGCTCGTCGCGGGCCAGCAGCGCGTCCAGCAGCTCCAGGTGCTCCTCGGCCGAGGCCAGCAGCCGCCCCGACGCGCTGAGCGCGGTGAGGCCGTACAGGCGGGCCCGGCCCCGCAGTTCGCGCACCACCTCGACGAGGTGCGCGTTGCCGGCCAGGGCGAGCAGGCCGAGATGGAAGCGCGTGTCGGCCTCCACATAGGCGATGAGGTCGCCCGCCACGGCGGCGGTGACGATCTCGCGGGCGGCCGGGCGCAGCGCCTCCAGCGACACCGGGTCGGCGCTCGTGGCCAGCGCCGCCACGGTGGGGATCTCGATGAGCGCGCGGACCTGGGTGTACTCGTCCAGTTGCCGGTCGGAGACGTCGGTGACCCGGAACCCCTTGTTGGGGACGGCGGCGACCACGCCCTCCTTCGCGAGGTCCAGCATCGCCTCGCGCACCGGAGTGGCCGAGACGCCGAAGCGGGCGGCCAGCGCCGGCGCCGAGTACACCTCGCCGGGCCGCAGTTCGCCCGCGATCAGGGCCGCGCGCAGGGCGTCGGCGACCCGTTCGCGGTAGCTGCTGCGCCTGCCCCCGAGCACCGGCAGCGCCGGCGGAGCCGCGGTCGGGGCGGCGGGTGCGGCGGGCACGCCCGGCGCGGTGGGGGTCTCGCTGCTGGTACGCCGGGCGGCGGCCATGGTGTCTCTCCTCGGGGAAACGGCGGCGTGTCACTGCGGACCAGTGCACTGTGCCATGTCACGTGCCACCGGGGCCGCGCGGGGCGGCCGCCTCAGAGCACGAACCCGGCCGGGAACGGATCCGCCGGGTCCAGCAGGTACTGGGCCGTCCCGGTGATCCAGGCGCGTCCCGTGAAGCTGGGCAGGACCGCCGGACGGCCGGCCACCTCCGTCGTGCCCAGGAGCCGGCCGGTGAACTCGGTGCCGATGAAGGACTCGTTCACGAACTCGGTGTGCAGGGGCAGTTCGCCGCGCGCGTGCAGCTGGGCCATGCGCGCGCTCGTTCCCGTGCCGCAGGGCGAGCGGTCGAACCAGCCGGGGTGGATGGCCATCGCGTGCCGGGAACGGCGGGCCGTGGCGCCCGGCGCGTACAGGTGGACGTGGTGGCAGCCGCGGATGGACGGATCCTCGGGGTGGACCGGCTCCTCCCCGGCGTTGACCGCGTCCATCAGCGACAGGCCGGCCCGCAGGATGTCGTCCTTGCGGGCGCGGTCGAAGGGCAGCCCGAACTCCTCCAGCGGCAGGATGGCGTAGAAGTTGCCGCCGTAGGCCAGGTCGTACGTCACCGTCCGGCCGTCGGGCAGCGTCGCCTCGAGGTCCAGGCCGACCGCGAACGAGGGGACGTTGCGCAGGGTCACGGCCCGGGCGGCGCCGTCCTCGACCGCCACCTCCGCGACGACGAGCCCGGCGGGCGTGTCCAGCCGGATCGTCGTGACCGGTTCGACGACCTCGACCATGCCCGTCTCGACGAGCACGGTGGCCACGCCGATCGTGCCGTGTCCGCACATCGGCAGGTAGCCGGAGACCTCGATGAAGACGACCCCCCAGTCGCAGTCGGGCCGGGTGGGCGGCTGGAGGATCGCGCCGCTCATCGCGGCGTGGCCGCGCGGCTCGTTCATCAGCAACCGCTTGACGTCGTCGCGGTGTTCGCGGAAGTACAGCCGCCGTTCGTTCATCGTCGCGCCGGGGACGACGCCGACGCCGCCGGTGATCACGCGGGTGGGCATGCCCTCGGTGTGCGAGTCGACGGCGTGCAGGACGAGCTTGCTGCGCATGAAGTCCCCTCGTGTGATCCCTTTGTTCGGTACGTTGTGCGGTTCCTGACGCGTCGCGGCGTCACGCCAGTCCGGCGGCGACCGCCTTCTCGGTGGCCGCGCGGACCGCGGCCTCCTGCTCGGGCGGCAGCGGGACCCGCGGCGGCCGGCAACCGCCGCCGTACCGGCCCACGACGTCCATCGACAGCTTGATCGCCTGCACGAACTCGACCCGCGAGTCCCAGCGCAGCAGCGGGTGGAGCTGCCGGTACAGGGGGAGCGCGGTCGCCAGATCGCCCGCCACGGCCGCCCGGTACAGCGCGACCGACGCCTTCGGCAGCGCGTTGGGGTACCCGGCCACCCACCCCTTGGCGCCCGCGACGGCCAGTTCCAGCGCGACGTCGTCCGCACCGATCAACAGGTCGAGTCCGGGGGCCAGTTCGGCGATCCGGTAGGCGCGGCGGACATCGCCGGAGAACTCCTTGACGGCGTGGACGAGTCCCTCGCCGTGCAGCCGGGCCAGCAGTTCGGGCACCAGGTCGACCTTGGTGTCGACGGGGTTGTTGTACGCCACGACCGGCAGACCCGCGGCGGCGACCTCCGCGTAGTGGGCCGTCACGGCCCGCTCGTCGGCGCGGTAGGCGTTGGGCGGGAGCAGCATCACCGCCGTGCAGCCCGCTCCGGCCGCCTGCTCCGCCCAGCGACGGGCCTCGGCCGAGCCGTAGGCGGCGACTCCGGGCATCACCCGGTCCCCGCCGACCGCGGCGACGGCGCTCTCCACCACGCGGGCGCGCTCCTCGGGCGTGAGCACCTGGTACTCGCCCAGCGACCCGTTGGGGACGACGCCGTCGCAGCCGTTCGCCACCAGCCAGGCGCAGTGCTCGGCGTACCGGTCGTAGTCGACGCGCAGCCTGTCGTCGAGCGGGAGCGCGGTCGCGACGAGGACGCCGTGCCAGGGCCGCCGCGCGGGGGCGGGGACCGGGTCCGGGCGGTCGAGGACGCCGGGGGCGGGGACGGGGTGCCCGGCGGGGGCGGGGCGGTCGCAGGGGGTGGTCATGCGGAAGTCCCTTCGCGGTACGGAACGTGACAGGTCACCGGGGCGTCGTGGGATCGGGCGGCGCGGCGAGCACGCCGAGCGGGACGGGCCGTGCGGGCATCCGGCGCGCCGGGGTGAGCGCGCAGCCCGCGACGCCCGCCACTCCGGGTTCACACATCCGGCCCTGGCACCAGCCCATCCCGGCCCGCGTCAGCAGCTTCACCGTGCGCAGATCACCCGCGCCGAGCGTGCCCACGGCCTCGCGGACGGCGCCGGCGGTGACCTCCTCGCAGCGGCACACGACCGTGTCGTCGGCGACCCGCTCCGGCCACCGCGCGGGCGGGTCGCCGTACGCGGCCTCCAGCGCCGCGAAGAACCTCCGCAGCCGGGCGCGGGACCGGGCGGCCGCCGCCCAACCGCGCGGGTCGGGAATCCTCCCCGTGAGTCTCGCGGCCGCCGACCGGCCGGCGATGTGCCCCTCGGCCAGCGACAGGGCCGCGCCGCCGACGCCCGTCGTCTCGCCCGCGGCCCACACGCCGGGGACGTCGGTGCGCTGCTCGTCGTCCACCTCGACGCCCGTTCCGTCGAGGCGGCAGCCGAGGCCCGCCGCGAGGTCGGTGTGCGGCAGCAGTCCGTGGCCGACGGCGAGCACGTCGCAGACCAGCCGCCGCTCGGAGCCGGGAACCGGCCCGCCGCCGGCGTCGGACGCGGCGACGGTGACCGCCTCCAGGCGCTCCCCGCCGTGCGCGGCCACCACCATGTGACGGGTCATCACCGTGGTCCGCCCGCGCAGGAGCCGGCCCGCGTACGCGGCGCCCTCGGCGAGCTTCACGGGCGTCGTCGCCCAGGTCCCGGCGCGGCGGGCGAAGCCCGCGGGGCCGGCCGACTCGACGAGGGCGGCGACCCGGGCGCCCGCCGCCGCGAGGCCGGCGGCCACGGGCAGCAGCAGCGGACCCGAGCCCGCGACCACCGCGGTGCGGCCGGGCAGCACGAGACCGCCCTTCGTCAGGGCCTGCGCGCCGCCCGCGGTCACCACGCCCGGCAGCGTCCAGCCCGGGAACGGCAGGACCTTCTCGTAGCCGCCGGTGGCGAGCAGCATGGCGTCGGCGCGCACCGCCGACGACTCCTCCTGCTCCGGACCGAGCAGCGCGTGCACCACGAAGCCGCCCGACTCCCGTTCCAGGCACCACACATGACGCTCACTCAGGTGCACGACCCGGCCGGCGGCGAGATGCGCGTCCAGCGCGGTCCGCAGCCGGTCCCAGGTGCGCCGCTGGTGCGCGGGCACGCGCGGTCCGGGCCCGCCCGGTCCACCGGGCCCGGTGGCGGACTGCCGGTAGAACTGACCGCCCGCCGCCGGGGCGGAGTCGAGCAGCAGCACGCGCACACCGCGGGACGCGGCCGCCAGCGCGGCGGCCAGCCCGGCCGGACCGGCGCCGACCACCGCCAGCACCGCGGTCCTCTCAGTCCTCGTGTCGGTCATCGTGGCCCGTCCCCCGCTGCGTGCGGACGTCGGCGCCCCGCACGGCCGGCACCAGACAGGCCCGCTGGTTGGGACGGCCGTCCACGGTGACCAGGCAGTCGAAGCACACGCCGATCCCGCAGAACACCCCGCGCGGGCGCCCCCCGCCCCGGGTGGTGCGCCAGGCCGTCACTCCGGACGACCACAGGGCGGCGGCGATGCTCTGCCCCGGCAGCGCCCGGATCTCCCGGCCGTCGAAGAGGACGGTGAACGGGGCGTCCGGGCCGGTGCGGGCCGGTGTCAACGGGTCCACGGGGCGGTCTCCTCGGTGCGGCGGTCAGGGTGTCCGGGGTCGTCGAACCGCTCGGGGCGCAGCGGCGCGAGATTCAGCTCGGGGCGCGTCCCGGTCAGGCACTGCGCTATCAGCAGGCCGGTGCCCGTGGCCAGTCCGATGCCGGCCCCCTCGTGCCCGCAGGCGTGGAACAGTCCGGGCACGCGCGGGTCGGGGCCGACGGCCGGCAGATGGTCGGGCATGTAGGGGCGGAACCCGGCATAGGTGCGGATCACGCGCACCCGCTCCAGGAACGGGAACAGCCGGGTGGCGCCCGCCGCCAGGGCGCGCACGGCCGGGAGGGAGAAGGACCGGTCGAATCCCACCCGCTCACGGCTCGCGCCGATCAGCACCGGACCCGCGGCGGTGCCCTCCACGACCGGCGAGGTCTGGAGCGCGGCCGAGTCGCTCGCCACGTCCGCCACATAGTCGGCGGCGTACACCTTGTGCCGCACCCGTGGCGGCAGCGGCTCGGTGACCAGCACGAAGCCACGGCGGGGCAGCACCGGCAGCGTCACCCCCGCCAGAGCGGCGACGTCGGCACCCCAGGTGCCGGCCGCGTTCACCACGGCCGGCGCCGAAAGGTCGCCCCGGTCGGTGCGCACGCCCCGGACCGCGCCGTCCCGGCCGCGCAGGATCCGCGTCACCGTGCGGCCGGTCTCCAGGCGCGCGCCCGACGCCCGCGCCAGGTGGGCGGCGGCGAGCGCGGGCATCACCTGGGCGTCCTGCGGATACAGCACCCCGCCGGCGAGCCCGGACGCCAGGTGCGGTTCCAGGTCCCGTAGCCGGTGCCCGTCGACCGGCACGGCCTCCACCCCGGCCGCCCGCTGCCCGGCCGCGAGAACCGCGAGCGAGGCGAGAGCGTCCGGGCTCGACGCCACGACCAGCCCGCCCTTGGCCTCGTACTCGAAGGCCTCCCCGAGTCCCTCCCGCGCCAGCTCCCGCCACAACCGGGCGGACAGCAGCGCCAGTCGGAGTTCCGGACCGGGTTCCTTGTCGGAGACGAGGAGGTTGCCCTCGCCCGCGCCGGTCGTCCCGCCCGCCACCGGGCCGCGGTCGACCAGGATCACCTCCAGCCCGGCACGGGCCGCGTACAGCGCGCAGGCGGCGCCGACCATGCCGGCGCCGACGACCACGACGTCACCGCTGGGTCGAGGGGTCACGCCGGTAATATGTCACATGGCGCAGCGGGGAGGAAGAAGGCCGAAGGGCCGCCCCGTTCAGTCGAACTGACTGAGTTGCGGGGCCGGCGTACGGCCTTCGCGGACGTCCTTCAGCCGGGCGACGCCGTGGCTGACCGCGTCGTCGGTGCTGTCGTGGTCGACGCCGTCCGTCCCGCCGTTGACGACCGTGATCGCGTCGTCGCCGACCCGCACGACGGCGAGGTCCAGGGTGAGGGTGACGGGCGAACCGCCGGAGACGCCCTTCACGGTCACGGTGAGGCCCTGCCGGGCGTCTCCCGCCTTCGGCAGGGAGGCCTCGACGACCTGCACCGAGCGGGTGGAGTTCTGCGAGCCGACCGCGTTGAACTGGTCGCATTCCGTCGGCAGCGACTTCAGCCAGGCCAGCGACTTGTCGAGATCCGCCTTCTTGTACTCGGCCACCTGGTAGAACAGCCGCGCCTCGCCCTGCTGGAAACCGGTGAGCGCCGAGCCGCCGGACGGCTTGCCGAGCAGGTCGTTCTCGTAGAGCCCGTCGAGCAGTTGCTGGCACGCGGCCGCCTGCGTGCTCGCCGTGAGGAACTGGGCGACGTCGACCTTGCCGACGAGGAGGCGGTCGTGCCAGTTCCCCGCGGTCTTGACCTGCGTCCAGTCGTCCTCCAGGTCCCCTTCGGTGATCAGTGCCATCCGCGCGCGGGCGTTCGTGAGCGGCAGCGCGGCGGGCGCCGTGGTCCGCCCGGCGACCGGCGCCGCCGCCACGTCCGAGCCGGTCGACGCGCCGTCGTCCCCGCTCGAACAGGCCGCCGTCGCCAGCAGGGTTCCGCAGGCGAGGGCCGCGGCCAGCGCACGGACCGGACGGGCCGGATGCGCCGGACCCGCCGGACGCACCGGACGGGTCGGACCGGCCGGGCCCGACGGGCGGGGCGGGCAGGACGGGCGGGACGACGGACGGGCGGTGGTCACGGATGCCTCCTGAGGACGGGGCCGGCTGCCCCTGCCTCCACGGCACCACCGGCGCGGCCGCTCGACCAGCGCAAGGAGCCGTACGGGTGAGGCGGCGAACGGACCCCGAGCCGGGCGCGGACGGCGGCCGGGTCCCGGAGCGAGCCGGAAAATGCGAGGTGACGCGGCCGGGGCCGGGGCATCATGGCGGTCCCGGCACACGGCCACGAGGCCGGGAGACCATCGTCGGGGTACGACCGGGGGCACCTGTGACCGTCACCAACATCCTGCTGTCCGGCATCGTCGGCTCGACCGCCTACGGGCTCGCCCACGAGGGCTCCGACATCGACCGCCTCGGCATGTTCGCCACCCCCACCGAGGAACTGCACGGCCTGCACCGCCCACCGGAGTCGCACGTCAGCACCGCGCCCGACCGCACCCTGCACGAGGCGGGCAAGTGGTGCCGCCTCGCCCTCTCCGGCAACCCCACCGTCATGGAACTCGTCTGGCTGCCCGACGAGCTGTACGAGGTCCGCACACCGCTCGGTGACGAACTCATAGCCCTGCGGCAGACGTTGCTCGGCGCACGCCGGATCCGCGACGCCTACCTCGGCTATGCCACCCAGCAGTTCCGCAAGCTCCAGAACCGCCGGGAAGGCCCCGCCGCCGGCGTCCCCGACCGCCGTGTCGCCAAGCACGCCCGGCACCTCAAACGACTGTGCACCCAGGGCTACGAGCTGTACGCCACCGGCCGGTTGACGGTCCGCGTCGAGGATCCGGACGGCTACCACCGCTTCGGAGAGCAGGTCGCCGCCGACCCCGAAGCGGCGCAGCCGCTGCTGCGCCGCTTCGAGGACGCCTTCGCCGGCACCCGCAGCGCGCTGCCCGAACAGCCCGACGACCGGGCCGCCGACGCCTGGCTGCGCAAGGTGCGCAGGGAGTTCTACGCCACGGCGCCCGCCGCCTCCGTTTGAGCGGGACCCGACGGCGCACCCCGCCCGCGGCACGTCGCCGAGGCGTTGACGGCGGCTCGCACGGCCGTTAGCGTTCCGCGCGTTCGTGCGCGGGGGCACGAGGAGCGCTCCGCGCCTTGACGGGGGAGACGTATGAGGCAGCGCATGCTCGCGGCCGCCGCGCTCGTGAGCGCGGGGGTCCTGACGCTCGGGGGCTGCGGCGGCGACACCGACACCGACGGCGCGGGCCCCTCGCCCACCGCCGCCGACTTCGGCTGCCTGACCGGCGGGCAGACCGCGAAGTCGGTCACCTTCAAGGACGCCGAAGGCAACGAGGTCGCCGGCTACGAGACCGGCTCCGGAAAGACCGGCGTGGTGCTCTCGCACCAGTCGAACAACAACGTCTGCTCATGGGTCGCGGGAGCGGACGAACTCGCCGAGGACGGCTACCGGGTGCTCGCCGTGGACAGCGGCGGTTCCGAGGTGCCGGAGATCCAGGGCGCCGCCGGACGACTGCGCGACGAAGGCGCGCGGAAGGTGCTGCTGATGGGAGCGTCCAAGGGCGGAACCGCCTCCCTGGCCGCCGCGGCGAAGGTGAGACCGCCCGTGGCCGCGGTCGTCTCCCTCTCCGGGCCCGGACTCTACAACGGCATGGACGCCACCGCCGCGATCGCCGGACTGACCATGCCCGTCCTCCTGGTGGCCGCACAGGACGACGGCCAGTTCGCCTCGGACGCCCGCGAGTTGGACAAGCTGGCCCGCAAGTCCACGGACGAGAAGCTGGTGATCGTCTCCGGCAGCGCGCACGGCAACGACATTCTGGAGCGGCAACCGGCGGTGTGGAAGCAGGTGAAGGCCTTCCTCGCCCGCTACCGCTGAACGCGCCGCTCCTCCCGCACGGCGCGGCAAATCGCGTGCGCGGTGCGGTCGTTCCGTCCTACACTCGCCGGACCGAGCGCGGCCCACGACGAGGGCGGCGCGCCGTGCCGTGACGAACGAGGGGAGCCCGGCCATGCGTGACCACACCGCCGCCGTCGCTCCCCGTTCCCGCTACGAGGTGATCCTCGTGTCTTCGTCCGACCGGTGCTCGCCGCGCGGCCCGCACCGGTGATCCTGACGGACGCCTGAACTCACGACGAGCCGCCGGCGCACTGCGACTGACGACGCGTCACCCATCCGTGCGTCTCGCGGATCGGCAACGGCTTCCACACGGCTTCCACACGGCTTCCGCCATGGACTGGCTCAGGAATCGTCCCTGGATTCCGCCGGAGAGCCGCCATGGCCTCCGCATCTCCGAGCCGTGACGGCTTCCGTCTCCGAGCCGCCATGGAATCCGTCGGCAGCCTTCGCGGCTCCCGCCGTGGACCGTCAGGGCAATCGCGCCGCCCGCTCCCGGAACACCCCGAAAGGCCATGGGCCATGCGCAACCACCTCGACCGTCAGCTGCACACCGTGCGCAACCTGGGCATCCTCGCCCATGTGGACGCCGGCAAGACCACCGTCACCGAGCGGATCCTGTACGCCACCGGGACCACGCACAAGCGCGGCGAGGTCCACGACGGCACGACCGTGACCGACTTCGACCCGCAGGAGCGCGACCGCGGCATCACGATCTTCGCCGCGGCCGTCAGCTGCGACTGGGACGGTCACCGCGTCAACCTGATCGACACCCCCGGGCACGTCGACTTCGCCGACGAGGTGGAGCGGGCCCTGCGCGTCCTCGACGGCGCGGTGGCGGTGTTCGACGCCGTGGCCGGAGTGGAGCCGCAGAGCGAGTCCGTGTGGCGGCAGGCCGACCGGCACGGCGTCCCCAGGATCGCGTTCGTCAACAAGCTGGACCGGGCGGGCGCCGACCTGGACGCCGCCGTGGAGTCGATCCGCACCCGGCTGCATCCGCTCCCGCTGGCGGTGCAGCTGCCGATCGGCGTGGAGGACGGCTTCACCGGCGTCGTCGACCTGCTCCGCATGCGGGCCCTGACGTGGAACGACGCCGGCGAAGCGGCCGTCGAAGGGGAGGTGCCGCGGGAACTGGCCGCGGAGTCGCTGCGCCGGCGCAGGCTGCTGGAGGAAGCCGTGGCGGAGCGGCACCCGGCCGCCCTGGAGGAGTTCTGCGACCGGGAGACGCTCAGCGCCCGGACCCTGTCCGGAGCCCTGCGCGACCTGACCCGCACGGGCGACGCACTGGTCGTGCTGTGCGGGTCGGCGTACCGCAACCGGGGGATCGAGCCGCTGCTCGACGCGGTCGTCGCGTATCTGCCGTCGCCGCTCGACGTGCCGCCGGTGAGCGGTAGCCGGGACGGCGCGGCGAAGCACGGCACCCGGCCCGGCGGGCTCGCGGCCGCCGCCCCCGCACCCGACGGGGCCGGTGAGCGGCGTCCCGCCGACCCGGGGGCGCCGTTCGCGGCGCTCGCGTTCAAGGTCGCGGCCACCGCCACGGGACGCCTCACCTATCTGCGGGTGTACTCGGGCACGATCGAGAAGGGGGACCCGGTGTGGGAGTCGGGCACGCGGCGCACCGAGCGGATCGGCCGGATCCTGCGGGTGCGGGCGGACCGGCACGCCCAGGTGGACCGGGCCGTCGCCGGGGACATCGTGGCCGTGGTCGGGCTGAGGTCGGCCCGCGCGGGCTCGACCCTGTGCGCGCCGCAGGCCCCCGTCGTCCTCGAACCGCCCGGGGTCCCCGACCCGGTCGTCTCGGTGGCGGTGGAACCCCGCACGAACGCCGACGCCGACCGGCTGGCCTCGGCGCTCGCACGGCTCTCGGAGGAGGATCCGTCGCTGGTCGTCAGGACCGACGCCGAGACCGGTCAGACCGTGCTGTCGGGCATGGGCGAACTGCACCTGGAGGTGGCGGTGGAGAAGATCCGGAGCGGCCTCGGCCTCGAGGTCGTCGTGGGGCGGCCGCGGGTGACCTACCGCGAGACGGTCGCCCGCGGGGTGTCCGGCGTCGTCTTCCGTCACGTCAAACAGGACGGCGGGGCGGGGCAGTTCGCGCATGTCGTCCTCGACGTCGAACCGCTCGGCGCGGCCGGCGCGGGGGAGGCGGCCGGCACGCCGGACGCGGCCGGTGACGCGGGGACCGCGTTCGCGTTCCGCTCCGCCGTCGTCGGCGGACGGGTGCCGCAGGAGTACGTGCGCGCCGTCGAGGCCGGCTGCCGGGACGCCCTGGCGGAGGGTCCCCTCGGCGGGCACCCGGTCACCGGGGTGCGGGTCACCCTGGTCGACGGGGCCACCCACGTGAAGGACTCCTCCGAGACGGCCTTCCGCACGGCGGGCCGCTTCGGGCTCCGGGAGGCCCTGCGCGCCTGCGCGATGGTCCTGCTGGAGCCGGTCGTCGAGGTCACGGTCACCGTGCCGGAGGACGCCGTCGGCGGCGTCCTCGGCGATCTCGCCGGCCGGCGCGGGCGGATCACCGACTCGACCGTGCGCGGCGGTTCGGCGGTGGTCACCGCCACCGTGCCGCTGGCCGAGCTGTTCGGCTACGCGACCCGGCTGCGCAGCCGCACCCAGGGCCGGGGAGCCTTCACGGCCAGGCCGACCGGATACGCGCCCGCCCCGGCGCCGTCGACGGCGGTCACCCCCGTACGGTGACCGTGCGCCGGGCGGGGCGAGTGGGCAGGTGAGGTGCGCGGGTCCACGGACCTCGGTCGGTGGACCCGCGCACCGTCGGGGCGGCGTGCTCGAAGCCGCCCCGACGGCGGTGCCTCAGCGCACCAAGGGTCGTCCGGGGTTCGGGCGCGTGCGGATCACGGGTACGACACCACGGTCGACGGCACCGTGGAGGTGCCCGAGGTCGGCGCCCCCGTCTCGTTGATGACGTGCTCGTACTGTCCGTTGCCGCCGAGCGAGACCACCAGCACGTCGTGGAACTTGACGCCCGGCGCGTTCGGGGCGGCGAAGCCGTGGTGCTGGACGATCGTCGGGTCGACGTTGTAGTAGCAGTAGCTGCCCAGGCCCCAGCCCTCGTGCGTGGTGACCTTGTCGCCCACCTTGTAGGCGGCGTAGCCCCGCACCGGGCCGTTCTGGATCGCGGCCTGGTTCGGGGCGTCGTAGGCCTTCTCGTTCTGGAAGAAGATCGTGCGTCCGCGCTGGCCGAACCACTGCACGTCGTACTTGTTGAAGTGCTCCACGAACAGGCCGGTCGCCAGGACGTCGTGGCCGTTGACGACCACGCCGTAGTCGGCCCGGTTGGTGTCCCAGCCGACGCCCTCGCCGTGGTCCGCGCGCCAGACCCAGGTGTGGTCGACGATGGTGTGCCGGTTGTTGATCACCATGCTGGTGGTGGCCTTGCCGGCGCCGGCCCCGCCGATGCGCACGAACACGTCCTGGACCGTGGTCGGGTTGGCGGAGTGGTCGCGCGAGGCTCCGGGCGGGCCGACCTCCAGCAGGGTGGGGGAGTTGACCGGTCCGGCGTCGATGAGGAAGCCCGCCAGCCGGACCCCGTCGACGTCGGCGACCTTGAGCGCGGTGACGCCGTTGTCGGGGATGAGGGTGGCGTACCCCAGGCCCAGCACCACCGTGTCGGCGCGGGTCACCCTGATCGGCTGGTCGACGTGGTAGATCCCCGGCGTCAGCAGCAGGTGGAGGCCCTGCGCGAGCGCCTGGTTGAGGGTGGCCGCCGAGACGCCGGGCCTGGCCACGTAGAACTGTGACAGGGGCAGCGAGGAGCCGCGCGGGGTGCCGTTGCCCCAGGTCACGCCGCGGGCGTTCGTTCGCTTCGCGGGCAGGAAGACGCGGAAGCCTCCGCCGCCGTCGACGTACAGGAACGGCTTCTCGCGGGAGACGGGCGTGGTGTCGAGCGTGGTGTACGGCGGGTCGGGGAAGCTCTGGGCGGGCGCCCCCTCGACCCCCGAGAACACCATGTTCCACACGCCGTTCAGCCAGCTGCCGATCGCGCTGTCGCGGGTGTACCACTGCTGCTGCGAGTACGGGCCGATCTGGCCGTCGACGCGGCTGTCGGCGATGTACCCGCCGCTGGCCCAGCCGTAGCCGGAGGGCGCCAGGTCGAGGCCGCCGCGCACATGCATCCGGCGGAACGGCGCGGCCTGGGCGACGGCCCAGCGGTTGGTGCCGTTGACCGGGACGAGCGCGAGGTTCTCCGCCGAACGCCAGAAGTTCTGCGTGGCGTTGCCGCCGAACCAGCCGGCGTCGACCGTGACGTCCCCGTTGATCGTGGTGTCATCGGGGGAGAGCCCGAGGCCCGCGATGGAGGTGTAGAAGCCGAGCTGGGCGTTGAGACCGTGGTACACGCCCGGCTTGAACAGCAGCGCGTAGCGCCCGGTGCCGAACTGGGCCGACTCCTGCCGGCTGAACACCTCGTCGAGGCGGGCCTGGACGTCCGGCGTCGAGGGGTCGAAGACGAGGACGTGGGGGCCGAGGTCGCCGCCGCCCTTCAGCGCGCACGCACGTCCGCCCGGCTTGGCGGCGGACGCGGCGGAGGTGGCGGAGGAGGCGGACGCCGTGTCGGGTGCGGCGGAGGCCGGCGAGGAGGTCAGTGCGGTGACGGCGGGTGCGGCGGCGGCCGTCGCCGCGGCGGCGAGGACCGATCTGCGGCGGACGGCGGGCGTGCCGGACGGTGGGGTGTGGGGCATGGGCGGCTCTCCTCGGTCAGGCCGGTCGACAGAACGGCCGAGTTGGGGAAGTGAAGGAGGACGTGCCTGAGAGCGCTCTCTCGACGCTGAATGCTTCAACTGTTTGAACGCGCGCGTCAAGTGGTGGGGACGGACTTCCGCGGAGTGTGCCGGGACTCTTGACGCGGGCGGCTCACCCGGTTTAACTCACGTCCTAAATTAAGCCCTGATGACACCGGGAGCCACCCATGCGCACCATCCGAGCCGCGGCCACAGGAGCGGTCGTCATGTCCCTCGCCCTCGCGGCCACGGCCTGCGGCGGAGGGAGCTCGACCGACGGCGGGGGCTCCAACGACTCGCCGAAGACCCTGACCTACTGGGCCTCCAACCAGGGCGCGAGCATCGAGGTGGACAAGAAGGTCCTCCGCCCGGAGCTCGACAAGTTCGAGAAGGAGACCGGGATCAAGGTGAAACTCGAGGTCGTCCCCTGGTCGGACCTGCTCAACCGGATCCTCACCGCCACCACCTCCGGCCAGGGCCCCGACGTCCTCAACATCGGCAACACCTGGTCCGCCTCCCTCCAGGCCACCGGCGCACTGCTGCCCTGGAACGACGCGAACCTCGCGAAGATAGGCGGCAAGGACCGCTTCGTCTCCTCCGCGCTCGGCTCGACCGGCGCCCAGGGCAAGGACCCCGCCGCCGTGCCGCTGTACTCCATGGCGTACGCCCTCTACTACAACAAGCAGATCTTCGCCGACGCCGGCATCGCCAAGCCCCCGGCCACCTGGGCCGAACTCACGGCCGACGCCGAGAAGATCCAGGCCAAGGGCAAGCAGGTGCTGGGAGCCGAGGGCGCCAACGTCGCGGAGAACATCCACCACGTCTTCGTCTTCGCCAAGCAGCACAACGCCGACTTCTTCACCCCCGACGGCAAGCCCGACTTCACCTCCGACGGCGTCGTCGCCGCCGTCAAGCAGTACGTCGACCTGATGGCCAAGGACAAGGCCATCCCGCAGGGCAACGCCGAGTACGCCCAGAACCAGTCCGTCAGCGACTTCGCCAAGGGCCGGACCGCGATGCTCCTGTGGCAGTCCGCCTCCGCCAACCTCGCGTCCCAGGGCATGAGCGAGGACCGCTACGGCATCGCCCCCGTACCCGTGCAGTCCGGCGCCCCCGGCACCGGCGCCCAGGTCAACTCGATGGTCGCGGGCATCAACCTGGCCGTCTTCAAGAACACCGACAACCTCGACGGCGCCACCCAGTTCGTCAAGTTCATGACCGGCGACGAGGAACAGAAGATCCTCAACAAGGCCTACAGCACCATCCCGCCGGTCGCGTCGGCCCAGGCCGACCCCGCCTTCTCCACCCCCGCGAACACGGTCCTCAAGGACACCCTCGCCAAGAGCGCCGCCGCACTCCCGCAGGTCGCCGACGAGTCCCAGTTCGAGACGACGGTCGGCACGGCCGTCAAGGAACTGTTCGCCGACGCCGCCGCCGGCCACCCCGTGACAACCGAGTCCGTGAAGGCCAAGCTCGCCAAGGCCCAGCAGCAGATGCCGGCGAAGTGAGCCGGATGACCACCACCGTCGAGGCGCCGAAGCCTCCCACCGCACCCCACGGCGACCCCGCCCCACGCCCCGGGCCCGGACGGATCCGCCGCACCGCACTGCCCTACCTGCTGCTCCTGCCCGCCCTCGTCCTCGAACTCCTCGTGCACCTGGTGCCGATGGTGATCGGCGTCGTGATGAGCTTCAAGGAGCTGACCCAGTTCTACATCCGCGACTGGGGCACCGCCCCCTGGTCCGGCCTCGACAACTACCGCGTCTCGGTGGACTTCGACGCCCCCGTCGGACAGGCCCTGCTGCACTCCTTCTTCGTCACCGTCGGCTTCACCCTGCTGTCGGTCGGCCTGTGCTGGCTCATCGGCACCGCCGCGGCGATCTTCATGCAGGACGCCTTCCGCGGCCGCGGACTGCTCCGGGCGCTGTTCCTGGTGCCCTACGCGCTGCCCGTCTACGCGGCCGTCATCACCTGGGTGTTCATGTTCCAGCACGACAACGGCCTGGTGAACCACGTGCTCCACGACCAGCTGCACCTCACCGACAAGCCGTCCTTCTGGCTCATCGGCGACAACAGCTTCTACGCGCTGCTCACCGTCTCCGTGTGGAAGGGCTGGCCGTTCGCGTTCCTCATCGTCATGGCCGGCCTGCAGAACATCCCCCGCGAACTGTACGAAGCCGCCGCACTCGACGGAGCCGGGGTGTGGCAGCAGATCCGCCGCATCACCCTGCCCTCCCTCGCCCCGGTCAACCAGGTCCTCGTCCTCGTCCTGTTCCTGTGGACCTTCAACGACTTCAACACCCCCTTCGTCCTCTTCGGCCGCGCCGCACCGGAGGCGGCGGACCTCATCTCCGTCCACATCTACCAAGCGTCCTTCGTCACCTGGAACTTCGGCACCGGATCGGCGATGTCCGTCCTGCTGCTGCTCTTCCTCCTCGCCGTCACCGGCGTCTACCTGGCCCTCACCACCCGGGGAAGGAGGCCCTCCCGTGCCCGCTGACTCGCCCATGGCGCCGCCGAGTTCGCTCCTGTGGTCCCGGCGGATCTTCCTCACCCTGCTCACCGGCTTCGTCCTGGTGCCCGTCTACGTCATGGTCTCCAGCTCCCTGAAGCCCCTCGCGGACGTCACCGAAAAGTTCCGCTGGCTGCCCAGCGGACTGACGATCCGCCCCTACATCGACATCTGGTCGACGGTCCCCCTCGCCCGCTACTTCGTGAACTCGCTGATCGTGGCGGGCGCGGCGACCGCCTGCTCCGTCGTCATCGCCGTGTTCAGCGCCTACGCCGTGAGCCGCTACGACTTCCGCGGCAAACGCACCTTCACCGTCACCGTGCTGTCCACCCAGATGTTCCCCGGCATCCTCTTCCTCCTCCCGCTGTTCCTGCTCTACGTCAACATCGGCAACAGCACCGGCATCGCCCTGTTCGGCTCGCGCGGCGGCCTGATCCTCACCTACCTGACGTTCTCCCTCCCCTTCTCCATCTGGATGCTGATCGGATACTTCGACTCGGTCCCCCGCGACCTCGACGAAGCCGCGCTCGTCGACGGCTGCGGCCCGCTCGGCGCCCTCTTCCGGATCGTCGTGCCGGCCGCGATCCCCGGCATCGTCGCCGTCGCCGTCTACGCCTTCATGACCGCCTGGGGCGAAGTCCTCTTCGCCTCCGTCATGACCAACGACGCCACCCGCACCCTCGCCGTCGGCCTCCAGGGCTACTCCACCCTCAACGACGTGTACTGGAACCAGATCATGGCCGCCTCGCTCGTCGTCAGCGTGCCCGTCGTGGCCGGCTTCCTGCTGCTCCAGCGCTACCTCGTCGCCGGCCTGACCGCCGGAGCCGTGAAGTGACCCGGAACCCCGCGACGGCCCGGCATCCCGCACCACCCGGGCACCCCGCAACGGCCCGCCACCCCCATCCCGAAGGGACCTCCGTGACCATCGACCTCGCCGCCCTGCCCCACGACTTCCTGTGGGGGACCGCCACCTCGGCGTACCAGATCGAGGGAGCCGTGGCGGAGGACGGCCGATCCCCGTCGATCTGGGACACGTTCTCGCACACACCCGGAAAGATCGCGGGCGACGACCACGGCGACGTGGCCTGCGACCACTACCACCGCTGGCGCGAGGACATCGCCCTCATGCGGCGCCTCGGCGTGAACGCCTACCGGATGTCCATCGCCTGGCCCCGCGTCGTCCCCGGCGGCGACGGCCCCGTCAACCCCAAGGGCCTCGACTTCTACGACCAGGTGATCGACGCACTGCTGGAATCCGGCATCGCCCCCGCCGTCACCCTCTACCACTGGGACCTGCCCCAGACCCTCCAGGACCGCGGCGGCTGGCCCGAGCGGCAGACCGCCGAGCACTTCGCCGCCTACGCGTCCGCCGTGGCCGAACGGCTCGGCGACCGCGTCACCCACTGGGCCACCCTCAACGAGCCCCTGTGCTCCGCCTGGATCGGCCACCTCGAAGGCACCATGGCCCCCGGCCTCACCGACCTGACCGCGGCCGTCCGCGCCTCCTACCACCTCCTCCTCGGCCACGGCCTCGCCGTCCAGGCCATCCGGGCGGCCGCACCCCGCGCGAAGATCGGCATCGTCAACAACCTCTCCACGATCCATCCCGCCACCGACCGCCCCGAGGACGTCGCCGCCGCCCGCCGCATGGACGGCCACACCAACCGCTGGTGGCTCGACCCCGTCCACGGCCGCGGCTTCCCGGCCGACATGCGGGAGGTCTACGGCGTCGAACTCCCTGAAAAACAGGGCGACTTGACGACGATCGCCGCCCCGCTGGACTGGCTGGGCCTGAACTACTACTTCCCGCAGGCCGTCGCCGACGATCCGACCGGCCCGGCCCCGCGTGTCCGCACCGTCCGCCGGTCCGGCGTCCCGCGCACCGGGATGGACTGGGAGGTCGACGCGAGCGGCATCGAGGACCTGCTGCTCCGCCTCACCGACGAGTACGGGGCGCGCAAGCTGTACGTCACCGAGAACGGTTCCGCGTTCCCGGACGTCGTCCGCCCCGACGGCACGGTGGACGACCCCGAACGCCAGGACTACCTGGTGAAGCACCTGGCCGCCTGCGCCTCCGCCGCCCGCAAGGGCGCACCCCTGGCCGGCTACTACGCCTGGTCGCTGCTGGACAACTTCGAGTGGGCCTACGGCTACGACAAGCGCTTCGGCCTCGTCCACGTCGACTACCGCACCCAGGCCCGCACCATCAAGGGCACCGGACACCATTACGCGGAGATCGTCCGCAGACACCGGGAGGGAACGGCCCGAGCGGCCTGAGACGGGCGGCCTTCGAGGCCGGGGGCACCCCCAGGACCGGTGGGCGTGGGTGCGGGAGCCCGCGCCCACCACCCCGGTGCGGAGGGAGGGCCCGAGGCCTTCACGGCCTCCCCCTCAACACCTGCTCTCCGGCAACTCGGTTGTCCGCGCATGGACGCCCTGTGAGGATCCCTCCATGCCGACTTTCACCGCCCCCGACGGAACCCGCCTCGCCCACCGCGGGGCAGGGGACGGGCCACCCCTGATCTGCCTGCCCGGCGGCCCCATGCAGTCCGCCGCCTATCTGGGCGACCTCGGCGGGCTCGACGCCCACCGGCGGCTTGTCGGCCTGGACCCCAGGGGCACCGGAGAATCGGCGGTCCCCGCGGACACCGTCTCCTACCGCTGCGACCGCCAGGTCGACGACGTCGAGGCGCTGCGCGCCCACCTCGGTCTCGACCGGATCGACCTGCTCGCGCACTCCGCGGGAGCCAACCTGGCCCTCCTGTACGCGGCCCGCCACCCCGACCGCGTGGCGAGCCTGCTGCTGATCACCCCGAGCGTGTACGCGGCGGGCCTGGAGATCACCGCCGAGGACCGGCTGACCACCGCGCGGCTGCGGGCCGGCGAGCCGTGGTTCGCCACCGGATACGCCGCCCTGGAGGCGATCACCGCGGGCCGCGCCGGCGCCGACTCCTGGCAGCTCGTCGCCCCCTTCTTCCACGCCCGCTGGGACGAGGACGCGCGGGCCTTCGACGAGGCGGGGGAGAAGGACAAGAACCAGGAGGCGGCGGCCGCCTACGCCGCCGAGGGCTCCTTCGATCCGGCCGCCACCCGCCGGTCCCTCGCGGCCTTCCCCTCCCCGGTTCTCCTCCTCGCGGGCGAACACGACCTGGGCGCGCCGCCGCGCGTGATGCGGGAGTTCGCGGAGCTGTTTCCGAAGGCCGCGTTCGTGGTGCAGCCCGGCGCGGGGCACTTTCCGTGGCGGGACGATCCGGAGCGCTTCGTGACGGCGGTGACGCAGTTCCTGGCCGGCGGGCGCTGAGCGAGGGATTCGTTCACGCGATCGAGTGATGTGCGGTCGAGCGGGCACGGGCCGGGGCCGCGGCCCGTTGTGCGGGTGACGGGATCCTCCCGCTCACGACGACCACGGGGGTGGACATGAGCCTGCACATCCTGCGCAACGCCGACGGCACGATCACCGGGCACAACACCGGCACCGGCTTCTCGGTGACCTCGGCCGACGAGGAGGAGGTGCGGCGGCTGGTGCACGAGGACGCGGGCTGGGAGTACACGCCGCCGCCCTCGCCGCCGCCTCCGGGGCATCACCGGTTCGTGCTGGTCCACGACGAGTTCGGCGACGGCGGCTTCGACGACGAACGGTACGAGCGCCTGCGCACCCACCCGCCCAGCGGCTGCGAACCGGCCGACCGGGGCTGCTTCGCCCTCACGTGCGAGCGCCCGGGCGCCACCCTGCTGGCAGCCGTCTCCGACACCGTCGCGGAGATCCGCCGCGAACACGGCCTGGTGATGAGCAGCCTCGGCATCGACGAGCCGCACGAATGGCTGACCGACGACCAGGACGGCTACGGCGCACAGACCGTGGCGCAACTGATCCTGACAGCCGCCCACCGAGCCGCCCTCCTCGGCTACGGCCGCAAAGACCTGGTCCGCCTCCTCGACGCGAGCGGGCTGCGGTAAAGGGCGGACCGCTGGGCCGCGGCCAGCCGGACGGCGGCGGGCGAACTGCGGCGCACGCGGCGCACGCGGCGCCGCCCTCCTCCCCACATGCGATGCGCGTCACACCGCCTTGTTGAAAATGAATGTCATGTGGCTTGATTGGGGGGTCCTTCGTGATCTCTGTCAAATCCGGGAGTGGCGATCCAATGATCGACTTCTCGCGCTTGTTGCATATCATTCGCAAGTGCGTAACTACTGCATCAGGGTCGCGGGCCCCGAGGACCTGGACGGCGCCCGAGCCGTCATGCTCGACACCGTCTACCGGGATTTCGGAAGCGGTTACGTGCCCCGCTGGCACGGCGACATCATCGATCCCCACGCCGCGTACCTCGCGTCCGAACGCCACACCCTGCTGGTCGCGACCGACGGCGGCAGGTGCGGCGAAGGGCGCGGCGGAGAGATCGTCGCCACCGCCGCGCTCGACTCCCGCGGCCCGGCGCACCCGCCGAACCCGCGTCACGTCGCCGAGCGCTATCCGTCGGGGACGACCGCCCAGTTGCGCCGCGTCTACGTCCGTCCCGAGCACCGGCGACGCGGCCTCGCCCGGCGTCTGGTGGCCGAGCTGCTCGCCTTCGCGGTCGCGGACGGCGGCTACCGCTCCGTCTATCTGCACACGGACCCGTCCGTCGAGGGCGCCGAGGGGTTCTGGCGGTCGCTCGGCACCGTCGTGCACGACGAGCGGGAGCAGGCGGACGACGGTCAGGGCATCGTGCACTTCGACGTCCCCCTCCGCGCCCCCGCCGGCACTGCTACCGCCGTCGGCACCCACGCCTGCGCCGTCGGCACCTGCGCCTCAGCCGTCGGCTCCCCGGCCGGTGTCGCCCCGGTCCGGCCCCTGCTCTCCGCCGCCCCCTCCCACCACCCCCCTCGTACAGGCCGGTAACTCCATGTACTTCACCCGCAGTTCTCGCAGTTCCCGTAATACCCGCAGTTCGCTCAGCTCCCGCAGCCCGCGCGGTCGCCACGGCCGACGCAGCCAGCAGGGCCGGCGGAGTTCGCAGCGTGAGCTGCGGCCGCTCGGTACTCGTCGTCGGCCGCGGGTTCTCGCCTTTCTCTGCCTCGCGCCGTTCCTCACCGGTTGCTTCGCCTCGTCCGGGGGCGGGGCCGGGGACGGCAAGGCGTCCGGCGGGGACGGCGCCCGGCTGCGGGTCGCGCTCGCCTTCCCGCCCGCCGAGAACCTCTCTCCGTACGGGGCCGACGCGACGATCCTCAGCCGGCTCGGCGTCACCGAGGGGCTGACGGCGCTCGACGCCAACGGCTCGGCCGTGCCCGCGCTGGCCGCGTCGTGGCGGCGTGAGGGCGACCGCTCGTGGCTGTTCACGCTGCGCGAGGCCGTCTTCCAGGACGGCACGGACGTCACGCCCGCCGCCGTCGCCGCCTCCCTCGGCCGTGCCGTCGCGGCCCGGCCCGCCCCGGCCGCCCTGACCGGCGTCGCCCTCACGGCGAAGGCGGCGGGCAGGGCCGCGGTGCGCGTCACCACCGCGGCCCCGGACCCCGTCCTGCCCCTGCGCCTGTCCAGTCCGAGTCTCGCCGTCCTCGCGCCGAAGGCCTATGCGGCCGAGGGCGGGAAGGAGGGCGCCGTCGACGTGGCGGGCACCGGCACCGGTCCCTTCGAGATCACCCGGCTGACCGGGACCACCGCCGCCCGGCTCGACCGCTTCGACGACTACTGGGGCGGCCGCGCCCAGGCCCCGGGCGTCGACGTGCGGTTCGTCGCCGACGGCTCAGCCCGCGCCAACGCTCTGCGCACCGGCGAGGTGGACGTCGCCGAGGCCGTACCCGTCGCCCAGGCCGCCGGTCTCGACGCCGCCACCCGCCGTGAGATCGCCACGACCCGCACCACCAGCCTCCACCTCAACGCGAGGTCCGGCGTCTTCAGGAACCCGGCCCTGCGTGCCGCGGCCCGTGCCGCCGTCGACGCCTCCGTCCTGGCCGAGGGCGTGTACGAGGGGCATGCCGACGCCGGCGCCGGGATCTACGGGCCGGCCGTCACCTGGGCGCAGGGCAAGCGCGTCCAGCCTTCCGGCCGGGCGAGGGCGGTCGCGCCGGGCGGCGCTTCCGTCACCCTGGCCACCTACGACAACCGGCCCGAACTTCCGGAGGTCGCGCAGGTGTTGAAGCAGCAGCTGGAGAGGGCCGGGTTCCGGGTGAAGCTGGAGGTGCGGGAGTACTCCCGGCTGGAGAGCGACGCCCTGGCGGGGAGGTTCGACGCGGTCGTCGGCGCCCGCAACAGCCTGCTGGACACCGGCGACCCCGTCTCCGTCCTCGCCGGCGACTTCACCTGCGCCGGCGGCTACAACCTCTCCCGCCTCTGCGACCCGGACGTCGACCGGGCCGTCGGGGCAGCGCAGGCGGCGGCCGACACCGACCGGCGGCAGGACGCCGCCATGGCCGCCGAGGCGCTGATCCTCGGCACCGACGCCGTGGTTCCGCTCGTCCACCAGCGCATCATCACCGGTGTCGCGGCGGACGTCCGCGGGGTGGCTCCGGACCCCTACGAGCGCACCCTCGTGGGCGCCGGGACCCGGCGCTGACGGCGTGCGGGGCAGGACGGGCGCGCTGTTGTGGCGTGCCGTGCTGGGCGCGCTGCTGGTGTGCGGGGTCGGGCTGCTGCCCTGGCTGTCGCGGACCGACCCGGCGCTCACCGTGCTGAAGGCGCGGTCCGCCGACCGCGACCCCTCGCCGCAGGTGCTCGCCGACATCCGCGGCCGGCTCGGGCTGGACGACGGTCCGGTGCGGCTGCTGGGGAGATGGCTGGCGGGACTGCTCCGCGGGGACGCCGGACGGTCCTGGATCTCCGGCGCCGACGTGGCGCCGGGGGTGCTGGAGGCGCTGGGCGTGTCGCTGCTGCTGATGGCGGTGGCGCTGGCGGTCGCCCTGGTCGTCGCGGCCGGGGTGTGCGCCCGCACCCTGTTCCTCGGGGCGCGGCGGCGGCTCGCGGGCCGGCCCGCCGGCGGTTCGGGCTCCGCCGTGCTCGCCGCGCTGCCGGAGTTCCTCGTCGCGTCGGTCCTCGCGACGGTGGTCGGCGTGCAGTGGGGGTGGCTCCCCGCCCTCGGCTGGTACGGCCCGCAGTGGACGGTGCTGCCCGCGCTCGCCCTCGGCCTGCCCGCCGGGGCGGTCCTCGGGCGGCTCCTGGACGACCGGTTGCCGGCCGCGTTCGCGGAGCCCTGGGCGTCGGCCGCCGTCGCACGCGGGCTGCCCGGCCGGAGCGTCGTCCGTATGGCGTTGCGCCGTTGCGTGCCCGGACTGCTGCCGAACGTAGGGCTGTTCGTTGTGGGGCTGACCGGGGGGTCGGTCGCGGTGGAGCAGATCTTCGACATCCCCGGTCTCGGCCGGGCCACGCTGCGGGCGGCGATCGCCCAGGATCTGCCGGTCCTTCAGGCGGGAACCCTCGTGCTCGTCGTCCTCGCGGCCGTCACCACGGGCGCGGCGCGGCTCGCCGCCCGGACGCTCGTCGGTCCCGCCCTGCGCGACGGGGCCCTGCACCCGCTGCACCGGCCGGCGCCGGGAGGCCGCCGGACGCCGCCGCTCGTCCACGGGGTGCTGCTGTTCGCGGTCGTCGGCCTCGGGCTGCCCCGCGATCC
This sequence comes from Streptomyces sp. NBC_00704, assembly GCF_036226605.1. Lineage (NCBI taxonomy): Bacteria > Bacillati > Actinomycetota > Actinomycetes > Kitasatosporales > Streptomycetaceae > Streptomyces > Streptomyces sp. NBC_00704. Next base: position 6,767,063 of record NZ_CP109000.1, read on the forward strand.
GCTCGCCCTGGACACCGGCGAACGGCTCCAAGCCCCGTCGGCGGCGCATCCGTTCGGCACGGACGCGCTCGGCCGGGACCTCCTGGCACGCGTCGCGCACGGTGCGGTCGCGACCCTGCTCCTCGCCCTCGCCGTCAGCGCGATCGCCCTGGCGGTGGGGGTCCTGCTCGGGTCGCTGTCCCGGCTGTCCGGGCCGCTGGTCGACACCGTCAACGCGGTCCCGCCGGTGCTCGCCGCACTGCTGGCGGCCGCGGTCCGGGGCGGCGGTCCGTCGACGCCCGTCCTGGCCGTGGCGGTGGTGGCGTGGGCGCCGCTCGCCGCGCACACCTCGGCGCTGCTGCGGCAGGAACGGGCCACCGTCCATCTCGCCGCCACACGGGCTCTCGGCGCGGGCCGCCTGCATCTGCTGAGGCGGGAACTGCTGCCGGCGGTCCTGCCGCCGGTCGCGCGGCACGCCCTGCTGCGGCTGCCCGGCGTGGCGCTGGCGCTGGCCTCGCTCGGCTTCCTCGGTCTCGGGGCCCAGCCGCCGTCCCCGGAGTGGGGTCTGCTCCTGGCGGAGAACCAGCCGTACGCCGAACGGGCTCCGTGGGCCGTGCTCGCCCCCGCCGGCGTCCTCGCTGTCCTGGGGGCCCTGGCGGTGACGGCGCCCGGCCTGCTGCGACCGACGGAACGCGCACCGCGATCGGGTCGGTGGGGAGGATCTCACCGGCGTGGCGGTGCGGAGGGGGTGCCGGGGACGGGAGCGCCGGTGGCGCAACCTCCGTCGGCGCGGCGGGCGGTGACGCGCACTCCGTCGACGCAGCCCTCGACGCCGACCTCGGAGCGGACCTCGCAAGGGACCCCGGCGCGAACCCCGGTGGAGGGTCTTCCCGTCGAGCGGCCCGCTTCCGCGGCCGGGGCGGGGCGGTCGGAGTGAGTGCCCTGCTCCCCGCGGGCCGGGGCGGCCGCACGGGCGCGGATCGCTCTTCCTCGCGCCGGGCGGCGACTACACCAGTTCCAGGACCGCTTCCGCGGGGAGTTCGGTCACCGCGCGCGACGTGCGCCACAGCCACAGCACATCCCGGCCGAAGGACCACACCAGGGAGCCGAGCGCCAGCAGCACCACGGCGAAGGTGGCGGCGTAGGGCAGCAGGGCGGAGCCCGCCAGCAGCAGCAGGACGCCCTGCAACGCGGCGACCGTCTTGCGGGCGGTGCTCGGGGGGAGCGGGGCGTTGAGCCAGGGGGCGACACGGGCCGCGGCGACGAAGGCGTAGCGCATGCCGCCGATCAGCAGCACCCACGGGCCCAGCGTCGTCGAGACGTACACGCTGAGCACCAGGATGAGGAAGGCGTCGACCTCCATGTCGAAGCGCGCGCCCAGGGCGGTCGAGGTGTTGGTGCGGCGGGCGACCTTTCCGTCGACGCCGTCCAGGATGAGGGCGACGGCGGTCAGGCCGACCAGCAGTGTCACCGGGGGCGTGCTCTCGAAGGAGTCCGCGACCAGGGCGGTCACCCCGCCGACCAGCGTGGCCCGGCCGAGGGTGACCCGGTTGGCGGGGCCGAACGTGCGCAGGCTGGAGCGGTGCAGCGCCCGGGAGAGCACCGCCCAGGTGGCGACGGCGAAGACGAGACCGGTCACCCAGCCCGCCGGCCCCATGCCGATCGCCGTGCCGAGCAGGGCCAGCAACAGGATCTGAACGCCCGCTCCCACAGCGGTCTCCTGCTGGACCAGCCTCGCGTCGTAAGTGTTGTTCAGGGCCACCGCACGTTCCTCCGGCCAGATGACAGAGATGATCAGTGCCGCGTACTGTGCGCGGACTGTGCACACCTCGGTACGTGAACAGGTTCCCGATCGTTCAGGAGGATGTGGATGTCGATCGCCGCTCGTGCGTTCTGGGTGGCCTCGCCCGGTGAGGGGGAGATCCGTGACGTCGTCGTCGCGGAACCGGCCGAGGGCGAGGTCCTGGTGCGCTCACTGTGGTCCGGCGTCAGCCGCGGCACGGAGACCCTCGTCTTCCGCGGCGGGGTGCCGGAGAGCCAGCACGCGGCCATGCGGGCGCCGTACCAGGAGGGCGACTTCCCGGCGCCCGTGAAGTACGGCTACCTCAGTGTCGGGGTGGTGGAGCGCGGTCCGGCGGAGCTGCTCGGGCGGACGGTCTTCTGCCTGTACCCGCATCAGACGCGGTACGTGGTCCCGGCGGCCGCGGTGACGGTCGTGCCGGACTCCGTGCCCGCGCGCCGGGCCGTCCTCGCGGGCACCGTGGAGACGGCCGTCAACGCGCTCTGGGACGCGGCGCCGCTGGTCGGCGACCGGATCGCGGTGGTCGGCGGCGGCATGGTCGGCTGTTCGGTGGCCGCGCTGCTGGCCCGCTTCCCCGGGGTGCGCGTGCAGTTGGTGGACGCCGACCCGGCGCGCGAGAAGGTAGCCGAGGCGCTCGGGGTCGGCTTCGCCGCGCCCGCGGACGCCGTCGGCGGCTGCGACCTCGTCGTGCACGCCAGCGCCACCGAGCAGGGTCTCGCCCGCTCGCTGGAGCTGCTCGCCGACGAGGGCACCGTCCTCGAACTGAGTTGGTACGGCGACCGGAAGGTCTCCCTCCCGCTCGGCGAGGACTTCCACTCCCGGCGGCTCGTCGTGCGCAGCAGCCAGGTCGGCACGGTCTCCCCGGCGCGGCGCTCCACCCGCTCCTACGCCGACCGGCTCGCCCTCGCGCTGGAACTGCTGGCCGATCCGGCGCTCGACGCCCTCGTCACCGGAGACAGCGCCTTCGACGAGCTGCCGCAGGTGCTGCCGAAACTCGCGTCGGGCGAGATCCCGGCGCTGTGCCACGGCATCAGGTACGACCAGGAGCGCCTGACCTGAGAAAAGAGTGAGATCAGGCTGAACAGGGGGAACCGTTGAGCCGTACTACACGGCATCCCCCGGCGGTCAACGGCCGGGGGGAGCAGAGGCGCCGCACCTGGAGGGTCGTCCGTTGTTCAGTGTCACCGTCCGCGATCACATCATGATCGCCCACAGCTTCAGCGGCGAGGTCTTCGGACCCGCGCAGCGCCTGCACGGAGCGACGTTCCTCGTGGACGCCACCTTCCGCCGCGAGCAGCTGGACGACGACAACATCGTCGTCGACATCGGACTGGCCACGCAGGAGCTGGGAGCGGTGGTCAGCGAGCTGAACTACCGCAACCTCGACAACGAGCCCGACTTCGCGGGGGTCAACACCTCCACGGAGTTCCTGGCGAAGGTCGTGGCCGACCGGCTCGCGGAGCGCATCCACAAGGGCGCGCTCGGCGAGGGCGCGCGGGGCATCGCCGCCATCGCCGTCACCCTGCACGAGTCGCATGTCGCCTGGGCGAGTTACGAGCGTGCGTTGTGACCGACGTGACCCTGGAGAAGGCGGCCGTGCAGAGCGCTCCGGCCGCCGCGCAGCAGGCTCCGCTGGCGTACGTGCCCGTGCAGGCGCCGCTTCCCAAGATCGGTGGGATCATCCCCATGTCCCTGCGCTCCGTGCACTTCGTGATGCCGGGCGGCGTCGACGACGCGGCGAACCCGAGCGGCGGCAACGCCTATGACCGGCGGCTCTGCCTGGACCTGCCCGGTTTCGGCTGGCAGGTCCACAAGCACCTGGTGTCCGGATCGTGGCCCCGCCCGGAGGCGGACGCCCGCGCGGACCTGGCGCGCACGCTGCGGGAGTTCCCCGACGGCACGGTCGTCCTGATCGACGGGCTGGTCGCCTGCGGCGTCCCGGAGATCATCGCCCCCGAGGCCGAGCGGCTGCGGCTCGTCGTGCTCGTCCACCTGCCGCTGGGCGACGAGCGCGGCATCGCGCCCGAGGTGGCCGCCCAGCTCGACGCCAAGGAGCGCGAGGTGCTGCGGGCCGTGCCGGCGGTCGTGGCCACCAGCGACTGGGCGGTGCGCCGTCTCGTCTCGCACCACGGCCTCGCCCCCGAGCGGGTGCACGTCGCCGCCCCCGGCGCCGACATCGCGCCCCTGGCGTCCGGCACCGACGGCCTCTCCCGGCTGCTGTGCGTGGCGTCCGTGACCCCCCGCAAGGGCCAGCACCGGCTGGTCGAGGCGCTGGCCGCGGCGAAGGACCTGCCGTGGAGCTGCGTGTGCGTGGGCGGGCTCGGGCAGGACCCGGAGTACGTCGCCCACCTGCGCGAACTCATCGCCCGGCATGGTCTGCAGGACCGCCTGGAGCTGGCGGGCCCGAAGTCCGGCGCCGACCTGGACGCCGCGTACGCCTCCGCCGACCTGATGGTGCTCACCTCGTACGCGGAGACGTACGGCATGGCCGTCACCGAGGCGCTGGCCCGCGGCATCCCGGTCCTGGCGACGGACGTCGGCGGACTGCCCGAGGCGGTCGGCCGCGCCCCCGACGGCGGCGTCCCCGGCATCCTCGTCCCGCCGGAGGACCCGGCCGCCCTCGCCGCGGAACTGCGCGGCTGGTTCGGCGAGCCGGACGTGCGACGGCGGCTCAAGGCGGCCGCGCGCGGCCGCCGGGCCGCCCTGAACGGCTGGGCGTCGACCGCCCAGAGCCTGGCCGGCGTCCTGGGCAGGCTTCCCCGCGAGCCCCGGAGGGCGGCATGAGGAAGACGACGGCGACCCCGGCCGACGTGGCACGGCACGTGGGCGGCATCCCGGCCCAGTCCGGCCGCGGCGACTCCGTCTCCCTGGCGGAGGCCGCGCCGCACGCGCCGCACGCCGGGGGCGCGGGCGCCGAGGCCGATCCGGAGTCGGTCATCGCCGGCGCCGGGCCGGTCGGCAGGTCCGGCGAGCGGCCCACCGTGCGGCTGCGCGACGCCGGACCGGACGAGCAGCCCCGCTACGCCCCCGAATGGCTCGAGTTGCGCGAGCCCGCCGACGCCGCCGCCCGGTCGATGGAACTGCTGGACCCGCTGCGGATCCGGCTCGCCAACATGCCGGGCCGCAGCGGTCTGGCCATCCACGACCTGGGCTGCGGCACCGGCTCCATGGGGCGCTGGCTCGCCCCCCGCCTGGACGGCGCCCAGCACTGGATCCTCCACGACCGCGACCCCTACCTGCTGCACTTCGCCGCCGTCGCCTCCCCGCGGGCGGCCGCCGACGGCAGCCGGGTCACCGTCGAGACGCGGCGCGGCGACGTCGCCCGCCTCACCCCGGACGCCCTGCTCGGCGCGTCGCTGGTCACCGCCTCCGCACTGCTCGACGTCCTCACCCGCGAGGAGGTCGAGACGCTCGCCGCGGCCTGCGCCGGAGCGGGCTGCCCGGCGCTGCTGACCCTGTCGGTCGCCGGCCGCGTCGAACTCAGCGCCCCCGACCCGCTGGACGACGAGATCGCCGCCGCCTTCAACGACCACCAGCGGCGCGGCGGCCTCCTCGGCCCCGACGCGGTCACGGTGGCCTGCGAGGCGTTCGCCGACCAGGGCGCGACCGTGAAGGTGCACCCCAGCGCCTGGCAGCTCGGCCCGCAGAACGTGGGTCTGACCGCGCAGTGGCTGCGCGGCTGGGTCGGCGCGGCCGTGGAGGAGCGCCCCGAGCTGGCCGAGCGCGCCGAGCCCTATCTCGCGGCACGGCTCGCGGCCTGCGCCGCCGGCGAACTGCGCGCCACCGTCCACCACAGCGACCTGCTGGCGCTGGCCCGGCCCACAGGCGGAGCCGGATGAGCGCGAGGACGGCCGGCCCGCGGGTGGGCGCGCCGCCCGTGCTGTGGGCCGAGACGGCCCCGCCCGTCGTGCGGCGGCCCGCGCAGGCCGCGTCGGCCGCCCGAGGGGACGCCGCCGTCTCGGACGCCCGCATCGGCGTCATCGTGACCGCGCCGCACGCCGGGCGGCCGTCCCGGCTACGCCGCCTGCTCGGCAGCCGCGCCCTGCGCACCCACTTCGGGACGGTCGCCGGGATCGTCATCCTCTCGGTGCTGCTGTGGCGGCTGGGCACCGGCGTCTTCCTGGACGGGCTGCGGCGGATCGACACGCCGACCCTGCTCGCCGGCCTCGCGATCGGCGCGCTCACCACCGTGTTCAGCGCGTGGCGGTGGGCGCTGGTCGCCCGCGGGCTGCGGATCGGGCTGCCGCTCGGTGCGGCCGTCGCCGACTACTACCGCGCCCTGTTCCTCAACGCGGCGCTGCCCGGCGGCATCCTCGGCGACGTGCACCGCGCGGTGCGGCACGGGCAGAGCGAGGGCGACGTAGGCCGCGGTGTGCGGGCCGTGGTCCTGGAGCGCACCGCCGGACAGCTCGTGCTGGCCGTCGCGGGCGTGACGATTCTGCTGACCCTGCCGTCGCCGGTCATGCAGGACGTCCGGCAGATCACGCCGCTGGTCCTGCTGGCCGGCGCGGGCGCCTGCGCCGTCGTCGTCGCCGTGCGGATGAGCTCCTCGGCCCCGCGCCGCGCGGGCCGGATGCGCGCGGCGCTGGCGGAGGCCCGCGAGAGCCTGCTGTCACGGCGCAACGGGCCGGGCGTCGCCCTGTCCTCCGCCGTCGTGCTGGCGGGACATCTGGCCATGTTCGTCGTGGCCGCGCGGGTCGCCGGTTCCGGCGCCTCCGTGCTCGCGCTGCTGCCGATCGCCGTCCTCGCGCTGCTCGCGATGGGCCTGCCGCTGAACGTCGGCGGCTGGGGCCCGCGCGAGGGCGTCACCGCCTGGGCGTTCGGCGCGGCCGGACTCGGCGCGAGCACCGGCCTGTCGGTCGCCGTCGTCTACGGCGTCCTCAGCTTCGTGGCGGCGCTGCCGGGAGCGGTCGTGCTGGTCGTGCGCTGGGCCGCCGGAGCGCGCGGCCGGGCCGCGGACCCGGCCGCTCCGAACGCCGACGAGCGGCCCGGCGAGGACGAGCGGCGTTACGCGGAGGCCGTGTCACCGGCCGCCGCCGTACCCGCGGCGTCCCCTTCCGCGGAGGTCCGCGGGGCCGGCGTGGTCAGCAGCGAGAAATACGCGCCGAAGGAATCCGCGAGGCTCGCGAGAAGTTCCTTTCCCTTTTCCGCGGACCCCAGGGAAGGACGGCCGATGACGCCCGAATCGGTATAGGCGGACATTCCCAGCGTGAGCAGATGACGGCGGTCGTCCGCGACGAAATCGGCCGACTCGTAACCGGGCCGGACGACATCGGGGTGGGCGTGCAGCAGGATCGACGTCTCGATCTCCCCGGCGTGCATGTCGGTGAGCAGCGAGGTCGACACCCCGGACCGCTCCAGCGCCGTCTCCCAGTCCTCCGGGGCCGGGAACAGCGCCATCGGCTCGCCCGCGGCGGACGACTCCTGGACGACGTTGCCCAGGACGTAGTTCCCGCCGTGTCCGTTGACCACAACCAGGGCTTCGACGCCCGAGCGGCGCAACGACGCCGCGATGTCCCGTACCACCGCGTGAAGGGTCACGGAGGAGATGCTGACGGTTCCCGGCCAGGCCGCGTGCTCGTGCGAGCAGGCGACGGTCACCGGCGGGAGGAGGTGCACCGGGTACGCCTCGGCGATCTCCCGCGCGATGGCGCAGGCGACCAGCGTGTCGGTGGCCAGCGGCAGGTGTGCGCCGTGCTGTTCGAAGCTGCCGACGGGAAGGACCGCAACCTGCGTCGCGACCCCGGCTCCCCGGGCCCGCACGTCTTCGGTAGTGTCCGTCGGCATCACTCCGTACGCCGCCGACCGTATGTCCGAACCACTCATTTCTTCCCGGCCCTTCGTCTCTGCTTAGGAACCAGATCATGACAGAAAACCTTGGCGTACTCGGCACGAAGACCCCGCAGCGCACCGGTGTGGAACGCGTGGTGAACGCCCCTCTGCCCACCGTTTACGGCAAATTCCAGGCGATCGGTTATATGGACCACGACCGCGGCGACGAACAAGTCGCCCTGGTCTACGGCGACATCGGCGCGGAGGACGTGCTGACCCGGCTGCACTCGGAATGCCTGACCGGAGACGCGTTCGGCTCCCAGCACTGCGAGTGCGGCGACCAGCTGGAGTCCGCGCTGCGGTCGGTGGTCGCGGAGGGCCGCGGCGTGGTCGTCTACCTGCGCGGGCACGAGGGCCGCGGCATAGGGCTGCTCGGCAAGCTGCGGGCGATGGCGCTCCAGGCGGAGGGTCTGGACACCGTCGAGGCCAACGTCGCCCTCGGGTTCCCGGTGGACGCCCGCGACTACAAGGTGGCCGCCGACATCCTGCGCGACCTGGGCGTGCGGTCGGTCCGCCTGATGTCGAACAACCCGCGCAAGCGCGAGGCGCTGGTGGACAACGGCATCCGGGTCGCCGAAGAGGTGCCGCTGCTGATCGAACCGTGCGAGAACAACATCACCTACCTGCGCACCAAGCGGGAGCGCCTGGATCACCGGCTGCCCCACCTGGACGCGGTGGCGCACTGGTCCTGAGCCCGCCGCACCTCGCCCCCCGACGGGCGCCCGCACGGCGCCCCCGGCGCACGACAGCCCCGGCCCGACTCGCCTCGGAGCCGGGCCGGCGCCGCGTCCCCCTGGGGGCCATCGCTCATCGAACCGCCCCCCTCCGGCTCCGCCTTGATGCTGGCGGTCCCGGTGGGGTCAGTGCGTGATCGCCTCGTGGACCAGTCGCTTGAGGCCGGGGTAGAGCTTCAGGGACTTCCGGGGGCGCAGCTGGGTCAGGAACTGGACGGAGACGTCGTGGGCGGGGTCGACCCAGAAGGTGGTGGTGGCGACGCCGCTCCAGCCGTACGTCCCCAGACCGCCGGGGGCCTGCGTGCGGCTCGGGTCGACGACCACGGACACCCCGAGGCCGAAGCCGACGCCGTCGTTGCCCGGCTCGTCGTGGGCGGGGCGGCTGCCGAAGGTCCGCAGGTCCGCGCCGCCGGGGAGGTGGTTGCGGGTCATCAGGTCGACCGTCTCGGGCGCGAGCAGGCGCACGCCGTCCAGTTCGCCGCGCCGCCGCAGCATTTCGCTGAACCGGTGGACGTCGTAGGCGGTGGCGACCATGCCGCCGCTGCCCGACAGGAACCGGGGGCGGCCGGACAGGGGCAGGCCCGCGATGGGCTCGATGCCGCCGCCGTCGGCGTCCCCGTACAACTCGGCCAGCCGGGCGGCCTGTTCGCCGTTCACCTGGAAGCCGGCGTCGGGCATGCCGAGCGGGCGGAAGACCCGCTCGGCGAGGAACTCGTCCAGCGGCCGCCCGGAGACCACCTCGACGACCCGGCCCAGGACGTTCGTGGCCACCGAGTAGTTCCACTGCGTGCCCGGCTCGAATTGCAGCGGCAGGCGCGCGTAGGCCTCGACGGTGCCCGCGAGGTCCGAGCCCGGCAGCACCGCCGAGTCGAGTCCGGCCTCGCGGTACAGGCCGTCGACCGGGTGACAGCGGTAGAACGCGAAGGTCAGGCCCGCGGTGTGGGTCATCAGATGACGTACCAGCACGGGCTGTTCCACCGGCCGGGTGGACAGGTCCGCGCCCGAACCGCCGGTGTACACGCGCTGGTCGGCGAAGGCCGGGAGGTGGTCGGCCACGGGGTCGTCGAGGCCGAGACGGCCCTCCTCCATCAGTATCAGCGCGCCGACCGAGGTCACCGGCTTGGTCATGGAGTAGATCCGGTAGAGGGTGTCGGCCTCCACGGGCAGTCCGGCGGCGATGTCGCGGAGGCCGTGCGTGGTGAGGTGCGCGACCCGGCCGCCGCGTGAGACCGCCAGGAGGAACCCGGGCAGACGCCCCTCGCCGACGTACCGGGCGAGGTGCCGGTCG